>JBBRBG010000203.1:0-16527 GCA_038206055.1 Haliangiales bacterium
CAGCGATGTCGCGGACGAGTATCGCGGACCGCATGCTCGGCGCGGCCTTCATGCCGAAACCGATGTGCGCGGTCGTGCGCGCGACTTCGAGGTCGAACGCCGCGATCTCCGCGCCATCGATGGTCACGGTCACGCGATGCGCGTCCTGGTGCACGGAGATCGCGTGCTCTGCCCCCACGGCCTTCGCCGCGATTGGTTTCCAGTCGCCCTGCGCGAAGCCAGCGTCGTCGTATGCGTAGAACGCGATCGCACCGCTCTTGATCAGCACCACGCCACCGGCGACGAGGACGTGCATCGAGCGTCCGGCTTCGGGGCCGAGCCGGCGCCAGGTCGCCGAGAGGGTATAGGGCAGGGCGACGGGCTCCGCGGTGATCATCGCGGCCTCGGAGTAGCGACCGGGCGCCGCATCGCTCGTCAGCACGAAGCTGCCGGGCGTACGACCGGTCTCGAGTGAGCCGCGCGTCGCCTTCCACGGCGAGGCGCTCGCGGTGGCACCGAGCGCGGCGATCACGACGAGCGCGCGGGTCACGGGAACAGCACCGGCGAGCGGCCGCGGAACCGCTCGCGGAGACGCGCCTGTCCTGCGCGGATCAGCGCCTTCGCCCGCGCCGGGTCGTCGAGGTCGAGCTTCTTTGCGATCTCGGCGGGCTCCGCGTCGTCGAGCCACATGATCACTGCGGTCCGCATCTCGGCGGGGAAGGTGTCGATGTGCTCCGACACCTCCTCGACCAGCTGCGAGACGGTCAGCCGATCCGTCATCGGCGGGCGCGCCGCGGGCTCCGGGTGATCGTCGAGAGAGCCGGCGTCGGTGGTCAGGTCGCGCTTGCTGCCTCCGCCGGCGCGCTGGCCCCAGCCGAGGCGACGTCTGACGTGATCGCGCGACGTGAAGTCGAGGAGTCGCAACAGCCATGCGCGCAGCGGCGTGCCCTGATCCGCGTCGATCTCGGATGCAACGTCCTCCTCGTCGAGCTTGCCGAACCGGATCACCTCGGCGACGAGGTCGGGCTCCGGCGCCGCGAGCTCCTTGTGCGCGAGAAACGCTTCGAGGTTCTGGTAGTCGTTCGCCGCCATGCGCTCGAGTACGGCGACCATCACGGCACGCGCGTCGTCGTCACCCGCGAGGCGGCAGCGCTTGAGCAACCGGTTGTTGCGCGCCCAGGCCTCGAGCCGCGGCGCGACCTTGACCATCAGCGCTCGCCACGCATCCTGTGCGCGCGTATCGATCAACCGCTGGACAAGCGCGACCACGTCACGCTCGAAGTCCGCGGTCCACGGCGACACGCCCCAGCATAACTCAGAAGAAGGTCATCCCGAGCCCGCCGCCGATGCCGGTGAACTCGCGCTCCTTCTCTGCGGCGTCGTCGGTGCGATGGAACGACTCCACATACACCTCGTACGCGCGCTTCGAGCCACCCGGGCCGCCGGGCCGGTACCACACCGAGGCGCGGTAGAGGAGCTCGTCGTAGTTACTTGTACTCGCGCTGTTCGGGGTCCAGCTCGCGCTGACCTCGGCATCGAGCATCGCCGGGATGATCACGAACGCGGCACGACCGCGGACATAGCCGTACCCGTGGGCAAGATTGAAGCCTGCGCCGAACGAGCCGCCTACACGCAGGCTGCCGGGCCCACCGCGGCCGATGTTGAACAGCGACACCGCGGTGCCGAACTGCAGCCAGAAGTCGATCGGGGTCGACCGCAGACCGGTCGAGAATTCGATGCCGTGGAAGTGACCATAGGACGACGGCAGCTGCAGGAATACGCCCTCGAAGGCGAGCTCGCCCTGCGTGACGCCCTTCGTCTCACCGGCGGTCACCGGCATCATGTCGCCGGCGGTCTTCGGCGCCGTGCCCTGCAGCACGCCGAGCGCGAGCCGCGCCTGGTGGAACATGCCGATGCCGCGCTTGCGGTCGTAGTAATCGTCGACGAACGGCTTCTCGGTCGGCGGTGGAGGAGGCGGCGGCGCCACCGCGACCGCGGGTGGCGGTACAACCGGCGCTGGTGCGACGGGCGGTGGCGTGACTGGAGGCGCGGTACCGTCGGCGGGCGGTGGCGCGGCGGCCGCCGGAGCGGTCCCATCGGCGGGTGCGGCGCCGTCGGCGGGAGCGGCGCCGTCGGCGGGTGCGGTGCCCGTCGTCGACGGTGCGACGGGCGCGGGTGCGGTGCCCGTGCCCGTCGCCGTCGGTGCGCCGCTTGACGGCGGGTTAGCGGGTGCTGGCGCCTGCGCCGACGCGGTGGAGGCGAAGACGAGGAGCGAAAGGGTGGTGGTGAACTGCTTCATGGCGGATCTCAAAACATCACTCCGGCCTGGAGGAAGTAGCCAAGCTTCGTCGGCTTCTTGATCTCTTGCGCCGTGGCGCCGACCATCAGCGACACGCGCTTGAACGCGACGGTCGAGAGATCGAGGTGCCACGGGTGCGAGGTCACGTCGGCGACCTGATTCATCTTGTCGTCCATGTGGAGCTGGCGGTCGGAGTCCGAGGTGCCGTACTTGAGCCAGTTCCACTCGTAGGTCAGCCCGACGCGCACGGGCCCGGCTGCCTTGGACAGCCGGAACGGCATGCCGAGGTACTTGTAGGTCAGCTTCGTCGGCACGCCCGCGACATCGACCATCGACTCGACCTTTCCGAACCCGAAGCCGCCCTCGAACGCGATGGACTCGCCCGCGCCGATCATGAAGTTGATCTTGTAGCCACTCGCGTCGCCGAACCCGAAGCGGTCGCGCGAGTAGAGCTGCAGCTCCATGTCGGAGTACTTCGTCGAGAACACGCCATCGATCGACTTCGACGTGCTCTCGCGCATCTGCGCCTTCTCGGCCTCGGAGTAATAGGTCGTCGTCGTCTCCGTGACGATGTAGTCGCCCGAGACGTAGCTCTTGCGCTCCACACTCTTTGGCCCCGATTGCGCGACCGCGCCGGCGAGCGCGATGAGCAGGCCGATCACCATGCGCGAGGACAGGCCGTTGCGATCGCGGAGGATCAGGCCCTGCGCGGTCGGGTTGAGGCCGAGGTTGTTCGATGCGTACTCGCTGCGACCGCCCTGCATGATCGCGCCGACCTCGATGCCGAGGCCATCCTGGCGGAGCTTGCCGTCGAGGGGACTGGCAGCAGCGGTTCCTGAGAGCAAGCCAAGTGACAGCGTCATTGCGACGAGTCGGGAGACGATTCTGGGCACGACCACCAACACGGGTGCAGCCGGCGCACCGTCAGGCATCGCTACCCCGGGCGTACCTCTACCGCAGTACGGGCGTAACGCCTCAGCTGACGGCGGCGAGGGACTTCAGCTTCGCCGGATCCGCGCTGAGGTCGACGTGACCGCAATCGAGGCACGCGGTCGCGTGGAGCTCGACCTTGATGGTCGCCGAGATCATCCCGCCGCCCTTCGCGCCGAGGCTGGCATCGCCGAGGACCGGCGAGAAGGTATGAGACGACTGACACTTGCTGCAGTTGGTGGTGGTGGCCATCGCGGGAGGGTACCCGGAACCGCCGCACTGCATGCGGGAGTGGCTACGCGATCACGGCGAATGTCTGCTGGTTGATGGCGACGAGCCGGCCGTCCTCGCCCCACAGCTCGCGGGTCTCGAGGAAGTAGCCGTCGCACATCACCGGCACCGTACCGCGGTAGAGCAGCGGCGCCTCGGGATCTAGCCCATCGAGGCCGGCGATGACGTCGAGCGTGAACACGATCGTCGCCATCGGACGCGGCTGCGTCAGCTTGACGAGCGCCGCGGGCCACCACGCATCGGCGAGCGCCGCGACGTGCGCCGCATCGCGCAGGCCACCGGTCAGGCGCGGGCGGATCCAGCCGACGGTGCGCGCGGCGCCTCCAGACATCGGCAGACCCTCGACGACGCGGTACTCGAAGTGCTGCGTGAACTCGGGCGCGGAGACAGTCTCCGCCGGGCCAACCTTTGCGGGCTCGAGCGTGCGCCACGAGGGTGCTTCGGGCGGGACGAGATCGAGCCACGCGGTCGGGCCGGCGCCGCGCCGGGTTGCGGCGAGGACGGCAACGGCGTGCAGCTTGACGGCGCCGTCCTGCGTGAGCTGCGCGCGCGTGGTGGAGACGTTGCTGCCCGTGCGCAGGACCTCGACGGTGATCTCCGTCGCGCCCTTGGTGATCGGCATGGGGATCTGGGCGGTCACCGAGCGCACGGTGCGCGTACGATCCGCCGTTCGTTCCTCGATCGCGCGGATCACCGAGGCGATCGCGAGGCCGCCGAACGATCCGCGGTTCATGCCCCAGCCCTCCGGGATGTGATGCTCGTGACGATCACCGGCGAGCTTCGGCGTGGACAGATCGCTGAGCGACGTCATGCGCCGTACTCTGTCACGCGATCGCTTCCGCCGGCATACGGGCGGGTACGGACCTATTCGATCGGCTGGATCACCAGGCGCCCGCCGACCTGCGTGATCGTGTACCGCCGGTGGGGCTGCCGGCGCTCCCAGGCGCCGCGACCGAGCACCTCGACGCCATCTCCCGCGCGGTGGTGACCTCCCGGGTAGCCGGTATGGCCTTGATGCGCCTCGATCATCCGCGCCATCGCGATCTCGCGGGTGCCCATCATCCACAGAAAGGGCGCGAGGATGAGGAGCTGGATCGAACCACCGGCGAGGCCCCACACACCGAACCCGATGGCGACCACCCGGGCGACCTTGACCGACGCCTCCGTCGCCTTGACGAAGCCCATCCGGGTGGCGAGCGCTGCGCGCAGGATCCTACCGCCGTCCATCGGCAGCGCCGGGATCAGGTTGAAGCCGGCGAGCACGAGGTTGATCCAGCCGATCGTCGTGATCAGCGGAACGTGGAGGACCGAGCCGAGGCCGAGGCCCAGGCCGGCGAGCGCGAGCGACACCGCGGGACCGGCCGCGGCGATCGCGATCTCGTGCTTCGGCGTGCGCGGGAGATCGACCATCTTCGCCGCGCCACCGAGGAAGCCGAGCTCGATGCCGGAGACCCCGACGCCGAGCTTACGAGCGACGAGCGCGTGGCCGAGCTCGTGAAGGACGACCGAGCCGAACGCGAGGCCAACGATCACGACGCCAGCGAGACCGCCGAACGCGAGGAACACCACTCCGAGGAGGATGAGAAAGCTGACGTTGATCTCGATCGGGAACCCGAACAGGGAGCCCAGCCGCCATGACTTGAGCATGCAGACATCGTGCTCACGGCGCCCCCGGTGTCAATTGCTCCTCGTCGACGGGATGCTGCCCGTTCGGCCAGGAGGTCTCCTCAGCGAGCTCGAGTTGCGGCCTCACCCGGGAACGGTGGCCATGCGCTGGCGTCCCGCTCGTCCCGATCCACGAGCTGGCCGATCCGTCGTGCCAGCTCTTTTCGATCCTCCGGAGCGATCCACGGGATCGAGACCTTCGCGAGGTCGGTTCCCTGCGGATCCGCGAAGCGCACGTAGTCGCCCCAGGTGGTCACGCCGTACCGCGAGTGCACCGTGATCTCCTTGGTCCCGCCCTTCGCAGGCACCACGATGCGGCCATCGGCGTGGATCGCCATCGCGAACCGAGCTCGGTCGCGGAACAGACGCCGCGCATAGACCACGAACCGGTCGCCGTGATCCGCGAGGAGGACCTTGTCGAGCCCGCGCCCGATCTCGACGGCGCGGCGGATGTCCTTGGCGTGCGGGGAGAGCACGGTGCGCAGCCGCAGCGCGAGGCGATCGAGGCTGGCGAGCGCATCGAGCCCGCTGGGCTCCATCAGATTCAGGGGCTCCACGCCGAAGATCCGGCGCATCCCGGCGCGTGCGCCCTTGCCCGGATCCACCTCGATCCACACCCCGAGGTCCTCGCGCGGCACGTCGCGCGCGACCACCAGATAGCCGTCGAGCTTCAGCGAGGTACGCCGGTCCTTCGCTGCGTGTTTCTTGTGGTGGTCGATCACCGTCGCGAACCTGTCGGCGACGTGGAGGGTCCGGTTTGCCACCGTCACCTTGATCGCGTGCGGTGCCAGCTCCGCCCGCAGGATTCCCTCGGAGGTCGGGGCCTCGAGGGCGTCACCCGCGTCGTCGCGATACGCCACGTTCCCAAGGGTAGCCGACGCGTCCCCGGGTAGGTATAACCGCCGCCGCAGGAGACCACGATGACCGCCCAGTACACGTACGTGATGAAGGATCTGCGCAAGCTGGTCCCGCCCAAGCGCGAGATCCTCAAGGGGATCTGGTTGTCGTTCTACCCGGGCGCGAAGATCGGCGTCCTTGGCAACAACGGCGCGGGCAAGAGCACCCTTCTCCGCATCATGGCCGGCGTCGACAAGGAGTTCCTCGGCGAGGCGTGGCCCGCCCCGGGCCTCAAGATCGGTTACCTGCCGCAGGAGCCGCAGCTCGATCCCACGAAGACGGTCAAGGAGAACGTCGACGAGGGCGTCGCCGAGACCCGCGCCTTGCTGCAGAAGTTCGAGGACGTCTCGATGAAGCTCGGCGAGGACCTGTCGCCCGAGAAGATGGAGAAGCTGCTCGAGGAGCAGGGCCGGCTCCAGGACAAGATCGAGGCCGTCAATGCCTGGGAGCTCGACCACCAGGTCGAGATGGCGATGGACGCGCTGCGCTGCCCGCCGGGCGACGCCGATGTCAACGTGATCTCCGGTGGTGAGCGGCGCCGCGTGGCGCTGTGCCGCCTGCTGCTCTCCAAGCCCGACATGCTGCTCCTGGACGAGCCCACCAACCACCTCGATGCCGAGAGCGTCGCGTGGCTCGAGCGCATGCTCGAAGAGTTCCGCGGCACCGTCGTGGCCATCACCCACGATCGCTACTTCCTCGACAACGTCGCGAAGTGGATCCTCGAGCTCGATCGCGGCGAGGGGCGTCCGTTCGAGGGCAACTACTCCGGCTGGCTCGAGCTCAAGGCAAAGCGCATGAAGGACGAGGAGCGCCAGCAGGACGCTCGGTCCAAGGCGCTCGCGCGCGAGCTCGAGTGGGTGCGGCTGTCGCCGAAGGCGCGGCAGGCCAAGAGCAAGGCTCGCCTCAACCGCTACGACGAGATGGTGGCCGAGGCGCAGACGGATGTACGCGACGCTTCCCTCGAGATCGTGATCCCGCCGGGGCCGCGCCTTGGTGGCGAGGTCGTGTCGTTCGAGGGTGTGTCGAAGGCGTTCGGCGATCGCCAGCTGATCGACAACCTGACGTTCAAGCTGCCGCGCGGTGGCATCGTCGGCGTGATCGGACCCAACGGCGCCGGCAAGACCACGCTGTTCCGGATGATCATGGGCGTCGAGAAGCCCGACAAGGGCGTGGTCAAGGTCGGCGACACGGTCAAGCTCGGCTATGTCGACCAGAGCCGCGACGCGCTCCAGGAGAACGCGACGATCTACGACGAGATCAGCGAAGGCAGCGAGAGCATGATGATGGGCGAGCGCTCGATCAACTCGCGCTCGTATGTCTCGAGCTTCAACTTCAAGGGTCAGGACCAGCAGAAGCGGGTCGGCATCCTCTCCGGTGGTGAGCGCAACCGCGTGCACCTCGCGAAGATGATCAAGCGCGGCGGCAACCTGCTGCTGCTCGACGAGCCGTCGAACGATCTCGACGTCGATACGCTGCGCGCGCTGGAGGACGGCCTCGAAAAGTTCCCGGGCTGCGCCGTCGTGATCAGCCACGATCGGTGGTTCCTCGATCGCATCGCCACGCACATCCTCGCGTTCGAGGGCGATAGCCACGTCGAGTGGTTCGAGGGCAACTTCGCGGACTACGAAGCGGACCGCAAGCGCCGCCTCGGCACCGACGCGGACCAGCCCCACCGGATCAAGTACAAGCCGATCTCGCGCTGACGTCCTTGTCTCCCATCGGCGAGCTCGACGAGACCATCGCCTCCGATTCGGATCGGGGACAGGGCCCGGCGTCTCCCGCCGTCGCCTTGCCGGCGTCGATCAGCCGGTTCGTGATCACCTCGAAGCTCGGCGAGGGCGGGATGGGCATCGTGCTGCTCGCCACCGATCCGGATCTCGGCCGCAAGGTCGCGCTGAAGGTGCTGCGCGACGCCGCCGGTGGTGACGCCGAAGATCGCCACGCGCGGTTCCTGCGCGAGGCGCGCGCGATGGCGAAGCTGTCCCACGAGAACGTGATCGTCGTACACGAGGTAGGCACCCACGACGGGCAGGTCTACCTCGCCATGGAGTACGTCGCCGGAACCACGCTGACCCGATGGCAGAAGACGCTCGACTGGCGCCAGGTGGTCGGTGCCTACGTTCGCGCGGGTCGCGGCCTCGCCGCCGCCCACGCGGTGGGCTTCGTGCACCGCGACTTCAAGCCCGACAACGTGCTGATCGGCGACGATGGCCGCGTACGCGTCACCGATTTTGGGTTGGTCGCGGCGGTGGATACCGTGCATCCGCCGCGAACGTCGACGCCGCCCGACATGATCGCGTCGTCCCTGACGCACACCGGAGCCGTGCTCGGCACACCGCGATTCATGGCGCCGGAGCAGCACGACGGTGCGGCGGTCGATGCCCGCGCCGATCAGTTCGCGTTCTGCGTGGCGCTCTACGAGGCGCTGTACCACCAGCCGCCATTCGCGGGAACGACGTACGCCGATCTCGCCGCAAGCGTGACGGGCGGTGAGCTGCAGCCGCCGCCGGCGAGCGAGGTCCCGCCGGAGGTGCGCGATGCGATCGCGCGCGGGCTCAGCCGCCAGCGTGAGGAGCGATTCGCGTCGATGACCGAGCTGCTCGCCGTGCTGAGTGCCGCGGTGGCACCGGCTCCACCGCCGCGCCGAACGGGGCGACTGGCCCTGCTCGCCGCGGCCATCGTCGTGGTCGTCGGCGTGGTCGTCGGGCTCGCATACAAGCTGCGCAGCGACGCATCGAAGGCCGATCAGCGGGCGACCGAGCTGGAAGCCACCGTGACGGATCTGAAGCTCAAGCTCGACGCGAAACCCGCGCCGGCCCCGGCGCAACGCCCCCCGAGCTCGAAGCTGGTCCAGCATGCGCAGCTCGAGTTCGACGACGCCCAGGTCGCGTTCAAAGCAGCGCGGTACGAGGAAGCAGCCGCGGGATACATGGCGGCGTACGGGTTCATGAAGGTCCCGCCGATGCTCTACAACGCTGCTCTGGCGCACACGATGCTGTTCAAGCGCGACCACGCAGCTCCCGAGGCGCGCGAGGCGCTCTCGCTGTACCGGCGCTACCTCGCCGACTCGCCGGAGGCCGACGATCGCGCGAAGGTCGAGCGCGCGATCCGTACGCTCGAAGCCGAGCTTCCTCGTTAGCGCGCGACCGCGAGCGCGGGGTGCTCCGCAGACGCGGGCGCTTCCGGGGTGACCTTTGCACGTGCTCACGCACGGCGGCGGCCACCTGCCGCGGCGCGTGGTACTCGTGCGCGACTATCTCGTCCACGTCATGGGCGGGCACTGCTCGGCGCACGGTAAGCTCGAGACCGCATGATCCGCGCTCTGTGCATCACGCTCGCGCTCTTCGCGTGCGGCGGCAAGGTCTCGTTTCCCGAGGCGCAGAAGCGCGCGACCGATGGCAACGTCACGCACCACGACATTGCCCGTGACGGTCTGCTCCTGAAGGCCGATGGCGCGCCGTTCGAGCCGGTGCTCGCCGTGGTCGAGATGAACCAGCACGCGATGCCGACCGGCGGCATCGTGGGACTGCGCCCGGGCGAGCAGCTGTTCACGCTCCCCGATGGCGAGCTCGCGCTGATGCCGCACACCTGCGTCCGCGGCAGCGCGTGCGGCTGCGAGGTCAGTCGCGAGTACACCTATCTTCGCAAGCCCGACGGCTCGGTCGTCGTCGCGCGGTTGACGCCGGCGATCACGGTCCGCGAGTTCCACGTCGCGAGCTGCGGCACGGGCTGCGGCCAGCCTGCTCCGCCGGCGTTGCAGTCCGCGGCGCGGCTCGGTGTGCGCCAGGTCTCGGGGATCCGGTTCGAAGAGACCACCTATCCCTTCGAGCTCGTCGTCGTGACCTGCGATCATCCGATCCCACGCCCCTGAGCCCGATACGATGGTATGGCTGGGCGTGCCCGACGAGCTCGACGCCCAGACGAAGCAAGTTGCCGACGCCTACTGGGGTGGCGGCGCGCAGAAGCCGATCAAGCGCGACGTTCACGAGCTCGGGCCGCCGCCCCGCGCGCTGACCATCGGTATGCAGGACTACGTGGGCCGCGCCGGTGCGTCGCTGTTCGCGCTGTGGGTCGCGCTCGCGATCCTGTTCGGTCTCGGCGATGCCCTGACCATCGTGCTCATGAAGGGCATCGTCGCCCCGCCGTTCTCGCTACTGTTCCTGGTCCTCGCGGTGATCAGCTATCGCAAGCGCGCCGAGCTCCGGCGCCGGATCACCCGTGTGTGCGAGGAGGGCGACTTCACCACGGCGGTGGTCAAGCACATCCATCAGGTGCAGTCGCGCCGGGTGGTCACCACCACTGTCACCTATCGCGTGGACCAGTTCCCGCACGACATCCAGCTCTTGTCGCGCGAACAAGCGGTCACGTTTCTCCAGGTCGGCCTGCGCGACGAGGTGCTCTGGCTCGCGGCTGATCCGAGCATCGTGGTCCCGACGTTCCTCGTCGTCTAGAGTAAGGTCAAGGGCGCGGCGCCGGCGGCTTTGGCTCCGCATCGGCGGCGGGCGACTCGTGCGGCTGCAGCTTGACCTCGGCGACGAGCGGCCGGTGATCGCTGGCCCGGCGCGCGAGATCGGAGTCGCATCGCATGAGCTTCTGAAGCTCCACGGCGCCGCGCACGAAGATCGCGTCGAGTGCCCGCATCGGCCCCCACGCGGGGAACGTGAGCGGGCGGCGATCGATGCCGCGGAATCCCGAAGGTACGAGGAGCTGACCGAGCCCACCGTAGACATCGTTGAGGTCACCGCCGACGACGACAGGGGTGTCGTGGTGAAGGTGCGCGAACGGCTGCGAGCTGAGGAACATCTCGAGCTGACGCTTGCGTTCGTAGCGCGCGAGGCCGAGGTGCATGTTGAACACGTGAACGGTGCGATCGACCTCGTCGTGGCGCACGCGCAACACACCATGAAGCACGCTGCGCCGCTTCTTGAAGCGGAGCGTGACGTCGATGTTCGTGCTCTCGATCAGCGGGTAGCGCGAGAGGATCGCGTTGCCGTACTGGCCACCGCCGCGCACGTCCACGTTGGGAAACCACGTGTGATAGCGGAGGCCGAGCTGGTCACCGAGGAGCTCGACCTGGCGATCTCCGTTCGAGCGCTTCACGCCCGCGTCGACTTCCTGGAGCATGACGACATCGGCGTCCAGCTTGCGGATGACCTCCACGATGCGCGACGGCTCGTACCGGCGATCGACACCGCCGATGCACTTGTGGATGTTGTAGCTGAGGACGCGCAGCTTCACGATCTGACCTCGGCAACCGCAGGCGCCGCGCGCGCGACTTGCGCGACCACGACCGTCTCGTCATCGCTCAGCGGATGACCTGCGCGGTGTGCCGCGACGCCTGCCTGGACGAGCTTGTGAACTTGCACGGGCGTGAGACGCGAGCGATCGAGACGCTTCAGGAGATGCTGCAAGCGCCGATCCCCGAACGGTGTGCCCGCAGGATCCTGGGCCTCGATCACACCATCGGTATACCAGACGACGACATCCTCGGCTTCCAGCGGGCGCTCGTGCACGCGTGGCGTGGAGGGCACGCCGGAGCCGAGCGGATTGCCGCGGCCGACAAGCGCGTGCAGCTCCACGGCCGTGCCGGTCGGGCGCACGAGGTACGGCGCGGTGTGCCCGCATGACACGAACGAGATCTCGTGCGCGGTGGGATCGATGATCGCCGCGAAGCAGGTCATCGCGAGCTGGCCACCGCCGACGCGACGGACCGCCGTATCGAGCGCGGCCGTCAGCTCCGTGAGGAGCAGCTTGTCTCCGCTGCGGCGCACGAACACATCGCACGCGCCGATCGCCGCTGCGGTGACCATCGCCGAGGCCACGCCGTGGCCGGTGACATCGCCGATCGCCACGAGCACACGACGATCGGGCAGGGGATACACGCACCAGAAGTCACCGGCGCAGCGGGTGGCGGGCTGCCACGATCCGATCACGGTGACGTCCCCGTGGACGTGCGGTCCCTTGCCCGGCAGCAGCTCGCCCTGCACGGTGGCCGCGAGCTCCACCTCGCGTGCGAGGCTCGCCCGGACCGCCGCGCGCCGCGCCATGCGGGCGTGCAGCAGCGCCTCGGCAAGGCGTTCGGCGGTGCGTTCGAGGAACGACAGCGGTCGACCGCGCACGCGCTTCACCGAGCTCGGGACCATGATCAGGCCGATGAGCTCGTCGACGCTGCCGATCGGGATCAGCGCGAGCGCATCGTGACGCTCGAGGAGGGCGGTGACCATCTCGCGCAGATCGGGCGGCACGGCATCGAGATCCGCGACGAACAGCGCGCCGCGTTGTTCCGCGAGCCAGCCCATGAGCAGCGGGTCGGGTGTGTGCTCGTCGTCGAGGCGATCTCCAGCCTCGGTGGTCCAGCCCCAGTCGGTCTCGGTCGCGAGCAGGACATGGGCGCGCACGCCGATGCCGAGCTGGATGATATCGATCGCGAGCTGCGCGATGTGGCGCGCCTCGATCATGGTGCGCGCGCGGGTCACGAGCTGATCGAGCAGGCGCTCGAGCGGCCCCTCGCCCGGGCGACCGCCCCGGTTGACCAGGCCGACGGTCGCCACCGAGGCGCGCACGGCGGCGAACACGAGCAACAGGGTGATGGTGACCACCCACCACGGGTTGTTGTCGCCAAGCAGCACCATCACCACCCAGCCGAGAAAGATGGCTGCCGCGAAATGCAGCACCAGGAGCGGCGCGCGCGTATCGATCGCGCGCACGCGGAGTAGGTCCTCGACCACGAGCGCACGCACCACGAGCAGGCACCCGATCCCGGAGAGCAGCCAGCCAAGCGGGAACACGCCGATCCCGTAGGCGAGGCCCACATCGATCAGCCCGGCATAGGTGACGCCGTTCGCCAGCAGGATCAGCCGCTGCTGGCGCCGCTCGACCGAGGGGCGGCCCGACAGGGCGGCGTGCGAAAGAGCCACGAACCCGCCGACGGATAGCACCACGGTATGGAGCAGGGCGACCCACGCCCACGGTCCGGCCACCGCGTACCAGAACCCCGACATCCGCTGCACTCCACTCACCGCGGCGCCGGTGGTGCTGCTGACGACGATCCAGATCGCCGCGTTGGCGACCCCGAACCAGATCAGCCATCGGTACTTCCGATGTTTCCTGACCAGAGCGAGCTGGAACCCCGTCCCGGCGGCCGCCGCCATCGGGATGAACGACGCTGCGACCTGAAACAGCTTCGCGGCGACCGGCTCGGACTTGATCGACGGGGACAGCATCATCACGGCCGCATAGGGCAGGAGCGCCAGGCAGTGGGCGAGCAGCCAGCCGCGGAGCGAGGGCGATCCCCGCATGACCGCCGCGTAGGCGATCACGATCAGCATCGCCACCGGCGCGAGGGCGAACGGCAGGGATAACAGGTGAGCTTCGTAGCTCGCGCTCGACCACAGGTCGTGCATCGACGCTGTCACTCTAACTCGTGTAGAATTCAAAGGTGGCGGATCCCCGCAACCCCTCGGGCCGGCGACCGCCGATGTTGCCGCTTCCGCCGCCGCCGGAGGACGACGCCCAGCCGACCCGGCAGCGCGCCCGTCGCCCCCCGACGAAGGACGTCACCCGGGAGCTGCCCCGGCTCCCCGAGGTCAACCTCCACGAGGAGTCGAGCGAGGTCCACATCGATCCCCGCGCGCTGTCGCCGAACCGGAACTCCCTCTCCGGCGCACGCCAGCTTCCGGTCCAGGCACCGTCGAGCCTGCCACGGTCGGCCCGCCCGACAGCACCCGACAAGCCGGTCTCGAAGAACGTCATCGCCGGGCGCTCCCTGATGCAGACCCCGCTACCGCCGGCGCGCAGCGCGCAGCAGCGCGTTCACACGGCGCAGCACAGCTCCCTGATCGGCGGCCGCTACCAGATCGTCCAGCGCATCGGGCAGGGCGGCATGGGCAAGGTCTACAAGGTCACGCACACACACCTGTCGCGGACCTTCGCCCTCAAGATCATCTCGAACCAGGTCGCCGAGACCGACGAAGCGCGCGAGCTGTTCTACCGCGAGGCCCGGTTCGCCTCGGCCATGAGTCACCCGAGCATCACCTCCGTCGTCGACTTCGGCGAGGACGAGAAGGTCGGAATGTTCATGGTCATGGAGTACGTCGACGGCGAGGCGCTCAACCGCCTGCTGTTCCGCGAGAAGCGGCTGTCCGTGCGCAAAGCCTGCGAGATCGTGGTCCAGATCGCCGAGGCCCTCCACTACATCCACAAGCAGAACGTCGTCCACTGCGACATCAAGACCGAGAACATCCTGATCACCGAGGAGGAATACGAGGGCAAGCGCACGCGCATGGTGCCCAAGCTCCTCGACTTCGGTCTCGCGCGGTCGCTCGTCGCGTCGCGTGCCTCGACCTCGCTCTCCGGCACCCCACACTATGTCGCGCCCGAGCGCATCCGCGGCGAACCCGCGTCTCCGGCTTCGGATGTCTATGGTGTCGGCATTCTCCTCTACGAGCTGATCTGCGGCGCTGTGCCGTGGGACGGCCCCGTGCAGAAGATCCTCGCCGGTCACCTCGAGGAGCAACCGAAGCCCCCGTCGCAGATCGTCGAGGGCCTCGACCCCGCGCTCGAGACCCTGATCCTCCACGCGCTCGAGAAGAAGCCCGCAAACCGCCACAAGGATATGGCGGCGTTCCTCTACGAGATGCGGACCGTCATGGACATGATGGGCATCTCGCGACGCGGCCGTGGTGGTCCCGCGAAGCGCGTCGTGATCGAGCAAGCGCCACCACCCGCGAACCGCCGCGACGAGAACGCGCGCATCGCGTTCGATGTGTGCCGCCTGCCGCTCGCGCTGCTCTCGAACCAGGGCGTGATCATGGCCGCGAACCCCGCGTTCGCGAAGTTCGTCATGGGTCTTCAGGTCGAGGTCGAGGGCCTCCCGGTTCGCTCGACCGCGCTCGCGAACGCGTGGAACACCGCCGAGCACGACATCCAGCGCACGATCGCGGGGAACCCGATCCGGCGGATCATCGAGATCGATCTCGCCGACGGAGAGGTCCGCCGGCTTCTGCTCTGGCTCGATGCGGTGTCGCGCGATCAGGTGCTGCTCGGCGTGCAGCCGCTGGACCTCTAGGTGCGGGCGCCGGAACCAGGGCTGCGCGTGCTGATCGTCGACGACAACGAGGACGTCGTGGAGGTTCTTGTCGATGGCCTCACGAGCTACGGCCACACCGTGCGTTCGGCGGCGACGCGAGCCGCCGCGCTCCGCCTCGTCGCAGAGTTCCGGCCGGCGGTGGCGATCATCGATATCGCGCTGGTCGGCACCGACGGGTGGCAGCTCGCGGAGGCGATCCGTGCGCTGGGCCTGGCCGAGCTACCGCGCTTGATCGCGCTCACGGGGTTCACCGACGAGGTCGACCGCGAGCGGTCGATGCAGGCGGGGTTCGAGCGCCACCTTCTGAAGCCCGTGCGGATGCCGAAGCTCGACGCGATCGTTCGCGGCCGCGAGTGATACGTTCCCCGCGATGACGACGCAGACACTTCGCGCGGCGCTGATCGCGACCGCGCTCCTGATCCCGGCGGCGGCCGTCGCGGGCAAGGCTGTCACGACCACCGGAGTCGGCATCACCGACCCGAAGGTTGCATTCGAGAAGTACACGCTACCGAACGGGCTCGAGGTGCTGCTCGTCCCCGACAAGAGCGTCCCCCTCGTCTCGGTGAGCGTCTGGTACCACGTGGGATCCGGCAACGAGGTCTACGGCAAGAGCGGGTTCGCACACCTGTTCGAGCACATGCTGTTCCAGGGCTCGGAGCACGTGGGCTCCGACAACCACTTCGACATCCTGAAGAAGCTCGGCGTCACCGATGTCAACGGCACGACGAACAGCGACCGCACGAACTACTACGAGGTCGTTCCGTCGAATCAGCTCGAGACCGCGCTGTGGCTCGAGAGCGACCGCATGGGGTATCTGCTCCTGCCGCCGAAGGCCACGAAGGAGCCGGAGAGCTTCTTCGCGAAGAGCCTGGCGAACCAGATCGATGTCGTACGTAACGAGCGCCGGCAGCGCTACGACAACGTGCCGTACGGCAAGACGCGCTTCGCGGTGGCTGCGGCGCTGTATCCGGAGGGGCACCCGTATCGCTACATGACGATCGGGAAGCACGAGGACCTGACGAGCGCCACCGCCGCCGACGTGAAGAACTTCTTCAAGACCTGGTACGTGCCCGCGAACGCCACGATCGCGATCTCCGGCGACTTCGACAGCAAGACCGCGCACGCGCTGGTCGCCAAGTGGTTCGCGAAGTTTCCGAAGAGCGAGAAGCCGAAGCTCGTCGTGGTGCCGCCTCCGACGATCAAGGCGACCGAGGTGACGGTCAGCGATGGCTTCGCAAAGCTGCGACAGATCCAGTTCGTGTGGCACTCGCCCGCGAACTTCGCGGAGGGCGACGCGGAGCTCGACATCGCGGCGAACGCGCTGTCGCAGGAAGGCCCGGGGCGCCTCTACAAGGAGCTCGTCTACAAGGGGCTCGCA
>JBBRBG010000204.1:0-16494 GCA_038206055.1 Haliangiales bacterium
TAGAAGGCCTCCGAGGCCAAGGTCGCCGCAGACAAGCTCGCCGCAGACAAGCTCGCCGCAGACAAGAAGGCCTCCGAGGCCAAGGTCGCCGCAGACAAGCTCGCCGCAGACAAGCTCGCCGCAGACAAGCTCGCCGCAGACAAGGCCGCCGCCGACAAGAAGGCCACCGACGCGAAGGCCGCTGCCGACAAGAAAGCCGCCGATGCAAAGGCCGCCACCGACAAGAAGACCGCCGATGCAAAGGCCGCCACCGACAAGGCCGCTGCCGATCGGAGCGCTTCCGAGAAAACGGCCGCCGACGCCCGAGCGGAGGCCGACAAGAAGGCCGGCGAGGCGAAGGCCGCCGTCGAGAAAGCCGCTGCTGCGAAGGCCGCCGTCGAGGCAGCAAAGAGCGCAGGTGCGAAGACGATGCAGCTCGGCTCCAATTCACAGTCCGAGCTCGCCGCTGCGGTCGAAGCGGCGAAGACCGCCGCCAAACCGGCCGAGGATCCGACAAAGACCGCGGTCCTGGGCTCGCTCGGAACGGCTGCGGAGCCTGCCAAAAAGCCGATCTCCCAGGCAGAGACGCTCGCCACCCCATCGCTCCTGACCACGTTGCCCGGTGTGTCGCCTTCGATGCTGGTCACGCCAGCATCGCCATCCGGGCTCGTCGGCCTGCCGTCGATGCCGCCGGGCGCATCGTTCCCCCCCGCTGCAGATGATGACTTCGCCACCAACTCGGGTGCGAAGGCATATCAATCGATCGAGGATGCGGTCGGAAGCGGCGCAGCGCCGGTCGCAGCGGCCGCCGTCGAGCCCGCCGCCGCGAAGCCGATGGTGCCGTCGCCGCCGACACTGCCCGAAGTAGCGCAGGTGGTGTCGCTGCCGCGGCCGCGCACACCGACGGAGCCGGGCGACGCGAAGCGCGATGCGCACGCGAGCTGGTTCGGCTCGACCGACTCGCACGCGGCGATCGACGATGGCTACGAAGAGGACGATCCGAAGAAGGTCCGCCGCAAGCGCCTGATCGTCGCGGTCGGGAGCAGCGCCGCGGTGATGATCGTCATCCTGGTCATCGGGATGCTGGCGAGCGGCAGCAGCAAGAAGAAGGAAGCGAAGCCAGAGGACAAGCCCGACGTCGCCGAGGGTCCGTCGCGCACGGCCGCGAACTCGGGTGGGGATCCGGTGGCCAAGCCCACCGATCCGCCGCAGCCACCGAAGCAGCCGGAGGAGCCGAAAGGCTCTGCGGCAATGACGGACCCGGGCGTCGGATCAGGTTCGGCGACGGTCGATCCGGAGGCCGCGAAGGCCGCGGCGAAGGCGGCCGACGAGGCCGAGGCCGCGAGGGTCGAGAAGGCGCGGATCGATGCGGAGGCTGCAAAGGCGCGGATCGAAGCGCAGAAGAAGACCGAGCTCGACGCAGCCAAGACCGAGGGCGAGCGGATCGCGGCCCAGAAGAAGGCGGATGCGGAGCTCGCGAAGGCGCAGAAGGCAGAGCAGGCGAAGACCGCTGCCGAGGGGGCGAAGCAGGCGAAGCTCGCCGCGCAGAAGGAAGCCGCCGAAAAGGCGGAGCTCGCGAAAGAGCGCGCTGCCACCGCCAAGCAGGCGAAGCTCGCCATGCAGAAGGAAGCCGCCGAGAAGGCAGCCGCCGAGAAGGCCGCGCGGATCGCTGCGCAGCCGCCCAAGAAGGACCCGCCCAAGAAGGACCCGCCCAAGAAGGATCCTCCGAAGAAGCGCGTCGCCTCGACGGACGCAACACCCCTCGATCCCTACGCGCCGCCGAAGGCGGATCCGGCGTCCACGTACAAGGCCGGCTTCCAGCAGTACGTCCGCGGCGATACCTCGGCCGCGCTCGCCACGTTCAAAGGTGCTCAGCAGACCAGCCCCGGCTACGCACCGACCTACCGCGGTCTCGGCCTCGTCTACGAGAAGATGGGCAACAAGACCGCGGCGAAGCTCGCATTCAAGCGCTACCTGCAGCTGTCGCCCAACGCGGGCGATGCAGAGCAGATCAAAGATCGCCTGGAGAAACTCGGATCATGAAGCGCAGCAGCTCGCTCGTCGCGGCGTTACTCGTGGTCACGATGTCCACCGCGTACGCCGATCCTCGCAAGATCCTCGTCCTCCAGAGTGAAGGGCGCATCGATGCGGCAACGCGCGCCAAGGTGGACGCATCGATCCTGAAGCTCGCGAAGACCGTCGCCGGCGCCGACGTGTCGTCGGGTGACACCACGCTGTCGGATGCGTCCGCGGCCGTCGGTTGCAAGCCCGATGCGGCGCCGTGCCGCGACGAGATCCTCGGCATGCTCTCCGTCGACGAGCTCGTGTGGGCAACGCTGACGCCGAAGCCCGGAGGCACCGAGATCGAGGTTCACCGCGCGTCGAAGGGCGGCGGGATGGCCGAGGCGAAGATGCTGCTCGCATCGGGCGGCTCCGCCGACAAGCTCGATGGCGTCGCGCCACTGTTCGGAGGTAAACCCGCCGAGCCGGTGACCACGCCGCCGATCACACCGACCGAGCCGGTGGCGCCGCCGACAGGTCCCGGTCCCGTCGAGCCGAAACAGCCGCCAATGACCGATCCTGCTGCCCAACCGCTGCCGTCGCCGGAGCAGCCGGTCGACATGCCGAACCGCGGTCGTCAGCGCCTCGAGCTCGCCGGCATGATCGGCGGTGGCGCGCTCGTGCTCATCGGCTTCATGTGCTGGGGCTCCGCCTCCGATATCCAGTCGCAGGTCGACGGGGCGCCGACCCAGACCAAGCCTCAGATCGACGCTCTGCGTGACCTCGAGTCCCGTGGCGACGCCTACGCCGCGTGGGGCAACGTGTTCTTCCTCGGGGGCGCGGTGCTCGGTGGCATCAGCACGTACCTCTTCATCAAGGACCGGCGTGCGCACCGTCACGCAACAACGGCACGGATCGCGCCTACCGTGTTCGATCACGGGGCAGGACTCGCCCTCACGTTTGGAGGGACACCATGAAGCTCGTCATCGCCTGGCTCTGCGTGCTCGCCGTCACCGCACTCGGTGCGGGAAGCTGCTCGATCAATCACAAGAGCGGTGACTACGAGTGCACGAAGCAAGCGGACTGCTCGGGCGGTCGCACGTGCACCGGCGGGTACTGCGTGTTCCCCGGCGGCACCATCGATGCGCCGAAGGGCGACGGCCCCATCGCCGATTCCTCGATCGACGGCAATGCCTGCCCGATGCAGTGCACGAGCTGCGAGCTGGGCACGCACACGTGCAAGATCGACTGCGCCGTCACGAGCTGCAACGGACCCGTCGTGTGCCCCGTCGGCTGGAACTGTGACGTCGCCTGCAGCACCTCGAACTCGTGCCGCAGCGGCGTCACGTGCACCGGCCCCGGGAGCTGCAAGATCGGCTGCACCGGCTCGAACTCCTGCCGCGACCTGCAGTGCGGCAGCGGCAAGTGCGACATCAACTGCGCCGGTAGCGGCTCCTGCCGCGCGGTCACGTGCAGTCCGTCGTGCGGCTGCGACGTCAAGTGCGCGCCCGGCGTGGCCGCGTGCGAGAGCGTCGCATGCACCGCCGTGCAGTGCGACACGGGCCTCGGCTGCTCGTCGATGACGGTCGGGTCCTGCGATACCTGCCCGTAGTCAGCGATACGTACTGGAGTTGAACCACCACTCGGCTTGCACGCCGAGAAAGTGCGTCCAGGTGTGCTCGTGCCGCATGTCATCGGGCACGTACTCGTCGAGCGCCGCGCTGTTGCGATGAGCGGCGCGGTAGACGAGGCGGAGCTGCGGGCGATCGTAAGCCGACGGTCCCATCGGCGAGTACACGAGCATCGGCGCGATCTGGAACACCGCCGGATCCTCGGCGCGCTGGGTGGTCGGGTTGAGACCGCGCGGGAACCGCGCCTGGTACGAGATGTCCGCGCCGACGAACACGTCGGGCACCACGCGCGCGAGCGGGCGAACGTCGAGCGCGTACTCCCAGCCGTCGTCGTGGTCCACGGAGTCAGGATCCGCATCGACGAACCGGCGCGACAGCACGCCGAGCATCACGTTGCCGAGCGCGTGGTCCCAGTTGCCGGCGAGGCCGAACGTCAGCTCGCTGGCGCGGTTCGTCTTGAGATCTGTACCGAAGCTCGTCGGAGGAGCGAGCTCGTCGAACGCGGCGAGGCCCTTCGCGTAGCGCACGTAGCCGTTGAGGTGGCGACGATGCTCGGGCTCACCGCCGAGCCCGAACGCGCTGACCTCGGCGCCGATCAAGAAGCCGGAGTCATCAGGTAACGGCTGGAGCGAACCGTCGTCGCGCTTGCGCGTGCCCGATGGAAGCGCGTGCAGCTCGCCGTGCAGCTTGCCCTTGAGGCTCAGGTGACCCGGACCGCCGTCGAGGAGGTACGACGCGGTACCCGAAACGATCATGCGCTGGCGGTTGAGCTGAACGACCGTGGTCGCGCCCTGCTGCGGGTTCGCGACCTCGACCTCCTGGAACTGGAACGGTGTCTGGAGGCGATTGACGCCCGCGTGCGCGGCGAGCTCGATCGCATCGCCGTGATCCTCGGCCTCTGACTTCTTGAACATCAGGCCGCCGCCGACCGTGTTCTGATCGTCGAGAGGCCAGTAGTCGAACAGATAGATGTCGTCGCCGCGGTACATGCGCGACCCGACCCACGCGGTCAGCGTCTTCGTCACCTGTGCATCGACGAACATGTTGCGGAGCGCCGGCTGCGCGTCGAACTCGCCGGTGTCGTGGAACAGCGTGCCCTTGAACGCGAGGGTGATCACCGGGCGGATCTGGAGACCGCGCTTGGTCTTGAAGCCGTACGAGAAGTCGAGCTCGAGGTAGCTCGGCTCCACGATCCGCGGCCCGTGCGCGACGATGTTCGCGGACTCGGGCTTGCCGCCGCGCAGATCGGTGCCGGCGATCAACCGGCCGTATGATCCGAACCGGAAGCCCTGCCAGCTCTCGCTCTTCGGCGGCGTCGGTGGTGGCTCCGCGGGCTGTACCACCGGAACCGCGATCGGAGGCGGCGGCGGCGCGACCGGGGGCTCGGCGATCAGTGCGGAGCCCGCACCGGAGCCGGAGCCATCATCGATCGGTGGTGGCTCGGCGGGCTCGCCCGGTTGCGCGACCGCGAGCCTTACGGTTGCGATCAGCGTCAGGGCACAGACGACGAATCGCATCCGCGCGGACACGAGCATGATCCATGCCCGCGTCGCAACACGTGATGTTCACCATCTACCCCTGCGGCGCGCGCGTGCTCGTTGCCTTCGGCAACACCGCTATGGCATCGGCCGGCGCGGCTCGCTCGGCTTGTCGACGTCGTCGCTGGTCCGCTTCTTCTTCTTCGCTGGCTTCTTCTTCCGCTTCGCCGGCTTTGCTTTCTTCGCGACGGTCTTCTTCTTCGCCACCGGCTTGGCCTTCGCCTTCGCCTTCGAAGATTTCTTCGCGACGGGGCGAGCCTCGGCCGCAGGCACGCTGCCCGCGAGAAACAGCGATACAAAGGCGAGAAGCACCAGCCGCAGCACGACCCCTCTAGCTAAGCCGATCTGGGGGCAACGGACAACGGCTTATCTCGTTGCCATTCGCAACGTTGTGATCGCGGCCCCCGTTCGGCCGACGCGGCCAACTGTCGAATGTCGTGGACGTCTGGGCCCCTCCCCGGCGAGTGTCCCCTGGCATGCCCCTTGATGCAGGCTCACCCATGCGTCTGGCCGTTCTCTCGCTGGCGATTCTCCTCGGTGGCTGCCCGGGCTCGCAGCACCCCGGGAACGGCGACGACGTCGGTGGCGCGGACGCCGCGGTCGATGGCGGCGAGAACGCCTGCCCCGTCGTCCCGACGTGCGCCACGACCATCACGTACAAGGGGACCGGCACGAACGTCGTGCTCCGCGGCGACTTCGCGACCGATGGCTGGACCACCGGCGTGGCGATGCAAAAGACCGCCACGGGATGGGAGGTCACGATCCCCGCGAACGACCAGCAGGTCATCGTCTACAAGCTCGTGGTCGACGGCACGTGGATGTCGGATCCCGATAACGCGCGCCGCTCGCCCGATGGCTTCGGCTCGTTCAACTCGGTGACGCGTGTCGATTGCGATCACTGTCCCGCGCGCACGCCGATCGACTGGCGCGACGCGGTCATGTACTTCGTGATGATCGATCGGTTCGCGAACGGCGATCCGGCGAACGATGCGCCGGTCGGTGGCGTGGAGCAGCCGGGCAACTACCTCGGCGGCGATTTCGCGGGCGTCACCAAGAAGATCGAAGAGGGCTACTTCACGGACCTCGGCATCAACACGCTGTGGATCACGTCGCCGATCGACAACGCCGACAACTCGAACCCGGGCTCGGATGGACACGCGTACTCCGGCTATCACGGCTACTGGCCGAAGGACCTGACCCAGCCCGAGTCCAAGCTCGGCACCGAAGCGGAGCTGAAGAAGCTCGTCGACACCGCTCACGCGCACGGCCTTCAGGTCCTGATCGACTACGTGATGAACCACGTGCACTCGTCCAGCCCCGTCTACCAGCAGCACCCCGACTGGTTCTGGCCGAACGACAACGGCTTCGGCGGCAACTGCGTGTGCGGTGGCGGCTGCAACTGGGACACCGATCGCCTGAAGTGCTGGTTCGATCCGTTCCTGCCCGACTTCAACTTCCAGAACGGAGATGCCCGCCGCTACTCCGTCGAGAATGCGGTGTCATGGGCGAAGCGCATCGGCATCGATGGCTTCCGCCTCGACGCTGTCAAGCACATCGAGACCTCGTGGCTCACCGACCTGCGGGCACGGATCCAGGCCGAGGTCGCGTGGGACCAGAAGTTCTACATGGTCGGCGAGACGTTCGACGGCAGCCGCGATCTCATCAAGTCGTACGTCAATCCCGACACGATGCTCGACGGCCAGTTCGATTTCCCGCTGCGCGGCACCGTGCTCGCGAACATCCTGCGCCGCGATGGCTCGATGGGCGACCTCGCCGGTTTCCTCGGCAGCAACGTCGGCTTCTACGGCGCGGGCTCCGTGATGTCCACGTTCCTCGGCAACCACGACGTCCCGCGCACGATCGGCATCGCCGACGACTCGCCGATGTTCGGCGCATGGGACGGCGGCAAGGATCGCGCGTGGACCAACCGCCCGAACGCGCCCTCGAACAAGAGCCCCTACGAGCGTCTGACCGTGGCGTACACGCTGCTGTTCTCCCTGCCCGGGATCCCGATGCTGTACTACGGCGACGAGATCGGCATGCCCGGCGCCGGCGATCCGGATAACCGCCGGTTCATGCAGTGGACGGGCTACACCGCGAATCAGACGTTTCTCAAGGATCGCCTCGCCGGTCTCGCGAAGGCGCGCGCGCAGCATGCAGCGCTCCGTCACGGCAACTACCAGCAGCTCGGCGTCACCACCGACGTCCTCGTCTACAAGATGACCTCCGCGGGCGACACCGTGTTCGTCGCGCTCAACCGCGGCGACTCAGCGCAGAGCGCGCAGGGCCTCCCCGCCGGCGACTACAAGGACGCGGTCACCGGCGAGGCTGTCCACGCTCCGCTGTCGCTGCCGCCGCGCTCGGGTCTGCTGCTGATCGCAAACTGACCGCTTTCCCGAGCGATACCTCAGGGTTGGTGTCTCACGGAGCAACTTCTCTCGATCATTCGAGAATGCGGCGGATCACGCCTGGCGAACCTCACGCTGGAGGGCGTCCACAACTCGTGGCAGAGTCCGCGGCGATGTTGCGCATGATGTGGCTGACGCTCGCACTTTCGACCGCAAGTCTTGGTGCCTGTCACCACGATCCCAAACCGATCCAGCCGAAGGACGGCGAGCTTCCGCCGCTGCCGCCCGCGTCGGGAACCCCGATCGGATACCTGCTCGACAACGCGGGGCAGCTCAAGCTCGAGCCCGAGCAGCGCGAGAAGCTGCAGGCGCTCGACACCAGCCTGTCCGCGCGCAACGACGCGATCGAGACCCAGTTGCGAGAGATCGAGAAGCCCGAAGAAGAGCAAGAAGCGCCCTACAAGAAGGGTGATCCGCCGCACAAGCCGAAGAACATGGCTCCCGGCGCGCAGGTCGTCCACACCACGCAGGACTCGAGCAAGCTGCATGCGGCGAAGAACGAGAACAACGAGGACGCGCTGAAGAAGGCGTTCGCGCTGCTCGATCCGGGACAGCAAGCCGCTGCGCGGAAGCTGCTCGACGATCGCGGCATCACCGCGCCGGGTGGAGGTGCCTCCAAGCAGCCACCGCCGCAGAACGAGGACAACGGCGGCGTGCCGCTCGAGCCGTAGCGGCCGGAGGCGCTTGACGTCGCGCGCACGTCCCGGCGTAGAGTCGCCGCCGTGCGCATCTCCAGACTGCTTCTCCCTCTCCCCCTGATCCTCCTCGGTGCCTGCTGCGCGCCGAAGCCGGCCGCGTCGCCCAAGGACAAGGCGCTCGTGGCCGAGGCGACGAAGTTCGTTGTCGACATGGACGTGGAGCTGCGCAAGGTGCTCGTCGGCGCGGCCGAGGCGCAGTGGACGAATGCCACCGACATCACCGATGCGCACGAGGCCGCCGAGTCGGCCGCGAACAGCATCCAGAACGACACCATCGCGAAGCTGATCAAGCAGGCGCGCAAGTACGAGCCGATCCTCGATCAGCTCGATCCGTCGACGAAGCGCCAGCTGCAGGTGCTGATCTACATCACCACCGTCGCCACACCGGTCGCGCCGTCACCCGATGATCCCGCGCAGGCGACCGAGCTCGCGAAGGTCGCGACGGAGATGGGCAGCATCTACGGCAAGGGCAAGGTGTGCGAGGGCACGGACTGCAAGACCCTCGACGACCTGTCGAAGACCCTGCAGAGCACCCGCGATCCGAAAGCGGCGCTCGCCGCGTGGAAGGGCTGGCACGACACCGTCGGTCACCAGGAGCGCGATCTGTTCGTGAAGTACGTCGGGCTCGCGAACGCCGGCGCGAAGGCGATCGGATTCTCCGATGTCGCCGCGATGTGGAAGTCGGCGTACGACATGCCGCCCGATGCATTCGAGGCCGAGACCGACCGACTGTTCAACCAGCTCAAGCCGCTCTACACGCAGCTGCATTGCTACGCGCGCAAGAAGCTCAACAGCATCTACGGCGACGGCGTGGTTCCGAAGACAGGCCCGATGCCGGCGCACCTGCTCGGCAACATGTGGGCGCAGTCGTGGGACTGGATGTACAAGGACTTCGAGCCGTACCCCGGCGAGGCCACCATCGACGTGACGCCGGCGATCGCGTCCAAGCTCGACGACAAGTCGATGGTCCGCCTCGGCGAGGCGTTCTACACGTCGCTCGGCATGCCGCCACTTCCGCAGTCGTTCTGGGAACGCTCGATGTTCCAGAAGCCGCCGGGCAAGGAGGCCGTGTGCCACGCGTCTGCCTGGGACGTGCAGTTCAACAACGACCTGCGCATCAAGATGTGCATCGAGAAGACGCAGGAGGATCTCGTCACGATCCACCACGAGCTCGGTCACGACTACTACTTCGCCGCGTACTACAAGCTGCCGATCGTGCTGCAGCAGGGCGCGAACGACGGCTTCCACGAGGCGATCGGCGACACCATCGCGCTGTCGATGACGCCGCAGTACCTCAAGACCAAGGGGCTGCTCGACGAGGTCAAGACGAACGACCACATCACGATCAACCTCCAGATGCACAAGGCACTCGAGAAGATCGCGTTCCTCCCGTTCGGCCTCGTCGTCGACAAGTGGCGGTGGGACGTGTTCTCCGGAAAGGTCGCCCCCGCCGACTACAACCAGCGCTGGTGGGATCTGCGCAAGCAGTACCAGGGCATCGTGCCGCCGGTCGCGCGCGGCCCCGAGGACTTCGATCCGGGCGCGAAGTACCACGTGCCCGCGAACGTGCCGTACATGCGGTACTTCCTCGCCGCGGTGCTCCAGTTCCAGTTCCACCGCGCGCTGTGCAAGAAGGCCGGCTTCACCGGGCCACTCAACGAGTGCTCGATCTACAACAACAAGGCCGCCGGCGACGCGTACTGGAAGATGTTGCAGCTCGGCGCCTCGAAGCCGTGGCAGGAGGCCCTGTTCGAGCTGACCGGCGAGAAGCAGATGGATGCGACCGCGATCCTCGAGTACTTCGCGCCGCTACAGAAGTGGCTCGAGGAGCAGAACAAGGGCCAGACCTGCGGCTGGTGAGCTAGTCGACCCGCCCGTCGTCGGCGAGCTTGCCGAGCTCGCGGTACTCGAGCAACACGGCGCGCTCGAGGTGCTGCTGGGTGAGGGCGGTGCCCTCCTGGGCGGCGAGGAACGCGGCACGCAGCGCGCTGTTGCGGATGTAGCCACCCGAGAGCGGGAACCGGCGCGCGAGAGCGCCGAAGTCCAGCACGCCCGCGGTGGGGATCTTTGACGTGACGTGCGCGGCCCACAAATGCGCGCGCTGCTCCTGGTCGGGCAGCGGGAAGTACATGCGCATCGAGAGACGCCGCTTGAACGCAGGATCGATCGAGCCATCGAGGTTCGTCGTGAGCAGGGCGACGCCTTCGAACGCGTCGAGTCGCTGCAGCAGGTAGTTGACCTCGAGGTTCGCGTAGCGATCGTTGCTCGACTTCACTTCGGTCCGCTTCGCGAACAACGAGTCAGCCTCGTCGAACAGCAGCATGATCCGGCCATCCTCGGCGGCATCGAATAGCTCGCCGAGGTGCTTCTCGGTCTCGCCGATCCACTTCGACATCACCTTCGCGAGATCGACCCGGTACAGCTCGAGCCCGAGCTCTCGCGCGATCAGCCCGGCGACCATGGTCTTGCCGGTGCCGGGAGGCCCGTAGAACAGCGCCGTGATACCGCGCGCCGTGGCGATGCGCTCGTCGTAGCCCCAGTCGTCGAACACGGTGCGACCGTGGCGTGCGCGACCGATCAGCTCGCGAATGCTGTCGAGCATCTCGTCGGGGAGCGAGACCTGGTCCCAGCTCGCGAGACGCGTCACGCGCTGTGCCGTCGCGCCGATGCGATTCGCGAGGTGCTGCCGCGCCGCTTCGTCGACGATCGCATCGTGCTCCGCGGGGCTCGCATCCGCGCGCACGATCCGCGCGCGCGCATCCGTGACCACGCGATGGATCGTGCCCGGCGCGATCTTGTAGCGGCGCGCGAGCTGCGCGGCATCGGCGGAGATCCGCGCCGCGGCGAGCGCCTCGGCGAACACGCGCGCGCGAACCGTTTCGGACTGCGCAGGGATCACGAGCTCGGCGAAGCCCGGATCGAGCAGGACACTTCCGTCGAGGCCGGTGCGCAGCACCAGAGGCCCCGGGTGCTCGCGCAAGATCTGGCGAACCATGCGAGCTGCCTCTCGATCACCCGCATCGAGGAGCTCGATGTTCGACACGACGGGCACGGCGCGTGCGACCGCTGCTCGGGTGAGCTCCCGAGCGAGCTGGTCGCGCGGAACCTCGGATGCATCGATGCAAGCGATCGTGCGCCCGACCTTCGCCGCGAGAGCAGCGATCACCGTGTGACGTCCACTACCGCGACGGCCGCGCACCACCGCGCGAAGCGGTGCGGTCACCTGGCGGGCCTCTGCAAGCTCGAGCATGAAACCTCGGAGCGCATCGCGATCGAGGACAAGCTCCGCGAGGTCTCGGTCCGCGCGCCGGATCGTGCGCAGTGCCACCTGACCGCGCAGGCGCGCGATCAGCACGTCGTCGACCTCGAGACCGCTGTGCGCGTCGATATGGACGATCCCGTGACGCACGAGCGGCGCATTCGGACCGAGCTCGTCGAGAATCTGATCGCGGGTTGCACTGCCTCCCCGACCGAGCAACAGCATCACCTGCGATATGTCGCATACGGCCGTCGCCGCACCATTCCCGAGGATCCGGTACATGCGGCCGATCTCGCAACGCACCCGCGGTGCGACCACCGTGGCGAGGATCTGCATCGCCACCGACGACAATCGAAGCTCGTCGCCGAGCTCGACGAACGGCAGCGCCACACCGGCGCGCAAGCTCGCGTGAACGCGACGCGAAAGCGATGACGCTCGAGCCGCGAGTAGCTCGCAAGCGGCAGCGACCTGACCGCCCGCATACCCACTGCCGAGACCTGCGAGCGCGCCGACCTCGCGCTCGAACGGATGGTGACCCTCGACATCGGCGCTGATCCGGCCGCTATCCCACGCTTCAGCGATCGCGACGGCCGCGCGCGCGGCGACCATGTCGAGTAGCGCCCCGAGGTGAGCGTCCGCGTCGGCGAACGGTGCAGCATCGCTGGTCTCGATCGAGGTCAGCCGGCGCTGCGGTACGCCGAGCGCAAGCGGGACCAGGTCCGGAAGCGCTGGCTCGATCTCGGCCGCTGGCAGCACGGGCTCCCCGCTCGCGGCGAGCCATGGCGACGGCGGTTCGACTACGGTGACCTCGGGGGGGACGGCCTCCGGCGCCGCAAGCGGGCCGAGCGCGTCGAGACGCATCACGCTCACCTCGTCACCGGGGCCGGCGAACGCGATATTCTTGCCGTCGTCGTCGATCGCGAGCTCGGTGATCGCGTGTGGCGCCCTGCCATGCCCGAGAATCCGACCGAGGCGGAGGTCGATGGTCGTCACGATGTCATCGCCGCTGCCGACGAGCAGGAGTCCCCGCTCCGGTGCGATCGCGTTCCAGCAGGAATCCTCCAGCCGCACGCGATGCACGATCGTGCTGCTCGCGAGCTGGATCACGGTCGCCGCATCGCGCGTGAGCACGAGCAGTGCGCGCCCACCGAACAGCGGCGCCGCGCCCACGACCTTGCCTTCGATTGCAACGGCGACCGGCTGGACGCGGCCGGTCGTGACCATCGCGAGTCGATCGCGCTCCACCGAGAGCACCGCGCGGCCGTGAAGGGGAAACCATCGCGCCTCGCCCCGCGCCTCGGCGATCATCTCCAGGCGGCCGCGCGCCGCATGGAACGCGAACGTCGTCGCGGGTTCGCCGACCACAAACGCCGCCGCGGCTCGGCCACGAAACGCTTCGAGCCGATCGGCCGTGGACGCGAGCGTCGCCTCGGCACCACTGCCCTCGAGCGGAATCGCGCGGAGCACCCCACCATCGAGCAGAGCGAGTGTGGTCCCCGCGATGGCGAACGGACTCCGGGCGCCGAGCTCATAGCCGCGGCGTGGTGCGGTGCCCTGCACGTCGACCACGTCGATGCCGGCATCCCGGCGAATCGCGACGAACCGGCCCGAGGCTGACATCGCGAGCTTGCGTGGGTGGGTCACATCGACACGACGCGGCCCCCGAGCAGATCTTCCCGTCGGTCAGTGCTCCGCACTGTCGCCGCAGAAGCGACCCCACAGCGAGCCGCCCCAGCGGGTCTGCCGGATCTGGCTGTGGATCACCTCGGCATCGTTGCCGCGTGCCTCCGTCCGGGAAATCAGCCACTCCGTCGCCAGCGGAGCTGCGATGTCATAGACGCTGTTGTAGATCTGCACCGGTCCCCAGCGCCGCGCAAGCGTCGCCATGTCAGCACCTGGATGCTGGGCAAGCACCCTGTCCATATCCGCGTGCGCATCCCGTGCGCCTTCGGTCGCTCCACGTCCGGCCATGTCCCCCGTGCCGCACCATGCGCTCGTGTATGCCATGCAGTACATGAACAGCGTCCGGCAGTTGGCCGTCGAGCGCGCCCAGATCTCCTCGTGTGCGGCGATGTCGTGCTGGAACATTCCAAACATGAACGCGCCGATTGCGATCGGCGCAAGGATCACCGCCGCTGGCGCAGCGAGCGCCTCCAGGCCGACCGCGCCGGCGGTCATCAACTCGGCCTCCGCACCAACCGCTGCGACCGTCTCGGCACCCGCTCCCGCCGCCTCCGCTGCCTCGACCGCCGCAGCACCGTCGGCAGCCACCTCGGCCGCCGCGCCTCCAAGGTGCGGCGCGATCGCGACCCAGTTCGGCTCGAACTCGAGCACGAGCTGGATCGACGGCGTGATGATCACACGCTCGTCGCCGATCGTGAGCGGGATCTGGACTCCGAACGGCACGACCACCTCAGCGACGAGCAATCGAATTCCGTGCTCGGGAGTCAAATCGACGACGTGCAAGCTCGCCGACGGTAGCGGGAACGAGATCCCGCCGAGGGTCAGGTGGCCGAGCGACAGGCCGACGTTCACGTTGGCTTCGTGCTGAGTGACTTCACCGCCGGCGGATCCCGCGAGCTCCGCGCCGCTCCACAACTCGCAGAAGCGATGCTCGACGGCAGCCTCCAGCCCGACGTGACCGTGATGCGAGCCGTGTCCCGCGAGCCCTCCAACGCCGCCGTGGACCGTCGTCGTCGGCTCGTCGGCATGCTCGCCTTCGGGCGCCTCGGGCGCCGCGTGCTCGATCTGGTATTGGACGTTGCCGCGGATCTTTCCCTCCGTGAAGTACACGTAGGGGCCGACGGGACACCGACCTTCGAAGAAGGCGTGCTCGCGAACCGACACCGAGCCATCGAACGCGCCCCGGGCCGCAGGTGGCGCGGCGTGGGGACCGACATGGCGACCGCGTGGACCACGAATCGCGTCGCCGGGGCCATCCATCTGGACGGCACGCTGCACGCCCGTGCCGGCGCCGCCCGATGGTGCGTGCTGGTCGAGAAGCGCCTCGGCACTCTCACCGCGCGTGACGCAGTCGGCGACCGCATCGGCATGCTGCTCGTAGACGTCGCCGACCGCGCCGACGCCGCCAGAGAGCTGAACTCCGCCACGCTGTTGGACCACGTGCGCGGCTTCGTGTGCCGCGAGGTGAAGATCCGGAGACTCTGCGAACGCGACCTGGCCGCCGGTGGCATAAGCGCGCGCGCCCATCGCCGCCGAGCCTTCCGCGGCCTTGCCGCCGACGTGCGCCTGGACGCTGCTGACGTCGTGCCGCCCGAACGCACGCTGGATCGCTCCGAGATGCGGAAGAGATCCACCGGAGCCCGACACGCCGTGCGCCGCTGCTTGCTGGACACTGGCAGGCTCGCTGATCCCAGCTCCGATCGCATCCGCGAACATCTGGATCGCGCTCGCCGACGAGGGAGTCGCAGCTCCTGCTCGAGCGGGCTCGTGCGCGGTAACGGGTCGCCGCGCGAGCTGATCGGCGGAGCGCTGCACCGGCCCTGCTCCTGGCGTGGACCGCAGAACATCGAAGGAGGAGTCGGCCGAGCGCTGGCTCATACGAGGTTGACGCATGGCGGTTCGCGATCTTCCCGACGCTTGTTCGCAGCGCTAACCGGTCGCGTGCGCATCGTCGGGCTGGAGCTCGGGACCGTGAAGCCCAGCACCCACCGCGTCCGCGAACATCTGGATCGCTCGCGTCGTCAACGAAGTGGGCGCCGACATCGAGCTCGCGCGAGCGCCGGTGCCGATCGCGCGGCGGCGTTCGAGCGGCAGGATCGGGGGCGGCGGCAGGTCGATGTCGGTCGAACGCACAGATTCGCGTTCGCGTGACGACGCCAGCGCGCGCTCGGCCATACCGGGACGACGCACGCCCCGGCACGATCTTCCCCGCCTACTCGAAGACGGCGATCCGTGCGATCCAGCTACCCGGTGCCGCAGCGCGTAACGCCGCGACCGCGACCGCCGGATCCTCGCCGCGCTCGATCCGATCGCGCAGCGCGCCGAAGGTCGCCGCGGCCGCGGGATCGGGGATGTCGAGATCGGTCGCGATCACCGCGCGAGCCCCGGCGGTGATAAAGGCGTCGGGTAGGCTCCAGCGGCGATACAGATACGGCGCCGCCTGCGCGCCGCGGCAGGCGGCGAGCACCACGACCGGCGTAGCGCGCAGCTTCGCCGCCCGCACGTCGGCCGCCGTCAGCATGAACTGGCCGCTCGGATCGGGCGAGAGCGCGAGGAACGACGCATCGGCGATCTCGACGTCGGCGACGCCATGCGCGTTGATCTCGAGATACGTCGCATCGGCCGCCTCGGCGAGCACGCGCGTCGGAGTCGCCGTGGCCCCGCTCAAGCGCTGCGCATTCGCCGGATAGGTCGCGGCGGCGAGTCTGGGGAGCTGGAGGGACGTCTGGGGCGGGGTCACGTCAGTGACGATCACGGTGCGCAACGGCCCCGCCACGGCGGGACGCGGCGGGCCGCTGACGAACGCCCATGGCATCGCGGCCGGCATCAGATTCGAGCGGCCGTGCAGCGGCGGGCGGGCGATCACCGATACGCGCGCGCAGCCTGCGAGCGCAGACGTGATGTCTACCGGCACGACCTGGCTCACGTCGAGCTTGCCGGGGTTGATCCGTCGCGCGCGACCATGCCACGCCCCGTTCGCATCGCGCGCCGCGACGACCTCGCGATCCTCGTCGACGCTCGCGACCACGAGGCAGCCGCTGGTCGCGGGACGCCCGAGCTCGGTCGCGGCGGCGTCGGCGACACCGGCCCAGTCGCCGCGCTCGCCTGCTGCATCGATGAGGCCTGCACTCGCCCAGCTTCGCGGCGGGAGATCTTCGGGGTCCGGACTCTGTGGGTGCGCCGCCACCCACGCGCGGAGCGCGTTGTCTGCAGTTGGATCGGCGGCGGCGGCGATCCGGCCGACGGCGACTTCGGCGAGGATGACTGTGTGAGGGTTCGTGGACGCGCGGGCCGCCG
>JBBRBG010000205.1:0-16318 GCA_038206055.1 Haliangiales bacterium
GCGACGATGTCGCCTTTCTCGATCTGCGCGATCACGTCGGCGAGCGAGAACGGACCGTAGTCGAGCTTGCCCTTGCTGATCAGCCACTTCTCGTTGGAGTCGGCGAGGGCGCCCGCGAGTGCGCGATCGACGGGCACCGCCGCGGCCATCTGGCCCGAGCTCGCCGCGTGGCCGATCTCGGCCGCGAGGCTGACCTGGTGATCCGCGAGCGACGGCGCGCTGGCGAGGGTGGGCACCGCCGAGGTCATCATCGCGCCGCCCTTGTTGAGGGCCTCGCCGACGACCTCGCCGAGCACGTCCGCGCGACCGAACCGCTTGTCGGGATCCTTGTGGCACGCGCACGCCACGAGGTCATCGATCTGCGAGTTGACGCCCTGGACGACTTCGCTCGGGCGCGGACCACCGCGCTCGAGCGGCGACCCGACGAGGCACTCGTACATCAGCGCGCCGATCGAGTAGACATCGCTCGCGCCGGTGACCGGCTTGCCGGCCTGCACCTCGGGCGCGACGGCGGCGCCCGTCGGCAGGATGCCCGCGCGCATCGCGGCGATCGTGCCGGCGGCGAGCGCCAGATCGATCACGCGCACGCGGCCCGCCCGATTGACGACGATCGACTCGTCGGCGAGCGCGCCGTGCTGCACCTCGGCGAGCGCCTGCGCGACGCCGACGATCAGGTTGCCGGTCGCGCGCGTGCCGAGACCCGCGTTGCCCGCGCGGCCGCTGCCCATGCGCTTCTTCTGCAAGAGTTCGCGAACCAGCGAGCCCTCGACCTCCTCGGTCGCGATCCACAGGATCGTCCCCGTGAGACCGGCGGCGAGCGTTCGCACGAGGTGCTTGTGCTCGGGCAGCGCGGCCGCGGCGCGCGTACCGGCCACGATCTGATCACGGATCGCCGGCTCGGACGCGAGCGCCGAGCTGATCACGTAGATCGTCGCGGGACCTTGCGGTCCATCGGCCTTGTACGCATCGGCGATGCGGAGCGACCACAGCGCCTGCCCGACGCGATAGTCACCGAGCTGAAAGCCCGGCTGTAGCCGCGCTCCGCTCACCTGAGAGGAATGGGATCCGGACGTCGTTCCAACGGCAGTCATCGACGAGCAGCCCCCATTCGCAGACGGGTAGAATAGGGGCCGGCGCCGACGGAATCAATCAGCCCAGCCCTACGGTGGACAGTTCGCGACGCCGGCCCGGGCCACGGCGAGCGAATTTCGGCCGAGCTGGCGTAAGTACGCGCAACCTCGGTCGAGATCGCCCCCCTTGATCAGGGCGTCGCCGAGCAAATACTTCGCCCGAACGCTCCTCGGATCGGCTTTCAGGGCGAGGTCGGCCTCTGCGAGCTGCCGGAGGCGGTTTCCCTGCTTCATCGCGTCCTCGGCGTTCTTCAGGTGCTCGTTGGTCCTTGGCGGTGGCGGTGGCACCTTGATCATGGCGACTCCCGCATCCGGGCGGGGCGGAGCCGCCGCTCCGGCGTCGATCAGCGCGGCGTCGGGGGGCAATCCACCGGCATCGACGGGCACCAGCGCGATCACTCCCGCGTCGGTGGGGGGCGCGTGCGCGGCCGGGGCCTGCTTCCGCATCGCCACGCCGATCGTCACGCCGATCAGCGCGACCACGGCGAGCGCGCCGAGCCCGAGGTACAGCCCGCGCCGCGATGGCACGATCGGATGCACGCCGGTGTCGAGCGGATCGATCGTCGCCGCGTTCGCGCGCGAGGGCGACACCGCGGCCGCGGCGACCGCCTCGGCCGCGGCCTGCTGCGCTTGCGCGGGCAGCAGCGTCTCCGCCGGCAGGGCGCTGAAGAACGACGAGCCGCCCATCAGCGTCTTGAGGTTCTTCGTCGAGCGCGAGGCCGCGCCACCGCGGGCGACGTAGATCTCGAGCTCCGCGATCAGCGCGTCCATCTCCCGCGCAGTGCTCGGCCGCTGATCGCGGTGCTTCGCGAGGCATCGCTGCAGCAGCTCGTCGAGCTTCGGGTACTGCCCGAGCTCGGGCACGAGCTGCGCGAGGTGGGGCGGCGGCGTGCGGGCGTGCTGCGTGAGCAGCTCGATCGCGGTCTTGCCCTCGAACAGCGCGCAGCCGGTCAGCATCGCGAACATCGTCGCGGCGAGCGAGTACAGATCGCTGCGGCCGTCGAGCACGTGACCGCACGCCTGCTCCGGCGACATGAATTCCGGCGTGCCGAACACCATGCCCGCCTGGGTCAGCGCGAAGCGCGACTTGTCGGTGACCGCGGCGCCCTCCATCAGCTTCGCGACGCCGAAGTCGAGCAGCATCGCGTGATCCGGATCGGCATCGACCCGCATCAGCAGGATGTTGTCGGGCTTGATGTCGCGATGCACGAGGCCGCTCGCGTGCGCGGCGGCGAGCGCGTCCAGCGCGTGCCTGGCGATGTGGAGCACGCGCGCGGGCGCGAACGGACCGTCGACCTCCAGCTCGCGCTGCACGGTGCGGCCATCGAGGTACTCGAGGACCATGTAGTAATCGTTCTGAGGTGTGACGCCGAAGTCGAGCACCTTGACGGCGTGCGGCGACTCGACCTTGAGGGTCGCGCGCGCCTCGCGAGCGAACCTCTGGAGCGCCGCGCTATCGGTCGTCAGGTGCGGCTTGAGCAGCTTGACCGCGACCTTGCGGTCCATCGCCAGGTGCTGCGCGCGAAACACCGAGCCCATGCCCCCTTCGCCGAGGACAGCATCGAGCCGATATCGTCCATCGAGAACGATGCCGACGAGGCCGGCTGCAAATCCCTGCGCGTCGCTCACGACCGCTGGCTAGAATCGCATGCCGTTCTTGATGCGGAACGACAGCCAGTCCCAGCCGAGATAAACGGCCCCGGCGGCGGCGACGATCCCGGCGACGGGGGCGATGACCACACCTGCTGCGACCGCCCCGGCGGCGCCGGCAACGGCCAGCGCACCTTTCCGCTTGGCAACCACCTTGTTGCGCTGCACGAGCGAGCTCACCCGTGCATGGTGCAGCCTGCCACCCCACCTGTCAAACCGCCGTGTCTCGTGGACCACATCGTTTGTGGCCGGTCAGACACGAACGTCGCAACTGGGTTCGGGCGCTGCGATCGAGCGTGGCCCGCCAGGTGCAAACTCCTGGATCTGCTACCTCTCATGATAAGAGGATAGAAGGAACCGATGACCCAGCCTACTGGCACACGCTCTTCGCAACATGGCGCCGTTCTGTTCGGCCTTGCCGGCGGCATGCTCGTTGTCGCCGCCGGTCTGATCGGCGGCTACTACGTTCTCGGCACGAAGAGCGTTGCGAGCGCCGCCACCACGCAGGGCGTGCCGGCGACCACGGCTGAGCCCGTCGCGAAGAAGCCCGCGGCTGCGGCGACTGGTCCGATCGGTGCGTATCTCGGCAAGACGGTCACCGTGCGGATCGCCGGCCACGACATTGCCGTGACGTGGGCCGAGCTCGGCCTCGAGCCGGATCCCGACGAGGCTGCCGTAACGTCGGAAGCGGATGTCGCCGCGCGTGCGACGAAGGGCACGCTCCCCGTTCGTCTCGATCGCGACAAGGCGGTCGCGCGCCTGCTCGAGCTCAAGGCGAGCTACGACCGCGCGCCGGTCAACGCGTACCTCGATCTCGAGGGGAAGAAGATCCACGACGACGCGCCGGGGCAGGGCCTCGACGTGTGGGGCTCGCTGCCGCGCATCGAAGGCGCTGCGCGCCAGAGTGCGACGAAGATCGAGCTGATCGATGTCCCCGTCCCGGCCACGGTGACGAAGGGAAACCTCGGTATCGACGACATCTCCGAGGTGCTCGGCCACTACGAGACGAAGTTCCCGGTCACAGATCGCGACCGCAACTTCAACCTCAAGCTCGCCGCGAGCAAGGTCAACGGCTACGTCATGAAGCCCGGCGAGGAGTGGTCGTTCAACGGCACCGTCGGCGAGCGCTCGCAGAAGATGGGCTACAAGATCGCGCACGTCATCACCGCGGGCGAGATGGTCGACGGCCTCGCGGGTGGCACGTGCCAGATCTCGACGACGCTGTTCGGCGCCGCGTTCTTCGCCGGTCTCGACATCGTCAAGACCACGAATCACTCGCGGCCGAGCGCGTACACACCGCTCGGCTTCGATGCCACGGTCGTTTGGCCCGACACCGACCTCAAGCTGAAGAACCCGTACGACTTTCCGGTCGCACTCCGCTACGTGGTGGCGAACGGCGAGGCCAAGGTCGAGGTGCTCGGCAGGAAGCGCCCGTTCGACAAGGTCGTGTTCGAGCGGCACGTCATCGAGACCACGCCGTTCGCGAGCGAAGAGCGCCTCGACGAAGAGGTCAAGCTCGACGACACCAGCCTCGATCAGGCGGGCTTCGATGGCTACAAGCTCGAGCGGTTCCGCCGGTTCTACAAGGACGGCAAGGTCGTGAAGACCAACAAGTGGACCGTGACGTACAAGCCGGTCACCGAGTACATCCGCCGCGGCACGAACCCGGCGCCGGATGCGAAGCCCGCGGTCGTCAAGGAGCCGCACGGCCCCAAGGCGCCGGCCGGCGATTCGTACTCGATGGCGCAGTAGCGGGCGTCTGCCCGGACACCGGCTCGCTACGAGCCGTAAGGATCGGCGACGTCCTGCGGGCTCGACGACGGAGCCGCGGGCATCGACGAGTTGCCGCAGTTCGCGTTGCCCTTCGAGCCCGAGATCGTGACGGCCTGGCCCTTCACGGTCACCTTCGCATCGCTGCCCAGGGACATGTTCGACCCTGCGTGGATCTCGACGTTTTGCTTCGCTTCGAGCGTCGCTTCCTTGCAGGTGATCTTCATCTCGTCGGCCGGCGACTGGAAGCAGACGTCGCCCTTCTTGGCTTCGATGATGATCTTGTTCGCCTTGGCGTCGAACGTGATGATGCCGCAGCCGGCGCCGTCCTCGATGATCAGCTGTTCCTTGTCGTCGTCGAACGTGATCTTCGATCCTGCGCGCGACTTGATCACGCGGCGGGGGTTGCCGCCGGGGTTCTTGTCGGGAGGCTTGTCCTTGCCGTTCCACAGCGCGCCGACGACGATCGGGTGATCCTGGTCGCCGTGCTCGAACATCACGAGCACCTCGTCATCCTTCTCGGGGATGTAGAACCAGCCGCGGTTCTTGCCCGCGCCGAGCATGATGATCGGGCACCAGAACGTGGTCTCGTCCTTGTGCAGGACGGGGAGCTTCACCTTCACGCGGCCGAGCTTGCTCGGGTCCTTGTTGTCGGTGACGAGGCCGATCAGCGGCTCGTAGACACGGCTACCCTCGGTCTCTGCGGTGCGGATCTGGTCCGCGAACACGCTGGCGAGGTTGTAAATCGGCCGCATGGCTACAGCTTACTACGGCGGCGGAGGCGTCGGGCTTCCCCCGGAAGGCAGGGGTAGGACACCAAGGATGGCGATGGTGGGATCGTTGCCGGGCGTGGGGCCGCTGGCCTTATCCCGGTCGCCGCTCCCGGCCTCCTGGACGACCAGCCCCACGACCGTATCGCCCTGCCAGTTCCCGGGGATGGTCACGGTGAACCGCTCGCGGATGCGGTCCCCGGGCTTCCACTGGGTGGTCGGGAACACGCCATCCGCGGTCACCCGGAGGCTCGAGCGGCTCGCATTTCCCGGCACGGGATCGGTCACCTCGGCAGGCTTTGGCCACAGCACGAGCTGAAACTTCAGATTCCTCGCCGTGGCGGTCTTCGCCGTGAAGTAGACGTGGACGTCGGTGGTGGTGGCGGGCAGGAAGGGCTTGTCGGCCGCGCGGCCAATGCCGGTGACCTCGATCGCGCCGTTCGCGATCGTCTGCCCGGTGGTCGCGACCGGCGGCTGCTCCTTGGCGATCACGTCGGCGAGGTAGCGATACGCCTGGTTGAAGTTCGGATCGCGCGCGTACATCACGCGATCCATCCAGTTCTGCAGCGCCTGCTGCATCGTGGCGAGCGCCGGTGGATTGCTCGGCGCGAGGTTGTTGTGCTCCCACGGATCCGCAGCGAGATCGAACAGCTCGTAGACGTTCGCGTTGATGTAGTAGATGAGCTTCCATGCCTCGGTGATCGCGGCGCGCTGCTTGCCGGGGGCATTGGTCTCGGAGAACACCACGCGCTCGTGATCGGCGCGCCCGGAGAACAGCTGGGTGACCAGGCTCCGGCCCTCGAACGACAGATCGTGGACGTCGATGCCGCACAGCTCCGCGAGCGTCGGCACGATGTCGAGGTTCGACACGGTGCCGCTGACCTCGCGCGCCGCGTTATCCGGGATGTAGAAGATCATCGGCACGTGCAGCAGCTCGCGGTAGAGCGCGGTGCCGTGGGTGCCGAGCGGAACGTTGTGCTCTGCCATGCTCTCGCCGTGATCGCTCGTGATCACGATGATCGTGTTCTCGCTGCTCGGCAGCCGGCGCAGCTCGTCGAGCAGGCGGCCGACCTCCTGATCGGTCCACTTGAGCTCGGCGTCGTAGAGGTCCTCGTCCTTCGAGCCGTAGTCGACGACATCGGGGTGCGCGACGTAGCGACCGTGCGGATCGATATAGTGCGCCCACAAGAACCACTTGCGGCTCTGCTGCTGCGTCACCCACGCGAGGATGTGATCGGTGACCTTGTCCGCGGCGACCCGGTACGGATCCGGCACCTTGCCGATCGAGTTGTCGTAGTCGTCGACGCCTTGCTCCATGCCCCAGTCGTTCCACCAGTCGTGCGAGGCGATCACGCCGGTGTGGTAGCCGGAGCGCTTCATGATCTCGGGGAGCGTGGTGTTCTCGGGCTTGATCCGCGGTGGCGTGCCCTTCGGATTGGACTCGTCGAGCGCGATCCCCGAGTGGAAGTACTTCGACGTGATGATCGCGGGGATCGACGCCATCGTTCCGGCCGATGGCGCCATCGTCCAGGTGAACGACGTCGAGCGCTTCACGAGCTCCGCCAGCCGCGGCGTGGTGTCTCGTTTCTTGGGACCCGTCGCGTAGCCACCGAACGTGGTGTGGTCGTAGCGCACCGTATCGATCGTGATGAGCAGGACGTTCCACGGTCGCTTGAACTCGGGCGGGACCGGGATGGTCGGCGTGCTCGGGACGGCGAGCGACAACATCGAGAAGTCGTGGCCGTCGCAGTTCTGATCGATGCCGTCGTCGGGGATGTCGATCGCACCGCGGTTGATCCGAGGATCGAACGGCGCGCAGTCGGCCTCGCCGAGCACCGTGCCGAAGCCATCGCGATCGAAGTCGTTCGCGGTGCGGACCACGCCGATCAGCTTGTCGAGCGCGGGCGAAGCAGTGATCGCCATGTACTTCGCCTCGAGCTCCGCGCCCCATACGGCGAACGTCAGCGTACACAGCAGCGTGGATGCGCCGGCGATCGCGATGGCGGTCGACCGCGAGCGGATGCGCGGCAGCCGCGGATGCACCAGCGCGCCGAAGCCCGCACCGAGGATGATCACCACGGTCGAGATCACGAGGCGGACCGGCAGCACCGAGCGGCTCTGCGGCAGCGCGAACCACGAGCCGGCGAGCCCCCCTCCGATCAACGCGGCGAGCGCGAACCCGGCCGCGCGCCAGCGGCCGATCGGGTTGAACGGGCCGAGCAGCGGAGCGAGCGCGCGTGCACCGGCAATCGCGGCGATCACGCACGTTCGATACAGGAGGACGCCGAACCCGAGCGCGGCGATGCCCATCCCACCGATCAACACGGCGGTGAGCTGCGGCTCCTTGTAGGACCCCATCGCCCAGACCGCGCCACGCTGGAGCACGAAGCCCACCGCGAGCGAGGTGACCACGCACGACCAGAGCCGTGGCACGCCGGGGCGGATGCCGGTGTCGAGCGGGTGCACGGTGAACCAGCCGGGCCCGCGGCCGCGGTCTGGATCGAGCTGCGCGCGCACGAACCGTACGGCGACGAGCAGCGCCGCGAGGTTGACCGCGAGGATCAGCCAGAGGACGAGCGAGAGGGTGAGGACGAGGGCAACGAGCCGGAGCTTGGAGGGCAGGGTGCTGTGCCCGGCGTAGGCCCACAACGTCAGCGCATACTCGATCGGGGCGAACGCGATCACACCGCCGAACGCCATCGTGATCGCGCGGCCGACATCGGCGATCGCGGCGTCACGCACGCTGCGGTAAGGCAACACGATCGATCCGGTGGTATCACGTTCTCCGCACACGTGCCCGTCAGGAACCTACTGGCTCGCGCTCCGTGGTGGCTGATCGCGATCGCCGCCGCGTATCTGTACGTGTTCCCGTACTTCCCGAAGATCCACAGCGCGAACGAGCTGCCGCGGGTGTACCTGACCCGGGCGCTCGTCGACGAGCACCGGATCGAGATCGATACCGGCGTCGCCACCTGGGGCGGCACCGCCGATGTCTCACCGTCTTCGGGGCACTCCTACTCGAACAAGGCGCCGGGCTCGTCGTTCCTCGCCATGCCAGCGTATGCGGCCGCGAAGCTGGTCACCGAGCCGAGCCTCGCGTTCTCGCTGTGGTTATCCAGAGTTTTCGCAGGGATCGTCCCGGCGATCCTGTTCCTGTGGCTGCTCTGGGGGTTCCTCGCGCGGTTCGCCCCCGATCCCGATGTGCGGCGTCTCGTGCTCGTGGCCTACGGCCTCGGCTCGATGGCGATGACCTACTCGATCCTGTTCTTCTCGCACCAGCTCGCCGCGGTGTGTGTGGGCTCGGCGTGGATCCTCGCGGTCGAGGTCAGCGAGCGGAAGCGCGGGCTCCTGGCAATGGCCGCCGCCGGGGCGCTCGCCGGCAGCGCGCTGCTGGTCGACTACCAGGCCGTGTTCGCGGCGGTGCCGGTCGCCGTCCTCGTGGTGGTCCGGATCATCAAGTGGCCGCGGATCGAGGCCATGCGCCTCGTCGGTGCGGCCGCGATCGGCGCTGCGATTCCGATCGCGATCCTGCTCGCGTATCACGCCGCCGCGTTCGGCAGCCCGTGGCGCACCGGCTACGACGCGTCGACCACGTGGGCCAGCTTCCACCAGCAGGGATTCCTCGGGATCACGAAGCTGCGCTGGGAGGCATTCTGGGGGTCGATGATGGCGCCCGACAACGGCCTCATCACGCTGGCGCCGTGGCTGCTGATCGCGATCCCCGGAGGCGTGACGCTCGCGAAGAAAGGGGAGCGCGCGATCGTGATCGTGTCGGGCGCGGTCGTCATCATCTACCTCCTGTTCATCTCGTCGATCAACTTCTGGCGCGGCGGCTGGGGCGTGGGGCCGCGCTACATCACCGCGATGTTGCCGTTCGTGCTGCCGCTCGTCGCAGCGCAGCTCCAGGCGTGGCGCGCGCGGCCGCTCGTACTCGGTGCGGCTGCGGGGACGATCGTCGTCGGCGTGGTGGTCTACGGGTTGACCACCGTCACGTTCCCGTACTGGCCCGATAGCTTGAAGAACCCGCTCGTCGAGGTCACGTTTCGCATGCTCGGCGACAACCTGGTCGCGCCGAACCTCGGCTCCGCGCTCGGCATCACCGGCATCGCCGGCGTGCTGCCATACCTCGCGCTGGTGTTCGGTTCGCTCGGCTACGCGCTGTACCGCGCGGCGACGTGGCGCGGAATGGTGATCGCGTTTGCGATCGGCGCCGCGATCATCGCCGGCGTGTCGCAGCTGCCGCGCAGCGGCGCGAACGGTGATCGGGTGTATGGGAACGTCCGGACCGCGGTGCTCGACCTGTGATACCTCCCGAGCGATGACTCGCCTCGCGCTCGCGCTCGTACTCCTGACGGCGTGCGGTTCGAAGAAGTCGGAGGACTCGGCGGGATCTGGATCTGGTTCCGGATCTGCGACGATGGACTCGGCGTCGCTCGCCGCGGGCTACGACACGAAGTGCGTCGCCGGCGATCTCGAGGCGTGCCGTAGCCTCGCGGTCATGTACACGGAAGGCGTCGGCGTGAAGCAGGATCTCCGCCGCGCGACCGCGCTGTTCGGGCAGGCCTGCAACAGCGGCAACCTCGCCGCGTGCAATCAGGTCGCGCTCGCCCTCGTCGAAGGCGCCGGCGTGGAGAAGGACGTGACGAAGGGCGTCGACGTTTACCAGAAGGCGTGTGATGGCGGCTACAAGCTCGCGTGCCGCAACCTCGGCCTGATGTTCCGCGACGGTCATGGCGTCATCGCGGATGTGGAGCGCGCGGCGAAGCTCCTCGATACGGCGTGTCAGGGCGGGGCTCCGTACGCGTGCACGAACGCCGGCGACCTCGATGTCACCCGTGCGGCTCTCGACGCTTCGGTGAAGCACTACAAGAAGGGCTGTGACGACGGCGATGCGGTCGCGTGCCGGCACATGGGCGTCGCGTACCTCGAGGGCAAGGGGTTGCCGACGAGCACCGCGGCGGCGACCGTGTGGCTCGAGCGTGGCTGTCGCGGCGACGATCCGATCGCGTGCCGTGTGCTCGGCGCCATGCGCGTGCAGGGCATCGGCGGTGCGAAGGACACAGCGCTCGGCAGAACGCTCCTGAAGCGCGCCTGTGACCGCAAGGACACCGAAGCCTGCACCGCGCTCGCAGCGCTGCCCGCGGGCTCCAGCGCTGGCTCCGCGGACGGTTCTGGATCGGCTTCAAACTCGGCTTCAGGGTCGGGAGTACGGTGACCCGGGACACATGTAGGACATCGTCCGATGTCTCGTGACACGGTGCGTAAGTAGCTGACCAGCCGTCGCTCCCGGACCCGTCCTCACCCCCGGGATCACAAGTTGTTCACAGCTCATCCTCTGGTCACAAGTGAACCATGGGATTCGAGGGCTTAGGCCGAATTCGGTTGTGAACAACTGGCGCGATCTCCTGGGTTATCGACAGGGGTAGTCACAACGCACTGCGTCGAGCGTCCGCGCTCCGGACTGCGCGCTCACGCTCACTATTTGTACGGGTCCGTACCTCGGACGGCCGAGTCCGCGCTGCGGACATGGACGTCCGATCCACGGACGCAACCGTCCGAGCGTCGGACGTTGGTACGGCCAATTTCGCGGTTTCGTCGCATTCCAGCTGCAGCAATGCGCTGCACCTGAGTGCGTAGCGTCACGCACGCAGCGAGCGATAGAGCTGCACGTACTCGAGCGCGGACGCATTCCACGAGGAGTCGCGCGCCATCGCGTGACGCTGCAGTGACGAGAATGCGCTGCGATCGCAATACAGGACGACGGCGCGCGCGATCGCGGCGCGCAACGATGCCGCGTCGGCAGCGGCGAACTGGATGCCCGTGACGCCGTCGGTGACGGTGTCTCGCAGACCGCCGACCGCATGCACGACGGGGATCGATCCGAAGCGCATCGCATAGAGCTGACCGAGTCCGCACGGTTCGAAGCGCGACGGCATCGCGAACAGATCGGTGCCGCTGTAGATCCTGCGCGCGAGCTCGAGATCGAACCCGATGCGCGCCGCGAGGCGGTCCGGAAACTCGCGGGCGAGGCTGCGAAATCGATCTTCGAGGGCCGGTTCGCCGGCTCCGAGCACGACCATGCGCGCGCCGAGCGCCTCGAGATCGGGAACAATGTCGGCGACGAGGTCGAGCCCCTTCTGCCCGGTCATCCGCGCGATCACGCCGATCAGCGGTTCGCCATCCTCGAGTGGCAGCTCCATCTCCGCAGCGAGCGCGGCGCGGATCGAAGGTCGCATCGCGAGCGCATCGCGCCCCGGATCCCACGCGCGCGTATCGATGCCGTTGACGATCCCGACGATCCGCTTGACGTCCCAGCGGAGGAAGCCATCGAGCACCTCACCGAACTGCGGCGTCAGGATCTCCTGCGCGTAGCTCGGGCTGACGGTGGTCACCACATCGGCGGCGGCGAGCCCGCCCTTGAGAAAGCTGAGCTGATCGTAGAACTCGATCTGCCGCTGTGTGAACAACGACCACGGTAGTCCGAGCTCGTCCATCACGACCTTCGGGAAGATGCCGCGATAGGCGAGGTTGTGGATCGTGGCGACGATTCCCGGCGGCTTCTCCGAGAGGCGCGCGTAGATCGCGGCCGGGCCGCCCTGCCAGTCGTGGGCGTGGACCACATCGGGCGCACCGCCGAGAAGCGCAGGCGCTGTGGCGATCGCAGCCTTGCCGAGGGCTGCGAATCGCACGTGGTTGTCGTCCCATTCAGCGGCACCACCGGGGCCATACAGGTTGCCGGGACGATCGTAGAGCGTCGGGAGATCGACGAAGCCATAGCGGACGCGACCGACCCTCGCGATCCGCAGTGCGCCCTCCAACGCATGGACACCGAGCGACAGCGACAGCGGCACGCTGCGATTGATCTCGATGCCCGCATCGGCGATCCGCGCGGCGACGCCGCGATACATCGGCACGATCACGCCGACGTCGAGGCCGTATGCCTCGGCCTGCGCTGCGGGCAGGCCCGAGACCACATCGGCGAGTCCGCCCGACTGTGCAAACGGCGCGACCTCGGAGGAGACGTGAACGACACGCACGGCGACTAGACGACTTCAGTGCCGGCGAACTTCTTGAACCGCGGCCCTGCGGAGTCGTAGCTGTGGCGGCTCTGTCCCGAGACGACGAAGGTTCCTGGCCGTAGCTGCGCCGTGAGCTCTGGCTCGTTGCCGAGCAGCTCCGCGACGTCGTTTGCGAGGATGAACGGACCCTTCGCGGGGATCACGGTGCCCTTCGGCACGATGACGATTCCCGACTCGGTGACAAACGGGAACCGCTCGCGATCGGCCGCGATGTCCTCGCCGATCACGCAGCCCGGCTCGATCTTGCAGTTCTTGTCGAGCAGCACGCGCCTCAGCCGCGCGCCACGGCCGATATCGCATCCCGACAGGATGATCGAGTCGCTGACCTCGGCGCCTGCGTGAACGAAGCAGTCGTACGACAGCACGGTCTCTCGAACCGAAGCCGACGCGATGATCGAGCCCTCGCAGATCAGGCTGTCGTCGACCTCGGCGGGACCGAAGCCTTCACCCGCACGGACGAAGCGAGCCGGCGGATAGTCCCGCTGTGCGCTGCGGATGCGCCACTTGCGGTTGTACAGGTCGAGCGCGGGCACGCGCGCGCGCAGCTCCATGTTCGACGTGAAGTAGCTGTCGATCGTGCCGACGTCGCGCCAGTACGGCTGCGCATCCTCGGGCTCGCCGGGGATGTGGTTGTCTGCGAAGTCATAGACCTGAATTCGCGCGCCCTCCGAGATCAGGCGGGGGATGATGTCTCGTCCGAAATCGTGTCGCGAGCTCGGAATTCCGCCGTCGTCGACGAGCACGCGCTCGAGGACCTCACGGCGAAATAGATAGTTGCCCATCGAGACCAGTGACCAGCCCGGCCGGCCCGGCATCTCGGGCGGGTTCTTCGGCTTCTCCACGAACCCGATGATGCGACCGCGAGCGTCGACGTCGATGATGCCGAAGCCCTGCGCCTCGGCGGTCGGGACCGGGAACGCGGCAACGGTGAGGTCGCTTTGCAGATCGCGGTGCGCTGCATCCATCTGTGCGACGTCGAAGTTGTAGACGTGGTCGCCGCCGAACACCGCGACGTGCGCGGCGCGCGAGTCCTTGATGAGGTTCAAGTTCTGGTACACGGCGTCGGCGGTGCCGCGGTACCAGAACTCGCCGAGGCGCATCTGCGCCGGCACGACCTCGATGTACTCGCCAAAGCCGTTGAGCCGCCAGTTGCGCGACAGGTGCTTGATCAGGCTCGACGACATGTACTGCGTGAGCACGTAGATGCGCCGGTACCCCGAGTTCACGAAGTTCGAGAGCACGAAGTCGATGATCCGATAGCGCCCCGCGAACGGCACGCCCGGCTTCGAGCGGTGGATCGTCAGCGGGCCAAGGCGAGAGCCCTTGCCGCCGGCCATGATCATCACGAGCGTGTCCTTCATCGCCGAAGGACATCGTAGCAAGACCGTTGCCGGTTTAATTCTTTGCGCAGGCCTTTCCGTAGATGGTGCTGGAGGACGTGCTCGCGACCGCCTTGCACGTGTAGCCGGTGCCGCAGCCGGAGGTGTCCGTGCAGGCCGCCGTGCACTTCTTGCCACCCGAGGCGGAGACGCACAGGTTCCCGGGCGCGCCACAGTCGGAGTTCGCCGAGCACGCCTTGCCGAACTTCGCGGTGTTCGCGAACGGCACCAGCTTGGGGTTGTCGTCGATGCCGTGCATTCCGTACATGGTCGTGAAGCCCCACGACTCGGAGTCGAGCTTGGTCAGCAGGGTCGAGACCGGCTGGGGGCGGAGGCGGTTCGTGGTGTCGCGAGCGAGCAGTGCGGCGATGAAGTTCTCGACGGTGGCCGGGGTGGCCGCGTTGGAGAACGAGGTGGTGGTGATGATGTCGACGTTCTTGCCGGCCTTCTTGGGGTTCTCCTTGAACGCCTCACCGATCTGATACGTGTCGCAGCCCTCTGCGAGGATCACTTGGTACTTGTCGGAGGGCATGTCGATGACGCGCATGTCGGCATCGTCGAGGTCGCCCTCGGCGGTCTTGCGCCAGTTCGCCAGGGCGAAGCCGTAGAACGGGCCGGAGTGGCCGGAGTAGACGACCACGTCGCGGGTCGCGAGGGATGCGCGGACATCTGCCTCGAGGACCTTGCCGCCGGCATCCGTGTCGGGGTCGGTCTCGGTGCCCGGCTTGCCGAAGAAGATGCGGACCTCGACGTTCACCGTGCGGGTGTCGGCCTTGACCGTGCGCTTGAACGCGCCGGAAGTACGGGTGAGCTGGTCCCAACTCGCGACGGGCGCCGAGAAGCCCTGGTTCTTCAACCAGGTCATGAATTCCTTCGAGTGCTTGAGGTGGTAGTCCGAGTGGTAGTCCCAGCCGAAGTACACGTCCATGTCGAGCTTGCCGTCCGCGGTGAGGCGCGCCATGTCGAAGAAGCCGTCGGTAGACGCCTTCTCCTTGGAGATCGAGAACGTGATCGGCTCCTTCTGTGCCGCGGTCACCTTGCTCGGATCCCACGACGTCCATGGCGCCTGGCGGTACCACTCCTCGTTGGTCTCGAGCTTCGCCATCTCGGTGTTGCTCGGGCGGCCGACCTCGAGGTCAAACACCTGCTTGCCGCCAGCGATCCGGATCGGGAGCTTCGAGGTCAGGTTCTTTCCGCCAGCAGCGAGCTGCTTGAACGTGAAGTCGTAGGTCAGCTTGTCGGCGCGCGCGGTGATCGCGAGATCCTGGAACGCTCCGCCCTTCGCCATGCCACCGAACCCGCCGAACTCGTGGTTCGCCTCGTCCTCTTCCTTGTCGACGAAGTACTGGGTCACGAACCAGGCGATCGCGATCTGCTTCAAGCCAACGAGCTTCTTCGCTGCGGCGTCGCGCTCGGCGGCGGTCTTGGTGGCGTAGCTCGCATCGAGGACCACCGTGGACTTGCCCTCGAGGAGGTACTCGATCGCGGAGGTCGAGAAGAAGTCATCCGCCTTCGAGTCATCGACGAACACGCTGTCCTCCGGGTCCTCGCTCGCGGGCGAATCGGCACAGGCGCCGAACAGCGTGGCGGTGAGGGCGGTAGCAGCGAAGACGGCGGTGGTGCGCATTGCCCACCTATCGAGCAACGGACGTGCCCGATTCAGGCATGCCGATCGCCAGCATTCCCGAGCCGTTAGCCGGAGCTGGAAGCTCGACTAGCCGGCGGCAGGCGCTTGCGGAGCGGGTGCAGTCGCCGGGGTGGGCGGCGGTACGAACACGTTGGCCCGGTAGAACCGCAGCTCGTCGATCGACTCCCGGATGTCGTCGAGGGCGCGGTGGGTCTCGTTCTTCGGCGGCTGCTTCGCGGTGATCTGCGGGAACCAGCGACGCGCGAGCTCCTTGATCGTCGACACGTCGACCATGCGGTAGTGCAGACGCAGATCGAGCGCGGGCATGTAGCGGCGGATGAACCGCCGATCCTGGTGGATCGAGTTTCCGGCGAGGACCGGGCGATCCTTCGCGCCGACGTGCTGCTTGAGGAACTCGAGCGTCGCGGCCTCGGCCTCGGCATCGGTCACGGTCGATGCTCTGACACGATCGATCAGGCCCGACGCGCCGTGATGCTTCTTGTTCCAGTCATCCATGCCGGCGATGAATTCATCGGGCTGATGGATCACGAGATCGGGACCGACGGCGATCTCGGTGAGCTGGCCATCGGTGAGGATCGTCGCGATCTCGATGATCCGCTCCTTCGCGGGATCGAGACCAGACATCTCCATGTCGAGCCAGACGAGGATGTCGCTGCCAGCCATAGGGCCGGTGTTAGACACCGGATCCGTGCGGGCTGCAACGCGTTTGTCACTCAGGCGGCGCGCATGGCGGCCAGCTCGGCCTCCATCGGCAGGCCCCAACCAGGCTGGTAGCCGTACGCATCGCGAGCGGAGCGCGTGTGCGTGTTGCTATCGACGAGCTCGAGGGCATCGAGCGGCACGAGCGACGGATGCGCGTGGCCCGTGGCATGAGCGAGGTGGAGCAGATCCT
>JBBRBG010000206.1:0-16227 GCA_038206055.1 Haliangiales bacterium
CACCTCGTCGTCGAACACGTCGAACAGGCGCCCGCGTGCGATGGCGACGAGCTTCTTGTGATCGTGGTAACCGCCGGGCTGCACGTCCTGGCGCAGGAACTCGTACAGGCTGGTCTGCTTGCACAGCTCCTGGATCTCGTCGAGCACGACCAGTGGTGACACGTAGTCGTAACGGGTGGAGCCTGCCGCAGCGAGCAGCACCGTCTGCATCTCGCGCGGCGAGGCACCGACGCGGCCTTCGTAGATCGGATACGTGTCGGACTCGTGCCACAGCTCCTTGATCTGCGCGGTGAGCTCGCGAGCGCGATCGGCACCGATGTCATCGGGCACCTGGCCGGTCGAGTACAGCTCGACCTTGTCGAGCGGCGAGAGCTTGCCGATGACCTCGGCGAGCGTCGACGGAAAGCGCTCGATCTGCGGCTTGCGCATGCGCGACAGCACGGCCCACAGCGCAGCGACGTACGCCGTGTGCGGCGCGATGTGCCGCTGCCCCGCCGCCTCACGCAGGCGCGCCTGGTAGAGCGCTTCCTCGTGACGAACGTCGAGGATGAACGGCACGCGCACGAGCTCGATGCGGCCCTTGAAGCTCTGGAAGTCCGGGATCTCCCGGAACGCCGCGAGGTGGATGTCGTTCGACGAACCGATGAACGCGAGGTCGAGGAACAGCGTCGCGCTCGTCATCGATAGCGCGGCGCGCTCGACCGTGGTCAGCAGATACTTGTAGTGCTCGAGCGGCCGCTTCAGCAGGTCATCGAACTCGATGAAGCCGCGGTTCGCACCGACAACCTCGCCGCCGAACTCGTGCAGCGACACCGACTGCAGCGAGGGCGGCAACGCGCTGAGCGTGCGGTCCGCGGTGACCTGGCGCTCGGTGGCATCCACCGAGAGCTGCGGCTCCACGGTGACCCAGCCCGTCCGGTAGCGGTGCGAGACCTCGAACCGCTCGATGCGGATGTGGCGGAGTACCTGGATGTAGTCCCCCATGTAGCTCGCAAGGAGCGCGTCGTAGATCGTTCGGTTCTTTGGAGACAGCGAGCCCTGCCGCAGGTAGTCGCTGACGTTGAACTCCTTCGACTTGATCGAAGGCCCTACGAGCTGATCGATCAGTTTTTGCCGATCCTCGAACGGTACGAGCAGTAGAGGATGATCGCGGAGCTCGTCGCCGAGCCGCGCGTCGACCTGGTCATCGGGGAGGTACGCGAACGAATCGAGCGCGTCGTGGGCTTCGCCGCCGATGCCGCCAAAGCCAATGCCGCCCTTGGTGCTCTTCGTCGACGGGAAGATCCACGAGAACCGATACAACGCACCTTCGTCGAGGGTGGAGTAGTGCTCGAGGCCACGCCCCATGCAGCGGATGAACGTGGACTTCGCGGAGCCGTTCGGGCCGTGCAGCAGGATCAGCTTGTTCGGGCGGCCGTCCTGCACGAACGAGCGCATCACCTTGTAGACGGCGTTCTGAACGTGCTCTTGACCGAACAGGCGGTCCTCGCCGCTCGCCCACGGCGCGTCGAACATGTGGAAGTGGCGAACCTCGCCCCACGGGTACTTCACCTGCGAGCTGCCGAAGTGGTCGAACGCGTCGACAATGTACTGCGCCGACGAGCGCAGCTGGCGCGTGGGCTCGGAGACCACGAGATCGAGATACTCCGCGAACGACATCACGCGGCGGTTGCGCGTGAAGTCATCTCGCACGCTGTCGCCGAGGCCGCGGATCAGATCTCTTACGACCGGGGCTGGTTCCGTATCCGCCATCGCGTCGACGGTATCACCGGGACGCGAGTCGTTCACTTCGCCGCGACTTGGATCGCGATCGTCTCTTTCTTCGGGCGACAGGAATCCTTGTCACAGACGGCGAACTTGAACGTGCCCTTGATCGTGTAGCTGCCGCTCTTCGCAGCGGTCAGCTTGATGCCGAGCTCGAGCGACTGTTCTTCGAACACATCGGCGTCGCCCTTGGCCTTGTCCATGCCGCCCGCTTTGAATTCGGCCTTCGCGAGCGTGACGCCCTCGGTGGTCTCCAGCGTGAGCTTGGTCGGGAACTCGGTGTTGACGTGGTAACCGGTGGCAGGCGTCACCGTGATCTTCGCGACCGTCTCGGTGCCGGCCTTCGCATCGGCGGGCGACACGATCGCCAGCTTGCCCTCTTCGGGGCCGAGCTTCTGCGGATCGCTACCGGCCGTCTGCGCGCCATCGGGACCGCCTCGCGCCTTGCCCATGCCGGGTGGCGGCACGTCGCTGCCTGGGACCTTCACGACGTCCTTCGGCTGGTCGCCAGAAGCATTGTCTTTCGGTGCGGACTTCGTGCAGCCAGCGAGGAACAGAGCGGACAGGAACAACGCGCGCGACATCTTCCGATAATAGCGGATTCCCCACAGATCGCACGCGGGTAGGACATGTACCCCTTACTCGATCTCGTCGACGCGGAGTACGCTTCGGAGGCCGGTGAGAAGGGCTCAACAGCTCGGCCGTTACCATTTGCTCGATCGCATCGCGTTCGGTGGCATGGCCGAGATCTATCGCGCGAAGACCTTCGACTCGCACGGCACGCCGCACCTCGTCGCGGTCAAACGCGTGCTCGCGCACCTCGCCGAGGATGACGACTTCATCCAGATGCTCGTCGACGAGGCGAAGATTGCCTCGGTGCTCCGCCACGGCAACATCGCGCGCGTCTACGAGTTCGCGCGTGCGCACGGCGAGTACTTCATCGCGATGGAGCATGTCGACGGCAAGGACATGCGCACCGTGCTCGAGCGCTGCCGCACGAAGAAGAAGCCGATTCCGCCGGAGCACGCCGCGTACATCGCGGCCGAGGTTGGCTCGGCGCTCCACGCCGCCCACTCCGCCGTCGACTCGCGCGGCAAGCCGCTGCGGATCATCCACCGCGATGTCTCGCCCTCGAACATCATCTGCAGCTACGCCGGCGAGGTGAAGCTGTGCGACTTCGGCATCGCGAAGGCGACGCTCTCGAAGGTCCACACGAAGACCGGCGTCATCAAGGGCAAGGTCAAGTACATGAGTCCCGAGCAAGCGCTCGGCCGCAAGCTCGACCACCGCAGCGACGTGTTCTCGCTCGGCTCGTGCCTCTACGAGATGCTGACCCGCATCCCGCCGTTCACCGCGACGAACGAGATGGACCTCCTGATCAAGGTCCGCGACGCCAAGTACCGGCCGGTCAGCGAGCTCACGCCAGGCATCCCGAACGAGCTCGAGCAGATCACCGACCGCTGCCTGACGCGCTCGCGCGCGAACCGCTACCAGACCGCGGCCGAGGCCGAAGGCGACCTGCGCGTTTTCTTGCGCAAGTTCATGCCGAACTACTCGCGCAGCCACCTCGGTCGGTTCATCCGCAAGATGTTCGCGACCGAGATCGAGCGCGAGCTGCGCATGCTCGAGGAGTACGTGATGACCGACGATGTCAGCGATGACGTCGGCGAGTCACTGATGCTCCGCGACGATAACTTCGAGCCGCCCGAGGTCCCGTTCCAGCCCAAGCCGACCTCGGTCTCGATCATCGCGGCGCGCGAAGCCGGTGCGCGCGATAGCCAGCACGATGACTTCTCGGGCGACTCCAACTTCACGACGATGCCGAAGATGGATCGTCACGATGACATCCATCAGCAGAACACGCTGATCCTCGATACCGGCCGTGGACGCAACGTGCCGCCGCGCAAGCCGCCTCCCCCGCCGCCGCGCGGCACTGGTCGCGGTCAGCCGCAGGTGGAGCCGAGCTTCGAGGACGATCTGCACTCCGCGCCGACGATGATCATCGATATCGGTCGGATCCGCGGGCGAAGCCGCTAGGGGCCTCCTCGGTCTGCTCGCGGTCCGTTCGCTTCCTCGGTGCGCTGCCCCGCGCTCGTTCCCTCGTTCGCTCGTTCGCTCGTTCGCTCGTTCGCTCGTTCGCTCGTTCGCTCGTTCGCTTCCGTGAGCTCGGTGCGCTGCGCGAGGACGCGCACCGCACCTCGCGGATCCACTGACCGATGTCTGCGGCCGTCTCACCATCGCGTGCTCGAGCGACTCTTCCCCGTGTCTCGACGGCGCGGCGCTCGCGGGGAAGCGAACGAGCGCGCGAAGAACGAGCGAACGAGCACGCGAAGAACGAACGAACGAGCGAACGAGCGAACGAGCGAACGAGCGAGCGCGCGAAGAGCGAACGAAGGCGCCCGGGCGCCGCTACCGCAGCTCGAGCGATAGCCCCAGCACCTCGCCGCCCGCGCGCAGCGTCGCACGCGTTGAACCGCGGAGATCTCCCGAGGTCCCGCTGAGCTCGACGTCGCCGGTCGGGCAATCGTTCAGGCGGAACTCGCCGTTGCTGTCGCTCGTGCCCGTCACGGAGATGCCCGCGGCGGAGTGCACCGAGATGGCGGCGCTCGCGATGCGCTGGCCCCGCGTATCGCGAACCGTGCCGCCGACGAGCGCGCCCCGTGCAAGCTCGATGCGAACGTCGCGCACGGTGGTGGTACCGGGGATCCGGCTGGCCGCCACGTCGACAGCGCGGGATGCCGGCAGATAGCCGGGCTGCTTGAGCACGACCTTCCATGTGCCCGGCTCGAGCGGGCCGAGCTTGAACCGGCCGGCCTTGTCGGTCGTGGCCTCGGCGGTAGCGGCGGCGGGGCCGGTACCGGTGACGAGGATGCCGGTCAGCGGTGCACCGCTCGCGGCCTCGAGCGCGGCGCCTTCGATCGCACCGCCGAGCGGGAGGCGGAGGCGCACCCGCTGCTTGCCGTCTCCGGCGGTGACGTCGAAGTCGTGCTCGGGATACTCGGGATGGCGGATCCGGATCTTCAGCGCGCCGGCGGGGAGCTGATCGATCGTGAAGGCGCCATCGGCGCCGACGACTGCATGGCGGCCGTCAGCGGAGCCACCGATGACCTCGATGGTCGCGGCGGCGACGGGGGCGCCGCTGGTGTCGTCGAGCACGCCGGCGAGGATCGCGTCGGCGACCGAGAGCACGAGGTCCTCCGTCTGCTCGGCGGCGGTCGCGCCCTTGACCAGCGCGAGGTCGAGCGCGCGGTTCGCATCGCCGTGGCCGTAGGCGGTGGCGTGCAGCTCGACCTTGCCGCTGACCGGGCCGAGGCGGTAAGTGCCGGCCTCGTCGGTGAATGCGTCCAGCGAGGCGCCGATCTCGGGCTTCGCCGTGACCTGCGCGCCGATCACCGGCACGCCGTGCTGGTCCATGACCTTGCCGACGAGGAATGTGCCCGGGGACAGCACGATGTCGACCTTGGTCATCGTCTGGCCCGCATCGAGATCGCGCTCCTTGCTGCGGCCTTCCGCATAGCCGACCGCAGCAGCGAGCACGCTGACCTTGCCGCGCGGCAGGCCGCGGATGCGATAGGCGCCGTCGGTGCCGGTGATCCAGATCGATGCGCGCACGGGATCCATCGCAAGCGGTTCCGGCTCGCCCGCCATGCCGACGGTGATCGGGTCGACGACGGCGGCGAGCGCGATCTGCACGCCGGGCGGCGGCAGTGGTGGGATCGGGCCCACGGTGACGCCGAGCTCGCCGCGCGGGATCAGCGCGGGATCCGCGGCGGTGGATCCCGGCGCTGTCGCCGACGGCGCCGACATCCGGCCGCTGAACCGGCGCAGGCGATCCTGATCGACGGCGGCCGAGGCCTCGAGCGGGTTCGCGCCGCCGGTGAGCGCGCGGACCTCGGCGCCCGCGAGCGGTTTGCCGTCCGCATCCACGACCTTTCCCTCGATCGTCGCGCCCCGGCTGAGCGCGAGCTCCGGGATGCCACGACCTGCCTCGAGCTCGACGCCTCCCGGGCTCACGTAGCCGGGTGAGAATGCATCGGCGATCCATTTACCGTCGGGGACGCCCTCGATCTTGAACAGGCCATCTTCACCGCTGCGCGCGTAGCGCGGTGCCTGATCATCGCCCGATGGCCGCAGCTCGATCGCGGCGACCACGCCGGTGCCCTCCTCGCGATCGATGACGCGGCCGATCACGATCGATGCGCGCTCGAGCCGCAGCTCGATCGGTGCGAACGGTCCGGCGCCGAGGCGGCTGACGCGGATCGCACGTGCGGCGAGTGCGCCCTGCCACGCGAATAGCTGATAGCGACCCTCCGGCAGGTTCGCAAACACGAACTTCCCGGCGGCATCGGACTTCGCGTCGAGCTCACCGCCGATCGCATCGCCGCGCACGCCGACGGTGATGTTCGCCGCCGGCTTGCCGCCATCGGTGACCACGCCCTCGATCGCCACCTGCCGCGACACGATGATCCTCGCCGCATCCGAGGGGACCGGGACGAACCGGACCTCCGCGGGCAACAGCCCCGTGCCTACCACGCGTACACGATAGCGCCCGGGATCGAGGCCCTCGACGACGAACCGGCCATCGATGCCCGTGGCCGCGGCGACCGCGATCTTCGCCGGCGATCCGCTCCCGCTGCCGGCATCGGCCGGTGTCGACATGCCGGCATCGACGCCCTTCACGATCGGCGCGAGCGCGCGATCGGCGGCTCCCTTCTCGATCTCGGCGCTGACCTCCGCGCCGACGACCGGGAGCCCCGCGCCATCGATCACGAAGCCGGTGAGGCGCACGCCGCTCTGCGGTGTGCTGGGTAGCGCTGGCCCATCGGGCGCACGGATCGCTACACCGCTGCCATCGTGGATCTCGGGCGCGGTGCCAGGATCGCGATGGCGTCGACTCCGCGCGACCAGCACCACGACCGCGAGGATCGCGACGAGCGCCACGGCGCCGAGGATCGGAATCCGCAGGCTGCGCGGGGGCGGCAGCGCCGTCCCACTGCCCTCGGGCGGCGCAGGCTTGACGTCCGGTTCCGGCGGCGGACCGTCCTCGCTCATCGCCCCAACCCTAGCGCGTTCCGGGGTACGCTTCGGCCGTGGCGACCCCCTCCGGCCTGTTTGCGAACCAGCGCGAGACCAACTTGGCGTCCACGATCGCCCTCGTCGAGCGCGTCCTCGAAGAGATGGGCCACACCGCCTCGAGCAGCCGGATCAAGGACGCGTCCGCGTTGCACGCGTGGCAGATCCCCAAGGGTTCTGCGCTGACCCGCGTGATGCTGCTCAACCGCTCCGAGTTCACGCACATCCGCGTGTGCGCGGTGGTGATGACGCTCGATGCGAAGGTCGATCGCCCCTCCCTGCACGCGCACCTGCTCGAGCTCAACACGGCGATGTCGGGTGCGGCGTTTGGCACGGACGGCGATCAGATCCTCGTGCTGAGCGAGCGCTCCACGCTCGATCTCGACAAGAGCGAGGTCGTCGAGCTGATCAAGCGCGTGAGCACCTGCGCGGACGACCACGACAATGTGCTCGTGGCTCGCTTCGGCGGCGCCCTCGGCGTCGCCTGAACGTCGGAGCGTGAGCTACTTCAGATCGCGGCCGCGCGGACCTTCGTCCAGCGCGATCGAGGTCAGCACATTCGGGCACAGCGTCAGCTCGCCCTGCTCGCGGACGATGCGACCACGCGAATCGATGAGCTTCGCTTCGGAGAGCACGGCGAACTCGACCGGGCCAGAGGCCGGCTGGCAGGACGCGAGGTACCCGGTGATCCGGGCTCCGGTGTCGTACTCGATCGTGACGCGGTGGCTGATCAGGTCGTGCAGCTTCGAGTAATTCGGCATGCCGGGAGGCTATATCACGGTCAGTTGTTCCAGGGGTCGCCGGAGGTGGGGACCCGCTCTTCCGGCGCCTGTGCCGGGCCCGCCGTCTCGTCCACAACCTTGGTCGTGTACTTCGAGGTGCGGTCCATCGTGAAGGCGACGTTGGCGACCGAGCCGTCGTGCGCGCTGATCTTGCACGTGAAGGTGGCCCCGTCCCTGCCGACCGGGATCTCGGGGTCGCACGTGACCTCCGTGATCCCCTTCTTCTCGAGCTGGCCCAGCAGATCAGCGGCCATCACCTTGCCGTCGATCACGGTCTTCTTCATCGCCAGGGCCGCTGCGCCCGCGCCGGCGGCGCCAATGAAGGCGAGGATCGCGACGGTCTTCACCATGGATCGATAGTAGCGGATCTCTGCTACACACGCCCTCGTGCCCTCCGACCGCAAGCCGAAGCTGCGCAAGCAGCGGTTCGCCACCGACGCCGACATCGAGATCCAGGGCGCTTACACGGCCGCCGATGCGCCCGCAGAGCCGGCGCCCCCCGCGGGCGAGTTTCCGTACACCCGCGGCGTGCAGCCCACGATGTACCGCGGGCAGCTGTGGACGATGCGCCAGTACGCCGGATTCGGGACGGCCGCCGAGTCCAATCGTCGCTACAAGTACCTGCTCGCACAGGGCGGCAAGGGCCTGTCGGTGGCGTTCGATCTGCCGACGCAGATGGGCCGCGACTCCGATCATGCGATGTCGCGCGGCGAGGTCGGGCGGGTCGGCGTGGCGATCGATTCGATCGAGGACATGCGCGTGCTGTTTGCTGGCATCCCGCTCGTCGACGTCTCCACGTCGATGACGATCAACGCCACCGCGGCCACCCTGCTCGCGCTCTACATCGCAGTTGGCGAGGAGCAAGGCACACCCGCGACCGCGCTCCGCGGCACGATCCAGAACGACATCCTGAAGGAGTACATCGCGCGCGGCACGTACATCTATCCGCCCGGCGGATCGATGCGCCTGATCACCGATACGTTCACCTACTGCGCTCAGCACGTGCCGCAGTGGAACACGGTCTCGATCAGCGGCTACCACATCCGCGAGGCGGGTTCGGATGCCGTGCAGGAGGTCGCGTTCACGCTCGCGAACGGCATCGCGTACGTCGAAGCGGCGATCGCGGCGGGCCTCGACGTCGATGACTTCGCCCCACGCCTCTCGTTCTTCTTCAACGTCCACAACAACTTCATCGAGGAGATCTCGAAGTTCCGCGCCGCGCGCGCGCTGTGGGCGCGGATCATGCGCGACCGGTTCGGCGCGAAGAATCCGAAGAGCCAGATGCTCAGGTTCCACAGCCAGACCGCCGGCGTCACGCTGCAGGCGCAGCAGCCGCTGGTCAACGTGGTGCGTGTGACGATCCAGGCACTCGCGTCGGTCCTCGGCGGCACGCAGAGCCTGCACACGAATAGCTACGACGAGGCACTCGGCCTGCCCACCGAGGAGGCCGCGCGGATCGCGCTCCGCACCCAGCAGGTGATCGGCCACGAGTCGGGGGTGGCCGACTTCATCGATCCGTTCGGCGGGTCGTGGGCCGTCGAGGCGATGACCGCCGAGATCGAGAAGCGCGTCGGCGAGTACTTCACGAAGATCGAGCAACTCGGCGGCATGGTCAAGGCGATCGAGACCGGCTTCCCGCAGCGCGAGATCGAGCGCCGCGCATACGAGCACCAGCGTGCCGTCGAGAAGTCCGAGCGCATCGTCGTCGGCGTCAACGAGTTCGTGATGGCCGAGGAGGATCCGATTCCGGTCGGGAAGATCGAGCCCGGCCTCGAGGCGGAGCAGTGCCAGCGCCTCGTCGCGATGCGGGCGCGCCGCAACGCCGCGGAGCACGCGCGCGCGCTGAAGGCGCTCGACGACGCGGCGACGTCCACCGACAACCTGGTCACGCCGATCGTCGGGGCGGTCAAAGCCTTCGCCACCGTCGGCGAGATCGCGGATGTACTGCGCGCACGGTTCGGCGAGTACCACCCCAACGCCTGAGTGCCCCGTGGTCTACTGAGGCCATGCGGATCGCGCTCGCTTGCGCCATCATCTGTACGCCCGCTCTCGCGGCCGCGCAGACCTACGACATCCACCCCACAGATAATCTGTTCAGCCGGCTGGCCGCGTTGCAGCCCGGCGATCAGGTCGTGGTGTACGCGGGCACGTACACCACGCCCGGCCTCGTCAACGTCACGTGGACGGGCACGGCGCAGGCCCCGATCTCGGTGCGCGCCGCCGCCGGCGAGCACGTGGTGATCCAGGGCGCGATGAACCAGAACGTTCTCGATCTCGCAGGCAGCTACTTCACGCTCGCCGGGTTCGAGATCACCGGTGGCAGCCACGGCGTGCGCCTCGGCGCCACCGACCACGCGACACTCGAGGATCTCGTGCTGCATGGCCTCGGCGATGTCGGCATCTCCTGCAACCGCCCGGGCCAGGAGTGTTCGCACCTCACGATCCGCCACAACGAGATCTACGCGACCGGCATGGCCGGCACCGGCGAGGGCATGTACCTCGGCGGCAACGACGCGACGAACATCTTTCGCGACTCGGTGGTGGAGCGGAACTATGTCCACGACCTCGGCGGAGATCAGGGCGACGGCATCGAGATCAAGGCCGGCGCCTCGGGCGTGGTCGTGCGCGACAACGTGATCATCCGCGCGAAGTACCCTGCGATCACGATGTACGGCTACGCGGGGACCGGCGCGCCGAACGTCGTCGAGCGCAACTTCGTCTGGATCACCATGGACAACGGCATCCAGATCGTCGGCCAGGTCGTCGTCCGCAACAACATCATTCTCGGCGCAGGGGCGAACGGCATCCAGTCCAAGGCGAGCCAGGGTCAGACGCCGCACGACCTCGTGATCATCCACAATACGATCGTCGGCGGCGGCCCATGCCTCAAGGCGAACGACTGGGCGACGGCGAACAACCAGATCGTCGCGAACAACGCGCTCTACTGCGGCGGCGGTACCGCGATCGATCTGAACGGCGGTGCGCCCAGCGCGATGTTGTTCAACAACATCGGCCTCGGCACGAGCAACGCCGCGAGCGGCTTCCGGCAAGGCGGCACGCTCGCGGCGGACCTCGGCACCGCGACGAAGGTGTATCCACCCGGCGGCAGCATGTTGATCAATGCCGGTGATCCCGCGCACGGCACGACCGATGACTTCAACGGCACGCCGCGCGGTGATGGGATGCCCGATGTCGGCGCCTACGAGCACACGGGGGATACAAACCCGGGCTGGGATCCCGGTGAGGGCTTCAAGAGCGAGACGGCGGTGATTCCCGATGGCGAGGTGCCGAATCCCGCCGACGATGATCCGCCCGCGGTGGGCAATGGTTCGGGCTGCTGCGACGCGCGAACGCCCGGTTCGAGCGTGTGGCTCGCCGGGCTGGTCGTCATCGCCCTGCGACGTCGCCGGCGTCAGTGACGCGCAGGTGCTCCGTTACCTCGCGCGCTGCGCCCGCAACCCGAGCCGCGATCCGGTCGGCGAGTTGATCGGCCGCGGAGCTATCGATACCGAGCTCGCGCAGCTCTCGCCACTGGCGCTGCGCCGCCAGCACCCGTCCGAGCCAGCCGCTGCTGCGGCGCACGGCGCCGTCGCCGATCGCCGCGACGACATCCGGGCGCCACTCGAGCCGGCGCTCGAGCTCCGCGAGGAAGCCGTCGTTCGCATCGCCGGTGGCCACGAACACCGCCGTGGGGATGGTCGCGAGCAAGCTGCGGTGATGGTCGATGTAGCTCTCGATCAGTGCGGTGTGAGCGTCGAAGCCAGCGGGCATGCCGAGCACGAGCGCATCGTAGTCTCGCGGAGAAGGCATGCTGGTGGCGGCCGCGTCGACGACGTCGACGATCATGCCGTGCGAGCGGATTCGCGCAGCGATGGCGGTCGCGTTCGTCCGCGTGTGCTCGACCGCGGCCGCGTACAACACCAGTACGCGACCACGGCGATGGGAACCCGTCTGGACGCTGCTGCTGCTCATGGCGACACGTGGTGCAAGGTGAGGTCCCAGGTGGGGCGCGCCACATGGGCCGTGAGGGCCGGCACAGGTGATTTCCCTACTACCTGCTCGCCCGGTGGGCGGAGCATCGCCCTCGGTCGCACTAGATCGTCGTCGGCGCGGGCGCCGGAGCGATCTCGACCGCAGGCGCCGGCTCGTCGACCACCGGGGCCGGCTCCTCCACCTTCGGCGCCTCGACCTTCGGGGCCTCCACCGCGGTGGGCTCGGCCGGCTCGACCACGTCCTCCGGCATCGGGGGCATCTCCTCCGCGTTCTCGTAGGTCTTCTCCTCGACCTTCGGCGTCTCGACCTTCGCCGTCCGCGTGATCGCGATGGTATCGACACCCTCGAGGCGCTTGCGGCTCGCCTTCGCCTCGAGCGAGCCGAGCTTGCCGCCGGACTCGAACGCCTCACGTGCCTCGTCGAGCTTGTCGAGCTGCTCGTACGCGATGCCGAGGTTGTTGAACATGTAGCCCGCGGCATCCTTCTTCGCGGTCGCCGTCTCCAGCGCCTCGATCGCGTCCTGGTAGTGCTTCAGCTGCAGGTGCGAGAAGCCGAGGTTATTCCACGCCCACGTGTTGTCGGCGTTGAGCTCGGTGGCCTGGCGGAACGCGATGATCGCGTTGTCGTAGTTGAACCGCGCGAGCTCGGCGCGGCCGAGCGTGTTGAACGCCTGGCTCGACTCCGGCGCGAGCTTGACCGCCTTGTTCGCACTCTTGATCGCGAGGCCCTTCTCGCCCATCGCGATGTAGAGGCGCGCGAGCTCGATGTGTGGCTCGGCGGACTTCTTCTCGATCTTGGCTGCCGCCTCGAGCACTTCCTTGGCGCGCGAGCTCTCGCCCTTCGCCGAGAGCGCCTTGCCGAGCGCCATCGCATCGGAGAACTTCGTCGGAATCTCGAGCGGCTCGTCGGGCTTGACGATCGGCGCGGCCGGCTTCGCCGCGATCGCAACGGGCGCGAGGCTATCCGACTTCGTCAGCGCGATGCCGGGAAGCATGTTGGATCCGCCTCCCGACGACGACGCCTTCGAATCATGGTTACCGCCACACGCAGCAGCGGCCGGGACAACGAGGACGAACAGGAGAGCGCGGAGAGACTTCATTTGGTGCAACCTTTCTGGGTCACACCTTCAGCATTGGACGTGCCACCGACGAAGCTGGCTCTCCGCGCGGAGTTGTGGGCGCGTGTGGGTGCGCGGACACGGCGGCGTCGCCGAGGATTGCCACGCCGCTTGCGTGACGCTGCCTAGAGGCCCGCGTGGCCCTTGATGTGGACGACGGCGTCGAGCTTGCCGTTCGGTACCGGCGTGCCAGCGTGGATCACGAGCGTGGAGCCGACGAGCACGTTGAACGGCGTCTTGAACGTGCTCATGATGTTGATGAGCTCGGCCTTGCCGGTCGCGGTGAACATGATCGTCTCCGGCTTCGTCGTGGTCTGCCCCGCAGGGACCGCCGGGATCGTGCCGATCGCCTTGGCCATCGCATCCTTCGGGTTCACCACCGACTTCGGTGCGACGTAGATCGTCATCTCCGGCGTCGCGACGTTGAGCGTATTGCCGGTGACCTCGTACGTCACGCTATCGATCGTCACCTTGATCACGGGCTCGTCGTTGATCGACTTGAGCTCCGGCTTCTCCGAGAGGAGATCGATCGGCTGGTACAGGCTGACATCGAGCGCGAGATCGCAGGTCTGCGAGGTCGCGTTGCACGACCCCGAGCAGCCGTTCATCGCGCACGCCTGCATCGCTGCCGAGGCGCATACCGTCGGCTGGCTCGAGCAGCTCGTCATCAGCACCGCATTCGCCTGCGTCTCGTTGATCTGCCACTTGGTGGCGTCGACGGTGAAGTTCTTGTCGGGCAGCGTCAGATCGAAGTCGGTGACATTCGAGCTGATCAACCCGCAGCCAGTGGTGGCGACGAGCAATGCCGTCGATAGGTACATCGATAAGTTAGTCATGGGAGCTCCCGAAACTGAATCGACCCATCGTAGCACCCACCGACGGTGTGACCCTAGATTTGAGCCCGTGCGTGACCGCCGCTACACCTACAGTCCGGCGAGGAGTTGCTCGGCCACCGTCCAGGGGTCGGCAGCCTTGTCGACAACCGACTTCGCGATCTCGGTCAGACCGCCGCGAGCCGCGATCGCCCGGGCCGCCCGATCGGCGAGGAGCGCTCGTACCAGTTCTGCGAGGTGAGCTTGCGCACGTGTCACGTGCCGCGCCGCAGCCGTCGGCCCCTCCCAGATCCGCGCGCGATGCGCCTCGATCGCGGTCGCGAGCTCTGCGATACCCGAGCCGGCGGCCAGGCCCTTCGTCGCGATCGTACGGACGATCTCGACCTCCTTGCGCTCGCCGTGCGCCCGGAGATCGAGCATGTGCATGAGATCGCGCTCGGTGCGATCCGCGCCCTCGCGGTCCGCCTTGTTGACGACGAGCACGTCGGCAACCTCGAGCAGGCCGCTCTTGATCGCCTGGATATCGTCGCCGAGGCCGGGCACGGTGACCACGACCGTGGTGTGCGCCGCCTTCATCACGTCCACCTCGTCCTGCCCGACACCGACGGTCTCGATCAGGATCCGCTCGAAGCCCATCGCATCGAGGACGTGCGCCACATCGTACGTCGAGCGTGACAGACCACCGAGGTGGCCGCGCGTGGCAAGACTGCGGATGAACACGCCAGGATCGAGAGCGTGCCGCTGCATGCGGATGCGATCGCCGAGGATCGCGCCGCCCGAGAACGGCGACGTCGGATCCACGCACACCACGCCGACCTTCTCGCCGAGAGCGCGGTAGTGCCCGATCAGCGCGTCGACCACGGTGGACTTGCCGGCGCCCGGATTGCCGGTGATGCCGACGAGGTACGCCTTGCCCGTGTGCGGGAACAACGCCTTCAGCGCGTCGAGCCCGGCCGGCGTTCGGTCATCGAGATCGCGCATCAACCGCGCAGCGGTGCGGACGTCGCCCGCGAGAACTTGATCGACGATGGTCATGGTTTCCCCCCAGCTGGCGTCTTGAACCGCTGTTCGGGACCCGCGGGCGTGTAGATCTGGAGCGCGCGCACATCGGCGCTCGCGGTGAACGAATGTTTCGTCGCCGGCGGCACCTGGACCACGCTGGTCGGCGTCACGGCGAGCTGCACGCCCGCGACGGTCATCGTGCCGCTTCCCGCGAGAATGTAGAGCATCTCGGTCTCGTTCTGGTGCACGTGCTCGACGACCGTGACGCCCTTCGCGAGCGTCAGGATCTCCGCCGCGAACGCCTTGTTGTTCGTGATCGAGGGCTCCGCGTACATCAACACCGGCCCGTACGTCTTCGCCTTCGCTGCGGGGAGAAGCTGGGCCCCCATCGGCGCCGAGAGCACCGCGTTGACCTCCGGCGTCGGCAGCGCGCCCGCGCGTGCCGCGCCCTCGCGACCGCCGGGGAACATCACGATCACCGCGTGCACGTCGGCGCTTCCCGCGATCACTTCGCGCGCCCCGCCCTTCGGCACGTACGCCATGTCACCGGCGATGACGGGCCGGTTTCCCTGCGCGCCGATGGCGCCAACCGTCGCCGGCCCGAGGAAGAACCACAGCTCGCTGCGCTCGGCGGTGCGCATGCCCGTCGAGCCGCCCGCTTGAACCGCGAGCTCGAACATCGAAGCGTCGTCGTTGCCGGTATTGGCCGAATCGAGCAGCACCGCGGCCGAGACCTTGCCCTGCCCGTTCCACGCGACGAGCTTGCGATCGATCACGCTCTGCCCATCCGGCGCTCGGAACCTGAACGGCAACTGGATCGATTCCCCGCGCAGCGGCGGCGCCCAGGGATAGTTCTGCAACACGGCGACCGCGCAGGTCGTGAGCCGCGGATTGCGCGTTGAGTCCTCGATGATCGTGGCCGTGCTCGGAGTGCCGATATCGATCTGCGCCTTGACGTTGCCCTCGATATCGAACCGCTCCGTCGCGGCGGACGCCCAGCAGCCCTGCATCGCTTCGTCGAGCTCGTTCATCGCCTTCTGGATCGCGGCGAGCTTCTCGTCTTCGGTAGCGCTGGCCGCATCGGCGGGCACCATTGCACTGCCGCCGCCGACCGGTTGCTTGACGGGCGGTGACGAGCAGGCCGCGAGCGCCAGGAGCGCTGCGAACGGCCTCCGCATCAGGAGACCTTGGGACGGAGGACGTTCTCGACCCAGTCGATGATCTCGTTCGTGCTCGCACCGGGCGTGAAGATCTTCGCCACGCCCATCTCGGTCAGCTTCGGCATATCGTCCTTCGGGACGATGCCGCCACCGAACACCACGGTGTCGCCCACGCCACGCGCCTTGAGCGCATCGATCACCGCGGGAAACAGCGTCATGTGCGCGCCCGACATGATCGAGAGCCCGACCGCATCGACCGCCTCCTGCACCGCGGCCGCCGCGATCATCTCGGGCGTCTGGTGGAGGCCGGTGTAGACGACCTCGTAGCCCGCATCCGCGAGCGCCCTCGCGACGATCTTCGCACCGCGATCGTGGCCATCGAGGCCCGGCTTGGCGACGAGGATACGGAGCTTGCGGGGCGTCTCGGACATGGCGCGGTTGTCGCCCAGGTGGGCCGCGGTGGCAAGTGCAGTCTCCGCTCTCCTTGTTCCTCGCTCTCCTTG
>JBBRBG010000207.1:0-16203 GCA_038206055.1 Haliangiales bacterium
AGATCGACGTCGTCTACGGTCACGCGCAGCGGATCCTCGACGGCGGCGTGGAGATCCGAGGGGACCGCGGCACCGAGCGCCTCGACGCCGACTATGTCGTCGCGTGCGGCGGCGGGCTGGGGACGCCGGTGCTGCTCGCGAGGTCGCTCGGCAAGGAGGAGGGCTTCGTGCCGGGCTACCACGACCACCCGATGGCCTACGTCGCGAAGGTCAAGCTGCGCCCGGGCAACCGGCTGAAGAAGGTGTCGAGCACGGCGACGATGTCGGCCGATGTTCGCGCCGGGCTCGTCTACGAGTCGGATGACTTGAAGACGGTGGTGTACCTGCGCCCGGCCGTGGACATGCGGCTCGGCTCGATCATGGGGCCCGCGCGCTACATCCTGTCAGACCTTCGCAACGATCCGTTCTCGCCGAAGAAGATCATGATGCTCCTCGGCAACCTCGAAGCGGTACGCGAGGCGCTCCTGTTCAAGACCCGGCTCGGGTTTCGCGGCAACTACTACTCGGTGCTGATCCTCGGCGAGCAGACGCCGATCAAGAGCCGCGGCCTCCAGATGGCCAAGGGCAAGCGGCCGTCGCTGAACTGGCATGTGACGCCCGACGAGCTGCGCTCGTACGAGGCGAGCGTCGACAAGTTCTTCGCGGAGTTCGCCGGCGACATCCTCGAGCGCAAGGTCGTACCGACGGCGAGCTGGGAGTTCCGCAACGCCGCGCATCACTCGGGCACCGCGACCTCGTTCGTGCCGGCCCCCGGCGACACCACCAAGGAGTTCTTCGGCGTGACCGGGCTGCCGAGCACATATGTATGTGATGGCTCGCTCCTGCGCGCCGCCGGTATCGCGAACAGCGGTCTCACGCTCGTGGCGCTCACCTACCGCCTGGCGGAGCTCCTCCGCGGGGATGTCCATTGACAGTCGGTTGACCGCATGGGAGCCATGAGTGTGCTCCCGGCGTCGTTCCACCGTTTGATCCGGCGCTTGCCGTCGATCGCGGTCGTGACCGTGGCGCTGGCGTCGATGCTGGCGATGCAGTGGCACGAGGGTTCGGTCGTGCACGTCCGCTGCGACGCGCACGGCGAGATGGTCCACCTCGGCGCCGCTGGAAGCGCCGTCGTCGCGGGCGAAGGCGCGGTCGGTGCGGCTCGCCTCGACCACAGCAGCGGCGGTCTCGCGACCGACGACGATCACTGCCAGTTCCTCGGTGCGGCGTGCAGCGCGATCGTCAAGATCGCGACCCCGGTCGCGGTCGCCGATGGCGCCACGTTGCTCGTGGCTCTCGCGCCGCCGCCCGGCGCCGTGATCGTTCGCGCCACGTTCCGACTCGCTCCCAAGACCTCGCCTCCCGCCTGACAGCGGCCCTTTGCGCACGCCTGCTCCATGCGGGCGTGCACGACGTCATTGCTGTCACCTGGAGCATCCCTCGATGTGTCGTCTTGCCTGCCTGTGGCTTGCCTGTTTGCTCGTGAACCTTCCGCCGGCGTCCGCCGCGCCGCTCTCCACGTTGACGCTCGCCGATGCGATCGCGCTCGCACTGCGTCACAACCCGGATAGCCTCGCGACCGACGAGGACGTGCGCGGCGCGCAGGGTGCGCTCGCGCAGGCCCATGCCCTTCCGAATCCGGCGCTGTTCGTCGGTTCGCTCGGGAGGAACCTGTCGCCGATCGAGGCGCCGATCCCGAACCAGGTCGGCGTGAGCTGGACGATCCCGCTCGGCGGGAAGCGCGGCGCGGGCATCAGGTCGGCACGCGCCGGGGTCGACGCGGCCTCCGCGACCCGCATGGCAGCGCGGCGCCAGCTCGCGTTCGACGTGGTGACCGCGTTCATCGCAGTGCTCGAGGATCAAGCGCAGCTCGACTTCGCGCGCGACGATCAACGCGGCTTGCGCGCGGCGGTGGAGCTCGACCAGCTGCGCTACAAGGACGGCAAGATCGCGTACGGCGACGTGCTGAAGGTGCGGATCCAGTCGCGCGGTGCCGACGATACCGTCCGGCAGCGCGAGCTCTCACTCGCCACGGATCGCGCCGAGCTCTCGCGTCTCGTCGGCGATGGCGTCCTCGAGCCGACGTTCACGCTCTCCGGCGCCTTGGTCGCGCCTCCACTCGTAACGCCGAGCGCTGAGCTGCTCGACCACGCGCTCGCCGAGCGCGATGACTATCAGGCGCTCGTCGCATCGGAGCGCAGCGCGGAGGCGGCGGTCACCGAGGCGCGACGCCAGCCGATTCCCGACCTCGACGTGACCGCGGACTACAACCACGTTCCGGATATGTCGGGCACGTTCGACGTCATCCTCTCTGCGTCGATCCCGATCTTCGATCGCAATCGCGGCAACACGACGCAGGCGGATGCGGCACATCGCAAGGCGCGCTTCGCGATCGCGAGCCTGCGCGCGCAGATTCGCGCGGATCTGGCGGTGGCGATCAAGGGCGTGGAGACCAGCCGCGCCCGTCTCGAGGTCTACGACCACGGGCTCCTCGCCGATGCCAAGGAATCGCTCGAGATCAGCACGCACGCGTACCAGGAGGGCAGGGGCACGCTGCTCGACTATCTCGATGCCGAGGCCAGTCACCGGGAGGTCGAGAGCGAGTACCGGTCGGCGGTGGCGGAGGCAATGCTGGCGGCGGCGAAGCTGCGGTTCGTTTCAGGGGAGGAGTTGCCATGAAGTTCGTCATCTTGCTCGCGCTCGCTGCATGCTCGCGCGCTCCGGCATCCGAGGGCGTTGCCGCGGGCAAGGGCTCCGGCTCGCTGTTCGTGGTGCCCGAAGGCCAGCGCGCGCATCTGCAGATCACGAAGGCGACGAAGGGGCCGGTGGTCAGGCCCGTGCGCACGCCCGCGCTCGTCGCTTTCGACGATCTCAAGACCAGCGAGGTCACGCCGCTCGTCAGCGGCAAGATCACCAAGGTCCTCGTGCGCGAGGGTGATCACGTCAAGGTCGGCGAGATGCTGATGTCGATCGCGAGCCCGGAGTCCTCGGATAACGCGGGCACGCTGTCGCGCGATCGCTCCGTGCTGCGCAGCAAGCAGACCATCCTCGTTCGCGACGAGGATCTCTACGAGCACAAGGCGATCTCCCTCGAGGAGCTGCAGCAGGCACGGCTCGACGTGGAGTCCGCGAAGAGTACGGTGCAGAGCGACGAGTCGCGGATGTCGATCACCGGGAGCAGCGGCAACAACGCCGTGCTCGCATCGCCGATCGAGGGCGTGGTGGTGGCGCGCAAGGTCTCCGTGGGCGACGCCGTGCAGGCCGGATCCACGGTGTGCTTCACGATCACCGATCCAAGCTCGATCTGGGTCGCCAGTCAGCTCTACCAGGAGGATCTCCACCGGGTCGCGATCGGCGACGTCGCCGCGATCCGATCGCCGGTGCTCGACACGCCGGTCGCCGGTAAGGTGATCTACATCGGCGCGTCGATCGATCCCGACACGCTGACGATCCCCGTGCGGATCGCGGCGATGAACAGCGGCGGGCTGCTCAAGCGCGGCATGTACGTCGATGTCGAGATCACGCCGGAGCACACCGATGTCGCCGTGCTCGTCGCCGCCTCCGGTGTGCTCCGCGACTCCGACAACCTCCCGTTCGTGTACGTCCAGGCCAAGCCGGGGGAGTTCGCGCGGCGGCACGTCAAGCTCGGTGCGCAGATCGGCGACAGCTACACGATCACGGATGGGCTCTCTGACGGAGAGCAGGTCCTCACCGACGGTGCGCTGTTCGTGCAGTTCGCTGACTCGCTGGAGCAATAGCGATGATCCACCAGCTCATCGCGCTCGCACTTCGTCAGAAGTTCGTGGTCATCGCGGCCTCGATCGCCGTGCTGATCGGCGGCTTCTGGGCGTTCCAGACCATGCCGGTGGATGCGTATCCGGACCTCTCCCCGCCGAAGGTCGAGATCATCACGCAGTGGCCGGGCCACGCGACCGAGGAGATCGAGCGTCTGATCACGATCCCGCTCGAGACCGCGTTCAACGGCGCACCCGGGCTCGTCGTCGAGCGCTCGCTCTCGCTCTATGGCCTGTCCGACGTGACGCTGATCTTCGAGGACAAATCGGATCCGTACTTCGACCGTGAGCAGATCTTCCAGCGGATGCGCGACGCCGATCTTCCCGAGGGTGTCACGCCCTCGATGGCGCCGCTGTTCTCGCCATCGGGCCTGATCTATCGCTACGTCCTCACCAGCCCCGATCGCTCGGCCGAGGAGCTGAAGGTCATCCAGGACTGGGTGCTGTTCCGCCGCTACAAGTCGATCCCCGGGATCGCGGACGACTCGGCGCTCGGAGGCGCTACCCGGCAATACCAGGTGGTGCTCGATCCGAATGCGCTCGCCGCGTACCACGTCGACGTCCCCGACGTGATCGGTGCGCTCTCCGCCAACAACCAGAACGCCGGCGGCGGTTTCTATCAGCTCGGCGGCCAGTTCTATTACGTGCGCGGCCTCGGCCGGCTGACGAGCCTCGATGACATCGGTGACGTCGTCGTCGCGACGCACAGCGGCGTGCCGATCCACGTCTCGAACCTCGGCAAGGTGGAGATCGGGCAGGCCCCGCGCCTCGGGCAGTTCGGCTACATGGACACGGACGACGCCGTCGAGGGCGTGCTGTTCCTCCGCAGCGGTGACGCCGCGCAGACGGTGCTCGAGCGCGTCCAGGCGATGACGAAGTACCTCGACGAGCACGTGTTGCCGCGCGATGTCCACATCGAACCGTTCTACGACCGCACCGACCTCATCCAGCTCACGACCCACACGGTCAAGCACAACCTCGTGATCGGCGTCCTCCTCGTGACGTTGATCCTCGTCCTGTTTCTCCGCAGCTTCCGCACCGGCTTGATCGTGGCGATCACGATCCCGCTGGCGCTCGCGACCGCGCTCCTGCTGCTCAAGTCGCGTCACGTGCCGATGAATCTGTTGTCACTGGGCGCGGTCGACTTCGGCATCCTCGTCGACGCAGGCGTCATCATGGTCGAGAACATCTTCCGCGTGCTCGGCGAGCGACGGAGGGCGGGCGACACGGTCTCGATCCACGATGCCGTTCTCGGCGCGGCGAAGGAGGTGGGGCGACCGATCTTCTATTCGACCGCTGTGATGATCGCCGGCTACATCCCGATCTACGTGCTCAGCGGGCCCTCCGCGCGCCTGTTCTCGCCGATGGCCGACACGGTCGTCTATGCACTGCTCGGAACGCTCGTGTTCTCGCTCACTCTGTTGCCCGTGCTGTGCGCGATGGTGATGCGCAAGGGCGTGCGTGACGAGGAAGGTCCCGTCCTCGGCCGGTTCAAGCGCTGGTATCTGCGCGTACTCGACCGCTGTCTGACGCGACCGCGCGCCACCGTTGCGGCCTGCGTGATCGCGCTCGCGGTCTCGTCGCTGACTCTGTTCGGCATTGGCTCCGAGTTCATGCCGAAGCTCGACGAAGGTGCGCTGTGGGTGCGTGCGACGATGCCGTACACGATCAGCTTCGACGAGGCGAAGAAGCTCGCGCCGAAGATTCGCACGATCCTGCGGAGCTTCCCCGAGGTCACGACCGTCACGAGCGAGCTCGGCCGTCCCGACGATGGCACGAGCCCGACGGGGTTCTTCAACTGCGAGTTCTATGTCGGGCTGAAGCCATCCGAGGCATGGCCCGACGATGTCGAGAACAAGGCCGCGCTGATCGAGGCGATCCAGGCCAAGCTCGCCCAGTTCCCGGGTGTGATCTTCAACTTCACGCAGCCCGCCGAGGACGCGGTCGACGAGGCCTCCACCGGGCTCAAGAGCTCGCTCGCGGTGAAGGTCTTCGGTCCCGATCTGAAGCAGCTCGAGGGTCTCGCCGAGAAGATCCGCGCCAGCATCTCGCGGGTGCGGGGGATCGAGAACATCACGATCGTGCGCGAGCTCGGCCAGCCGAGCCTCGACGTCAAGATCGACCGGCAGAAGGTCACGCGCTACGGCCTCAACGTCCAGACGATCGACAGCCTGATCGAGTCCGCCGTCGGCGGTGTATCTGCGACATCCGTGATCCAGGGCGAGCGCCAGTTCGATCTCGTGGTCCGGATGGACGAGCGCTATCGCAACAATCCCGAGGCGATCGGTCGCCTGCTCGTCACCACGCCGAGCGGTCAGCGCCTGCCGCTCTCGAGCTTCGCGACGCTCACGATCGGGCAGGGAGCGTCGCTGGTCTATCGGGAGGGCGGCGCGCGCTACATCGGCGTGCAGTACTCCGTCGAGGGTCGCGATCTCGGCTCGGCGGTGGCGGATGCCCAGCGTGCCGTGACACACGACGTTCCGCTGCCGCAGGGCTACGAGCTGCAGTGGGGCGGCGAGTACAGCGACTTCGTTGCCGCGCGCTCGCAGATGTTCCTGATCGTCCCGCTGACGCTGCTGCTGATCTTCTTCATCATCTTCGGGCTCTACGGCAATCTGAAGTACCCGGCGCTGATCGCGATCAGCGTCATGCTCACGATGCCGGAGGGCGGCCTGCTCGCGCTGTGGGCGTTCAAGACGAACCTCAGCGTCAGTTCGGGCCTCGGCTTCCTCGCGCTGTTCGGCATCTCGGTGCAGACCGGCGTGATCTTCGTCAGCCACGCGAACAAGCTGCGCGGCGAAGGGAAGTCGGTCGCGGAGGCAACGCGCGAGGCCGCCGCGGTGCGGTTACGGCCGATCCTGATCACGGCGCTCGTCGCCTGCGTGGGCCTGCTGCCCGCCGCGCTGTCCCACGGCATCGGCTCGGATAGTCAGCGCCCGTTCGCGCAGGTGATCACGTTCGGCATCCTGTCGCGCGCGATCCTCTCGATCTTCCTGCTGCCGGTCGCGTACCAGTGGATCTCGCGGAAGGGCGATCGCCTCAACGTCTAGTCGAGCGCAGCATCGAGCCGGGACAGGGCGAGCCAGTTGTCGATCAGCTCGCGCGCATTCTTGGCCCGATTCGTCGGCACCGTGATCCGGTGGCTCCAGCCACCACCCTCGATGGCATCGAAGCGACCCCACGAGCGGATCGCACCGAGTGCTTCGAGCTCGCGCAACAGTCCGCGGGCGATGCCATCGTAGCGTCCGCGTGTGTGCTCCTCGTCGCCGGCGATGACCAGCGTCGTGCCGGCGGGAGGGTCGTCGGCGAGATTGCGGATCCGATCGATCGCCGCCGCGTCGGTGGCGGCATCGCCGATGGCGACCACGGCCGAGCGCGCCTCGGCGAACAGCACGGCCGCCGCACGCTTGCTGAGGCGCGCGACATCGCGTGCCGGTAGCGCCGGCGCCGCGAGATAGAACGGCTCGGGCTCGCCGGAGCGCGTGCCGTCGAAGCCAACCCGAGATCCGAGCGAGAGCCGCGACAGCCAGCGCAACCACGCGGGAAACGCTGCGCCGAGCGGCACCGCGATCAGCTCGGGATCGGTGACGAGCGGTACCGCGAGCAGGATCGCCCAGCCGAAGCTGCCGAACCAGCCGAGCCCGTTATGACCGAGCGCGCGTGCACGCACGAACTGCCGCACGTGCGGCCAGGCCGCCTGGAACACCTCGTCGCGGCCGTGATCGCGGAGCTGAGCCGCGAGCAGGGCCGCATCGCGCGGGCCGGCGCTCATGCGCCGCGCGACATCGCCATCGCCGTTGACGACCGTGATGTCGACCTCCACGCCTTCGAGCGATCCGTGCACGCGAGGCGGTGTGGTGGGGATCGGGGTCAGGCCGAGCGCGGCGGCGAGGCGCGCCGGATCATCGTCGAGGACCAGCACATCGACATCGCTCGCGTGGGCCGGAGCGTAGACACTCGACCCGTACGCCTCGACCGTGGCACGCGGATCCGCGGCAGCACGCACCCGGGCGAGGACGCGCGCGGCGGCGGTCGAGGCGGGTGAGTCGGTCATGGTCATGACTTAACATCGACGAAGGGTGACGGGTAGCGCCTCGAGACCGCGCAGCCCGAGCGAGGCCTTCCAGCTCACGCGATCCGTGGCCAGCTCGATCCCGCGCGTCGCCGCCAGCAGCGCCGAGAAGGCGTGCCTGGCCTCGATCCGAGCGAGCGCCGCGCCGACGCAGTAGTGCGCGCCACCGCCGAACGACAGCGGCTTCGGATCCGGTCGGGTGATATCGAGCTCGTCGGGTCGCTCGTACCGGCGAGGATCGCGATTCGCGGAGCCGAGCACCAGCGCGATCACGAGCTCGCGCTCGATCAGCGAGCCCTCGATCTCGATCGGCTCGAGTGGCACGCGTGGCGCGATCTGTACCGGCGAATCGAACCGCAGCAGCTCCTCGATCGCATTCTCGACGAGCTCCGGCTTCGCGTAGAGCGCGGCGAGCTGCTGCGGATTGCGCAGCAGGGCCAGGAGGCCGTTGCCGATCAGGTTCGTCGTGGTCTCGTGCCCGGCGAGGAACAGGAACGTCGCGTTCGCCGCGATCTCGTCCTCGGTCAACCGGAGACCCTCCTCCTCGACGGCGAGCATGTCATCCAGCAGCGCGGTGCCGGGCTGCTTCCGCCGCGCGGCGAGGAGCTCGCGGATGTACGCGTCCCACTCGCCCATCGCGATCTCGGCGACCGCGAGCTGCGCATCGCTACACGTCTGGAGATCGACCGTCGCCGCGGTCACCGCCGCCCATCGCCTGTTTCGCTCGCGATCCTCCTCGGGGATCCCGAGCAGCTCGCAGATCACCGTTGCGGGAAGGGGGTACGCGAGCTCGGTGATCACCTCCATCGAGCCGCGCTCGACGACGGGCTTCAGGAGATCCGCGACGAGCCCCTCGATCCGCGGTGCGAGCGAGCGAACGGCGCGCGGTGTGAACACCTTCATGATCAGCTTGCGCAGCCGCGAGTGCGCCTCGCCCGACTGAAACAGCAGCCAGTGCCTCCGGTGGAGGGTGAGCTTCCCGTCGACCGCCATCCGCGGCGGGCCACCGGGGTCATTGGCCTCGCGGAAGCCGCGTGGGGTGCGGAACGCCGGGCTCCGCAGCACGCGATCGATCGCGTCGTAGCGCGTCAGCAGCCAGCCGCCAAACGGCGACTTGAGCACCGGCGCCGTTTCCCGCAGCTGCGCATAGAGCGGATACGGATCCTCCCGTCCCTGCGGGGTGAACAGCATCATCATCGTGCGGCCGGTATCGATCATCGCCGCGGAGCATAGCGCGAGGGGTATGCTCGCGCGGTGAGGCTCGTCGCTGCGATCTTCGTGATGTTTGCGCTGGTCTCGACCGCGCGCGCCGGCGATGCCCTCAAGCCGTACGTCGGGCGGATCGTGATCTCGCCGGAGCCGCCGCCCACCGCCGCCTCCGAGCTCCCGGCGTATCTCGCAGCGAACGTGGTAAAGACGAGCGAATACGATCTGATCAAGGGACCGCCGTGGCCGATGCACCTCGTCGCCGTGCTCGCGCGCGACGCCAAGGGGCTCGTGCTGGTGGTGACCGACAAGGCCGACAAGAAGCAGACGCCGCTGATCTCGGCCGAGGCCGCGAGCAACCAGCGCGTCGTGATCAGCCACACCGAGGCGACGATCGCCGCCGGGTTCGCGGCCGGGAATCCGTACGTCGTGCGCTTGATGCGCGGCAAGACGGTGCTCGCCAGAGCCGAGCTCACGCTGCGCGATTGACCGCGTCCGGGCAACGCATCGAGGGCTCCGCGAGTCTGTGTGACGCATGGCACCGGGGGTATGCTCGCGCGGCCTGATGAGCCGCGTGATGGTTGTCTTTGCCTGCGTGCTCGTGGTCGCTGGAAGCGCGGCTGCACAAGGCGGGTTCACCGGTACTGTCGTCGACGAATCGGGCCTGCCGATCGCGGGCGCGACGATCCTGCTCCGCGATCAAGCCGCGACCACCAACGACGACGGCGCCTTCACCATCCCGGCCGCGCCGGGTACGCTGACCGTGATCGCAGCGGGCTTCGTGTCGCGGACGCTGGCGGCAAAATCCGGCATCGTGGTGCGGCTCGTGCGTGCGACGGGCGAGGTCATCGAAGTCATCGGCAAGGCGCCCGAGGAGAGCAAGCCGCTGGCGTACACGATGTCGGCGAAGGACATCGCGTCGACCCCGGGCGCGATGAACGATGCGTTGCGCGCGATCACGATCCTGCCGGCCGCAGCGCGAATTCCGTTCTCGTTCGGTGGCGTGGTGCTGCGCGGCATGTCGCCGCGGGACTCGAGCGTGTTCATCGACGGCGTGGAGATCCCGATCGCGTTTCACTTCGGCGGCATCACGGGCGTGTTCCCGACGCAGGTGCTCGAGGACATGCGTGTCGTGCCGAGCGGGTTCGACGTGTCGCTCGGTCGCACCCAGGGCGGCGTCGTCGAGCTCACGACGCGCGCGCCGCGTGGCGATGCGTATCGCATCGGCGGAGAGGTCAGCCTCCTGCACTCGCAGGCCACCGCCGAGGGCCCGCTGCCCAAGGGCGGTGCGTTTCTCGTGTCGCTGCGGCGATCGTACTTCGATCTGTTCCTGCGGCCGTTCCTCGCCGCCGGCGATCCGCTACCCAGCTATACCGACGGTCAGATCCGCGCGCAGTGGGGCGAGCCCGGCAAGCGCGGTCAGCTCTCGACGTACGTGATCGGCTCGCTCGATCGGATCGCGACCGGCGATGCGAAGCCCGACGATGACAATGCGCGCCAGCAGGTCGCCGCGAACCTCGGCTTCGTTCGCGCGGGCGCCATCTACAAGCGCAAGATCGACAAGTCGCTCTACACGCTCGCGCCGATGCTCGGCACGAACATCCTCACGCTGTTCACCAAGGAGTACAACGATCCCGCTCCTGCGCCACCCGCGATCGTCGACATCAGCCGTCGCTGGTATCTGTTCGGCGGTCGCGGCGAGTGGCTCCGCGACGACCCGGGCGGGTTCGTTCACGCCGGCATCGACGTCTCGGGCGGCTACCTCGGGCGAATCTCCCAGCCGAAGTCGGCCGACACCAGCAACGATATCCCGTTCCCGCGCAACACCGTGCTGTGGACCGATGCGGCGGTGTTCGTCGAGACGCGCCGTCACTGGTACGGCGACAAGGTCTCGTTGCGCCCGGGCCTTCGCCTCGATCGCTTCGGGCTCGGCGAGCAGTGGGCGCTCGATCCACGGATCAACGGCCACGTGACGCTGTCGCCGACGTCGACGTTGCGCGCGTCCCTTGGTCGCTATCACCAGCCGCCCTCCGCGGCGCACTTCGACGAGTTCGCCGACAACCTCAAGGCCAAGAGCTCGTACGTCGATCAGGCGACGGTGACCGTCGAGGTCGCGCCATCGCCGGGCGTCACGGCATCGATCACCGGCTTTGGCCACGAGGGTCACAAGACGCTCGTCGATATCGCCGCGAACACCACTCGCGACCGCGGCATCGATCTCGAACAGGTGTTCCAGGAGCTCCTCGAGGAGCAGATCGGACTCTACGGCTACCAGGCCAACGTCGGCCGCCAGCGCACCTACGGCATCGAGACGTCGGTGCGCTACGACACCGACACGTTCCGCGCCCTCGGGAACTTTTCGTGGTCGCGGGCGAAGCGCAAGTACGATCCGGCGCTCGGCGGCGGCTGGGAACCCTACGGGCTCGACCAACCGCTGCGCCTGAACCTCCTGTTCGCGACCACCGCGCACCGCTGGAACTTCGGCACGCGGCTCACGATGGTGTCCGGAAACCCAGCGCACCTCGTTCCGGCGGGCACGCCCTACGATCCGAACAACGACGCCCCGGCGAAGGTGCTGACGCGCCTCCCGTTGTTCTGGCAATTCGATGTTCGCGTCGACCGCACCTGGCCCGTATCGTGGGGCAGCGTCATGCTGTTCTTCGATCTGCAGAACGTCACGAACCACCGTAACGTCGAGGCGCGAGACAGCGTGATCGACTACAACCGCCCGCTCGAGGGCCAGACCTATCACTACGACGACATTCTCGGCCTCCCGATTCTCCCCTACATCGGAGTCGAGTTTGCGCCGCGCTGAGCTCGTCATCCTGGCGCTGGCCGTCCCCGGCTGCATGAAGATCTATCCAGATCCGGAGCTGCCCGACGTCACGGTCACCTGGGGCGATCAGGACTGCCGCGATGGCAGCGGCAACGTCGCGGTGACGTTGACCGGCCTCGACGCGGACTCGACGACGACGAACACCGTCCCGTGCAAGGACCTCACCGTGGCGTTCCCCGATGTCGCACGCCAGCGGTTCCACGTCGCGGGCTCCCTGCTCGATCTCGCCGGCAACGCGTTCATCTCCTCCGACGGCGGCGACGTCGACCTGCGCAACGGCTTCAATCGGTCCACCGGCCTCTACTTCGACGGGTTCTCGAACTACCGCGTCGCGTGGGTGTTCGATGGCGGTGCATCGTGCGGATCGCTCGGCGCCACCAGCATCGGGATCGTGTTCTCGCTTCCGGGCATGCCCGACGTCGACGCGTACCAGACGTTCTGCGAGCAACAGGACCTCTCCGGCATGGTCGCGCCGGAGACCTATACTGCTCACTTGCAGGCGTACGCCGCCGACCAGACGGTGGTCGCGGTGTCGGCGGAGACGGCGCCGTTCGTGATCACCGAGACCGGGTTCGTCGATCTCGGCACGCTGACGCTCACGCCTTGCGGCGCCGCGTGCCCCTGACGGTCAGCTCGGCTTCTTGCTGGTGATGTCGCCGAGCAGCTTCTTCAGCGTGGTGCCGAGCGCCGAGACCTCGTCCGCCATCGCAGTGCCCGCCTTGTGGGCCCCCGCTTCGAACGACTTCTCGAGCTCGCCGAGCTTGGGTTGCAACTTGTCCCATTGCTCACGCGCTTCCATCCCGGCGAGGTGCAGCTTGAGCTTGAGCTCGTCCCTCACCCGGCGAACGTCATCCCACGTGTTGGTCTCGGTCTTCGCTTCTTCGGTCATGGCCCTCAGTGTTGGACGGGGCCTGGAGAACGCAACCACCCGTGTAGGTGATGTGCGCGTGAGATCTGCGCGATCGCGCAGCGGTCGGATATACCGATGCATGACCGCTTCCACACGGCCCAGCGATGCGGGTGGTCCTCGCCCCGAGAACCAGCGAAAGCGCGCCGAGATCCGGGGGCCGCGTCAGGCGCTGATCGGCATGATGGCGGTCGTCGCGATCGGTGCGACCGCATTTCTGGTCCTGCGGCGTTCCGATGCGAGCTTCCTCGGACTTCCGCCCGACTACCTGGCCGGCGCGTCGGGACGCGTCCCGGCGGTGCTGCTTGCCGGCTCGCACGCTGCCGCGGCCGTACTTCTCGCGCTCCATGCTCCGCAGGGCCGTGCCGGTGCCACGATCGCCGCATCTCTGATGATGGCTGCGAGTGTCGTCCTGATCGTGTCGATGCTCGGCGTCGCCTGGGTGCCGGCGCTCCTGTTCTTCATCGGCTTCGTCGAGCTGCTGCTGGTCGCGGGGAGTACTCCTCGGAAGTCAGCTCGTCGGAAGCACGCCCCTGGACGCTGAGTCAGCGACGCCAGGCGATCGTCACGAGCTCCTTGAGCCGTGCAGGGTCGCTCGCCGACGTCTTGCACATGAACCCGCTCTTGTGCGCGAAATGCACGTCCGCCTGACCCTCGACGCGCGAGAAGTCGAGGCTCGGATGATCCTCGTACCGGCCGATGCCGAAGCCGTCACCGCGGCGGTCCGGATACACGATGGCGTGGATCACGCTGTCCAGCTTCTTGGCGCGGATGTAGCTGCCGAGCATGGAGCTCGGCTCGTCGGCGGCAGCGTCGGTGCGCGGGAGGAACAGCGCCTCGATGCGGTCGTCGCCGTGCGGAATTGTCCATCGCTCGACGCGCTGGGCGATGAAGTCGAGGCGCTCGCGGGCGACGCGCAGGTACTCGAGTAGATCGTCGCCGACCATCTTCATGAACGCGTAGAGGGGATCGGACGGCTCGAGGCGGCTGGTCTGCGCGAACCGGCGTAGCAGCGTCTGATCGATCGGCGAGTTGAGCTGCGAGATCGCTCGGCGCGGTACGCCGAGCCACTCGCCGGTCTTCTTCGGGCCGCGCGAATCGAACCACTCGGCCACCTCGAGCCAGTCGCAGAACTGCAGCGCGTCCTGATAGAGCCCGAGGTGATCGAGGACCAGACTGAGGGCACACGTCGGAGCATGCTCGCGAGGGAAGTGGTGGTGATCGAAGTTCGAGCGCGCGGGATCGTGGACGCCGCCGATGTCGACGACGGCGACCAGCGGATCCTCGAGCTCCGCGGGCGTGGGATCGCGACGGATGATGGGACAGCCATGAATGGCAGCGAGAACACAGACGGCGAGGAGGTCGTCTTTGTGTGCGCCGCCGGGATGCGTGACGATCGTATGCACGTGGGGTCGTGCACCCTAGCAGCATGCGCGAGTCACTCGGCGAACATGTGCGCGTACTTGACGCGCATCTCGGCCATCAGCGCGACACGCTCGGCGTGATCGGGGCGCCAGCCGACGGGGTACGTGCGCGGCACGGTTGCCGCGAGGTCGCTGCGGATCATCTCGAACGACGTTGCGATCCGCGGCGACTCGCCCGGCGCGCATGCGCCACCCCAGTGAAGGAGCGCGTGGGACCAGCCGAGGACCGAGCCGCTCGCGGCGGGGATCGCGCGGATGTACTGCTGATGAGAGACCACATCGCCGCCCTTCGGGCTCTGGTAGCCCCAGTCCCAGTAGGCGGGCACGCAGTGGATGCAGCCGTTGCGTGTGGTGGCGTCGGTCAGCGGCACCCAGATCGTCACGCCAGCGAGCTCGCCGTTGTCGTCGCGGGCGCGATCGGGGCCGTCTCGATGCGGCCTCCAGCCTTGCTCGCCGGATGCAACACGCCACGCCCAGAAGGCGGGGAGGGTCACGACGTCCTGGCCGAGTGCTTCGCGTGCGGCCGGGAGGACCGCATCGAGGATCTCCCACATCGCGTCGTCGAGAAACGCGTCGACGGCCTCGGCGCGTGCTTCGACGTCGCGCCGGGCGCGCTCGACCAGCGCAGACGGCAAGATCGGGGGCATCTCGAAGTAGCCCTGCACGGCGAGGTCGTCGCGGAGACTCACCGAAACAGTCTATTCGACGCGCTTGATGATGTGGATCCCGAACTCCGTCCTCACGACGCCGACCTCGTCCAGCTTCAAGCGTAGCGACATTGCCAGGAACGGCTTCACCATCGGCGCATCCGGTGAGACGTCATAACTCTCGCCGCTCTTCGCCGAGCCCGGATCCTCCGACAGCTCCGCCATCAGCGGCTCGATCGTCGCCCCCTTCTTCGCGAGCTTCGCCAGCGTCGCTTTCACGAGCTTCTCGAGCTCGGCCCGCGTTCGCTTCACGCCGCGCTCGTCCGCCGCATGCACATCCTTCCACCCGAGGAGGATGTGCTTGACCTTCACCTTCTCTGCCGTCTCCGTGCGCTTCAGGATCGAGGCGGACTCCAGCTTATCCGGTGGCGGCGGGGAGACGCGCTTGATGATGTGCCAGCCGAACACCGTCTTCACGAGCCCCGCCTCGCCGAGCTTCAGTCGCAGCGAGAGCCCCTTGAACCCGTCCACCATCGGCGTGCTCGTCTCGACGGTGTACGACTTCCCACTATCACTCGACCCCGGATCCTCGGAGTACTGCTTCATCAGCGCCGCCATGTTCCCACCAGCCCGCACCTTCCCGAGCACGTCGGTGGCCAGCGCATCCGCCTCTGTCTTGGTCCGCGCCTGCGACCGCGCATCCTGTGCTGCCGTGAGCCCCTTCCATCCGACCAGCACGTGTTGCACCTCCACCGGGCCCGCGCCCACAGGTCGCGCGAGGATCTCTGCCGACTCCAGCGGATCGAGCGCCGGCGGCGCGATGCGGATCATGACGTGATAGCCGTACACCGTCGTGACCACGCCGACCTCGTCGACCTTCAGCCGCAGCGCGAGGTTCTTGAACTCGGGCACGAACGCTGTATCCGTCGCGACGGTGTACGGCTCCTTCGTGAGTGACCCGGGATCCTCGGAGTACGTGTCCATCAGCGCATCGATCGTTCCGGGCGCCGCGCGCAACTTCGCCGTGACCTCCTCGGTGAGCTTGGCCGCCTCCGCCTTCGTCCGCTTGGCCGCCCGCGGATCGAGCTGCCCGTGATAGGCCTCGGCGAGCTCTGCCCAGCCGATCAGGACGTGCTTGATGTTGACCGGCGAGGTGACGTCGGTGCGCGCGAGGATATCGACGCTATCGAGATCGAGCTTCTGCGGCGGTGGTGGTGGTGGCGCCGAATTCACGAGAGCCGGTGCCGGCGCGACCGGTGGTGGTGCACTCGGCGGGTGACAGGCAACGAGGAGCAGGACGATGCAGATACTTCGCACGCCCTGACTCTACTCCGGCGG
>JBBRBG010000208.1:0-15983 GCA_038206055.1 Haliangiales bacterium
GGCCCCGAAGGTCCCGAAGCAGAGTCTTCTCCAGCAGGAGAAAGCCTCTCCTTAGGGCCTTCGAGAACTTCGGGGCTCATCTTTCTGGAAGCACGGTCGCGTGGATTCGTCGCCGTCCGTCCGGCCGGGGCGCCCTAGAGCTGGTTCATCGCCGAGCACAGGCCTGCCGGGCCGGTCTGCGATGCATAGGAGACGGGGTTGACCCAGCCGTGACCATCGCACTGGTACCAGGTGTTGTCGGACGCGGCCTCGACGCAGGTACGCGGCGCGACCGCCTTGCCGAGCGTCGCTGAATCGCACCATCCGAAGGTGCGCGCCGTGGCGCATCCCGCCGACGAGCTGCGCGCGACCCATGCGCCGGCCGTGCACGTGTACCACTTGGCGTCGTTCGCGGCCTGCACGCAGGTCCCCGGGTCGACCGTCTTGTTGAGCGTTGCCGAGACGCAAGCGCCGCTCGGCATCGGGGGCGGATTCGTGGCCGAGCCGTTCGCGAATGCGATCAGTGCGGTGATGTCGCCGTTGAACTTGTTCATGTCGACGTTGCCGGTGATGCCGTTCACGTGACCGCTGTCGGTGTGCTGCCAGAACGTCCACCTCATCCACGGCGCGGGGAGGTTCGGGCACAGCGAGGTGTACTGCGCGATCCACAGCGGATTCGGCGCGAACGACGTCGGTCCACCGACCTGGTCGCGCCAGAAGTACATGCCTGTGTAGACGATCGGCTCGACGCCGAGCGAAGTCTTCACGCGGTCGACCCACTGGCGCACGCGCGCGGCGACGGTGGACGGGGCGAGTCCACCGTCTGCTTCGACATCGATCACCGGCGGCAGGTCGCCGGGCTGGTAGTGTCCGATCGCGGAGATCATCATGTCGGCCTGCGCGTTGACGTTCTGCGTCGGGCGGAAGAACTGATACGCGCCGCGGATCACGCCGTTCGACTTCGTGTTGGACCAGTTCTGCACGAACTTCGGATCGACGAACGTCGTGCCGTCGGAGACGCGCAGGAACGCGAACTTGACGCCGGCCGCCTTGGCCTTCGCCCAGTCGACGGTGCCCTGGTAGTACGAGACATCGACGCCCATGGTGGTGCCGGTGGTCGCGCACACACGCGCTTCGAGCACCGTGGTGTCGGTCTCGGTCTCGTCGGCCTCGACGCCGACGCCGGCACCGGCCTTCGCATTCTCGTCAGGATCATGTCCAACGGAGCACGCACCGAGGACGGCGAGGAGCAGGCATGCGCGGATCGACATTGTGCATCTCGTTCAGCAACGGATGTGCCGCACCGGCTACTCGAGTCGCCACGCATGGGTGACGCAGCCTCGGCGATCCGCACTACCAGTTGGCTTCACGAATCGCGCACCAGATGATCCAACTTGTGCAAAATCGCGTGCGCGCATGTGCGCCGGGTTCTCACGCGTCGGTGGGAGTCTGCACCGCAACCTGCGGTGAGCAGCGCGTACAATCGAGGGCATCACATGCGCGAGGACTCGAAGCACGTCACTCCGCCGGCGCGTTCGAGCGCGCACGTGAAGTAGAGGTTCGCCTCGACGTCGATCACGTCCGCGGCGCCCTTCACCGTTCGATCGATCCGCTTGCCCTTGTTCCACCCGCGCTGCCACAGCGCGCCGCCTTCGCTCGTGAAGTAGTCCTGGTAGGCACCGCAGAACAGCGCCGATGGCACCGCGTCGTGCGGCAGCCGCTTCAGATCGAAGGCTCCGCCGTGAAAATCGAGCTGCACCACATCGCGATCATCCAGCGCCAGCGCCCACGCGCTCATCGGCGCGAGCGCGCGCACTGGACCCACGCCGTCCACCGGTCGAAGCCCGGCCGTGGCGCTGGTCAGCGGGCGAAAGGTCGCGTCGACCGCGAGTGGATCACTCGATGCGAACGGGTTCCCCGTGACCTGGAGCGTCCCCTGGAATTCTCCGTACAGCAGCTTCGCGCCATCGATCACCCACACGTTCCCGCCGACCGTGTTGAGGAACACGCCGCGCGGGTCCTTCACGTCGCGCAACAACACGCCGACGCGCGCCCCGTCGCGCAGATCCTGCGGGAAGCACCGCGTGCCATCGGGATACACGCCGCAGATCGTTGCCGAGGACGCGCCCGCGAGGAGTCGCGTCGGTCGCCCCATCTCCTGCCGCAGCTCCGGCTTCTCGCGCGCCGCCCAGCACGACACGCCGCTCGCGTGCAGGACACAGATCGTGGACTGGTACCCGCGCGTGGCCACAAGCTGCGTTGGCTCGTCGAAGGTGCGGCCCCGCGACTCCGCCGCGCCGGGTGAGAAACAGGTGACGTCGCCGTCGTGCAGCGCGCAGCCCTCGCCCGCCGCGATCACCACCTGCGTGACGTTGTAGAGCCCGGTGACGATCGTCGGCCCGCGCGCGACCGCGGCGCTCTCGGACGACGACCAGCACGCGAGCCCGAGCCCGGTGCGCGCACAGAACGCATCACCGCCCCACAGCGCATCTGCCTTGTCGATCGCGACGTGCTCGGACGTTGGTCCCCCGCCGCATGCGGCGAGCAGCCAGAGGACGGTCACCAGGCGCACGGCGCGAAGTCTATCGGATGAGATGTCGTCGCGATCGCTTGAATCGATCCCGGCTTGCGACGTCAGATGCCCCATGCGAACGCTCGTCTTCGTGATCTGTGCGCTCGTTGCGGGGGCACCTGCCGCGCACGCGCAACGGGTGGAATCCACCTACGCCACCGTGACCCAGGCTCAGGCCGTCACCGATGGTCGCAGTGTCGCGGTCGAGCTGACGATCGAACCCAGAAGCTGGAAATGGCTGCGCGATCGCAGCATCGAGCCGATCCTGAGCATCTGGGTCGAGGGCCGTCGCACCGACCTCAAGCTGAGGGCAGGGCACGACACGCTCGCCGTGCCACTGCCCGTCAAGCTCGGCGGCCTCTCGGAGCTCCGCATCGCCCTCGCCGGCCGCGGGCCCCGGCACTCGGTCGGCTCGATGGTAATCGGCGGCATCGAGGTCGTGGAGCTCACGCTCAAGGTTGCGAGCGGTCAGGTCTCGTACGACGGCGGCGAGGCTCCCCCTCCTCCGTCGCCTCCTCCGCCGCCGCCGCCTCGCCTGCCGAACTGGTCGGCGAATCCGCTCGTGATCAAGGCATGCGGCGACACGATGACCGGCTCGACGAATCAGGAGGCGTGTCTCGATGCGGTGCGCCCCTACCTCTGGCCTCCTGAGCCGATGGTGCGTGCCTGCTACCGAGCGATGACCGGGAACACGAACACCCTCGGCTGCATCCGCTCCGGCGCTGGTGCCAGGGCGAGCGCGGTGAACGCTCTCGAGGCCTGCTACAAGGCGATGACCGGAAACGCGAACACCCTCGCGTGTCTCGACTCCGCCGCCCGCTCGCTCCTCGAGCCGTCACCCGCGATCTCGGCGTGCGCCAGGGCGATGACCGGGAATACCAACGTGCTCGCGTGCATCGGCCTCGCCGTGGCGTCTCCGACCGATCCGACCGAGACGATCGCGAGCTGTCACGAGTCGATGACGGGCGACACCGCGGTCCTGGGCTGCATGAAGCGGGCGTTCGCTCCGCGGTGAGCAAGACCTCCGCGGGCTAGGACCGCAGTGTCCCGACTCGCGCTTCGAACCAGAACGCGGTGACACCGTCCGCGCAGTCGACGCCGACCGTGCCACCGTGCGCGTGGGCGACCGAGCGAACGATCGCGAGTCCAAGGCCGCTACCGCCATCGGCGTGACGCGTCGAATAGAAGCGGTCCCACACCTTCGTACGCGCGGCCGGAGATAGCGCTGGGCCATGGTTTGCGACGATCACGCGGACGCTTTCGGCGCACCCCTCCACGACGACGTGCACGGTGGTGCCCGTCTCGGCGTGCTGTGCCGCATTCGCGACGAGGTTCTCGATCGCAGATGCGAGGGCGGGGGCGCGGCCGGGCACCACGGTCGTGCCGGTGACCGCGAGCTCGACCGCCGGCCCCCACCGCTTGGCGCTGCACGCGCGTGCCAGCTCCGCGAGATCCACGGGGAGCGCTGCGCCGCGATCGTCCTCGACGCGTGCGAGCTCGAGCAGGCGCGAGACCAGACGATCGAGGCGCGCCGTGTCGTCGACGATCATCGCGAGGAACTGCTCGCGCGTGTCCGGATCATCGGCGGCGCCGTCGCGCAGCAGCTCGGCAGCGCCGCGGATGCCGGTGAGCGGTGTCTTGAACTCGTGGCTGAGATCGGCGGCGAGCGTGCGCGCATCGCGGGCGCGGCGCTCGAGCTCGTCGGTCATCGCCTCGACGGCGCGCGCGAGCTGGCCGATCTCGTCGGCGCGCCGGGTCAGCCCATCGGAGCTCTCCACCGGCTGGCGCGCGGCGATGCGCTGGGCTCGGCGCGTGAGCTTGCCGAGCGGTCGGGCGATCGTCGTCGCGAGGAGGAGCGAGATCAGCACCGTGATCGCGATGCTCACCGCGAGCACGCGAAACAGCCACGTGCGGAGCCGAACCAGCTGGACCTTCACATCGTGCGTCGAGCGCGTGACATAGACGACCGCGCTCACGTGGTTCGCGTCGTCGAGCACGGGCAGCGCGGCGAACAGATACACCCGCTCCTGATTTCCCCACAGCCGCGTCGCGGAGCCGTAGTGACCGGCGATCGCCGCGCGGATCTCGGGACGATCGGCGAGCTCGAGCGGGCGCGGGACCTCGGGCGCGTGTGTTGGTGACTCGCCACGGAGGAGGTGGGGCACGGCGCGCTCCGCGCCCTCGGGCGGGCCGCTGCGATGGGAGTCCGCGCGCACGGTGCCGGTCGCGTCGAGGAGGCGGATCCGCGTGCGCGTATCGCGCGCGGCCGCCTTCAGCACGCGCTCGCGCTGATCGAGCGACACGCCGGAGCGGTCTTCGCGGACCGTCGCGCGGACCAGCTCGGCCTGGTGGATCATGTCGGCCTCGAGTGCGCCGAGGAGCTGCGACTCGTGCATCTCGGCGAACGAGATCCCGATCAGCGGCACGGCCGCGACGATCACGTTGATCAGCAGCAGCCGGTAGCGGATCCGCGCGACGACGCGGATCAGCCGCCTAGCCGCACCGATAACCGACGCCATGGACCGTCTCGATCACCGGAGCGCCGGCGGCGGCCAGCTTTGCGCGGAGGTTGCGCACGTGCGTATCGATCGTCCGCTCGCTGATGTGATGATCGCCGCCATACACCGTGGCGATCAGCTGACCGCGCGATAGCACGCGGCCGCGATGCATGGCGAGCGTGGCGAGCAGCCGCAGCTCCGTGGCGGTGACCGTGAGCGGCGCACCGGCGATGCGCACCTCGTGGCGATCGCGATCGATCGCGACCTCGCCGATCTCGAGCAGAGGCCGGGCGACCGGCACATCTTCGCCGGCCGTGCGCCGCAGCACGGCGGCCACGCGCGCGACCAGCTCGCGCGGCGAGAACGGTTTTGTCAGATAGTCATCGGCGCCGAGGTCGAGGCCGAGCACGCGGTCCGCCTCCTCGGTACGCGACGACAGGAACACGATCGGGATTCTCGTATGTGCCCGGAGGCGGCGGCACAGCGAGAGGCCGTCGAGCTCCGGCATCAGGATATCGAGGACGATCAGGTCGATGCCGCCCTGCAGCACCCGCCCGTAGGCGATCTCACCATCGGTGGCGAGCTCCACGGCGTGGCCCGCACGCGCGAGCGCGAACCGCGCGACCTCGCGGATGTGGGCATCGTCATCACAGATCAGGACGGACGCCATGCGCTTCAACAACGCCTCATGCGGGCCGAATATTCTCCTTCGCAACGCTTTGCGTTGCTGCGCACCCCACATCCGTGGGGCTTGCAATTCCGTCGAGCGTTGCCTGATAGGCAAACAGATCGTCGAGACCCTCGACGCGATTGACCAGCTCGCGCACCAGCTCGCCCGACGTGTGCGCGATCGATGGCTGGAGTCGTACCAGCTCTGCCTGCGTGACGAGCTGGGCGATCAGCTCTCGGACCTCGTCGAGCTCACCGCGGTAGCGCACCCGCAACGAGCGCAGCTGGGCCAGCGTGCGCACGCGCAGCTGCGCGGTCGCCGCGGCGCTGGTCGCTCCGCGCGCGGCCAGCTCGTTCGCACGGCGCTCCGCGTCGCTGGCATCGAAGTCGGGCCGCGCGAGGACTTGCTCCAGGTCTGCGAGCCGCGTGCCGGCCTCGCGCAACCGGCTCGCGAGCACGCGCGCCGTCTCCGCGTCGGGCAGCACGGAGGCCAGCGGCGAGCTCTGGGCGCGTGCGAGGGCCGCGACCAGCTCCGCCGCGCCCGGATCGGATTCGTCGCGATGCCCGCCGAAGATCAACGGCGCGGCGAGCGGCCACAGCACGATCAGGAACACCACATCTCCCGCGGAGATCGGCCGACGCGCGAGGAATGCTCCGACCGCGATCGCGAGGCCGATCGCGACGTAGCCGAGGCCCAGCATGCCGAGCGACATGGCTCAGTCCTCTCCCGGCAACGGCGCGCGATCGCGAAGGTAGATCCCGCGGGCGGAGCGCACGGCGCCGCTGATCGCATCGAACAAGCTGCCCTCGACCTCGCGCACGAACACCACTTCCTCCGCGCGCGGCCGCACGAGGTACGGCCTCAGCGCCCACGACAGCTGGCCACCGACGAGCGCGAACACGATGCACAGGCCGACGATGGCGCTGCCGCGACCGGGACCGCGCTCGACCGACAGCGCGTGGATGATCATCCGCAGGCTCGCAATGCCGGCGAGCGCGAACATGCCCACGGTGCCGAGGATCATCCGGTGGTACGAGAGATCGATCGCGCGACCGAGGAGGATCAACGGCGTGCACGCGGCGAGCATCAGCGCGCCGAACGCGAGCGCGGTGACCACGAGCGCGAGATCCGCAGACAGCCGCGCGCGGCGGCCGAGCGATGCACCGATCGCCGTCAGCGCCGGCGCCGAGAGTGCGGCCGTGCCGAGCAGCACGAGCGGCAGCTTGATCGCCGCGAAGCCGATCTGGATGCCGCCGCGATAGCTCCCGAGTGCAGCGCCGACGATCGCCATCGCGATCGCGATCGTCGCCACCATCGCGCGCGTGATCGCCGCGAGCTCCTTCCCGGCCGCGATCCGCGCGAGCATGGCATCGCGGTCGCGCAGCAGTTGATCGATGAGCCCGAGCGTGGGCGCGGGCGCTTCCATCGCGCCGATCACGACATCACCTCCGCCGCGAGATCCCACCACAGGCGCCCGGCGATGCCGAGCGTCGCGGCGGACCACACGAGGAACACGACGCCCGACGTCAGCGACGGCTTCATCGACTTCGGATCGAGCTCCCGTGCGAGCCGGCGCATCGCGAGGAGACCCGCACCACCGAGCGCGGCGGTGGCGACGATGAACGTGGTGCTCGGGGCGACCGACGACAGCGACAGGAACGCCGCCGGCAGCAGCAGACCCGCGAGCGCGACACCGAACGCGCCGAGCGCGATCCCGAACGCACGTACGACGGCGGCGAGCGACGGCGCGGAGCCAGCGGTGGCGGTAGCGATGTACAGCGCCGGCGCGGTCGCGGCGACGACACCGAACACGACGGCAGGGACCGCGACCAGTGGGGTCGGGCTCGTGGCGTGGATCGCGAGGATGCCGCCGATCGCGACGGGCCCCAGGGCGGCGAGGGCCAGAGCCGGCGCGCGAGCGGTCAGCTCGGGGCGCGGCAGGGTTTCGGGTGGTGCGACAGACATGGAACGTGACCTCCTGATCCGTTCAACCACGCGGACTCGCAGGCCTCGCGCACCCGGCGTGGAGACCTCGACCAGCGTCCGTGGAGATTCTGCGCAGACCCCGACGGAACGCGTATGCTGCGCGCCGTGCGGGCCGCAGTACCCTGCTTGTTCCTGGTCGCCTGTGGCTTCACCACGCCTGGTGGTGGCTTGGGTCCCGCTGACGCGTCGCACGTGAGCGATAGCCCGATCGCGAGTGGCGACAGCAACCTGACGGGAGATGCGTCCGTGGTCGACGGGACGCCCGACGCCGCGACCTGCCCGGCGAACTTCGTCACGCTCGCGAACTCGGGCGGCAACTCGAAGTACCTCGTGTTCCCGAAGAGCTCGCAGCTCGGCGCGCTGACCGGGTGTCCCGGGGGCACACACCTCCTGCACCTCGACAACCAGGCCGAGGCGACCGCGCTCGAGCAGTACATCACGAGCAACAGCGCGTCGCCGACGGGCCTGTACCGGGTGGTCGGCGCGCGCGACGCGCTGTTCCGCGACCTCTGGCACGACCTCAACTTCATCACCCTGCTGTCGTTCTTGCCGTGGGGCCAGAACGAGCCGACCGACGTGTTCCTCGGAGGCGAGGACTGCATGGTGCTGAAGAAGGAGATGGGCAACGCGGTGATCGGCGCCCAGGAGTGCTCTTCGGCCCACGAGTTCGCGTGCGAGTGCGACTAGGCGTATCGTTATTGACGTGCACGTGCGCTCTGCCGCCGTTGTCCTCGCGCTGACCTCTGCGGTCTCGGCGCAGCCATCCTCAGACGTGACGAAAGAGTTCCAGGCCGGCGTCGACGCGTTCCGGCTCGGCAAGCTCGACGAGGCGAAGGCCCACCTCGAGAAGGCGAGGTCCCTCGATCCGAAGCTGCCCGGCCCGAATCGCTTCCTCGCCGCGGTCGCGCAAGGGCAACAGCGCTGGCAGGACTGCATCGACTTCGCGCGCACGGCGATCGAGCTGAACCCGCGCTCGGCGGAGATCGCGGATACGAAGAAGGTCCACGACGAGTGCCGCATCGCCGCCGGCCGCGCGCCGTTTCGCGACGAGCTCGGAGACAGCGCTGCGATCTCCGTCGTCACGAGCGTCGCCGGCGCCACGGTCAAGATCGGCGGGCTCAACTACGGTGGCACGCCGCTCGCGCCGCGCCCGATCACCGCCGGGAAGCTCGAGATCGACGTCGAGAAGCAGGGCTGGAAACCGGTACACGTCTCGGTCAACGCGCTCGCGGGCCTGGTCACCGACGTCACGCTCGAGCTCGAGCCGGATCCCAACGCGCAGAACCCCGACGTCATCGTCAAGCAGCCCACGTCGAAGACGAACGGCTACCTCGTCGTCGGCGATGTTCCGGCACTCACCATCGACGGTCAGACCGCGAAGCCGGTCAACGGCAAGGTCGAGCTCGCACCTGGTACGCACGTGATCGAGCTCGACCGCGAGGCGCACGATCCGTGGCGCCGTCGCGTGCGGATCAACGCGGGTCAGTCGACGCCGATCGCGCCCGTGTTCGTCGAGACGGCGGCGCGCGAGAGCAAGGAGAAGCTCGGGCTCGCGCTCGTCAGTGGTGGCGCGGCGCTCACCATCTTCGGGTTCATCGCAACGCTCCAGTCGACGGATGCCTCCGCCGAGGCGCGCGAGATCAACCGGCTCGAGACAGCGCGCCCCCCGGCGGGGCAGTTCACCCGGGCGGACTTCGACGATGCCCACGACCGCGCCAAGAAGTGGTCGCTGATCTCGAACGTCGCATACGGTGCGGGTCTCGCGGTGATCGGCGTGGGAGCCATCTATCTCTACATGGGCGGGCGCGAGCGGTCTGACGTGCCGCCGCCATTCTCCGTAACGCCGATCGCGGGCGGCGCCGTGATCTCCCGGGGGGCGTCATGGTGAGGCTCGCCGCAGCGACGGTGTTGCTCGCGCTCGGCATCGCCGCCAGCGTCGGCGCGTGCACGTTGCTGGGCGATGATCCGCCGGTCAACACGTGCAAGTCCGACGCGGACTGCTTCACCAACATCGAGCAGTGCAACCTCGATGACAAGGTGTGCGAACCCAAGCCGGATGCGGGCCCGTGAAGCGCGCCGCGCTCTCGTTGGTTCTCGTCGGTAGCGTCGCGCACGCCGGCGGTCTCGGTCGTCCGAACGGTATCTCCGCGCGCGGGGTGGGCATGGGCGGTGCGTGGACCGCGTTCGCCGATGATTCGACGGCGGTGTACTTCAACCCCGCCGCGCTGTCGGAGGTCGAGCCGCAGGCGAACGTAGGTGCGGAGGTCGTGGTCGGCCCGCGCACCTACACACCCATCGCCGATGATGGCACGCGTGGCCCCGCTCAGAACGCGACCGTGGTTGCACCCGTGCCGAGCGCGGGCGTGGTCGGGCGGTTCTGGTACGACGGTCAGCCGTCGCGGTTCACGCTCGGGGGCGGGGTGTGGAACACGTATGGCGGAAAGGTCGCGTTTCCGAAGAAAGGTCTGCCGGCGCTCGATTCCACGCAGGACGCCGTCGTCGAGGCATCGGCGGGCACCGCGATGCGGATCAGCGACAAGCTCAGCATCGGGGCGGCGATCCGTGTCGGCGTCGGCCTGTTCTCGATCGCAGCCACCCAGCTGCCCTACGACGCCGACCTGTCGGCGACCGGGATCGGCGTGGCCATGGCGTGGGGCATGCTGTTCCGCCCCGTCGACAAGGTGAGGATCGGTGCCGCATGGCGCTCGCCGATGAACATCACCACCACCGGAAGCGGGCAGCTCACCGGTGCGAGCGGTCTCGAGCAGGTCTCGGTCGAGCACCAGCAGGCGTGGCCGCAGTCGGCGTCGCTCGGTGTCGGCATCTCCGCTACCCCGCAGCTCAAGGTCGCAGCGCAGGTCGACTGGATCCAGTGGTCCACGCTGACCGACCTCGTGGTCCAGCTCCCCGGCTCGGGTAACCCCGATCAGGTCTACCGCGAGGATTGGAACGATAGCTGGACCGTGCGCCTCGGCGGTGACTATGCCGTGACCCCGGCGGTGGCGATCCGCGCAGGGGCCTACCTCGACACCGCCGCCGTGCCCGATCGCACCATCGAGCGGCAGTACCTCGATTCGCGCAAGATCGGTGTCGCCGGAGGTGGGAGCTTCCGCTTCGGCGCCTGGCGCGTCGACGCTGCGATCGACGTCGTGTTACCGAACACGCGCACAGTCCCGCAGAACACGACGACCACACCCGACTACGAGCGGGCCAAGGCGCCGGGCGACTATCGGGGTACGTTGCTGACGTTCGAGGCATCCGTGGCCCGCGTCTTCTAGACTTCCGGACCGAGCGCTGGCTATCATTCGAATCGGGGGGGCCGCATCCGTGCGTCGTCGGGTATCAACATCACTCATCGGGCTCTGTGTCAGCCTCGTCGCAGCCGGTTGCGTCGACGGTTTTCGCGGCTCGAACATCCAGATCGACTTCGCCACGGCGACGCCTGCACAGGCTTCGCAGGGCGCGGTTCCACGTCCCGACCAGCTCCCCGCGAACGTGCACTTCACGATCTACGGGATCCAGACGGCCACCGATCGCGATCGCCTGTTCGCGCTCAATACCTTCGAGATCCATCCGATCGTCGACCCGTCATCCCCGTGCTTCATCGACGTCGGCAAGCACGTGCGGTTCCCGGGCCTGCACGTCAGCCAGTACCTGAAGATGGTCAGCGATGAAGTGGGCATCCCCGACTACAAGAATCCGCCCGCGAGCGCGACCCAGGAGCAGAGGATCGATTCCGCCACCGCTGCGCAGCGGATGATCAACATCGGGCTCCTCGGCGCGAGTAGCGGGATCAAGGCCGTGACCTCCGCGTCGGTGCGTCAGTATCCAGCGGTGGATGCCGACTGCAACGGCAGCGGCCTTCCGCCGGCGATGTGCACCGACCCCGCTGCGAACGCGCGTCGCCTCGCGAAGTGCCAGGAGTCGTGGGACGCCGATCCGGACCTGTGGGAAGGCACCGACCGCGTGCTCGTCGCTCCGCTCGCCGGCACGACCTACGGGCTCGTCGACGGCATGAACCCGATCAACCTCGCCCCGATCGGCGGAGCGCAGTTCTTCGTCGACGAGGCGGTCGGCGCGATGGACGCGTACGCGATCTACTACCAGCGCGATGACCTGGATGGTCCGGGGACGCTGCTGCTCTACGGAACCCCGACGCAGCCCACGCGCGGAGTCAGCCACGTCCACCTGACCAGCACCACCAACCCCTTGCTCAAAGCCGAGATGGCGGTCTTCGTCGATCTCGGTAAAGACGACGTCCACTTCTAGGAGGGACCATGCACACGAGATGGATCTTGATCAGTGCGGTCCTCGCAGCCAGCTCTGGCGGCTGCAAGAACGTGGAGTGCGGCGTGGGGACCGTCGAGCGCGATGGTAACTGTCAGCCCGCGAACGAGACGGTAGGGAACGCGATGTGCGGTCCGTTCACCGTGCTGCAGGGCGACAAGTGCGTGCCGATGTTCCCCCCGACCGAGTGCGATCCTGGCACTACGGCGTCCGACGTCGATCCGGCGACCGGGGTGACCACCTGCGTCGGTACCGGCGGTGGCGGATGCAGCGCGTCGTTTGCCTGCCCGGCCCCCGCGGCCGGCAAGCAATCGATCTGCGGGCAGCTCTACGACTTCGAGAACAACACGGCGTTCACCGCGGCCGGAGCGACGGGTGCGAAGTGCACGGCAGGCGCGACCGATGGTCCGTGCTCGTTGACCATCCGCGCGTACGATGCGATCGCGTTCGGCACGAGCCCCGCGACCGCTACGCCGCTCACGGTCGGCGACATCTCCATCGATGACTGCGGTCGCTATCGCGTCACCGATATCACCCTCCCGGCGGGGCCCTTCATCGGCCTCGGCATCGACGATACGGATACTGGAAAGGCCGGGCCGACCGGCACGACGAACACCGTCGGCGTCGCGACGCCGAAGCTGGCGTCGATGTCGACCAAGGACTTCGAGGCCTGGATCGTCAAGAAGTCGACGACGGATCAATGGGTCGCCTCGGGCGGACCGCCGCTCTCCGGTGGCTACTACGTCAACGTGTTCCGTGGTCACCGCACCGGCACCGATAACCAGGCCGGCGTGACCTCCACGCGCTCGGGCAATCCGAACACGGCGAACGACTACTACTTCACCGCGAGCCAGATGACGCGCCAGACCATCGACACCGCGGCCACGGTGACCGGTGCCAACGGCACTGCGCTGATCACGAACGCCGCGGTCTCCGAGAGTGTCGCGTATGCGGGCAGCGGTGCCATCCCGGCGAGCTGCGTCTGGGAAGCGCACGCCGGTGCGTCGCTTCCGAACATCGTCTTCATCCAGTTGTTCCGCCCCGTCAACGCTGTCGCGCAAACGTGCCCGCTCTGAGCCGCGTCACCACCGTCGCCCTCGTGGCTCTCGGCCTCGGGGGCGGAGCCACGGCCTTCGCTGATCCCACCAGCGGTGTCGATAGCGATCTGTTCCGCAGCTCGTACGACACCAGTGGCATCTTCGCGCTCGAGGGAGCGCGGCTGATGCCGAAGCGCGACGTGTCGTTCAAGGTCCTGCTCGGATATTCGCAGTCGCCGCTGAACCTGGCCGTACCGGGCATCGGCACCGCCGCGGGCGATACGACGAAGGATCGCATCCTCGACTACGTCATGACGCTGGACATCGCGTTCGGCATGACCTTGACCGACAAGATCGCGATCGGGTTCGACGTCGCGGGCTACCGCACGGCGACCGGCGTGGGCTATGGCGCGCGCGGCCGCTACGGCAACGGCGGCGTCGCCGTGAAGTCGACGGGCATGATCGCGTTGCGCCCGCTCTCCAACATCGATCCCTCGGCGAACCCGAACGACGGCACGGCATACCTCGGTGATGGCCTCGCAGGCCCGCTCGACGCGCGCGCCGGTATCAAGGTCGCGCTGTTCCAGAACCAGACCCTCTCGCTCACGGCGGTGGGCTCCGTGTTCTTGCCGTTCGGCGAGGACGAGATGATGCTCGGCGACAAGAACCTCGTGTTCGAGCCGAAGCTCGCGTTCGACTGGCGGCAGGATCGCATCCGCGCCACGCGGTTCGTCGCGAACATCGCGGGACGGTTCCGCGAGCGCACCGTGCTCGAGGGCTACGACACGATGGATCCGCTGGCCACCGACGCGAACGCGAAGGCGTATCTCGACGTGGGCTCCGAGGTCGTCGTCGGTGCGGGCTTCGCGTACGAGCTCACGCCGCGCACCGTGGCCGCGCTCGAGGCGCAGGCGTTCATCCCGCTGCCGTCGTCTGCATCGTGGGGCTCGTGCAACCGATATGACGGCCGGCGCTGCAGTACGCTGACCGACGCCGACTACTACGGCGACGCGAAGGCGGGCGATCTCACCGTGCTCGCGACGCTCGGCATGATGCTGCGCGTCTCCGCCGACGTCACCGCGAACATCATGATCGGCACCGGTCAGGTCGGCGCGCGCGGCGATGACTTCCGGTTCACCGCCGGCTTCGCCTGGGCGCCGCAGCCTGCGGGCGCTGCGGGGCCAGGGCGCAACGACAAGGACGGCGACGGCATCCCGGACTCGGTCGACAACTGCGCCGACGAGCCCGAGGACAAGGACGGCTTCCAGGACGAGGACGGTTGCCCGGATCTCGATAACGACGGCGACGGCATCCCCGACGCGGACGACCAGTGCCCGAACGAGCCCGAGGACAAGGACGGCTTCCAGGACACCGACGGTTGCCGCGAGGATGACAACGACGGCGACGGCATCCCGGATACGGCCGACAAGTGCCCCGATCAGGCGGAGGACAAGGACGGCTTCGAGGACGAGGACGGTTGCCTCGACGAGGACAACGACGGCGATGGCTTCCCCGATGCGGTCGACAAGTGCCCGAACGATGCGGAGACCGTCAACGGCGTCGACGACGACGACGGTTGCCCCGACGTCCGCGGTACGACAGGTCCCGAGGAGCGCGCAGATCGGATCGACCTCAAGGGCGGTCAGGTCACGTTCACGAAGACCACGACCACGCTCACGGCGGCCGCGAAGCAGTTGCTGACGCAGGTCGCGGCGATCATCAAGACGCGCAAGCTCTCGATCCGCATCGAGGTCCACGTTCCGCTCGGGACGAAGGCCACCGGCGCCGCGGCGATCCGCGCACAGAAGGTGAAGGACAAGGCGACGGCGCAGGGCCGTGCCAAGGCGATTTCCGACTACCTCGTGACGCAGGGTGTTCCGGCGGCGCAGGTCCAGGCAGTCGGTATCGGTTCGGATCGTCCGCTCGGTGCGGCGACCCCGACCGATGCATCGAACGAACGCACGGACTTCATCAAGTCGCAGCAGGGAGGTAACCCGTGAAGAGGTTCGTCCTACCCGCGGTATTGTTCGCCGCGGCCACTGCGCACGCCCAGGAAGCGAGCTCGATCACCGACGTCGAAGTGCCGACGATCGTCATGGATCAGAGCGATTCGACGACCAAGGCGGAAGATTCGGACCTCGATCTCGCGAACATCGTGCAGAGCGCCGCGAAGGGCAGGACCACGGTGCAGGAGGCGCCCGCGATCGTCACGGTCGTCACCGCCGACGAGATCCGCGATCGTCAGTTCCAGACGATCCAGGACATCTACTCGACGGTGCCGGGCTGGACGAGCGCGAGCCTCGCGTACAACGTGTTCCCCGAGCCGTTGGTGCGCGGGCAGGTCCAGGCCGTGCAGTTCTTGCACGATGGGGTGTCGCTGTTTGACCCGTTTGTGAACATCGCGACCATCTCGCGTGTCCAACCGATGGAGATGATCAAGCGCGTCGAGCTGATCACCGGTCCCGGCGGCGTGCTGTGGGGCTCGAACTCGCTGCTTGGAATTCTCAACGTGATCACGAAGGACGCCGAGGACATCGAGGGCGTCGAGGTCGGTGGCGGGATCGGCGACGGTCGTGGTGATCGGCTGATGGGGCGCGCCTACGTGATGGCCGGCAAGAGCGGCATGCTCGGTGGAAAGCTGAAGGCGTTCTTCCACGGCAGCGTCGAGAGTTACGACGGCGCCGCGCAGAGGATGCCCCTGCTGCTGTTCCACTCGGCCTTGCCGCAACCGAACTCGCCGAACGTCTACGGTCCGCTCGTCGATAGCGATCAACCGCGGTCCACGCTCGTGAGCCTCGACGGCAAGCTGACGTACGGCGACCTCCAGCTGCGCGTCTCGGTGCCGTTCGGCCAGCGCTACAACCCGCTCGCGCTGTCGGGAAACCCGGACCGCGAGCATCTTCTAGAGGACAACCGCTGCACCGAAGGGATGCAGGCGCCGGGGTGCGATGATC
>JBBRBG010000209.1:0-15907 GCA_038206055.1 Haliangiales bacterium
CCCTCCAGGTCACGAGCATCTGGAGCGACCGCATCTACCTCGACGTGTCCCTGCTCGCCGACCATCATGCTGCCGCGGCATGACCCACCTGAACCCGATGCTCTCTCGTCAGGCATTCACACAAAAAAAGAGACTTGACCCTGAGCGCAGCGCAATGGCGATGCACGCAGCGAATTTGCTCGACGAGCCGTTGGTGTGTTTCGGGGTTATCCATCGCCGCCTTCTACGGACGCGTGGACCAGTTCTCGCTCCAGGCCACGAAAAATGAAGCCTCGAGAGGGTCTGCCGAGTGAGGGTGCACGAGACCTCGTCACCTTCGGAGCGAGTGCGGGCGGGAGGCTGCGAGGCGGTTGCTGTTTCGTGACGCGCTCCCTGAACGCGGCGAGGATCAAACGGACTTACCGATCCGATGCCTGTAGACCCGGTGCACAGCCACACCCGTTGATGACGGCAGCTTAATCCCGTCGAGTTCTGACGGTCGGTCGACCGATCGGCAGGAACTTCGAGGTCTCGTCTCACGCGGCTTTCCTGCGCTGGCTCGGGCGTCGCCGGTTGCCTGTTCTCGGGCGCCGCGTGTCAAGGTGAGCGTGGTTGGCGCGGTTGAGTGCACCATGATCAGAGTCGCGGTGCACGGACTGCATCGGGCGGCATTCGCGAGGGTACCGGGCGATCTCTCGCGGAACCCTCCGCAACGCTAAGCCTGCCACCGAGCGGCGGGGACTCGCCGCGCTCGTGTTCGGAGCCGATCGCGACCTCACTGTGTGTATCGCGCGAGCGTCAATTCAGCGTTCTTCCGAACGACGTCACGCCAGCTGGTCGGTGCAAGCAGCTCAGCAAGTGAACCGTGGCTCTGGACCCAGGGCACGATCTCCCATTGTGCACTCGAGCGCAGGCGATACCGGAGGGTTCCGTTGGCGAGCCGCTCCTTGATCTCCGATGGGTGGTAGGTCCGCTCCTCGATACGCCACGCGATCTCGGCGTCGAAGTGGATCTCGACGTCCTCTTCTTGATCGCTCACGAAGATCCCGAACGCCTTCTCGATGTGCCCCTCGACATCGAGCCGCGGCACAGGGAATGTTTCTTCACTGCTCACGAGATCGCGGATGCGATGCACCGCCAATGTCGTGATGCGCTCGTGCCGGCCGACGCAAGCAAGCAAATACAGCACAGACGCATGTGCAACTATCTTCAGTGGTCTCACGCGGTGCGTGCGCGTCGTGCCCTTCCAGGCCGCGTGGTACGTGACGGTGCAGACGCGGCGACGAGCGATTGCGTCGACGAGATGGTCAAGGTGCTCGCCGTGCGGCGCATAGTCGACGTGCCCTCGCATGTGTGGGGCGAACACGCGAGACAGCGCATCGAGACCGTCGTTATGATGAGGCGCGAGAAACCCGCGGATTTTCTGCATAGCCTTGAGAAGGTCCTCGTGAAGCGGCGTCCCCCTGATCGCCCCAAATGAAGCGAGCGAAGCATAGATCGCGAGCAGCTCGGAGAGCCCGAATGTGATCGATTCGAGGGCGCGGATCTTCTCGTCGATCCGGTAGACCTTCTTCTGCTTGCCGGCGCTCTCGTCGATGAGCGCGAAGTCTTGGGCAAACGTTGCAAGATCTCGTTCGACAGTTGCCTTGCTGACCTGGAGTTGTTCGGCGAGGTCCCTCACGGAATAGGGACGCCTGGCTTCCGAAAGGAGCCGCAGCATCGCCCACTGCCGAGTGAGCTGTTGGGAATCCGGCCGACGCTCCGACATCGCGAGCATGTTGCCACGCCGCCTTCCATCAGCGCCGCGCAATCCGGAGCAGTTCCGCTGCGGAGTGCGAGGCGGTAGCGGTCAGGTGGGTTTACAGCTCGGCGCTCGCGACCGAGACTGGGTCTAGTGCCTCAGGCTTCTCTTGGCGGCGGAATCCATGTCGTGTTCGATCCGGGACTCGACGGCAGTGGCTGGCCCGGTGTCGTCGGTGGGCATCGCGACGCGATTGCCGGCGAGGCCTGGCTGGGGCCGCTGGGTCTGCTCGGTCGGCTGGAGCTGGAGTTAGGTCTCACAGCGCGGCATGCGACGCCGCTGGAGCGCGCAGCCGATCTGTCGCGCCGCCTCGCCGCCGCGAATGGATTTTGGATGCGCTCGTTCGAGGTCGATCCGATCGCAACGGCGCGTCGCTTGCTCGACGATCGCGACGCCCTCGCGACGTGGGGCTGGTGTGGAGAGCGTACGAGCGACCGCCTCGATTCGTTGTGGCGGGTGACCGAGCCGGCGCTCGCCGGCGTTCCCGACCGCATGCACCGCGTGATCGCAGCGCTCGACCGACGTCGGCTCCAACTCTCCTCGATCCGCGTCGTCGACCCGCTCGGGCAGCTGCCGCCGCTCTGGCAGAGGACCCTTTTGGGTCTCGCGCGACGCGGCATCCAGGTCGAACACGTCCCGCTCCCGCAGGTGGAGGCCCACGGCGATCTCGGCGCGGCGCACCGCACGCCGTTCACGCCGGTGGGTGACGGGACGTTGCAACTCCTTCGCACGTACGGGCCGCTCGCCGCCGCAGACGAGGTCGCCGCGACCCTTGCAGCGGTGGAGGATCTCGATGGCCTTGTAATCATCGGCGCCGACGCGGTGCTAGACGCAGCGCTCGTGCGCCACGGCCTTCCCTCCGTCGGTTCGGACCTCCCGACGCCGGCATGCGGCGCCTTGGTGAGGCTGTGCGTCGAGTCGGCGTTCCGGCCGATGGCAACCGCGGATCTGCACGCGTTGTTGTGTCTCGATCCGGGCCCGATACCGGCCGGCCTCGGCTGGGCGCTCCTGCGCGCTCTGGGTACGTTTCCTGCGCGCGACTCGCACCTCTGGCGTGATGCTCTCGCAGCGGGTCTCGCACTCGTGGAGGACACAGAGACGCGAATTCGTCAATCACGCCGAGTGGCCGCGCTCGTCGATTCGATCGCCGATCGCGAGACCCGGATCACGGTCGGGCAGCTCGCAGAGCGGATGGCTGTTCTCTCGAGCTGGGCGCGTGGCCGCAGCGCGAAGAAGCGGAGCCTCGTCGAAGTGGCCGTGCGTGCGGAGCAACTCGTCGCAGTTGCTCGTCTGTGCGGGGCGGCGACATACTCGCGGCCCGAGTTGCTCCGCTTCTGCGATGAGCTCGAGCGTGGTGTCGTCGATGGTCCACCGGCAGGCCTAGGACTCGCCTTTGTGCACGGCCCCGCAGCCGTGCTCGCTCCTGCGCGCGTCGTCGTGTGGTGGGGCTTCACGCGGGATCGCGCGCCGCGCGTCGCTCGGCTTCGGTTGACGAATGCCGAGACGGCGGCCCTCGCGGCAGCCGGTATCCGGCGTCCCGATGCGGGGATCGTGATGGCGCGTGAAGCACGGCGATGGAGACGCCCTCTCGATCTGGCCACTGAGGCCTTGGTGATGGTCTGCCCGCACACCGATGCCGTCGGCGACCGGGCTCATCCGCATCCGCTTTGGGACGCGCTCGTCGCGTCGATGCCCGCCGCTGAGCTCGCGGCTCGCCTGTCGACACCACGGATGACGATTCGAGGCGTCGCCGCTCCGCGGATCCCGGTCAAGCAGCGGGCTACGGTTGCGCCCTTCGCCACGGCGCGCACTCCTGCGCCGATCGCGGCCGCCACCGATGAGTCCGCATCGAACATCGAGCTCCTGCTCGGGTGTTCGCTAGCGTACGCGCTTCGGCAGGTCGGCAAGCTTCGACCTCGGATGGCTGCTCGTCCCACCGAACCGTCTCCGCTCCTCTACGGGAACGTCGCGCATCACCTGCTTGCGATGGTGTTCGGCGCGAGCGTTCCGACCCCAAACGAGGCCTCGATACACGCCGGGGCCGTATTCGATCGCGAGCTGCCTCGCCTCGCCGAGGCGTTGGTTCTGCAGGACCACCAGGCCGAGCGGACGAGTCTGCGGCGGGCGTTCGTCGAATCGGCACGGCGACTCGCGATGGTGATCGAACAGAGCGGTGCCACGTTGCGCGGGCTCGAGGTGCGTCTCGGGGGCAGCATCGGAGGCGTTCAGGTCGCCGCTCGCGCTGACCTCGTGCTCGACACGCCATTTCACGTGATCGACTTCAAATGGGGCGGGGCGAGCCACCGCGACCGACTTCGCGCCGGTGCAGCTGTCCAGCTGGCGATCTACGCCGCGCTTGCACGCGGTGAGGGTGCGGCGCTCCCGGACGTGGCCTACCTGACCTTGCGCGATCAGAGGTTGCTGGCTACTCGCGGTAGCGAGCTCGCAGCCTCCGAGGTGGTGGGAACGCACAGCGTGGATGAGATGCTCGACGCGATCCAGCGAGTTCTCGAGGTCCGGATCGGTGAGCTCGCCGACCGGCGGCTCAATGCGCCGGGCGCGGAGGGTGGGGAGGCCAAGCGCTCGCGAATTGTCGACGGAGTGTTGCGCCTAGCCCCGCCGTGTCAGCACTGCGACTTCGATGCGTTGTGTGGAAGGCGAGGCGTGTCGTGAATGTGAAGATCGTCACCGCCAGCGCTGGTACTGGCAAGACTTACCGGCTCACGACCGAGCTCGACACGGCGATCGCAAGTGGGCGCACGACCCCCGAAGGGATAATCGCCACGACATTCACCACGCAGGCGGCCGCCGAGTTCATCGAGCGGGCACGTGCGCGCCTCCTCCAGAATGGTCATACGAACGCCGCCGAGCAGCTTCTTGCGGCGCGGATCGGGACGGTGAACTCGGTCGCCGGCGCACTCGTGGCTGAGTTCGCGTTCGAGCTGGGGCTCTCACCGACGATGCGCGTGCTCGACGATGCCGCCGCCGAGGTCGAACTCCGTCGGGCCCTCGCGCGCGTGGTGTCTGACGAGCGTGCCGGCGAGCTTGACGAGCTCGGGGCTCAATTCGAGAACGAGCGCGATTGGCGCGGCGAGGTTCGTGAGATCGTCGAAGCTGCGCGAGCGAACTGGATCACGGCTGACCAGCTCGTGATGTGTGCCCAGCGGTCCTGCGCCGAACTCGAGCGCACTTTGGGGCCGGCAACCACGGATGATCTCGACAGTATATTGACCACTGTGATCGGTGGTTCGATCGCGACGATCACCACGAACGGTGACGTGACCAAGGGCACCGCCCGGTACGTCGAGTTGCTGCGCACGTGCATGGGCGACCTCACCTCAGGTCGCGGACTTCGGTGGGGGATGTGGGCGATGCTCGCGAAAGAGCGGCCGACCAAGCGCTCGCTTGGGTGCGGGATCGCCGTGAGCGAGGTCGCCCGGCGTCATGTCGAGCACCCGCGGCTACGGGCAGACGTCGGCCGCCTAGTCACGTTGGTGTTCGACGTCGCGGCTGCGAGTCTCGATGCCTACCAGGCACACAAGCGCGCTCGCGGGGTCGTCGACTTCGTCGATCAGGAGGGGCTCGCCCTCGAGCTGCTTCGGCGACCCGACGTGCGCGACGCACTCGCCGGCCAGATCGAGCTTGTGCTCGTCGATGAGTTCCAGGACACGAGTCCGCTCCAGCTCGCCCTGTTCCTCGAGCTGGCGAACCTTGCTTCGGAGTCGGTGTGGGTCGGCGATCCCAAGCAGGCGATCTACAGCTTCCGGGGAACCGATCCGGCGCTGATGGATGCTGCCGTCGAAGCGCTGACGTCGGGCGCGGCCGACCCCGATCTTGTGGCGAAAGCTGCTGCGACGGTCGGTCGTCACGTCGAGTCCCTCAAGATCTCCTATCGCAGCCGGCCAGCACTCGTCGCGCTCACGAGCGAGGTCTTCGCTCGTGCGTTCGCGTCGCAGGGTGTTCCCGAGGCCATGACTCGCCTCGTCGCGAGGGATCAGACCGAACCACCGGATCTCGGGCCGATCCTCGAGTATTGGCCGCTGGAGCTCGACCGCGGCGAACACACCCACAACGACCCCGGTCGCGCGACCGCCGTCGCCGTAGGGGTCCGCGATCTCCTCGCGCGCAAGCCGATGGTTCGAGAGGGTGGCGACCGTCGGGTCGCGCGACCCGCCGACATCGCCGTACTGTGCCGGACCAACAAGCAGTGCCAGGCGGTCGCGGACGCGCTCGGTGCTTTCGGTCTGCCGGCGATCGTCCCGCGAATGGGCCTTCTGGCCACCGCCGAGGGCCAGATCGTTCGCGCCGGGCTCGCGCTGTGGGTGGATCCTAAGGATGGCTTGGCTGCCGCGGAGCTGGTGCGGATCGTCGACTATCCCACCGACCTCGACGGCTTCGTTGCACGTTGCATCGTCACGCCTGGGGCGGAGGCGTTCCGCGAGCAACCGATCGTTGCGCGGTTACTCGCCGCCCGCGAGGCTGCACCTGATCTGGCACCGGTCGCCGCAGTGGAGGCGACGATCGTCGCGACTGAGCTGCGCACCCTGTGTGCTGCGTGGGGAGCCTCCGCGCAACGCTTCGCGAACCTCGATGCTTTGCGTGCACATGCTACCGCGTACACCTCGGAGGCTGCCGCGAGCGGAAGCGCGTCAACGCTCGCGGGCTTGCTTCGGCACCTCGACCTCCTCGCGCCGAGATCGCAGCGCTGGGATCAGGCCCGCGCCGACCGCCAGGCATTTCTTGTAGGGGATGATGCGGTCACGATCCTGACGTGGCATCGCGCGAAGGGTCTCGAGTGGCCGATCACGATCTTGTTCGGGCTCGAGTCGATGCGCACGCCGTCGTCGTTCGGCGTTCATGTGCTTAGCGACCGTTTGCAGTTTGATGTCAGCGATCCGCTCGGTGGGCGTTGGATCCGGTTCTGGCCGAACCCATACACGACTTCGAATCAACTCGGCGCCGTCCGCACGGCGATCGAGGTAGCGCCCGGTCACCAGCAGCTCATCGCCAAGGCAGACCGCGAGGCGTTGCGCGTGCTCTACGTCGGCTGGACGCGCGCGAAGGACCGTCTCATCTTCGCGGCGCAGCGCGGCCGGATGCTCGCTGGGATCCTCGGGAAGCTCGTCGAGATCGATTCCACACTCATCTCAGAGCCCAAAGTGGCGGGTCCCGCGACAGAGCAGATCAACTGGGGCGGTATGTCGTCCGCGATCGAGGTCGTTCCGTGTCGGCCCGAAGAAGCGGTCAAGTCGACGTGTACGCCGGGTCACGTAACGATTGAGAGAATACCCGGCACGTACCCGCTTGCGCGGGCAAGCCCATCGACGGCGGCGCCCGTCCCGTGCATGCTGGGAGAGGTGGTGGTGTTGGGGCAGCGCATTCCAGTTACGGGCAACCCGGACATGGAGGCGATCGGAGACGCGCTTCATGCGTTCTTTGCTGCGGACCACGTCGAGCACGCCGTCGACGAGCGCTGCGCGATCGCAGCCGACGTGCTCGCCGGCCACGGGGTCACGGACGCGCTCGCCATCGATGATCTTGTTGGTGCGGGGGACCGGCTCTGGGCTTGGATCGCCTGCCGCTTCCCCGCTGCGAGTGTCCAGCGCGAGTGCTTGCTGGCACATCGTATGCCCTCCGGTACGGTCGTCGCTGGCAGCGCGGACCTGGTCGTCGCGACTGATTGCGGCATCGCTGTGATCGACCACAAGAGCTTCCCGGGCAACGCGGAGCAATCCGCGGCGCGCGCGATCGGATACTCCGGCCAACTCGCGGCCTACGCCGCGGCACTCCGTGCTGCGACCGGCCGTGACGTGACGTCGACATGGATCCACTTCCCGATTCGCGGCTGCATCTTAGAGGTTCAGCTCGCGACCCCCAGTGCGACGAGTGACGCTTCTACCAAGGACATTGGGCAATGAACACAGCGCTGTACGTCGACATGTCGTTCCCGATTCGTGGCGAGACTATCCCTCGCGATCACGGTTACGCGCTCTATGGAGCCTTGAGCCGCGCGCTCCCATCGGTGCACGGTGCCGATTGGATCGCGATCCATGGGATCGCGGCGAGGCAGGCCCATGCGAACCTCACGCTCGAACGCGCGGCCCGACTTCGAATTCGCGTGCCGAGCGACCGGATCGGTGAGTTGCTCGCGCTTGCTGGTACGTCGATCGAGATCGCGGGACGACCGGTCCAGATCGGCGCGCCCACGGTTCATCCGCTCGTTCCCGCGGCCATCCTCGACGCGCGGTTGGTCGTGATTCGCCTGACGGGAGGCATCCCAAAACCGTTCGACAACGATGCATTCGAGCGTCGCTTTCTCGCGGAGGCTCGCCGGCAACTCGCGACGATCGGGGTGACCGGAGATCTTGTGATCAGTGGTCGGCAGAGTCTCCGGGTCGGCGGGCAGCGCGTGCTCGGCTGTTCCGTACGTGTGGGCGGCCTGTCGGCCGACGACAGCATCAAGCTGCAGGTCGAAGGTGTCGGAGGCAAGCGAACCATGGGGTGTGGTGTATTTCGGCCGGCGCGGATCAAGCAGCAGATCCGGAAGGCGGCGTAGGCACCGTCGATGTTGCTCGCCAAGAGCCCCCGAGGCTCCGCTCAGCTGTCGCTACTACAGCACCTGCTCGACACGGAGCAGGCCGCGTCCGCCTTGTTCCGCACAGGTACTCGTTGGGCGAGCGCGTATCCACGCTTCTTCAAGCTCGATCAAGATCAGCACGCTTCGTTTCTCCTGCACGTCAGGCTCGCGGCGTTGTTCCACGACGTCGGGAAGGCGAACGAGGACTTTCAGTCTGCGATGCTCGCCAAGGGATTCAAGGCTCAGTCGCTCCGGCACGAGCACCTGAGCGCCCTGCTGCTGTGCCATCCGTCGATGATCGCCTGGTTGTCGTCGAACCGAGAGATCGATGTCGACGTGGTCATCGCGGCGGTTCTCAGCCACCACCTCAAGGCGGCGCCGAACGGAGAGTGGCAGGTTCTTCAACCCAAGCACGCCACGCCGACGCCGCTCTTCTTTGCCGACACACAAGTGCGCGACGCGTTGAAGCGAATCGCCGCCGTTGCACAGTTGCCACCGTTCCCCGACGATCTTCCAGCGGCCCCCTACATCGGTGCGGCTTGGAGAGGTGCCTGGGAGGCCTTGTTCGACCGTGCCGTGCGATTCGCGAGCAAACTGAGAAAGGATTCGCGCCGGCTTCAGCTCAGCCTCGCCGTGAAGGCGGGTCTCATCGCTTGCGACTCGGTCGCGTCGGGACTCTGGCGCGAGCACAAAGACATTGATGAGTGGATCGAGGGAGTCGCCCACGTCGAAGCGCTCGGGCGCGATGACATCGACAACGATGTACTGACGCCGCGAAAGAAGGAGCTTGGCGCGCGGTGGCAAGGCTGGCATCAGTTTCAATCAGGTGCGGCCACCGTCGGCCGTCGGGGTTTGCTTCTCGCTGCGTGTGGTGCGGGGAAGACACTTGCCGCCTGGCGGTGGGCCTCGGCGGTGAGTCAGCAGGAGGAGATCGGACGCGTGATCTTCCTCTACCCGACGCGCGGAACGGCAACTGAGGGCTTTCGGGACTACGTGGCGCACGCACCCGAGGGCGAGGCCGCGCTCGTTCATGGGACGTCGACGTACGAGCTGGCCGGCATGATGGCGAACCCGCCAGAGTCCCTCCAGGGCAAGGACGCCACCATTGATGAATCCGAGGCGCGTCTGTTTGCCCTCGGGTTGTGGAGCAAGCGGTATTTCTCGGCGACCGTCGACCAGTTCCTCGGCTTCATCGAGCACAGCTATAAGGGGCTCTGTCTGCTTCCCGCACTCGCTGACTCCGCAGTCGTCTTCGACGAGATCCATAGCTACGATGCGAGGATGTGGAACGCCCTCGTGACGTTCCTCGTGCGCTTCGATGTTCCGGTGTTGTGCATGACGGCGACGCTTCCGCCCGGGCGTCGTCGCCAACTCGAGGAGATCTGCAAGTTGCGCAGCTACCCGACCGCCCTCGACATGCAGGATCTGCAGGACCTGGAAGAGAAGGAGACCTGTCCTCGTTATCGTCTCGACGCGACTACAGTGGCCGACGCTGTCGAGGTTGCGGTCGCCTCCGTTCGCGCCGGGCAACGCGTCCTCTGGGTCGTCAACACCGTCCGCCGGTGTCAACACCTCGCCCGGGTCTTGCGCGAGCGTCTCGAACTCGACGTGGGCGTCTATCACTCGCGGTTCAAGTTGGAGGACCGCCAGCATCGTCACCGCCAGACCATCGATGCGTTCCGCGCGCCCACCAGCGGCGAACCTCGTCCCGCCATCGCGGTCACGACTCAGGTGTGCGAGATGAGTCTCGATCTCGATGCCGACGTCTTGATCACCGAGCACGCGCCGATCTCGTCGCTGGTGCAGCGTTTCGGTCGCGCGAACCGACATCTGCGACGAGGTCCTTGGTTCCGCGCGCAGCTGCTCACGTACGCGCCAGAATCTGCGGCGCCGTACGATCGAAAGGACCTGACCGCCTCAGCGACCTTCCTGGCAGAGCTCGCCGGTCGCGATATCAGTCAACGCGACCTCGCCACGGGACTCGAGAACCACGCGCGCGCCGAGCGCGATGCGACTGGCAGCACCGCCTTCATCGACGGCGGCTACTACGCAGTGTCCGCAGCCCTCCGCGATAGCGATGACATCGGTGCGCCCGTGATCCTCGAGAGTGACGTCCCGCGCTTCAAGGATCTCAAGAGACGCAATGAGCCCACGGACGGGCTCCAACTGACAGTCCCGAAGAAGCACGCGAGCACCGCGGAGGGCCTCGGCTTGCCGCCGTTTCTGAAGGTCGCGGACAGTGGCCGCTACCACAGCTGGCTCGGGTTTCTGGTCGACGAGGAAGCGCCGGCGACATGATCGGAACCGAATGAGCGAACAACAAACCGGCGATGAGCCCGCGTCCGGCAAGAAGCCGGCGAAGAAGAAGCGCCCGCCGAAGAGGGCGAAGCCAAACGCCATCGACTCGAACGCGGTTCTCGAGTTGCGATGGAACCTGCACGAGTTGCCGTCGTCCCAGCATCGAGCCGGGTTGGCGGGACTCGCGCTCTGCGTGGCGTTTCTCAAGCGAAGGCCAGACCGCAAGGGAACCTGCGACGTCAAACAGCTCGACGACGACGGCTTGACCTTGGTTGTCGACCGTCCAGGCATGCAGAGCCTGTTCGACGATGTCTACGATGCCACGCTCGAAGAGACCCGCTCCAGGAGCAAGTGGGCGGGAGCCGAGCCCAAGCGGACCGAAGAGGTCGCGGTCACCGACGATCGAGCCGGCAAGACGAAGACGGAAAAGCGGTTTGTCTACGATCGCGTCGTCCCGGCCGGGACGACCGTGGGCGACTGGGATGCGGCTGGACCAGGCACACCGAAGTTGTGGCTGAAGCTATGGCAGGACATGGTCTGGTCGACCCTGCGGGGTGTGCCAGCGACTCGGGAGCCTTTCAACGCACGCGCCGAGGCTCGGGAGATCGACGACGGTGGTGAGGCTTGGGATGAACTGGCGGCGAAGCCCGGAGCCACGGTTGATCTGCCGAGTACATATGCGCTCGGGGCCCAGGCCAAGAACGCGGAGAACGTGCCGTTCGAGGACGTCGTTCGTACGCGCTTCTTGTTGCACTTCTGGTCGGTGGTCGTCGCGATCTACGTTCCCGCGGTACTTCAACGTGACGGCAAGCGCGACTTCATCGGCTACGCGCTGGCAATGCCTGACGTCGCGATCCTCGGCGACTTCGTGACCGCGTGGGAACAGGTTGCACGCGGTCGCGGATGCGAGCCTTCGGGGTACGTGCCCCGAGAAGCGGTGATCGACCTGGCCGCCGAGGCCGGGCTCGACGTGGTCCGGCGTAGTAACGAACGGATCGCGACCGCCGGAGGTGCCGCGGCGACGCGCCTCTGGCTCAGCGGCGTCGACGTCTTCCACCTCGAGAAGGAGGGCAACAACGTCCGCATGCGGGGTATCGCGCGTGTGATTCCAGAGCGGAAGCAGGACGATGAATACGCCCGCGTGCGTGCCGCCGGCTACTGGAGTCCCCTGTTCCGGCGGCAGCGGATCATCAACGTTCTCGAACGCCGACCCTGGTGGTTCGGGTTTGCACGTCTGTGTTCGACGACTCCCGACGAGATGACGATCCGTCACCAGCAATTTCAACATGACTGCAGAGCAGCCCTCACCGAGGTGGAGATGAAGCAAGACACCGCAGACGCGAACCAGACGCTCGAACACCTGGTGTATCGGCGGGTCCAGGCCTACGTCCTGGGCAAGACCGAGCGCAAGTACGAGCTTTCGTGGAGCAAGGTCAAAGGAAATCAGGGACAGGAGAAGGAGTACGAGAGCAAGAAGGAGAAGGTTGCTCGCGAAGCGTTCCTTGCCGTCCGCTCGCGAACCGGGGCCGATTTCGTCGCGTACTTCACGTCGACGATCTGTTCCGTCCCTCATCACGTCACCGAGGAGAAATACCTCGAGATCGCGCGGGCCTTGATGGACCCGAACGAGGTCGAGCGCGTGCGCAGTCTGACGCTGCTCGCGCTCTCCGCCATTGGCTAGTCATTCCACCAACGATTCGAGAGGTCACATGCCGCCATCCAGGAATTTGTTCTGCACCGTACTCACGCACGCCGCTCCCAGTTCGAACTATCGCGGGGAGAGCGAGGAGAACCGCACGATCATCCAGAAGATCACCAAGGGCGATCATGAGTACGCCGTGATCAGTCCTGAATCCATGCGCAATGCGCTCCGCGATATCCTCGCGCAACGGGAGTTGCCGTCGAATCGCAGTCGTCTGCTCAACGAGGATCAGCTCGCCGTCGAGTTCAAGGACTTCCCGGACGCCGACGTCTACGCCGACGACTTCTTGTTCGGATACCTCGTCGCCGACAACAAGGAGATGAAGAAGCAGAAGCGACCGGCCAAGCGCGACAGCGTCCTGCGGATGAATATGGCCGTCGCCCTGAGCCCGTATCGCTTCGACGCCACTTTTCACCAATCGCCGCTCAATGCTGGCTCGAGCCCGTGGAAAAATTCGACGACCTCGGCACTCTTGCACCGGGAGGTCTCTCACACGGCCTACCAGTATCCCTTCGCGTTGAATCTCAACGATTGCGCCCCGAAGGCGCAATGGGCCAAGGCGCTCCTCGCGGCCATCGGCGAGCTCTCGAATGTCGCGGGCAGTCATGCTCGCAGCTACTTCGAGATGGCTCCTCGCTCGCTGGTCGCACGTCTGACGCCATCGCTGGTCTGTGGTTTCGACACCTATGGCTTCGACGCGAAGGGTGGGTTCGCCGATCTCGGCCGCGTCAACAACGACGATCTTCCGGGCAAGGAGTTCGTCGTTGCGGGTGCGCTGGCACGGGAGATGGCCGAGGAGGCAAGGAAGCGGCTCGAAGGGCAGGGCGTTCAGTTCTTCGACAGCCCACAAGCTGCGTTGAAGCACCTCGCAACTGACGGGCTCGGTGCATGAGCGCACCCTCGACCGTGTTTCTCGCGATCGACGCACCGTTTGCGGCATTCCGCTGGCTGCAAGCCGGCGTGTACCGGGGCACGTATCCCGTTCTCCCGCCGTCCGCTGCGTGGGGACTCGCCCTCAACCTCGCGGGCATCGAGAGCCGCGGTCCCCTCGATGAGGTCGTCACGTCGATTCGCCGAGATGCTCCCCATCTCGAGATTGCAGTCGGAACCCTTCTCAGCGCGCAGCGGTCGACGCTCTACCAGCAACTCCACGGCTATCCTGTCGGAGCGTCGGGCAAGGAACTGCAGGCTCACGCACACGGCCAGAAGTACTGGATCGCGCCTGCGCGCAGGGAGATCTTGGTCGGCTTGCGGTGCCTGGTGGGTGTTCGCGGCGATGCCGAGATCGTCGCGCGGATCCCTCTTGGTCTTGCCGGAGCGCTCGACGTCGCGCGCTATGGGTTGCCATTCGCAGGAGACAACCAGTTCATGTTCAACCGGATCGATGTCGTCGACGACACGACCGCTCGATGGTTCGTTCCTGTGCGAGCTGGAGGGACGCCGAAGGAGTCGACGCCGCTGACAACAAACATCGATCGAGGTGACGCCAGCCGGACCCGGGCACCGATGTTCGCCCCGACGCCACTCCCATGTACGTGCCCAGCCGAGGCGTGGGTTGATGTCGGCCCAACGACGACGGCGTAAACATGAGGATCGATCAATAGACGCATGGAGGACTCGTTGCTCAGCGTCGCGTCGCTTCATGCACTCGCGTACTGCGAGCGGCTGTTCTATCTCGAGGAGGTGGAACGGATGAAGCTCGCAGATGCGGCGGTCTATTCAGGGCGTCGGCTTCACGTCGAGATCGCCCAGGACGAGGGAGACACGGTCGAGCGCCTCGAATTCGAGAGCGGCGAGCTCGGGATCCGAGGTGCCGTCGATGTGCTGCGAACGCGAGGCGGGGCGATGATTCCCTACGAGCACAAGCGCGGAAAGTCGGCCGGCTCGCCTGGAGCCCGCGAGGCGTGGCGGACCGACCGAATTCAGATCGGCGCGTACGCGCTCCTGGTCGAGCAATCGCACGGAGTCTCTATCGAAGAGGGTCGAGTTCGCTACCACGCCGACAACGTGACGGTGCGAGTGGCGATCGATCAGGAGCTTCGGGATCAGGTACGCGCTGCGATCCATCGCGCTCGGGTGCTGCGCGAGTCGATCGATCGCCCACCCGTCACCGACAACGAACGACTCTGCACCAAATGCTCGTTAGCCCCGGTGTGTCTGCCGGAGGAAGCGCGATTCGCTGCCGAGGGAGGGGACGATGGCGACCTTCTTCGTCTGTTGCCCCAGCATCCACAGGGTCAGACCGTCCATGTGATGGAGAGTGGGTCGACTGTTGGGAGGTCAGGGCATCAGCTCGTCGTACGAGGTCGAGAGGAACCGGACCAACGGCTTCCGATCGCGGATGTCGGACAGGTGGTTATCCACGGCTACGCGCAGATTACAACGCAAGCGTTGCAGCTCTGCTCGGAGCACGGAATTGGTGTGCACTGGCTGGGCTTCAGCGGCGCGCCGGTCGGCTCGCTCGCGCCATCGGCTCCGAGCGCGCAGCGGCATCTACGGCAGTTCCGGGCGCTGTCGGATCCTGCTCAGACGCTTCCACTCGCGCGTCGCCTTGTCATCGCGAAGCTGGAATCACAGCTTCGGTACGCTCTACGATCGACGCGACGGGATGGTGAACGTGATCTCGCCATAGACGCGATGTGCGAGCGAATTCGTGATGCCCTACGTCGTGCGGCCCATGCCAAGGCGGCTGATGAGCTTCTCGGGCACGAAGGTACCGGAGCGGCCGCCTACTTCGAGGTTCTGCCGAAGTTGTTCTCGGAAGATCTGGGTGACGAGTTCAAGTTCGACGGACGTAACCGCCAGCCTCCGCGCGATCGGATCAACGCGATCCTCGGCTACGCCTACGGCATGCTATATCGCGAAGCCCTCCAGGCAATCATCGCAGTTGGCTTGCACCCCGGCGTGGGCTTCTATCACCGGCCGCGTTCGTCGGCTCACCCGCTGGCGCTTGACGTCATGGAGTTGTTCCGCGTTCCCCTCGTCGACATGGCTGTGATCCCGGCGATCAACCGAAAGACATTCGACCCATCCGATGATTTTCAAGTCTTTCCGGGCCGAGTAGTCCTATCGGCATCGGGGCGGAAGAAGGTCGTCGAAGTGATCGAGCGTCGCAAAGTCGATACGTGGCGCCACAGCGTGGTGGGCTATTCGCTGAGCTACGCCCGCATGATCGAGCTCGAGGTCCGACTCTTGGAGAAGGAGTGGATGGGGGAGGGTGGCCTCTTTGCGAAGTTCCGGTTGCGGTAGTGGCGGCGAACAAGCGCTGGCGCCTAGTCTGCTACGACGTCCGGGACGCTCGACGACTTCGCGAGGTCCACAAGATCGTGACGGGGCACGGGCATCGTGTGCAGTACTCGGTCTATCGCGCTCGCCTCGATGATCAACAAGTTGAACGGCTTCGCTGGGAGCTCAGCCGTGTCATGGATCCCGAGGACTTGCTCCTCATCGTCGATCTCTGTCCTACATGTGCCGCGAACGTGATTTCGAAGAACCACGTCGAGGGTTGGCAGGACCCAGTGCCAACATTTCGCGTCATTGGCGGAGATAC
>JBBRBG010000210.1:0-15876 GCA_038206055.1 Haliangiales bacterium
CGATCACGCGCCGCGGTTCAATCCGATCGCGATCTCCGCGACACGCGGTGTGGCTCGTGCAGTGACCGGATCACCGTCGCTGTATGTCGAGCGCCTGTGCGGCTCGTAGCGTGAACACGAGGCGGTGACCGCCGAGGAGCCACGCGAGCGGAATCGACGAGGCATCGATCGCCGCGCCGTCGAGCTCGAGCTTGTCCACGAGCGGGCCTTCGCCCGGCGCTTCGATCGCGAGCGTCGAGCCGTCGCGCAGGTGCAGCAGCGCGGAGGGAAACAGCGGCGACGCGAGCGCGAGATCGGGCGTCCCGGGCAGGTCCGGATACATGCCGAGCGCGGACCATACGTACCAGGAGGACAGGGCGCCGAGGTCGTCGTTGCCGGGCAGCCCGCTCGGCAGCGCGGTGAATGCGCGCGTCAGGATCCGCCGCACGACCTCCTGGGTCTTCGCCGGAGCGCCGAGTCGCGCGTAGAGGTACGGCGTGCCGAACTGCGGCTCGTTGCCGATGTAAAAGTGCGGGTAGCGCATGCCGGCGTTGAGCTGCGCGAACAGATCGTCGAGCCGCGCGATCGCGTTCGCGGGTCCACCCATCGCCGCGGCGAGGCCGGTGGGATCGTGCGGCACGAAGAACGTGTACTGCGCCGCGTTGCCCTCGATGAAGCCGCGCTCGTGGGTCGGCTTGAACGGCGTCTTCCAGCCACCGTCGCGATGTCGCGGACGGATGTAGCCGGAGGATGGATCGAACAGCGCCTTCCAGCGCGTCGCGCGTCGGGCATACGCATCGGCGGTGTCTGCATCGCCGAGCGCGCGGGCGAGCTGCGCGATCGCGAAGTCGGCCACCGCGTACTCGAGCGTGACGGCGGCCGAGCCCCAGCCGCCTTCCGGATCGTTTGGCAGGTACCCGACCTCGTCGGCGAGTGCCTCGCGCGGCCGCGTCTCCCACAGGTTGCAGCGTGCGTTTCGCCGTGTCGCGAGCGCGAGGGCGGTCTGCGCGTCGAAGCCGCGCGCGCCGAACGCGTAGCCGTTCGCCACGATCAGCGCGCCCGGATCCCCGACCATCACGCCGGTCTCGTCGTTCGCGAGTGCCCACTTCGGCAGTCCGCCGCACTGCTGCGCGTCGGCGACGAAGGAGCGAAGCATGTCGTCGGCCTCGCGCGGATAGAGCAGGGCCACGAGCTGGATCCATGACCGGTAGATGTCCCAGCCGGAGAACGTGGCGTAGTGCGTGTAGCCGACGGCGCGATGCACCACGCGATCGAAGCCCATGTACTCGCCGTTCGCATCTGACGCCACGTTCGGATGGAGCAGCGAGTGATACATCGCCGTGTAGAACGTGCGCAGCGCCGACGCATCGCCGTCCTTGATCTCGATCCTGCCGAGCGCATCGTTCCACTGCTTCGTCGCGGTCACGCGAGCTTGATCGAACGAGGTCGCGAGCGCCGCATCGAGGTTCTGCTGCGCGTTGGCGGCGCTGACGTACGAGATCGCGATCGTCACGCCCACGGTGGCCACCGTCGACGTGTCGAACCGCAGCCACAAGCCCGAGCGTGGTCCGCGGATCTCGCGCGCGTTTGGCGTCCACGTGTCGCCGATCCATCCGGCGCTGTCGACGATCGGATGATCGAACGTCGCCGCGAGGTGGATGGTGTACGCGGAGGCGTGGCCGCAGAACTTCTCGCTCGTCAGCGATGCCGTGATCCGCGTCGGCGAGATCACGTGCAGCTCGCCGCGCGTGACCTCGATCTGCTTGTCGCCGACAGTCTTGCTCGCGCCGACGAGGATCCCGGCCGGGGCGCCCGCGGGAAACGAGAAGCGACCGAACCCTGCGCGGGTCGCCGCCGTGAGCTCGACCTCGATGCCCGTCCCGAGCTTGACGCGGTAGTAGCCGGGGGTCGCGACCTCATCCACGTGACGAAACGTCGCCGCGCTGCGCGCATCGCCCACGGCCTCGACACGCGTCGGCACCACCCTCGCGGGAAGAAACGGAAAGTCGAGCATCGCCGCGCAGCCCGATCCCGAGAGATGCGTGACCGAGAAGCCGCGGATCTTCGTGTCGCGGTAGTGGTAGCCGAACTCCGCGGAGGGAGACGTATCGGGGCTCCACTGGATCATCCCGAACGGCACGGTCGCGCCGGGGAACACCGCGCCGCCGGTATCGCCGGGCGGAGGATCGGGCGAGTCGCCGTCATCGGTGCCGATGAACGGATCGACGTGCCGCACGAGGCCCTCGAGCACGGGATGCGGATGTGTTGGTGGCGTCGGTCCGTGCGCGCGCGACGTGCAGGCGGTCGCGACGAGCAGGCTACTCGTCAGTAGACGGTTTCGGCGGCACGTCATCGGGGTGCATGTACTCGGCGAGGTCGTCGTCGTCGTTGTCGAAGCTGATGCCACCCTTGTGGACGCCCGGCACCGGCATCTGCTTCTGCTTCGTCGCAGCCTGGGGCGCGGGCTCGTCGACGGGTGGCCGCCACACGCGCTCGCCGGCGGGCTTCGCGGGTTTCGCAGGGGCCCAGCGCACGCCCGATGACACCGTGCCGTCATCGCCGCCGCGCGCATCGAACCGCTTGCGCGAGGTCGGCTGCGCGATCTCCTCGGGAAGGTCCTCGCCTCCCGCGTCCATCTCGTCGAGCTGGCGGATCACCTCGCGCGCCTCGGGCAGCTCGCCCAGATCGATCTCACCCTTTCTGACAAGCTCCAGCACGACCTCACCGAGCTCGGCGAGCGCGTCCTGACGCTTGCGCTGCTGGCGACCTTGCCCGAGTGCCTCCCCGACCGCGTCGCGCACCACACCGGCCTGGTGCAGGGTGCTCCGGAGGAGGGTGCCGAGCGTCCCTTTCAGCTCGGGAGGGCGGAATGCCCCACCGCCCCCGCGTCGCTTCTGTGCCATGGCGGCAGAGTAACACCTGGGCTACCGTCGGTGCTCGGTGCGGTCCAGGGCCCTGATCGTCGGTGTCTTCGCGTGCGTGGCAGCGTGCCCGCCACCGGAGCCGCCGCGCCCGATTCCGCCCGTGTCGACCGGCAAGGTCCGCGTGCGCGTGTTCACCGAGCCATCGCCGGTGAAGATCGTGGCGGCCGCGGAGCGCTTCGTGTTCGTCGCCACCGAGCACGACCTCGAGCGGTTCGACGACGGCGGCGGTGTGTTCGCGCTGACGCCGCAATCGGGCCTCTCGGGCAACTCGGTGGTCGCGCTCGGTCCGGATGCGGATCGGCACTCGGTGTGGATCCTCACCGACGGCGGCCTCGGCCGGTACGACGTCACCGCCGAGGTGTACGCGTCGATCGCGGACCCGCCGGCGTCGATCGGCCTCGACTTCGCCGCACTCGCGAAGGACGGCGCGAGCGTCGCGTCTGCCTCGGATGGCGGCGCGTGGATCGGCACGAACAAGGGCCTGATCTATGTGAGCGCGAAGGGCGGCTGGACGTCCACACCGATCAAGGATCCGATCAAGGCGGTCGCGCGCGATCGCGCCGGCTGGCTGTGGATCGCCACCACCACCGGGCTCGTCGCGCGCAAGCCGACCGGCGAGACCGTGCGGATCGGCGGCAACCAGGGCTGCAGCATCGTGCAACCGCGGTTGCTCGTCGAGCTGCCGGGCGATCGCATCATGGTGATCGGCACGGATGCGGATGGCCACGAGCGCCTCGCGTTCGGCGCGCAGCAGCAGTTCGTCACGTATCGCGCGTTGCCCGACGTGACGTGGGAAGCCGCCACGCGCAAGAGCACCGGAGCTGTCGTGATGGGCGGCGGGCGCGTGTATCGGATCGGCGAGCGCGACCCCACCCGGGTCCGTCCGCTCGCACGCGATGGCCTGCGCCTCGTCCCGCTCAACGCGGATCCGAAGGCCACGCCGTGGGAGATCGATCCGATCGAGCTCGTCGTGCCGCCCGGTGCGACCAGCCTCGGCATGAGCGCCGACCAGCTCCTGATCGGCACCCGCGATCTCGGCACTGCGCGCTACCAGATCGCCGGCGATGGGACCGCGCGCCCGCGCGAGTGGCTGCGCCGCAAGCAGATGTTCCAGGATGCGACCACGCTGTCGGTGGCATGCGCGAAGGCCGACGATTGCTGGATCGCCACCGGTGCGCGCCAGGCCTGGCACTGGAGCGATGATCGGTTCGTCGCCGGCGGCCCCGATCAGGTAGTGCTCGCCGTCGTGCGCGATCCGGCGGGGGCGATCTATGCGCTCCATCGCAGCGGCGCCGAGTCCGCGCTGCACCTGTCGCGGATCGAGAAGGGCGCGTGGATCGCCGTGCCAAACGTCACCCTCACCACGCCGGGTCAGATGCCCGATGTCAGCTTCGCGCGGTTCGCCACGAGCGGCTCGCTGTGGGTCGGCCTCCGCTACCGTGATGGCATCGAGATGCGCGCGGGCGGCCTCGCGATCATCGATACCGCGACCGGCAAGGTTGTCTATCACCGGCCCGAGAACACCACTGACAAGACCATGCCGATTCCCGTCGGTGTCGTCGATGCGGACGTCCGCGGTGACACTGCGTGGTTCGCCACGAACGAAGGCATCGCGCGCGTCACCGGCAACCAGGTCAAGCTGTGGACCGAGAACGACGGCCTGCTCAGCGAGCTCGCGCGCGCGGTCACGATCGCGGCGAACGGCGGCGTGATCGTCGCGACCGGCGCCGGCGCCGCGATCTGGGACGGCAAGTCGTGGACGTTCCCGCCCGCGCTGCGGTTCGAGCTCAACGATGTGGTGGCGACGCGCAACGGCCAGGTGTGGATGGCGACCGAGCGCGGTATCGCGGCGTGGGATGGCAGCAAGGTTCGCCGCGTCGACATGCGCCGGGGCCTCGCCGAGAACCAGATCCTCGACGTCGCGATCGATCAGTTCGACCGCGTGTGGGCGCGCGGCGCCGGATCGCTCACCCTGATCTCGCAGTAGGATCTCCCCATGGGGAGAGATCAGAACCTGGGGAGCAGTGCGTCTCGGTTGTGGAAGCTGATCGAGGATCGCATCCGGATCGGCAGCAACACGGAGTCGATCGATCAACGGATCTGGGATCTGTTCGGCGAGGAATGGTCCGTGATGTTCACCGATCTCGCGGGCTTCTCGCGGCAGGTGGCGCAGTTCGGGATCATCCACTTCCTCCAGATCATCCACGAGCAGAAGGAGCTGCTGCTGCCGCTCGTCGAGAACCACGACGGTGTGCTGATCAAGATCGAGGCCGATAGCTTCCTCATTCTGTTCAAGAAGCCGGCGGGTGCGATCGCGTGCGCGATCGAGATGCAGCGCGTGTGTCAGGCCACGAACAAGCGCCGGCCGCCCGAGGAGCAGATCGTGTTGTGCGTGGGCCTCGGTCACGGCCGCATCCTCAAGATCGGCGACGAGGACGTCTTCGGGCACGAGGTGAACCTCGCGAGCAAGCTCGGCGAGGACACCGCGAAGGGCAACGAGATCCTCGCGACCACTGCGGTCAAGCTCCTCGCGCCGGACGTCATGTGGGAAGAGGTCGCCGCGAACTACGCCGGCGAGACCGTGTGCTGGCGCGTCCGATATTGACCGAACCCTTTCGCCTTCCTCCTGGCTCCATCAGGTGGAGGTCGATTTGCCGGTTCTCTTCATCTTCCTCAACTACCTGCTGCTGCTGTTTCTCGGGCTGATGACACTGAGTGGCCACTGGCCACTGTGGTCGCTGGCGCTGGTGCCGGTGCTGATCTGGGTCCAATATCGGGTGTACGTGCGGAGCGAGCCCGCGGAGCCGAAGCTCTCGCGCGCATGAGCGACCTGCGGCGCGATGCCGCATGGCGGTGTGCGCGGCAAGGGGACCGGCGGGTCACGGTGCGAGTCCGAGGGAGGCACTGAATGTCAGGGTTGCAATCGACGGTTCGGGTCGTGAGGCGATGGGCATGGCTCCTCGTGCTGATCGGCGTGGTCGTGCTCGTCGGCTGGCTTCGGTTCTGGCGACCGGTGGCCGCACGCACGGTCGCCGTCGAGCGCGGGTCGATCGTGCACGAGGCCTTCGGGCGCGGGACGATCGAGAGCGAGCGCGAAGCGGCGGTCGGCTTCGATCTCGTTGGCCGGCTGAGCGAGGTTCTCGTCGACGAGGGCGCCCGCGTGACGCTCGGGCAAGGGCTCGCGCGCCTCGAGACCAACCAGGCGGAAGCAGATCTACGTACCGCGCAGAACGGGATCTCCGCGGCGCGCGCGTCGCTCGCGAGGCTCGCCGCCGAAGAGGAGCGTGCCCGGGCCCTGGTCGCGGCGAGTGAGCGCGACGAGCGCCGCACGCGCGCGCTGGTCGCCAGCGGCGCGATCACGATCCAGGAAGCCGACGAGGCCACGGATCGCCATCGGCTGGCGCGCGCCGATCTCGATCGCGTGCTCGCGCAGCGCGCCGAGGCGACCCGAGGCATCGACATCGCGTCGAGTGGTGCCGCGCAGCGGCAGGTCGCCGTGGTGCGCGCGACCCTGCTCGCACCGTTCGACGGCGTCGTGACGCGGCGGCTGCGCGAACCGGGTGACACCGTCACCATCGGCACCACGATCTTGCGTATCGCGGACACTACCCACGTGTTCGTGCGGGCGGCGATTGACGAGACCGCGCTCCCGAGCCTCGCCGAGGACCAGCGTAGCGAGGTGACGTTTGTCGGCGGCGGTACACCGCTACCCGGCAAGGTCCGGCGCATTGCGTGGGAGGCCGACCGCCAGACGCACGAGATCTCCGTCGAGGTCACGCTGGACGAGCTCGACCGGCGGGTGGCGATCGGCCAGCGCGCCGACGTGCGCATCGAGCTGGTCCGACGAGACCACGCCTTGCGAGTCCCGCTGGCGTGGATCCACCATGATGACGACGGCCCCTACGTGTTCGTCGATCGCGCGGGCAGGATCGCCGTGGTCCGGCCAACGTTCGGCCTCGGAGGCCGCGAGCATGTCGAGGTCCTCGCCGGGCTCGCCGAGGGAGACACGTTGCTCGCCGCTCCGTCGAGCTCCGGCACGCTCCCGGCCGGGCGGCGGTGGAAGGCCGAATGAACCTCGCGCTCCGCGACGTACGGCGCCATGTCCCGCGGTTCTTCGGGACGGCGGTCGGGCTCGGCCTGTTGCTCGCCGTCGTGATCGCCATGCAAGGGATCTATGCGGGCATGGTCGACGACGCGACGATCCTCACGCGCGCGATGCGCGCCGATCTGTGGCTCGTGCAACGCGACACGCGCGGACCGTTCGCCGAGGGATCCCGTCTCGATCCTTCGATCGAACAGCGTGCCGCCGCGGTGCCAGGGGTCAGCCGCGCCCGCGCTTACACATACCAGCTGATCCAGCGAGAGCACCGCGGCGAGGTCCTGCGGATCGCGCTCGTCGGGCTCGGCTGGCCCGATGATCCGGGGGATGCGTTACCGCTCGTGCGGGGCAGGACGCTCGCGCAGCCGCACGGCGAGATGATCGTCGACGCCTCGGCGGGGCTCGACCTCGGCGAGATCGTGACGCTCGCAGGCGAGCCGTATCGTGTGGTCGGGCTGACGAAGAACGCGCTCACCTCGGGTGGTGACTCGGTGGCCTTCCTCTCGGTCGCCGACACCGCGCTTGTCGCGTCGGACCAGCCGGCGGAGGCCACGGTGCTCGAGCGAGAGCGCGTGGTCGACCGGTTGCAGAAGACGGATCTGGGGCGGGGGCAGCCGGGGCTCGAGGACCTCGCGCGCGATCCTCGCTGGAAGCCGCCCGCGCTCGCCTCGCCACCGCTGGCAGCAGTGCTGGTCGACGTCGATCCTCAGCGGCTGAGCGAGGTCCGCGCGACGCTCGCGTTGTGGGGCGACGTCACGGTGTACTCGCAGGGCGAGGAAGAGGCGCTCCTGCTCGGCGGCGTCGTCAGTCGTGCCCGCATGCAGATCGGGCTGTTCACCATCATCCTGACCATCACGGCCGCGGTGATCATCATGATGGTCATCTACAACCTCACGCTCGAGAAGACCCACGACCTGGCGATCCTGAAGCTGATGGGCGCGCCACGCCGGCGGCTGCTCGGGATCGTTCTCCAGCAGGCGTGGGTCCTCGGCGCGCTCGGCTACCTCGTCGCTTTCACGCTCGGGCAGGCCGCATACCCGGTGTTCCCGCGACGCGTGCTGATCACCGAGACGATCTCGTTCCTGGCACCCGTCGCGACCTTCGTCGTGGTGACAGCGGCCAGCATCCTGGGCATCGTCCATGTCATGCGCGTCGATCCCGGCCGCGCACTGGAGGGCTGATCGTGACGGAGGCGGTACGGGCGATCGGGCTCACGAAGATCTACGGCGTCGGCCCGAGCCAGGTACGGGCGCTCGACGACGTGGATCTCACGCTCGCGCGCGGCGAGGTCGCTGCGCTCCTCGGTCCGAGTGGCTCGGGCAAGTCCACCCTCATCAAGGCGCTCGGGGCGGTGTCACTCGCCGACCAGGGCGAGGTGATCTTCGACGGGCGCACCGTCGCCAAGGATGGCGTCGCGGTCGTCGACGTCGCCCGCCTTCGCCGCTTGCACCTCGGGTTCGTGTTCCAGAAGGCGAACCTCATCTCGTTCCTCACGGCGCGCGAGAACGTCGAGCTCGCCTGCGAGCTCGGCGGCAAGCTCGACGCCCGCAAGCGCGCGAGAGACCTGCTCGACTACCTCGGGGTCCGGCATCGCGAGCACGCGTATCCGGAGACGCTCAGCGGCGGCGAGCAGCAGCGCGTCGCGATCGCCCGCGCGCTCGCCAACGAACCCTCGCTGGTCCTGGCCGATGAACCCACGGCAGCACTCGACGGTGCGCGGGGCCGCGCGGTCATGGAGCTGTTCGCCAAGGTCGCCCACGAGCGCGGGGCCGCGGTCCTGGTCGTGACCCACGACCACCGCGCGCTCGACGTGTTCGACGTGCGGTACGAGATGGAGGACGGCAAGCTCCGCCGGGCCTGAGGTGCGTGCGTAGGTGCTCGAGGACGACGCAAGGCCCGCGTCCGGTCGCAGATCTTGCGCGATCGCAGCTCGGGTGACGCGCGGCGGATCGGGCAGCCGGAAGCCGTCTTCCAGAGCGCGACGAACCCTTCGGCGCGTGTCAGGCTCTCATTCGCATGGACTACCTACCCGCGCTCGGAATTGTCGCGATCTACTTCGCGCTGCAGTTGTGGGTGCTCCCGAAGCTCGGCGTTCGAACATGAATGGCCCCACCGCGCCGGTCGGCGCGAGACGACGAGCCGAAGGGCGGGTGCTGAGCGTCTCGCGGCGCCCCGCCGTTCGATCGTGATCCTGTCAGGGTAGCGGTTCTGATCACGGCCCGCCGTCATCGACCCCACGGGCCAGCATCTCCACGAGCCGGCGGCGATGATCCGCGTTCTGACCTGCGGCCGCGCCTGCGCCTGAGCTACCGTAGGTCATGCGGATCGCAGGGGTGGTGTTGCTCGTCGGTCTCGGTGCATGCGGACCAGCGGAGAAAGGCGCGGATGGCGCGCCGGGCGCTGCGGGCGCCGCGGGCGCTGCGGGCGCTGCGGGAGCACCGGGCACCACCGGTCAGGATATCGTCGAGGCGCTCGGCAACGGCCAGCTCCAGGTCACGGCCGCAACGAACTACACCGTGGTCCCCGGGCTCAGCATCACCGCGATGGTGCCGATGAACACGAAGCTGCACGTCGACACGAACGGCGGTATCCAGTGCACGGGGATGGGCAACACGTACTCCGTCGTCGACATCGCGCTCTTCATCGATGGCTCGATCTCGCAGGCGCAGCGCCGTGTCGTCGCGGCGAACACGGTCGGCGTCGCGCAGATGCTCCAGACTTGGTCGTTCGGGAGGTTCTTCTTCCTGCCCGCCGGCTCGCACACGATCGACGTGCGCGTCCAGGGCGTCGATCCGACCGCAGCCACGGCGAACGTCTCGAGCGCGAGCGCGCCGCAACTGCAGGGCGTGCTCACCCTGACGACACTCAAGCTCTGAGCTCGGGCGATCACCGACATGATGAGACACACGATCGAGCACGGCATCGCACACCGCGTGCCCGGGGACGGATCGATGAAACGAACAATTCTTCCCGCGCGCAAGCTCGGCCTGCGCGCCGGTGTTCACGCCCGGACCGCGCTCTTGATCCTGTTCATGCTCGCGTTCACCGCCGGGCTGGGCCTGGCCACCACGTGGTTCGTGAGCAGCGGCGCGTCGATCGGCCGTGACAAGGACATCTGGGCGCATGGCCTGCGGGCCGACGGAACGATCAACGCCAAGCGCACCGCGAAGCTCATCCCGTGGCTCATCGCGAACTACGACGGCACGGTCCGCTACACCGATGCAGAGGGCGCGAGCTACGAGGGCTCGGTCGACTTCTGGACCATGTTCGGCGGTCCCGACACCGACAATGCCGAGCTCCGTTACGATCCGCAGCACCACGAGCAGTTCGCGATCAGCTGGGGTGTCGACGCGAGCGGAGCGCGCTGGCGTGCGGTCGTCGTGATGAGCGCGCTGTTCGCGCTCCTAACCTTCGCGTTCGCGTTCGGCAGCTGGGCGATCCTGCTGCACGCGCGCGCGGAGGCCCGCGTTGCGGCGGAGGGCGACGAGGTCGAGCTACGCGTCGTCTCGTGCACGCCGATCGTGAAGGACGGCAAGCCGACGGGCAAGTACCACCACACGCTCGAGCTCGACACTGGCGGCGAGACGCCGAAGTCGATCGTCCGGGACTCGCTGTGGCTTCTCCACTGCGCCCCCAACGATGCGCGGGTGCTGGCCCTGTGGATCCCCGGCAAGACAGATCACGTGATCGTCCTGCGTAACGACCTCGAACCTCTCGCCGTGACTGCCGGCGAGCGCGTCGAGATCATGAAGCGCGCCGAGCAGGCTCGCGCGTAGAACTACGGCGTGTACGTCGCTTCGGCCGGCGACTTCGTGCGGTACGTCGCATTGATGTGATCCATCAGCTCGAGGAAGTTCGTCTCCATGCGCGCTTTGCCGCCGAGCGGAGCGTCCGTGTAGAACGTCCCGCCTTCGCACGCGTCGCCCGTGGGATCGACGGGTACGCCATCGACCTGCGGCCGGCAGCGACCATCGACATAGACGATGATGAACTTCTGGAACCGGTACTCGATCGGCTGCTCCGAGGTCATGTAGTTCGCGAAGATCGCCGACAGATTCGCGATGTCCCGCGGCTCCATCCCGTAGCCGTGAAAGAAATAGACGACCGGGTAGCGCTTGCCGGCGTTCGCCGCGTTCGAGTAGCCGGGCGGCAGGAACAGGGAGAACGGGCTGACGCGGCCGGTGGTGGGGGACGTGTACGACAGATCCGGGAGCGTCTCGCCGCCTTCGAGCGTGTCGTCGCGGTCGCCATCGGGCCAGCGCTTGTCGAGCCACGCGAACGCGGTGGTGGCGCGGCCGACGATCTGCACGGCGGTGCCGACGTGGCGACCATCGCCGCCCATGATCTTCGATGGTGATGCGTCCGGATCGCCGTACCGCAAGAAGCCGTTGCGCGGCAGATCGGACCACGGCACCTCGGTGAAGTCGTAGACCGCGTCGGTCGCCGCGCCGGTCAGCGTCGCGAAGCCGTCGTACACGCCGAACGGCTCGCTGTACTTCGCCATCAGCCCACCGATGGTGGTGTTGACCGAGAGCGAGTTGTTGAGGAAGTCGCGGATGCCGGCGTCGAACCACAGCGCGAGGTGCGAGCGCTGTGCCGGCGTCAGCTTCGCGAAGTTCCCGAGGAAGTCGGACTTGTACCAGTTGGCCACGTTCGGGCTGAGGTCCCACTTCCCGTTGCCCTCACCGAAGTCGTAGCAGTTCGGCACGCCCACGGCCTGCTGGCAGGTGCCGGCCACACCGTCGAGCCCGACGTCCTCGAACGGCTCGCCCGCATCGAAGTCGCCGTTGAGCTCTGTGCCGAGCGGGTTGCGGAGGTAGTGGTAGTCGTCGTGGTTCGGATCCGGGTTCGTGGTGGCGTTGTAACCGGGCTCGTCCTTGTCGGCCTTGCCGTCGGTGCCGATGTCCTGCCACGGCTCGTATGCGTTGGTCACCACGGGCTCGCCGGCGTCGCGCTTGCCGTTGCCGTTGAGGTCGACGGCGAGCAGCACCTCGGCCGGGTCGGTCGCCGCGATGCTCGGATCGAACACCGCATTGCCGAGCGTCGGACCATCGTTGCCGTCGCAGAACGTGATCACCGGCTTGGAACCATCCGGGTTGTACTCGCGGTCGTGGAAGTTGGTCAGCACCAGCGGCGTCGCGCAGCGGGCGGCAGCGGTCTGGCTGATGTACGAGAGCGGCACGCCGGGCGGGGTGTACGGGTTCTCGATGTTGTAGAGCGCGGGGTTCGAGAGCGAGCGCGCGAGGTCGCGCGACGCCTTCATGTACAGGCTGCGCTTCAACGTCAGCCCGACGCCGTCACCGGGCTGCGTGATCATGTGCTCGAAGTCCGCCGTGATCTCGTACTGGTCCTTCTTCGTCGACACCGTCGGGCACAGCTGACCCACGTTGCCGCGGCCGGCCGCTTCGTCGGCCTTCGTGCAGAAGCCGCCGAACAGGAAGTCGGAGACCATGCGGAGCACGTAGACCATCGACGGTCCCGGATCGCCGCCGATGTTCGCGAGCGCATCGAAGCGATCGGGGTGGTGAAGGCCGATCGACGATGACGCGAAGCCGCCCATCGAGATGCCGATCATCGCGTTCCACGAGAACCGCTCGGTCACCGGCGTGCCGGCATCTGCCTTCGCGACCACCTGATAGGTGGTGAGCTCGCCACCGCGGAACGAAGCGCGTGACGCGTACTTGTCGGCGTCGTCGAGCACCCTGTTCGCGACCGCGGGGAAGAACGAGGTGGTCTGCCCGGCACGGCGAGCGACGATCATGACGTGGCGGTTCCCCGCGTGCTCGGGCAGGCGCTTCGTCTTGTACGGGAGGGTGAACCGGAACCCACGGTCCGACCACACGCCCTCGGTGCCGAAGCTGACCGCGGGTCCAAGCGCGACGTAGCCGTCGGGCACGATGTCCTCGGCGCAGGCGATCGTGACCTCGCCGCTCGGGACGGTCGTGTGGGCCTCGGCGGCGATCGCGGCGCCCTTGAGATCCTTGCCCGCGCCGGCCGTGACCTCGACCGTGCCACCGACGGTGAGCGTGCCGTTCGCTCCGTCACCGCAGGTGATGGTCGTCGACCCGCCGTCATCGCCACATCCAGCAGCCGCGAGCGCGAGCGAAACGACGACAAGACGAATCCCGGTCATGTGGGCGGCAGCGTACACATAGGCAGCCGAAACTCCACCACAAACGGATCGCGCGTGACCCGGGTCAAAAGTTGCCCGGCGCGCCGCGATCCGTAGTGTCGAGGGTCGGTGCCCAAGCCGCTCGCTGATATGCACGTCCCTCCTGCCATCCGGCGGTGGAGCGCGCGCTTTGGTCTCGCTCTGATCGTTGCGATCGCCATCGGCTATCTCCCGGGTCAGGTGCTCCGCAAGGACCCGCGCACGGCGAAGCTGAACACCCAGCTCGACGAGCTCGATGTCGAGGGCCGCGAGCTGACGACGAGGAACGCGGCGCTGCTGCGCGATATCGAGGCGCTGCGCTCCGACGTCGGTGCGATCGAGGATCGCGCGCGCGCCGACCTCGGCATGGTCTATCCCGACGAGGTCGTGCTTCGCGTCAAGGAGACTCCGTGAGGCTCCCGCGGGCCATGCGTCGCGCGCTCAAGGTCTCGGTCGGCACGGTTGCCGGCGCGGTCGCGTGCGCGGTCGTCGGCGTCGGCGGTGCCGATGGCGCGACGATCTTCGGCCCCAAGCCGAGCCTGCCGATGACGATGGTCGTCGTCGCGATCGCTGCGCTCGTGCTGATGAGCATCGTCCGCCGCATGCAGTTCGTCGCGCCGTCGTCGCGTGCGCAACGAGTGTCGTTCTGGCTTGCCGCTGCCGCCGATCTCGCCGACCTCGAGCTCGCGCTGACGCTGGTCGCCGGCGCGCACGTGGTGATCGCGGTGACCGGCGGCCTCGGCTCGCCGGCGTATCCGATGCTCTACGGCCTCGTCGCATTTGCGATGACGGTGCTCGCCCGACCCGGCGCATACGCCACGCTCGGCGCCGCGCTGCTACTCGAGGCCACCCTGCTGCTCCGCTCCGGCATCTCCGAGCACACCGCACTCGCCGCCGGGCTCCACGGCGCATTCCTGTTCGGCGCCGCCGCTGCACACGTGCTCTTGCTGCGGGGCCTGACCGCGCGCTATCGCCGCCGCCGCGCCACGCGCCTCGACGAGGAGCTGCTCGGCTTGCGCGAATCCGCGAAGGACTACCGGTTGATCGCCGCCGCGCTCGGACCCGCGAGCCGCGCGCCCCGCACCCGCGACGAGGAGGAGCGGCTGCTCGCGATCGGCGGGGTCGGGATGATCGGCGACTCCGCGAGCTGGGTGCTCGCCACGCTCAAGCGGTCGCTCGGCGCGCGCACCGTGGCGCTGCTGTGGATCGATGACGACGGCGAGCGCATCAAGCTCAAGGAAGTGGCGTCGGATGCCGACGACATCACCGAGACGCCGAGGCTCCCGAACGCCGGCGTGCTCGGTGCGGTGATTCGCGATCGCGCGCCGCTGATCGTCTCGGCCACGAAGCCGGGCCAGCTCCCGTACTACGACGGCGGCCGCGCGGGGGTGGCGCTCGTCGCGGTGCCGATCATCGAAGGCGGCCATCTGCGCGGCATCCTCGCCGCGGATCGCGACGCGCCGTTCACCGAGTCCGATCGCGATCAGCTGACCGATGCGAGCGCGCAGGTGCTCCGCGTGGTGCAGAGCGAGCAGGTGTTCCGCGCCGTCGAGCGCGCGAAGTACGAGCACGAGCGGTTCTATCAGGCGACCGCGATGCTCGGCCGCGCGCTGACACCCGAGCAGGTGATGGAGACCGCGTTCGACGCGTGCGCCGCGATCTGCGACTTCGACGCCGGCGCGATCGCGATGTACGAGAAGGATCGCAAGAGCCACCGGATCACCGCGGTCCGTGTCCGCCCCGGCGGCGAGGGCCTCGTCGATCCGGCGCAGCTCAAGGACCTCGAGTTCAAGGACAACGCCGGCCTCGCGTCGATGGTCGTCAAGAACCGCCACTACCTGCCCTCGGGCGGCGAGCCGCGCGAGGTCTCGGGACCGATCTATACGCGCAAGGTGAAGATCGAGGATGCGAAGTCGCTCCTCGTGCTGCCGCTGCTGTGCGCCGACGAGCCGGTCGGCACGCTGACCCTGGTCGCGCGCGCCGAGAAGCGGTTCGGCAAGGACGTGCGCGAGATGCTCTCGGTGATCGCGAACCAGGTCGCGGTGTCTCTCGAGAACGGTTTCCTCTATCGCAAGATGGAGACGATGGCGACGACGGACGGCCTCACCGGGCTGACCAATCACCGCACGTTCCAGTCGAAGTTCGCCGAGATGCTCGAGCGCGCGGAGCGGCACAACCACAAGGTGGCGGTGCTGCTGTGCGACGTGGACTTCTTCAAGAAGGTCAACGACGGCTACGGTCACCCGGTCGGCGACGAGGTGCTCCGCCGCGTCGCGCGCGTGCTCTCGGAAGTGCCGCGAAAGATCGATATCTCCGCGCGCTACGGCGGCGAGGAGTTTGCGGTGTTGCTCGACAACGTCGACGTGGTGCAGGCCAAGGCGGTCGCCGAGCGCATCCGCATCGAGATCTCGAAGGTCGTCGTCGAGACCGAGAAGGGTCCGCTGTCCGTCACCGAGTCGGTCGGTGTCGCCGCGTTCCCCGAGGATGGCCGCGATCGGGCGACCTTGATCGAGCGTGCCGACCTCGCGCTCTATCACGCGAAGCACACGGGTCGTAACCGCGTCGTGACGTGGGCGGAGGCCCTGGCAGCCAAGTCCGCGAGTCAGCTGAAGGTGGTCGAGTCACCGGCGAAGACCGCGCGCGCGAGCTAGTAGCTCACTCGCCAACGGCGTTGACGACCGGCTGGTTCACCACGCCCACGCCGCGCACGCCGCGCGACACGG
>JBBRBG010000211.1:0-15641 GCA_038206055.1 Haliangiales bacterium
GTTCCTGCTCGGTCTCGTCGCGGCCGGCTTCGAGCCGGTCGCGATGCGGTACTTCCGGTTCGACGACGTTGGCGAGCTCGACTATCTCGATCAAGCCGAGATCGATGCCCTCGAGTCGGAGAAGAAGGCCAGCCTCAAGCACGACTGGCAGTCGCCGAGCTTCTCGCGCGCGTTCGCGAACGTGGAGATTCGCTACCGCAAGCCCGGCGAGACGGCTATGCGTGTTCATCGTCACATCGCGTGGAACCTCGGCGACGGCTACATGATGAAGAACCCCCAGCTGGTGCGGCACCTCGAGAAGAAGGGGAAGGTCACCGTGATGACCAAGGGGGCCAGCTATCTGCTGTGGCGCGGCGACTTCTCGTTGATCCGCAACTACATGCTCGATCACCTCGCGTGGATGCTCTCCGACTCGACCGGCATCCCTCCCGCATACGCGCGCCAGTCGAAGATGGTCCAGGAGACCTACGGCTACTACAACGGCGCCTTCCTCGAGGGCGCGCAGGATGGTCGTCACGACCAGGCCTTCATCGAGCTCTGGCGCGGCCAGAAACGCCGAAAATTGCCGTTCCGGTTCGGCTATGTCGACAAGGACAAGCAGCCGCACCTCGTCGTGACGCGCCCGAAGACCTGACCGCGGCGTGACGGCTAGCGTTGGTTCTTCGGCTTCGGTTGTGGCGGCAGCGGGGCAGGGAGCCAGAGGTGCGGCGGGAAGCCGGTGACGGTGCGCGACGAGCCATCGAGCATCAGCACGGTGACCTCCATGTCGAAGCCGTTCGCTAGCTCGGAGAGCGACGCATTCGAAGCGCAGTCGAACTCACCGACACGGATCTGCGGGCGGGTCTCGCTCGCCGGGGTGTAGAGCGGCGACTGGATATCCTGCCACGCTGCGTCCGCATCGCGGCGCACCTTGACCCTCCCGAGCACGGCGGGCGTGCCCTCGGGCAGCTTGATCACGAGGCCGTCGAACGACTCGCCGGGCTCGCCCGGATGCGCGGGCGCGCGATAGCGGGCGGTGGTGGCGGTGATCTCCTTCGGCATGGCCATCGCCTTCACCGTCCAGCGCACCGGCGCGCGACCATCGAAATCGACCTCGAGCTCGCCGGTGCGATCGCTCTCGATCTCGATCACCACGATCTTGAACGGCGAGGAGCGGCGCTCGGCGCGTGCGACCTGCACGGGCTTGCCGCCGATCTTCGCGGTGATCTTCTGCGGCGCGTTCAGGTTCTGATCCGCGTAGTAGAGGATCCGCGCGTGCGGCGGGACCACGGTCCCCGGCGCGGGCACGATGCCCTGGCCGTTGAGGCACATCACGAACTCCTCGGCATGCGCGTCGGTGACGGCGAGCACGACGAGCAGGATCGGGATCAGACGCACAGCTCTACGATGACACCTCTATCGTAGTGCCTCCAGGATCTTCACGATCACCCACACCAGGTAGCCGAAGACGATCAGCGCGGCGAGCGCCGGCTCGAGGAACCGCCGTGGTGACGGCCCCTTCCCGACGTCATCGCGGGCGCGCCGGGCGATCCGCTCGGCGGTGCTCGCGTCGAGATCGATCGCCGGGAGCTCGCGGCTCAGCTCGCCGAGACCCTTCACATCATCTTCGGTGGTCATGGCGTCCTCCAGGCAGCAGGTGCGTGATCGCCGAGCGCAGCGGCGAGCTGAGTGCGCGCCCGTGCGAGGCGCTGGCGAACGGCTTCGGGTTTGTGGCCGAGGATGTCGGCGACCTCGGTCGGCGTCATGCCCTCGACGCCGACCAGTAGCGCGACCTCGCGATAGGCCGGAGCGAGCGACGCGAACGCCCGCTCGAGTGCGAGCTGTTGCTGGGAATCGGCGATCGCGTCGAGCGGCGAGCGCTCGCCGCCCGCGACCTCGCGCACCGGCAGATCACCGGCGAGCTGCGCGCGCACGGCCTGGGCGCGGGCCCAGCTGATCACGAGGCGGTGGGCCACGGTGAACATGTAGGGGCCGAGGCGCGTGTCCTCGGCGAGGCGCCGCGCGGCCTGGGCGAGCCGGAGGAACGCCTCCTGGAGGAGGTCCTCGGCGATGTCCTTTCGGCGCGTCATGCGCAGGAGGTACGCGTAGATGCGCCGCCGATATGCCGCGAACGCCGCATCGAACGCGGCGGGCTCGCCTCGGCGCAGGCCGTCGACCCAGGCGCGCTCGTCGACCTCCACGCAAGCACAACGCCCGACCCCGGCCAGCGTGACAAGTTTTCTCTCGCGCCGAAACCGTGTCACGCCGGGCGATCGGCCGCGTTTGTCCTCGCATGGGTTTCATTCGCGCCGGCGGCCTCAACATGTTCTTCCTCCTCGCGTTTGGGGCGGTGATCGTCACGACCGCGATCCGGTTCGCGCGCAACGCCGACCCACACCGCCTGTCCATCCTCCGCGCGCTGACGTGGGCCGTGATCCTCTCTTCGATCACCGGCTTCATCGCCGGGCTCACCGCGACCTGCCGCTTCGTCATCGACAACCCCGAGGCATCGAAGGAGCCCTTGCTCTACCTCCTCCAGGGGTTCTCGGAGAGCTGCGCGAACCTCCTCCTCGGGGGAGGAATCCTCGTCATCACCTGGTCTCTCGTGGCGGTCGGCGTTCGCCGGATGCCCCACGAGACCGTCTAGCGAAGCAGTTCCATAAGTAGCCGGTAAGTTGCTGGTTCGCTTCGGTGCGTGCTACCCGAAGTGACCGGCGCATGAGCCAAGAAGTCGAAAGGGCGAGCGGCGCGGGACGCGGTGTTCTCTACATCGCGTTCGCGAAGTTCTACTTCATGTTCGCCGGGCTGGTGATCCAGTTCCGGCTCCCGAACATCCTGTCGCGCGCAGCGTTCGGCTCGTTCTCGCTGGTCTCGAACATCGCGTCGCTGGTCAACAACGTGCTGGTCACCGGCACGATCCAGTCGGTCTCGAAGTTCTCCGCCGCCGAGCCCGGCAAGGCGCGGCTCGTCCAGCAGGCCGGCCTCCGCATGCACGTGCGCCTCGGCCTCGTGATCGCGATCGGCTTCATCGCCGCCGCGCCGCTCGTCGCGTGGCTGCTCCACGACATGTCGAAGACCGCGCCGTTGATGCTCGCGGGCCTGATCGTCGGTGGCTACTCGTTCTATGCGGTGTTCGTCGGCACCGCGAACGGCCTGCACCAGTTCCACAAGCAAGCCGGCCTCGACGTCACGTTCGCCACGCTCCGCGTCATCGGCCTGCTCGGCATGGCGATGGCGGGCCTCGGCGTGATCGGCGTGGTCGGCGGGTGGGTCGCGGCGGTCGGCATCATCCTGATGGCGGCGATCGTCTGGGTCGGGATGCCCGGGAAGATCGCCGTCGAGGATCGCCTCCCGGTCGCACCGATCATCAAGTTCTTCATCGGCGTGGCCGTGTACCTCGTGCTGTTCAACGGCCTGATGTTCATCGACAGCCTGCTGATCAAGCGACTGACCACCGAGTACTACGCCGCGCACGCGGCCGAACTGACCGCCGCGATCGGTCAGGTCATCCCGTGGAGCGCGAAGCTCGTCGGCTACCACGCAGATCCCAGCGTGCTCGCCGACGTGCAGAACGGCTACTATGCCGCGGCGCAGAACCTCGGCCGGCTCGCGTACCAGGCGATCATCGCCGCGACCTTCGTGGTGTTTCCGCTGGTCTCGCGCTCGACGTTCACCGAGGACAAGGAGACCACGCGGCGCTACGTCGAGGTCACCTCGCGCTACGCGCTGATGTTCGCGATGGCGATCGGTGTGGTGATCGCCGCGAACCCCAAGGACATGCTCGGCCTGATGTACGCCGAGGACTACGCCGCGCACGGCGGGCGGGCGCTCGCGCTGCTCGCCCTTGGCAACGTCGCGTTCAGCGTGTTCGCGATCAACGGCACGATCCTGAATGGCGCCGGCCAGACCCGTGCCGCGATCATCACCGCCGCGATCACGCTCGTCCTCGCGGGCGTCGGTAACTACATCGCGATCCCGATCGCGGCCGAGAGCGGCAACGTCCTCGTCGTCGCCGCGGCGGTCACCGGCGCGGCGATGGTGATCGGCGCGGTGATCTCGGGCATCGCGCTGACCAAGCAGCTCGGCGCGTTCCTGCCGCTGCTCTCGCTGCTCCGCATCGGTATCGCGACCGGCGCGGCGCTCGCGGTTGGCAAGTTCCTCGTGCTTCCGCACGGCAAGCTGATGACGCTCGTCGAAGCGGCGATCGTCGGAGTTGTGTTCCTCGGCGTGCTGATCGGGACTCGCGAGCTCGGTGCTCGCGATCTCGCAGCGATCAAGGCGGTGCGCAAGAAGCGCGCTGCCGGTGGAGGTGACGTATGAAAGCGACCGGACTGCTCGTGCTCCTCACCCTGGCTGCCTGTGCAAACGCGCAGCACGATTCCGAGACTCTCCAGGAGTCGATCCTCAGCTACAACGAGGGTGTGCGGTGGGAGCGGTTCGAGACTGCCGCCACCTCGCTGCCGCCGAAGCAGCGCTCGTCCTTCGTCGACGAGATGGACCAGCGCGCAAAGGACCTCAAGATCAGCCAGTACGACGTTGTGCGGGTCGACAAGACCGGCTCGAAGGCGGCCAAGGTCCAGGTCAAGCTCGGGTGGTACATGGAGACCGAGGGCACCCTCAAGGAGACCCACGCCATGCAGACCTGGGAGCGCCACGGCAAGGCCTGGTGGATGGTCGAGCAGACCCGACTGCGGGGGGCCGAGATGCCGGGGCTGATGGACCGCCCCGAGGGGGCGTTCGACGCCCCCAAGACAGACCCCAAACAGTAAGAGAATTCCGGCGGATCGCACCGATTAGCCGACCCCCATCCGGGTGGGGTAACATTCCGCCCTAGAGGTGTCGCAAAGCGACTTTGTCACCCGTGGCCAGTCCCTGGTCACGTCTGGGCAATTCCAGGAGGCCGTCAAGGTCTGTCGCCTCGGCTTGCTGGGGCGGCCGACAACGGTCGAGGGCAGGATCGTGCTCGGGCAGGCATTGCTCGCGCTCAAGCGATACGACGAGGTGCTCGCCGAGATGCGGGTCGCGCTCGAGCTCGACCACACGTCGCTGCCGGCGCAGATCCTGAAAGCGGACGCCCTCCTCAAGAAGGGCGACCACCACGCGGCCGGTGAGGTGATCGCGAAGCTGAGGCCGCACGCCGGTGCGGATCCGCGGATCGCCCAGCTCGTCGGCGACGCGGAGCGGAGCGTCGGTGCGCGACCATCGGTGACATCGAGCCACCCGGCGGTCGGCTTTCTCGGACCGCAGGCCGGCGAGAGCCACACCAAGCATTACCCGAACCACGGTGCCGACAACGAGGTCACCGGCAACGACGACGATCCGGATGCCGAGGATACCGGCGGCCAGTTCACGCGGCCGACATCGATCGCCGCGCCCGGCTCGAAGAAGCGCAGCGGCAAGGTGCAGGCGCAGGAGGAGCGAACGCCGCCGCCCGACGTGCTCGCGGTCGGCGATCGCTCGGGCACCGTGGAGTTCGATCCCGAGGTCGATGGCATCGAGGTCGGCGACGAGGAGGATTTCGGCGAGGTCGCCGCGCCGCCGAGCGCGAGCAAGCAGGGCGCGGCGGTGAAGGCACCGGCGCCCGTCGACGAATCGCGCGGCTCGGTGAAGCGCGCGACGAAGCGGCCGGTCCCCGGGCCGGTCTCCGCGCCGCTGCCGAAGCGCCCGAAGCCGAAGCAGGAGTTCTCCTCGGTCGAGCTCGAGAGCGGCGATATCTTCGAGCTCGACGAGGGCGCGGCGCCCTCCGAGGAAGCTCCGTCGCGCACGCGGCCACCCGGTCCCGGCACCGCCGTGCGCAACGCCGTGAAGATGCCGTCGGGCCCGCTCGATGCGCAGCCGCCGCCGCCCAGGAGCGCGGCATTCCCGGCGCCCACGCCCGCCTCGGTACGCCCGACCGCGATCGCGCAGGCGGTGCAGCCCCCGCTCGCGCAGCAGCTCTCGCAGCAGCCGCACTACATGCAGATGGCTACACAGCCGCAGCCGCTGCCGCCCACGCCGATCGCGAATCAGCGCACGCTGCTCGTGGCATCGATGCCGACCGCGGCGGCGATGCAGCCACCGCCGCCGAATCCGCAGACGCTTGCGAACGCGGCGCGGCCCACGATGGCGCTCAACCTCGCGCAGCAACAGTCCGCCGCCGCGGTCGACGCTCTGTTCGGTAGCGATCAGCAGCAGCAGTGGGGCAGGGGCAACGGCGCGACCGCCGCGGCGAACGAGCCGACCAGCAAGCCGGGCGATCTCGATCCGCGGATCGCGATCTCCACGCCGTCGAGCGGAATGGGATCGGTCCCGCCGGGCATGTTTCCTGAGACCAGCACCGCCAGTGGCAAGCCGCTGAAGACCGGGATGCGCAAGGGACGCTCGCGTCTCGCGGTGGCGATGTGGATCCTGATCGGCGCGGTCGTGATCGGCGGCGGTGTGTTCGCCGGGTTCCAGATCCGCGCGATGCGCCTGCAGAAGCAGATCGCCGCGGCGCGCGACAAGGCAGTTGATCTCGCGAAGGCGGATACCTGGGCCGGCTGGTCCGGCGCACGCGATCGCCTCGCCGGCATCGCGCAGGCCTCCGGCACCGTCGACAACCGCGCCGCGCTCGCCCGCGCGCGTGCCGTACTCGCGTTCGAGTTCGGCGATGGGCTCGCCGAGGCAAAGGCCGCGGTCGACAAGCTCTCCGGGCAGTCCACGCTCGATGTCACGATCGCACGCGCGTACGTCGCGCTCGCGCAGACCGATGCCGCCGCGGCGAAGACCGCCGCTGACAAGGCGCTCGAGCTCGCACCGAACGATGCCGCCGCACTCTATGTTGCCGGCGAATCCCAGCTGCTGTCGGGTGACTACAAGGGTGCGCAGGCGAGCCTCAAGTCCGCCCAGGAGAAGGAGCCGCGGCCGCTCTACGCCGTCGGTCTCGCGCACGCGATCGCGGCGACCGGCGCGTGGGATGACGCGCTGTCGGCGGTCGATCGTGCGCTCGGCCAGATGCCGGATCATCCCGGCGCGTTGATCGAGCGCGGCTTCCTCTCGGTCGCGGGCGGGCGGATCGTCGCGAACAACGCGATGACCACGGAGATCCGCGCATCGCTCGTCAAGCTCACCGTCGAGGGTGCGAAGCCGCTGGCGGAGCAGACCCGCGGTGTCTCACCGCTCCAGGTCGCGCTCGCGAACCTCGCGCTCGCGCAGATCGACTTCGCGCTCCGCGACATGCCGGCCGCGTTCAACGACATTCGCGCGGCCTCCGAGGTTCGTGCCGACGAGCAGCGATTCGGCGAGGAAGCGATCGACACGCTGCTCTTGGTCGGCGACCTCCAGCACGCGAAGGGCTTGGGCGTGGTCGCGCTCGCGAACTGGCCCGGCAGCCGCCGCGCGCGGATCTCCCAGGCGCAGGTCTCGATCGCGCTCGGCAAGCCGGCGGAGGCGGTGGATATCCTGACGCGCAACCCCGACGCTGCGAATCTTCCGCGCGGCCAGGCAGTGCGTGGCTGGGCGAAGCTCGCGCTCGGGGACATCGATGGCGCAAAGGTCGACTTCGATCTCGCGCTCAAGAAGCTGCCAAAGCTCGAGCTCGCCGTGGTCGGCCGCACCTGGGTCGACCTCGCGACCGACGAGCTCGACGACGCGCGCAAGCGGATCGAGCCGACGTTCAACCCGAACACCGCGAGCGTCGCGTTGACCACGGTCTACGCGGAGATCCTTCGCGCGAGCAATGACCCCGCGCAGCGCGAGAAGGCGAGGGGCCTGCTCGAGAAGCTCACCATGAACGCGCCCTCGACTCCCGAGTTCGGGCGCGCGCAGCTGGAATTCGGGCGCGTCCTGCGTGACTCCGGTGACCTGCATGGCGCGCGTGCTGCCTACGCCGACTCGATCAAGAACATGAACCCCGACGCGCGCCTCGAGATGGCGCTCCTGCTCGTCGAGGATCAGGATCCGAACGGTGGGCGCGACATGATGGAGGGTATCCTCAAAGACGCCGGGCCCACGCCGTCGGCGAATCTCTTGCTCGAGGGCGCACGCGCGCGGATGCTCGCCGGCGATCACACGGGTGCCGTCGCGCTCCTCGACCAGGCCGACAAGGCGCCGAACGTGGTGCGCTGGCAGTACGATCGCGAGCGCGGCCGGCTCGCGCTGCGCCGCAACGATCTGCCCGGCGCGGCGCAGGCACTGGTCCGCGCCCTCGAAGGCTGCGGCTCCGATCCCGAGACGTTCCTCCTCGCGGCCGACACGTTGACCGGCGACCCGAAGCAGATCGCGCTCGGCCAGAAGCTGAAGGCCATCTACGCGACGCGCCTCAAGGACAAGCCGGAGCAGTACGTCATCGCCGGCAAGCTGGCGCTGATCGCCGAGAACAACGCCGACGCCGCGAAGGCATACGAGGCCGCGATCAAGGCCTTCGAGAAGACCACGCCACGTCGCGCCGCGCAGGCGCACTTCGGGCTCGCGGCACTGTTCTACTTGAAGAACGACTATCCGAACGCGCAGATGCAGCTCGCCGTCGCCATCCCGTCTGACCCGTCGCTCTATGCGGCGTATCTGTTCTCCGCGGAGGTCGAGCTCGCGATCAGCGGCCCGAAGGCGCAGAACCGGGCTCTCGAGCTCGCGAAGAAGTCGGTGGTCGCGAACCCCGACTACGTCGATGGCTGGGTCCAGGTCGGCACCTACGGCGCAGAGCTCGGCAAGAAGAAGGATCTCGAGGAAGCGATCACGCGCGTCGGCGCCCTCGCCCCGTCGAGCGAGGCCCTGAAGTCGCTGCAGGCGATGCGCAAGTAGGCAAGCCCCAGATCGCGACTCAGCCCATCGCGAACACGACGGCGACCGCGGCACCGGCGGCGAGCAGCACCATCACGACGATGATGATCGCCCAGGGCGGCTTGCTCTCGCCCTTCTTGTGCATGCCGGTGCGATCGGGCTCGAGGATGTGCTCGAGCGACTCGACCTCGCCACCGCCGGTGGTCGCCGGCGGCTTGCTCTTGTTCGGCGGCGGGCGCGTCTGCTTCTTCGCCGCCGGCGTGCGCATGTTGCCCTGCTGCGAGCTCGCGAGATCGCCGGCCCAGTTCGACGTATCGACGAACGTGCTCGGGTCGAGCGACATCGAGCCCTCGCCGGTGGAGTTCGCCGCTGCGTCCTCGCCTTCGACGAGCGACGTCATCTTCTGCATCTCGTCCATGATCAAGCCGTTGATCAGGGACTCCTTGGGCTCTGCGGACCGCTTCCGCATCATCTCGACCTGCGTGTCCTTCACGAGGGCGGCGATGTCGCGGGCCGTCACCTTCATGCGACGGCTGAACAAGAACTGAGCGAGGGCGTCGCCGAGGTCAGCGGCGTTCTGGTAGCGGTCGTCGGGATCCTGGGCGAGCGCCTTGCGAACGACCTGGTCGAGCTCGGGCTCGATCTCCGTGTTGTGCGCGATCAGCGACGGCACGCGCGCCTGGCGCACGAGCTCGACTGTCTGGTAGTCGGTGTCGCCGTAGAACAAGCGCTTCCCGGTGAACAGCTCCCACAGGATGATGCCGACCGCGAACACGTCGGCGCGATGATCGACGGGCAGCCCGCTCGCCGCCTCGGGGGAGAGGTAGCTGAACTTGCCCTTCACCACGCCCGGGTCGGTCGCCTCGATCTGGCTGTTCGCCTTGGCGAGCCCGAAGTCCACGAGCTTCACCTCGCCGTTCTTCGATAGCAGGATGTTTGGCGGGGAGATGTCGCGGTGGACGATCCCGAGTGGCTCGTTCGTCTCGGGGTGCTCGAGGCTGTGGGCGTAGTGGAGAGCCTTGCAGCACTCGATCATCAGATAGATCGTGTGCCCGACGTCGATCCGCTTCCCCTTCTGCTTCTGGCGCTCGATGAGCCCCTTGAGGTTGCAGCCATCCACGAACTCCATGACGAGGAAGTACGCGTTGTCCGGAGTCTTCGAGATGTCGAAGACCTGGACGATGTTGGCGTGCTGGAGGAACAGCGAGAGCCGCGCCTCGTCGAGAAACATCGAGACGAACTTCTGGTTCTTGGTGAGGTTCGGAAGGATGCGCTTGATCGCGACATTCTTCTTGAACCCCTCCATCGACTCCGCGACGCCGCGGAAAACCTCGGCCATTCCACCATGGTCGAGTCGCTCGGTGATCGTGTAGCGGTCGCGCATCCCCGGCGGGGAAAATAGTACCAGAGGACGCCCAACCTGGAAAATCCGTGGCGCCCAAGCTCGATCGACCTCGATCCCGCGCGCCGGGGGCCCCAGGAAGCGCTATTCAGGGCGCTCGTCGGCCTCGACCTGCTCGCGAGCGGACTTGCACTCGAAGCAGAGGGTCGTGACCGGGCGGGCCAGGAGGCGTTTGAAGCCGATTGGCTCGTTGCATTCCTCGCACTGGTCGATCTCGCCGGCCACCAGCCGCGTCATCGCCTCGCGGATCTTGGTGACCAGGAAGCTCTCGCGATCGGCCAGCCGGAGCGCGGTCGAATAGACCTCCTCCTCGGTCGCCTCGTCCATCGAGTCCCGGCCGATGCGGTCGCGGTCGCGATCCATCGTGAACTCCATGGCCTTGTGGGCGTGGTCGCCAAGGCGGGTCAGATCCGCCTCGAGGATGCTCTTGAGCTGGTTGGTCTGATCCGGCGTCAGCATGGTTTCGAGTCTACGAACCTCAGAGGTGGCGTCAACGGACGATGGCTGTCCTCCGTCATCTCATTTTTGGGTGGCGTGCTCCTGCGCCCGCTGAGCGCTTGCGACGCGACGCGACTCGTGGGTCGGTGCATCCGTCCGGACCCTGCGGCATGCGCGCGGACACCTCTTCAGGGCTGTGGTTTCCCAGAACCTTCCCTCGGAATGCCGAAACTGGCGGCTCGGCGAGATGTCTCATTCCTGCCAGGTTTCGCCCCCATGCCTTACATCGGCCTGACGAACCTTCGGAATGGATCGATACCTGGCGGCGTTCGTTTGACACAGACGTTTACGACGAGCTGTCGAGAACCTCCGAGGAGCCCCCGTGACCACTGTGACCCGCTGGAAGCTGGCATGTGCCCTGTTCGCTGGAATCGCCGGTGTGGCGACCGTCTCCGCCCACCGCGGAGGCCACTCGAACACGCCCGCGGCCTCCGCTGTGTCACCTCGCAGCGGCGGGCTGCCCAGTCACCTCAAGCGTCCGCTCCGGGTGTCGGCGGATGTCGCCGGGATCTCCAAGTCCGAGCTGGTCGACCAGGTCCTCTCGGCGCGCAACGTCCGCGACATCCAGCTCGTCGCCGACAAGCTCGGCGCGGTGGGCGATGACTCGACGGTCGACGCGCTCGGACCGCTCCTCCGGGATGCCCGCCGCGGCGTCCCCGAGGCCGTCCTCGGCATCTACGGTCAGATCGGCACGGAGCACGCTGTCGGCGAGCTGGTCTCGGCCACCAAGGACGACCGCCCGGCGGTTCGCAACGCCGCCATCACCGCCCTCGGCGCCACTCAGAGCCAGAAGGCCGAGGAGCTGCTCGTCGAGGTCGCGCAGGCGAACGGCGATCCGGCGCAGGGAACCGCGATCAGCGCGCTCGGCTCGATCGGCACCGATCGCTCGGTCGCCGTGCTCGCGCAGATCGCGAATTCCGGCGACTACTCCACCGCGAGCACCGCGGTCTCCGCACTCGGCTCGATCGACACCCCGACCGCCACGACCGCGGTCCGCAAGCTGATCGATAGCCCGGACTCGCGGATCGCCGCCGCCGCGCTCGGCGCACTCGACACGATCGACGACACCATGCTCGGCCGCCTCACCGACATCGTGAAGTCGGGAGACCCGCAGCTCGTCAACGCTGCCCTCGGCGCGCTCGGCAAGGCCGGCGAGGATGGCCTGGTGGTCCTGCGCGAGGCGGCGCTCCACGGCGCACTCAACACGCGATGGGCCGCGGTCAACGCGATCGGAGAGATCGGCGGCGACAAGGCGACGAAGATCCTGGGCGAGATCCTCAAGACCGGCGAGCGCCAGTCCGCGACGGCTGCTGCCACGGCGCTCGCGCAGAACGGCGGCGCCGAGGCGCGCGAGCTGCTCATCGAGTCCGCGCTCTCCGACCGCGCGCAGATCACCGGCGCGCTCGCGCAGCTCGCGCAGATGGAAGGCGACGACGTCGACCAGGCGTTGCTCTCCGTGATCAAACAGGGCACGAGCGCCGATCGGCGCGCGGCGCTCCCCCGCCTCCTCAAGACCGGCAACCCCGACGCGCTACGCCTCGCGATCGACCTCGCTTCCAAGGGCTCGCGCAACGAGCGCTTCGAGGCGATGCGCATGCTCGCTGATGCCGGCTCGCCCAAGGCGTTCGACGCGCTCGTCGACATCGCCGGCAAGACCCGCGGTAACACGCGCGTCAACGCGCTCGACCTCCTCGCGCAGTCGCGCCCGAGCGATCCCGCCGTGGCGCAGCTCCTGAGCGACTCGCTGTTCTCCGGCCGTCGCGACGAGGCGAACTACGCCGCGAGCGTCCTCGGCCGCATCGGCACCGAGGAAGCGCGGACCGCCCTCGTCGCCGCGCTCTCCGGCAAGGACAAGGACCTCGCGGCCGCCGCCGCCGGCGCGCTCGCCCAGGTCGGCCTGACCGATCAGGTCAAGTCGGCGCTGCTCGCCGCCGCGCAGACCAACCCCGCCGTCAAGATGCAGGTCATGCAGCAGCTCGTCAACGCGGGCGCGCCCGAGGGGATGCGCATCGCCGAGGAGATGCTGAACAGCAAGGACCCCGGCGCCGGCAGTCAGGCCGTGTGGGCCCTCGCCGGTCAGGGCACCGAGGAGGCGCGCCGTCTGATCGAGCGCGCCATCGACTCGAAGGATCCGTCGACCCGGATGGCGGCGATCTCGTCGCTGATGCAGAACCCCGACGATCGCTCGACCGACACGCTGCTGCGCCTCGCGCGCGACAGCGACGCTTCGGTCCGCGCCACCGCGCTGTCCACGCTCGGCCAGATCGGCTCCGAGCGCGCGCAGGCCGCGATCCTCGACGCCACACGCAACGGCAAGACCGAGGACCGCGTCGCCGCGATCTCCGGCCTCGCGAACATGGACGACCCGCGCGCGAGCCAGCAGCTCGCTTCGCTCATGAGGGACCGCGATCCGGCGGTCGCCACCCAGGCCATCCAGATGTCCTACAACGGCGGCGCCGAGGTCGACACCTCGCTCACCCAGATCGTCACCGACCCGAGCTCGACCGACGCCATGAAAGCACTCGCCGCCCAGCAGCTCCGCAACCGCGGCACCGACCTCGACGACTCGACCGAGGCCGTGGTCACCAAGCTCGCCGGCGCCGCCAACCTCTACGGCGGCAACGGCTACGGCGGCGGCTATAGGGGCGGCGGCGAGTACCTGGAGTGACCGCGCGGCGGCGCCGCCTCCGCTATGCTTAGCGGCGCGTGAAGGTCTCGGCTCGCATCACGGTAGCGACGGCGGTCGTCGTCGCACTGGCGTCCGCGACCTACGCGGTCTTCGATCTGCGCGCGCGCGTCGCTGAACGGCGAGGCGCGCTCGAGCGCGAGGCGCGCTCCGTCGCCGGCACCGTGCGTGCGTCTCTCGAGGCGCAGGCGGCCACCGATGCACGCGAGGCGCGCTACCGCGCGGACCAGCTGCAGAAGGACCTCGACATCATCGACAAGAAGCTCGAGGAGGTGCCGCCCGACGTGGCTCCCCCGATGCCGGCCGCCGAGCGCGCCGCGCTGGTCAAGCAGCAGCAGGAGCTCCAGGCCCGGCTCGCCACCGCGCGCGGTGCCGCGGGCCTGTCGCGTCCGATCGACCAGGCGCTTGCCTACAAGCCACCTGCCGAGGCGCAGCTTCGCGACCTCACGCGCGCCTCGGGTTGGCGCGCCATCGTGATCATACGCGCGCGCGCGGCCGATCCGCCCGGTCTCTACACCGCAGCACAGCTGCGGCGTCTGACCACGTTGCTCGACCTGCCGCAGCTCACGTTCACCGATACGGAAGACGGCGCCTACTACTTCGCGCTCCCCGTGCGTACGATCCCACTTCACGCCGAGGAGCAGACCACCGCCGCGATGCTCGAGATCAGCAAGCCTGCGGACTCGATCGTCGCCACCTCCGATGACCTCTCGAAGGCGGTCATTCTCGTGGTGCTGATCGTCCTCGTCACCACCGTGATGGTCGGCGCGCTCGCGAGCCGGTTCGTCAGCCGGCCGATCACGAAGCTCCTGCGCGGTATCGATGACGTCGCGAAGGGCGATCTGTCCCACGTCATCCTCTCCGAGCGCGACGACGAGATCGGCGCGATCGCGACCCGGTTCAACGAGATGACCTACTCGCTGCGCGAGTCACGCGCGGAGACCCAGCGCCAGAACGACGAGAAGATCCACCTCGAGCAGAGGCTCGGTCAGACCGAGAAGCTCGCGACCATTGGCCAGCTCGCCGCCGAGATCGCGCACGAGGTCGGCACGCCGCTCAACGTCATCGCGGGCCGCGCGCGCTCGATCCAGAAGAAGTCGAAGGACCCCGAGGCCGTCGAGAAGAACGCCGAGATCGTCGCCGAGCAGACCGCCCGCATCACTCGCATCATCCAGCGCCTGCTCGACTTCACGCGCCGCAAGGTTGGCAACACCGAGCGCGCGATGGTCAACCTCAACGACCTCGCGACCAAGACCGTCGAGCTCCTCTCCGGTCAGTTCTCCTCGGCGAAGGTCCGCACCAAGGTCGAGCGCGCCGATGACCTCCCGAAGGTCGCGGGCGACTCCGATCGCCTCCAGCAAGTCCTCATCAACCTCCTGCTCAACGCCGTTCAGGCCATGCCCGATGGTGGCTCGCTCGCCGTCGAGACGAAGGTCGTCAAGCGCTCGCGCCCGGGCCTCGAGACCAACGCCGATCAGGCGTTCGTCGCGTGCTCGGTCTCCGACACCGGCATCGGCATCCCCCCCGAGATCCGCGACAAGATCTTCGACCCGTTCTACACGACCAAGGAAGGCTCGGGCGGCACCGGCCTCGGCCTCGCCGTGTGCTCCGGCATCGTCAAGGAGCACGATGGATGGATCGAGGTCGACGACAACCCGAGCGGTGGGACCGTGTTCAGGGTCTTCGTGCCGGCCTGAGCCGCCAAGGGCGCCGCTGAGGCGCCGCCATGGCATGCACCTGCGTGCGCATGCTGGACTTCACTACCGTGCGGTTCGCACGCTGGGTTTGGCCGCCGAGCCGCCGAGAACGCCAAGGATCTGGAGGTCTCGTCACGGATCTCGTGCGAGAGCGCCGACGCCGATGGTGCCGGACCCGACGCCGCTACCGAACGCCGCCGCCGCCGATGCCGATGCCGATGCCGATGCCGATGCCGAATCCGATGCCGATGCCGAATCCGATGCCGAATCCGATGCCGAATCCGATGCCGAACCGGTGCGCAATGGCCGACTTGATTCCGGCAATGTCCTGTGCCGCGCGATCGTCGACGCGCGTTTCCGCGGGAACACGAGGCGGGCCCGAGGGCGGCCCGCCCAGGGCGGCTACCGCCTCTGGAGGCCGAAGAGGAGCCCGCCGAGGCGGTCGCGCTCTGCGGCCATCGGCTCCTCGGCGATCCACCCGAGGCGCTTCGCGCAGGCCAGTGCGGCGCCCACTTCGCGGAGGCTGCCGAGCGCGATGCGGAAGTGGTGCAACCGGTCACCGCCGATGCGGCCGGTGGCCTCGGCGATGTTGAGCGGGATGCTCGTCACCGCATCTTCGAGCTGCGTGGCGAGGCGCTTGTTG
>JBBRBG010000212.1:0-15318 GCA_038206055.1 Haliangiales bacterium
GCAGCAGATCGCCAACACGATGCAGGGCCTCGGCGACACCAGCGCGTTCGACACGTTCGATCGCATGGCCGAGCGCATCCAGCTCATGGAGGCCGAGGCCGAGGCGGGTGCCGAGCTCGCCGGCGAGCTGTCGGGCGATACCCTCGAGTCGAAGTTCCATGCCCTCGAGGCCGGCGGCGGCGCCGAGGATGACGCCCTCGCCGAGCTCAAGTCCAAGATGGGCCTGCTCGAGGCGCCCAAGGGCGGGGATGCGAAGCAGCTCGGCTCTGGCGGGGCGGCAGCGGCAGATTCCAGCAAACCCACGGATATTGGCAGCGGCTCCAGCATGGGGGGCCTGACCGCCGAGGACCTGAAGGAGCTGGAGGACCTCGACCTGTCCGAGCTCGATACGAAGGAAGCGAAGAAGGCCTGAGGCTGCGACTGCGAGCCCCAGTGTCCCGTCTGGACACTGGAGCTGTGAAGCGCGAGCTACACGGGTTCTGATGAGGGGTGTGGTTCCGCCAGGTTTGTTCCAGATCTGGCGCTGGTTGGACCGGATCGCCGTTTGCACCTTCTCCGGGCATGCGCCTCGTCGTCGGTTTGTTTGCGATGTTCCTGACGGCTTCGGTCGCCCACGCTGACGAGGCCAAGCCCCCGGAAGGGAAGCTGGAAACGGGCCGGGTCAAGGTCCCGCTCCGCCTCGTCAAGGTCTTGGCGGATAGTCGACAGGTTCTGCTGTTCGACAAGACCAAGGGCACCCATGTCCTGGCAGAAGTCGGCCAGACCGTTGACGGCTACACGGTCGACGACATCGACGAGGACGAGGTCACCCTGATCACGGCCTCTGGCAAGGAGGTCGTCTTGACGCTCCCTGCTCCCGAGGCGCCTGCCACCAAGCCGACCCGCGCCCCGGCGAAGGCGACTGTCGCCCCGGCCGACCCGTACGCGGCGCCCGCCGGTGATGCGCCGGTCGACCCGTACGCCGAGCCCGCCGTTCGCGCGGTCGCGGCCCCCTCCGCGCTGCCCGCGATGCTGCCGCCGCTCGGCGCCGAGGGCCCGATCGTCGACCCGAACGCCGCCCCCGCCGTCGATGCCGGCCCCGCAGATCCCTACGCCGCCGCGACCCAGTCCGCGGCCACGTTCTTGCCTCCCGCCCCCGCCGACCCGTACCGGGCCGGCCCCGCCCCGAAGAAGGCGGCGAAGCCCACCAGGGGCGCGGCCGACGTCGGCGCCTTCCTCCCGCCCGGCACCTCGGCCGTCGATGCCGTTGCCGCGCCGGCTGCGAAGCCCGCGATCGCCCCACCCGCTCCCGCCGTCGACGATCCCTACGCGGCCGACGACGAGCCCGCCCCCGCCCCGAAGGCACGGCCGGTGGTTGTCGCCCCGCCGGCGCCTGCGCTCGACCCCGATGCGCCGCCCGCGCCGGTGATCACGCCGACCGTCCTGTCGCGCAGCGAGCTCAATGTCGCGCTCGGCGACTTCAACAAGCTGAGCAGCATGCTGCGCGGCTCGTTCACGAAGGATGGCGCCCGGCTCGATTCTGTGGCGCCGAATTCGGTGTTCGCGAAGGCCGGTCTGCGCGCGGGCGATGTCGTCACCTCCGTCGACAACGCGCCGATCCGATCGATCGACGACGCCGCCGAGCTCTACGTCCGCGCGCCGCAGACCCGCGCCGCGAACATCCAGCTCCTCCGCGGCGGCAAGCCGATGACCCTCCGCGTCCTCATGCAGTAACGCGAGATCGCCCGGGTCCTGGGGTACGATGGCCGGGTGGGTGCGGTACGGCTCGAGCTGCGGCTGACCAGCCAATCGGAGTGGATCAAGATCTTCGATCCGCGCGACTGGACCGTGTTCGTGCCAACCGACGACCCCGCCGAGCAGGGCGCCACGCTGCGCATCGACCTCGATGTCGGCGGCTGGCTCGTCACGCTGCGCGGCACCGTGGTGGGGCATCGCGATGATCCGACCGGGGTCGTGGTCGCGCTCGGCGGCTCGGAGCGCGACAAGATCAACTACCTGAATGGCTTCGTCCGCGGCGGCCTGCTCAACCTGCGCGAGAAGCGCCGGCTGCCGATCCGGCTTCAAGTCACCTACGGGGCCGTCGAAGGTCCGGCCAACACGTTCACGAAGGACATCAACGAAGAGGGCCTGTTTCTGTTCACCGACAAGCCCCTTCCGGAGACCTCGCAGATCCACATGCTGGTCGCGGTGCCGGGTAAGGCGCAGCCGCTATCGCTGATGGGCAAGGTCTCGCACACGATCCTCGCCGATGATGACGAGCCGCCCGGGATGGGGATCGTCTTCGAGCTCGACGACGCGCAGCGAGCGGCGCTCATCGCCGTGATCCGCGAGCTCGAGGGGATGCTCCTCGAAGGCAAGCTGCCGACGACGACGGTCGAATGATCGCAAGCCCCACGACCGTGGGGCGAAGCACTGCGAAGCAGTGCGGAGGATAATTGCCTGATCTCGTTTGCGATGGCACTTTGAGCTGTGGGTCGCCGCCCTGCTCGAGCAGCTGCCGTCGCTTCGGTGACGTGGCGCGATGGCGTGCACCTCACGGGTACGCCGATCTGGTGCGATGCGCGGCGGCGCCGTGACATCTGCTTCGTGTCATCGGCGGATCGCCTCGCGCGCGCGGGCCACGGCCAGCTGATCGGCACGCCGCTGACGCTCGCGCTGCTCGCCGCCAAGGGCGAAGGCGATCTCGCCGTCCCGGTGCGTCAGCGGTTCACGCTCGGCACGCTCCGGCTCGAGCTGATCCCGTCGGGGCGCGGGCTCGGAGCGGCGGCGCTGTTCCTGGATCTCGGGGGCCGCGCGACGATGTACGCCGGCAGCGTACGGACCGCACACGGAGGGATCGGCGATGCGGCCGAGGTGCGTTCCTGCGAGGCGCTCGTCGTGAACGCGCCGTTCGGCGAGGCGCACCACGTGTTCCCGAAGCTCACGGACGTGATCGCAGAGACCGTGGCGTGGGCGAAGGCGGAGCTCGCCGCGGATCGCCGGCCCGTGCTGTTCTGCGACTCCGCCCTCGATGGCCTGGAGCTCGCGGTCACGCTCGCCGCGCACGGCCTCGCGATCGCGGCGGCTCGACCGATCCGCGATGCGGCGCTGCGCGTGAACGATCGCACCCCGCTGCCGCCGATCAGCACGCCCGGCAAGGAGCCGCGCGCGGTGATCTGGCTCGACGGCGATCACAGCGGTCTGGTCAAGGCGCTCGCCGGCAAGCGGTTCTCGACGGCGCTGACCACCGGCCGCGCGATCGACGGCGCGACCGGATACGACGCCGGCTTCGTATGGGCGAGCGCCGCGGACCGCAAGCAACTACTCGGGTGGATCGAATCTGCGAACGCGCGCGACGTGTTCGTCACGGGGCCGTGCGCGGATGCGATCGTCGGTGCGCTCGGTGGGCGCGCGCGCGTCGTCGGTCCCCCCCGGCAAATGGCGCTGTTCGCGACATGACGCGCGTCACCATCGCGAACCGCCGCGACGGCGGCTGGTGGTGGCGACTCCCCCTCCTCGCGGTGATCTGGTTGGCGATCGCGGCACCGTTGATCGCGGGCGGCGCCGTGGCGATCACGCTGCGCCGGTGGGCGCGCGATCTGCCCGAGGTGCCCGATCTCACGGCGTGGCGGCAGCAGGCCGCGCAGACCTCGTTGATCCTCGCCGCGGACGGTTCGCACCTCGCGGAGCAACCGTTCAAGGATGGCACCGTCGTCGGGCATCGTACGTTGAGCTCGCTCGAGCTGATGCCCGTGCATCTGATCGAGGCGGTGCTCGCCGCCGAGGACGTACGGTTCTTCTCGCACAAGGGCGTGGACTACCAGGCCGTGGTTCGCGCCGCGTGGATCAACTACCAGGTCGGGCGCGTCGTCGAGGGCGCGTCGACGATCACGCAGCAGGTCGCGCGCAATCTGCTCCCGCATGAGATCGGAACGGAGCGCAGCGTGAAGCGCAAGGTCCGCGAGGCGTTGCTCGCACGCGCGATCGAGCGCCGGTGGACGAAGCGCGAGATCCTGACCACGTACCTCGACTTCGTGTTCCTCGGGCAGGGCGCGTACGGGATGATCGCGGCGGCGCGCGCATACTTCGATCGCGATGTCGGCGATCTCGATGTCCCGCAGTCCGCGCTGCTCGCCGGCCTCATCCAGGCGCCCGGTCGGCTCGATCCGTTCAGGAATCCCGACGCTGCGAAGAAGCGCCGCGACGAGGTGCTGTCGCGTATGGCGCGCGCGAACCTGATCGATCAGGCCGCCCTGACCAAGGCGCTCGCCACGCCGATCGAGCTGCATCGCCCGCATCCGAGTTACGGCACACGCGTGCCCTGGTACACGGAGCAGGTCCGCACGTTCATCGCGGCCGCGCTGCCGAAGGAGCTCGCGCGCGGTGGCCTCGTGATCGAGACCGCGGCGCTGCCGGCGCTCGGCACGCAGCTCCAGATAGAAGCGGTCGCCCAGGGAGATCGCTGGGGCAAGGCGCAGGCGGCCGCGGTGGTCTGGGATCACCGTACCGGCTACATCGAGGCGCTCGTCGGCGGGCGCGACTGGGGGCCGGATCGGTTCGATCGCATGCTGCAGAGTTGCCGGCAGCCGGGCTCCGCGTGGAAGCCGCTCGTCTACGGTGCAGCACTCGATGCCGGTGCGATCACACCTGGAACGGCGCTGCGCGATGCGCCGATCTCGGAGTACGACGAGGTCACCGGCGTCCACTGGAAGCCGAAATCGGGTAACAGGTTCCGCGGCGTGGTGCTCGCGCAGGATGCGTTCGCGGCATCGCTCAACGCACCCGCGATCGACGTGTTTGATCGCATCGGCGCGCGACCGGTGATCCGGCTCGCGAGGAAGCTCGGTGTGAGCAGCGACCTCGCCGAGCTGCGGCCGATGGCGCTCGGTGCCTCGTGCGTGAAGCCCATCGAGCTCGCGCGCGTGTACGCGGTGATCGCGCGGCGCGGCTGGGCAATCGCGCCGAGGTTCGCTGTACGCATCCGCCGCGGCGATGAGGTGATCTTCGATGCCGCTGCGCCGCAGGATCCGTGGATCGATCCGGCGCGCCGCTTCGATCGCCTCGCCGCGATCTCGGGCGACGATCCGGATACGCGGATCTCTGCCGATGGCGGGCAGCTCCTCGATGCGCGCACGGCATTTCAACTTCAGGACATGATGGCGGCCGTGATCTCGCGCGGCACGGCATCGGCCGCCGCGGTTGGTCGCCCTGCAGCGGGCAAGACCGGCACCACGAACGACAACACCGATGCCTGGTTCATCGGGTTCAGCGGGCGCGCGCTCGCCGCGGTGTGGATCGGCTTCGATGATCCGTCCCACAAGCTCGGTCGCGATGGAGATGGTGCACATGCCGCGCTCCCGCTGTGGTCGCGCGCGATCCGCGCTGCCGAGGGCTCGCGTCCACCGGTGCCCGTCCCCGGGGCCGCGCCCCCGGGCCTCGATCACCTCTCGATCGACCGCGAGACCGGTCTCCTCGCAGCTCCCGGATCGAGCGGCCTCGCGGTCTGGATCCGCACCGGAACCGGACCCACGGAGGTCTCGGGGCAGCCCGGGACCTCACCGACCGATTTCGGGCAGAGCTCGCGAGAGTTCTGAGGGCGAATCGGCCCGACCTGCATCGTGCCTCCACGAGGCTGGAGGCGGGTCACATCGGGGTTCGGGTGGTATGCTGCCCCCGATGTTCGGCATGGGCGGCACAGAGATCATCGTGATCTTGATCGTGGCCTTGTTGTTCCTCGGTCCCGACAAGCTGCCGCAAGCGGCAAAGCAGATCAGCAAGGGGATCCGGGACATCAAGCGGCAGACTCGCTCGCTGCAGCAGCAGATCGAGGGCGACGAGCAGATCGGCGGGGCCCTCCGCGACATCAAGAGTGCGCTCCGCGGCGAGGACGCCCCGGTGAGGCCGAAGAAGCTCAAGCCGAAGAAGCCCAAGGCGCTCCCGGCCGCAGAGGGCGACGAAGAGAATTCGATCAACCCGCCAACCCCCAGCACGAACGGCGAGCCGGCCCCCGAGCTCGAGCCCGCTGCCACCGCTGCCGCCGAGGCGCCCGCCACCGCGACACCTGCAGCTCCGTCGGTCAGGCTCCCGCCCGAGGCGGGCGATATGGATTCGCCGCCGCCGAGCGCTGAGGATGACGAGGCGCTCGCTTCGCTGATCAAGCCCGCTGCGGGGACGGTCGCGAAGGGCTCCGAGCCGACGCATGGCTAAGCGCGCTGCCTCCGAAGCCGACGACGACGACTCGGACAAGTCTGCCGAGCTCGAAGAGAGCCGCATGCCGTTCCTCTCGCATCTGCGAGATCTTCGGGATCGCGTCCGCAATGCAGCGATCTTCTTCATGCTCGCGTTCTTCGTCTGCTGGTTCTATGCGGCCGAGATCTTCAGCTGGCTCCGCGAGCCATTGTTCAACATCTGGATGCAACACACCGGTCCCGGCATCCCTGCCGCGGAGGACTGGGGCCCACCGGTCCTGATCTACACGGGTCTCACACAGCCGTTCTGGGTCGACATGTCGATCGGCCTGTGGGCCGGCATCTTCCTCGCGTCGCCGTTCATCTTCTATCAGCTCTGGAAGTTCATCGCGCCCGGCCTCTACAAGAAGGAGCGCAAGATCACGATCGCGTTCGCCGTGTTCTCGGCGCTGTTCTTCGTCAGCGGCGCGCTGTTCTGCTTCTATTTCGCGCTGCCGAAGCTGTACGGATTCTTCCTCGGCTACAACTCGCCGAACCTCAAGGCGCTCCCGAGCATGCAGGAGTACCTGGACATCACGCGCGACTCGATGCTCGCGTTCGGCGCGATCTTCGAGATGCCGCTGCTGATCTACTTCCTCGCGATGGTCGGCCTGGTCACGCACCGTGGCCTGTGGAAGTTCAGCCGTTACTTCGTGGTGGTCGCGTTCGTGATCGGCGCGGTCCTCACCCCAGGCCCCGACGTGGTGTCGCAATTGCTGATGGCACTGCCGATGATCGCGCTCTACAACGTGTCGATCCTCCTCGCGTGGCGCGTCACGATCAAGCGCGAGAAGGCCGGCAAGGAGCTCGCCGCTCGCGAGGCCGCGGCCGATGCAAAAGAGCGCGCCGAGCGCAAGGCGAAGGGCCAGCCCGAAGTCGAGGAAGAAGAAGAAGAAGAAGAAGAGGACGACGACTAACTGACTACGTCGAGCGATTCAGCTTGTCCCACGGCACCCGCCGGAACCACACGTACGCGAGCCCCGCGCCGGTGACGCCCCAGATCAGCATCGACAGCATCGCGATGCTCCTCTTCTCGCCCTGCTTCTGCGCGTGCTTCGCCGAGCGGAACGCATCGAGCGCGTCGTAGAGGTCCGACGAGTCGGCCGCCTGCTGCTGCTCCATCACTTCCTGATCGATCTTGGCGAACGTCGATCGCTCGCGCGACGAGGCGATCAGGTGCGCGGGGATGAACCCCAGGATGATCGACAGCACCACCCCCGCGGCGAACCGCCAGCGCGGCATCTCCTGCGCATCCGGCGCCACCATGATCGGCGCACCAATCGCCGGCGTTGCACGCTTCTTGAGCTGCCCGAGCTGCGGCGTCGCGGTGCTCGGCGTCTGCGCGATCGGCACCGGCACACCCGCCGGCGGCGTGCTCATCTTCTTCGCGCGGTGCTCGACCTCGTCGGCCGCGAGCTCCACCTGGAACGCCGCGTCTTCCGCGGCATCCGGCGGCGCGAACAGATCCACGGGATCGTTGTTCGCCTTCACCTTTGGTTTTGCCGCGGCGGGCTTCGCGGTCGACCTGTCGACCGTCGGCGAGAGATCCACCGGTGGCGCGAACGCATCGTCGCCGACCGTGTCCTTGCCATCGATCGACGACAGCGAGATCGAGTCCGTGCCGAGGGCACCGAGATCCGTGGTGGACGACTGCGTGTACGCGGCCGAAAGCCCGCTCGTGACGATCGGTGCCGACTTGTTCTGGTTCGGCGGCGGCAGCGACGATGTCGCCGGCCGCGGCGCGGCACTGGCGTTGCGCGGTGGTAGCGACGAGCTACTCGGCCGCGCCGGAACATTCGCCGGCGGCGTGGTCGTCCCCGTGCGGATCAGCTGCGCGGGCGCGCGCGCGACGGCACCCGATGCCTCCGGCGCGACCAGCACCGGCGTCCCGACGGCGGGCGTCGCCACGGCGTCCTCGATCTTCACGATCGCGCCGTTGTCGCCCAGCGCCTTTGCGTAGACATCCGCCGTCTCGCGGTCGACGTTCGCCTTGACGCGAAACCGACCCGCCGTCAGCCGCTTCTCGAGATCTGCGACCGGAACGCCATACTTCTTACCGATCGTCTCGGCGAGGCGCTTGATCGTCTCGGGCGCGCGATCCGGCGCCTCGACATAGACGTGAAACAGACCCATCCCTTCCGCCATCTTCCCACATCTCCACGCGAGGGGAGATCTCTCCCGGTTGTCTCAAACTTGCCCCGCACGATCTGCCGCCCCTAGGGTTCTATATGCAGCTCGGCAAGGCAGTCCCGAAGATGTCCTTCTCGACCCGTCGGATCCGGCTCGGAGTCTCCCACCATGGCGCGCCCTCGCGCTGGACCGCGCCCGTCAAGGACGTCGCGGTGGAGCGCACGACGAAAGTGCAGAAGAAGCGCCGCTAGCGGGCGCACATCGACTCACACCTCTGGCTCACATCACGGTGATGGTCTTCGAGGCGAGCATCGCGCCGTCGGTCATCCGCGCCCACTCGGCGATGTTGCTCGCACGCGATGGCATCGGGATCCCCGCCATCACGTTGTCGTTCCCGAACGTGGTGTTGGGCTGACCGTAGGACTTGTACTCGGCGTGGTTCGCGAAGATGTCGGTGGTCAGCGTCTCGGGGAAGAACAGCTGCGAGATCTTGTACGTCGTGGCGCCGCTCGTGACCTGGAAGTGGATGTGGATCGCGCGGCCCGAGTACCAGCCCGGAAAGCACGTGTCGAAGTAGACGACGCCGCTCGCGTTGGTGGTCTGCACGCCGCGAAAGAAGTCCGCCGCGCTGTAGCTCTGCTGCTTCAGGCACATGCCCGGGTTCGGGGTGACGCCGGAGTAGCTGCCGGCAATATTCGTGTGCCAGATCTTCACGACCGCACCCGCGATCGGCGCGCACGCCGACGTCACGAACTTCATCCCGAGGCGCACCGGTAGACCGGTCCAGCCTTCGCTGACATCGACGCGCGAGAGATCCGTCGCCGTGGTGCACGGGCCTTCGGTGGTGCCGGCCACCAGGAGACAGCTCGTCGCCGGCGTGGCGAACGGATCGGGATACGTGGCCTTGTCGGTCATCGCCCCCGTGCCGCCGCTGGCCCACGGTCCGAACGCCGGGCTGTCGGGCGTGGTGCCGGTATCGAAGGTGCTGCCGTCGACCATGGTGCCGTTACTGCTGGTGCATGCGGCGAGCAGCGGCGACGCGAACGGGACCGCCGCCATGCCAAGGCCGATGCGGCCAAGGAGCTGGCGGCGGGTGAGTCCCTGCATGCACGTAGACTCGCCCGATTCGGCCGGGACGTGTGCCGCGGAAACAAAGCGAGCCGTCCGCGAGCCGGCCGCGCCGTCCGCATGCCGGCGGACACGGACAAAACGAGCTCACGATCTCGCGAGCTTGCCGTGGTCCACGAGATGCAGCGGTCTGTACATGACCATCACTGCTAAGCTCGACCCGATGCGGACTCTGATTGTTGCCCCGAACCCTGAGTGGTTGGAGGAACGTCGCAGATGCGGGATCGACCGGCGCGATGAGGTCTGGGACGGAGTCCTGCACGTGCCACCGGAGCCCTCACCACATCATCAACGGATTGAAGGACGGCTCGCGCGCTGGCTCTCACCGCTTGCGGAGGCTCGCAACCTCGAGTGTCTGACCGGCATCGCGATCCTCGATCCGGCGAATCACGACAAGAACTACCGGGTGCCCGACATCATCGTGATCGATCCGCGGCAGATCCTCCGGCGAGGGACCGAGGGCCCCGTCGTCGTCGCGATCGAGGTGATCTCGCCGCACGACGAGAGCCGCGAGAAGTTCGGGTTCTACGCCGCACGTGGCGTGAAGGAGGTCTGGATCGTCGATCCCGATACCCGCGACTTCGAGGTCTACACGCTGCGCAGCGGTGTGTACTTCGCGATCCTCCCGGACGACACCGGCCGGGTTCGAGCACCGGCGCTCGACCTGACCCTGTCGCTCGGTGCGGGCCCGGTGCTCCACGTGGCGTGGGCGGGCGGTAGCGCCGAGATCTAGTCGCTCGGCGGCGGCACGCGCGACGAGGCTTCGTTGTAGCCATCGCGTGCGCGCGAGTTATCCGGATCGAGCTGCAGCGCCTTCTTGAAGTTGTTCGCGGCCTCGTTGTTGTTGCCGCTGTTCAAGTACGCCTCGCCGAGGAGCACGAACACCTTCGCGTTGCGCGGGGCGAACTTCGCGGCGCGGCGGAGATGCGCGATCGCATCGCCGAACAGACCCTGGCGCAGCGCGATGTCGCCCATGCCGATCATCGCGGCTGCGTTCTTCGGATCGAGCTCGAGCGCCTTCTTGAAGTTCGACGCCGCGCCCGTGGTGTCGCCGTTCGCGAGCTGCGAGGAGCCGAGCTGCGCGAAGAACCCAGCCTTGCCCTCACCATTGTCAGGTGGCGGAGTGGTGTCCGTGACCGTGGTCGGCGGCGGCGTCGAAATCGGCGTCCCGTACGGATCCTCGGGGGTATCCGTGATGCCGGGCGTCTTCACCGGCGGCGGAGTCACCGGCGTGATGTTGACGTTGGTGACCGGGGGCGGCGGCGCCGTGATCGGGTTCGTCGTGGTACCGGGCGGCATGAAGCCGCTGTTATCGGTCGTGCCCGGAGGAGCAAATCCAAAGTCCGGACCGGCGGGACGCCGTGGGCCACCGGTCTCGCGCGGAACGCTCGGCGTGCGCGCGCCACCGTTCGATGTGGGCTTACCGGTGGTCGGCTTGCTGGCGACCATGACCTTGTTGTTCGCGGGCACGGTGGGAGCGTCGTCACCGACGATCGTGCTCGGTGCGGCATCGGCGGGCGCGCCCATCGCGAGATCGCTCCCGCTACCTTCAGCGGGCGTGGACTTCGTGCCACCGCGCGAGAGCGCGAACGCGACGGTGCCGCCGACGAGCAGCAGCGAGAGCACGCCGATGATCAGGCCCCAGCGGCGGCCCTGCGGCGGTGCGTCGTCGTCGTAGAGCGAATCGCCCATGCTCGGCGCATGGCTGCGCGATGCACTGCTCCCGCGCGATGCGGCGAGGTCATCGCCTTCGTCGTACCAGACCTGCGAGACGTTCTGCTCGTCGGGCTCGATGGACGGCCGCTTCGCGCGCTTCGGCGCGTCGATCGTTCCGACGACCGGCGCTTGTACGATCGGCTCGGGCACCGGACCGACGACGATCGGCACACCGACCTTCGGCGTTCCGGTCGAGCGGCGCGCCGGTACATCATCGGCAACGACCGCGGCAGGCGCCGTGACGGGCGCGGCGACCGGCGCTGGCAAGGTCGGCAGACCATCGGGGCCGATACCGAGGCGCTGCATGACGCGCGACACCGAGGCGGGCGGCACGCTCTCGCGACGGCGGGCGATCGAATCCTCCATCACCTCGCCGGTGTCGAGGCCGCGGCGCAGCGCCTCGACCATGCGCGACGTCGTGGCGAATCGGTTCTCCGGATCCTTCGCGAGCATCTTCGCGACGGCGGCTTCCATCCAAAGCGGCACGCCGGGACGGCGCGTCGGCAGCGGTGCAGGAGCCTCGGTGACCTGCTTGGTGAGAATGTCGAACACGCGCGTCCCGGAGAACGGCGGTGCACCGGTGAGGATCTCGTAGGCGACGCAGCCGAGCTGGTAGATATCCGCGCGCCGATCGATCCGATCACCGCGCGCCTGTTCGGGCGACATGTAACGCGGATCGCCGAACGTCATGCCGAGGTTGGTCGCGTCGGCGGCGGCCGTCACCGGCCCATCGGTATCGACGAGCTTCGCGAGGCCGAAGTCCAGGAGCTTGACGAAGTTCGTCTTCGCGCGCCGCGTGGTCAGGTAGATGTTCCGCGGCCGAAGATCGCGGTGCACGTAGCCGATCGCGTGCGCTTCCATCAGCGCTTCGCCGACCTGGATCAGCACATCGGCGGCGCGCTCGATCGAGAGCTGCTTCTCGCGCTCGAGCACCATGTCGAGCGTCTCGCCCTCGAGCAGCTCCATCGCGAGATACAGCCGGCCATCCGGGGTCCGGCCGAAGTCGTGGATCTCGACGATGTGCTCGTTGTCGATGTCGGCGACCGTGGTGGCCTCACGGCGGAACCGCTCGATCGCGAGGTCATCGCGCGAGAGCTCGGCGTGAAGGACCTTGATCGCGACCCGCCGGCGGAGCGTCACGTGCTCCGCACGGTAGATCGTGCCGGATGCACCCTGGCCGAGGAGTGCCTGCACCTGGAACCGCTCGCCGAGCAGCTTGCCTACGAGGGCATCGCTGACGGCCGTGCGGACCTTGGGACGGCCGCAATTCGGGCAGAACAACGCCGAGTCGGCGTACCCGTGATTGCAACCTGAGCAGACGATCTGGGCAGTCATGTCATGTGCGGACATTGGGCCGGGGCGACGGACGGCCTGGCCGGAATCATAGCCCACGCCGCCCGGGGAGGCCCGCGCAGAACGGCGTTCCAAGGTGTCGATTTACCTGCGCCCCACGTTCGTGGGGCTTTGCATCATGACGACGTATTCGTCGGGGCGCGGCCCTTCTTCAGGGCCTCCGCCAGCTCGGCCTCGGTGACCAGGCCCTTGGCGACCAGGACCGCCACCAGGGCGGACAGCCGGGCCTCGAGGTCATCGGTTCCAACTGCCTGTTGCAACGCGGAGATCGGGATCTGGGCCGTGACCGAGACCTCGGTATCCGGATCGATCGTCCCGAGCTTGCCGCGCGACGTGATGAACATCGACCCGCCGCCGGCCGGCCGGTTGACCACGGCGGTGGTGATGGCGCGGTAACCCTTCACGACCAGCTCGTCGATCGCCGAGAGCGGGAGCGCGACGATATCGATCTCGCAGTGGCTGACCGCCTCGAGCTCGGCGACCGCTGTGGTGTCGGTCGGATCGGCCATTGCCACGCGGAGGACCTTGCTCCCGCCGTCGGTGGTCAAGCCCAGCGGCAGCACGCGGAGCCGGGCGCACAGCTCCTTCGGGACCTGGCGGAGGGCATCGGGATCGATCTGGACGTCCTTCGGATCGACGAGCGATACGCGGGTCTGCTTGCGGATCGCCGCGAGCAGGGCGACCTCGTCGACGCCGAGCTCCTTGATCATCATCACGACGAGCGGTTCACGCCGTTCTTCGGCGAGCTTGCCCGCCTTGGCCGCATTGGTCTTGTTGACCAACCCGGCCTCGATCGCGATCTCTGCCAACGTCTTCGGCAACGTGCACCCGACAAGATTCGAACCTGTGACCTTTGGCTCCGGAGGCCAACGCTCTATCCAGCTGAGCTACGGGTGCGTTCGGAAAGGGTTCTACCCGCCTGGCCAGGTAGAAACAAGCCGTCGGACGGGTGGGTTAACATGCGTCATGGCGATCGACTACGTGCTGGCCATAGGCTGCGAGCCGCAGAAGGAGCTCGGCGTGGGCCGGCTCGTCGAGCTGAATCGCACGCGCATCCTCGCCCGCTCCGCGCTCGCTCACATGCGCGAGGACGGCGAGAAGCGGCAACCGCACGAGATCGAGATCCAGCTCACGATGCGCAAGCCCGACGGCGATTCGGCACGTGGTGTCACGCTGCAGGATCTCGTCGACGAAGCGCGTCCGCTCGACACCGTCTCGCACCACTGTGCTAGTTGCCCTGCCGGCTTCACGCGCGAGTTCGCCTGTCATCGCCGGATCCGCTATCCGATTCCGGAGCACGTGGAGCGGTGGCTCCTCGGGCGGCTGCCGAAGCAGCTCGATAACACCGCCGGCGCCCTGCTCGTGCGCGGCCTCGGCGAGTTCGGCTGGGACGGCGCGCCCACCGCGAAGCTGCGCGCAGCGGGCACCACGTACTTCGAGAGCCGCGTCGCCTACGGCGTGCGCTGGGCGGCCGAGGAGGGGAACCTCGAGGTCTCGAGCGACCAGTTATTCCAGATGATGTTCATGGTCGGCAACCTGACGCCTACGCACTCGCTGATGCTCGCCCTGTTCCTCGGCGTCATCCCGCACGACATCAGCGTGTTCGACCTCAAGGACCCCGACGGCAAGACCGCCGCGCTCTCCGCCGCCCACCTGGCCAGCGAAGCGGATCCGGACATCGAGCAGCTCGCCGCATTCCTCCGGATGCTCGCGATCGCAGCGCGGCTCGAAGCCACGATCCTCGTCGATGGATAACGAAGACACTGGAACTTCGTGTCGTCGTCGAAGGACCGGATCGAGCAGGCGAAGCGCGACTGGCGCGAGCGTAAGTTCCCCGCGATCCCCGGCGACGACGTCGAGTTCATTCCCCTCCCCGACGACCGCTGATCAGCGCGCGACGCACGCCGTCGCGGGGACGGTGAGGCTGTACGCGCCGCCGTCGGCGGTCGCGTAATCGACCCGGATGCCGGCCGCGAAGCCGCCCGCCTCGGAGGGGGCAAACGCGACATTCAGGGTGGTCGTGCCGGCGGGCTTGATGCACGGCACGATGAGCCGCGTCGTGAGATCGCCCGGTGGGTTGTGATACGGGTCCGGCGGGATGCACGGATCGGGCGGCACGTAGGCGGGGGCGTACGGATCGGGCGGGACGATCGAGACCTGGCGGATCACGATCTCGCTGCGCCCCGTGTTGTCGAGCTGGAGGCCGAGCTCGGTCGTGCTGCCGGTGCGGACCTGCCCGAAGGCGATGGAGCCGCGGGGGGTGGTCAGCGGGCCCTCGGACCGAACGGCGGTGTCGGTGCTGGCCTCCGAGTCGTCGAGATCGACGCACCCGAACGAGCCCGCCAGTGCGCAGGCGCCGAGGACCAGAGACCAAGGGACGGAGGACGACGTGCTCGGTAAGGCTTTCATCCCCCTGGTAGAGACGGCAGCGCCGTCAGCGTCACCAACATTCGCGATCGTGGGCTCACGCGTCCTGGTCGCCCGCCGAGGGCTCCCGGCGGAGGAACGCCGGCAGCGGAGCGGGGACGCGACCCTCGAAGTCGAGCCAGACGCGTCGATCTTCGCGGCAGTCGTAGGTGCGGCAGGTGCCGGGACGCTGGTGATAGATGGTGCACATCCCATCGTCGTCCATGCACACGCAGCGCTTGGTGACGGGGTCGCGCGGCAGCTCGTAGGGTCGCTCGACCACGAACGGGATGTTGCGCTCGAGCACGTCCTGCTCGGAGAGCGCGACATCGAACGAGCAGCAGCGCGCACCGCACAGGTGGAGGCGCGCCTCGCAATC
>JBBRBG010000213.1:0-15180 GCA_038206055.1 Haliangiales bacterium
CCTGTCGAGGTACCGAGCGTGATGTCGTTGTTCGAGATCATCGCCGAGCCCGAGGTCGGCGCGAGCAGGGCGATGCCGTTGGACGTCGTGCCGCTGGTGATCATGCCGCCGAAGATGTGGTTGTTGTAGATCGTCGGCGCGCCGCTGATCGTGATCGCCGCTCCCTGGGTGCCGGTCGTGGCTGCGAAGCCGACGATGCGGAAGCCGTCGAGCTTGGTCGCACGGGTGATCGTGCTCGGCGCGACGACACCCTCATGATCGGTGTCGAGGATCGCGGTGTCATTCGCTACCGGGTCGTGCGCCCACGCGCACGGGGCCGCGGCACACGCATACCCGCCGTGGATGTCCGTGCCCTCGACCATCACGACCTTCTCGGGGTAGTGACCGCCGGCCACATATACATCCTGCCCGCCGCCGATCGTCGCCGCGTTCGCCAGGCCCTTCGCGATCGTCGCCACTGGCTGATCCTGGGTCCCCGGGTTCGTGTCGTTGCCCACCGTACCCGAGACCCACGTGCCGAGGCCGTTGCAGTTCTCGTCGACCATGCCGTCGCAGTTGTTGTCGAGACCGTCACCGCAGACCTCGGCGCCACCGGCGAGCACCGTCGGATCGCCGTCGTTGCAGTCGCCGTCGCAGTCGGTCTGGCCGTCGCCATCCGAGTCACTACATACATCGGGGGCGGTAGCTGTCGAATGCCCGCCGCATCCGAGAGTCGTGATCAAGATCAGGCTAGATAGGTGGCGCATTCTCGTTGCGGCTGCGACTCACGTGCCACCAAGAGATCAGCCGCATTGCCATCTATCGTGGCGTTACCCACGCGATTCGATGTAGGTCGTCGTCGGGATTTGGCGGCCAAACCTGCCAACGCCGTTGGCGCGGCCAGGACGCCGATGCCGTGGTCCGACGATCGAATCAGCGGCCACCCAACCACCGGGGCATCGTCTGCCTCCACGTTTCGGTCGCCGCGCCGCCGACCCATCCGATGCCACCGCCGAGCCCAGCTCCAACGCCGGCACCGGCAGCCGCTCCGCCCAGCGCGCCTGCGGCCGAGCCCGGGCCGGGGAACACGGCGGTGCCGCCCACAGCGCCACCGATGCCACCGGCAACGGTGCCGATGCCGCCGCCGATCAGTGCGCCGGCGTTACCCGCGCGGTTTCCGGCGTCGACGATCGCGCCGAGGTCTCCACCACTGACAGCGTCGAGATCGAGAGCGGAGATCGTTTCGAAGTTGATGCTCGGATTTGTAGACATGTTGGTTCTCCTTGTTGTGGTTGCGATTGGTTGCTCAACCTCCAGGAGCACAAACGGCGCCACAGCGTTCCGTCCATGAAAGCGATGACTTGCCCGCGACGCCCATGCGTCCGCCGGTCGGCAAGCGAGTTCCGCCGTGAACACCTAGCCCGCGATTCCTGCCCGTGAAGCGAGCGCGCGTTGGAGCGTCTCCGACAATGTCCGTGCCGTGAATGGCTTCTGCACGAAGTAGTCGTCCCGAGCGACCGCGCCAAGGCCGAGCGCAGCGTGTTCCGTATACCCCGACATCAACACGACCCGCGTTTGCGGGCGCGCGTCGAGCACGCGTCGGCTCAACGCACGGCCGTCCATACCTCCGGGCATCACGAGGTCGGTGAGAAGGAGATCCACCGATCCCGCGTGGGCCCCGAGCAGCTCCAGAGCGGTCACGCCGTTCGCGGCCTCGAGCACGGTGAAACCCCACGACGTCAAGTACCGGCGCAGGACCTGCCTCAGCTGTGCGTCGTCTTCGACAAGGAGGATGCTCTCGGTCCCGCGGATCGGTAAGAACGCCGTTTGCGTTTCGTTCGTCACCGGCGCGTCGATACGGGGCCAATGGATGCGAAACGTCGTCCCGTGGCCGAGCTCGGAGTACACGGTGATCCCTCCGCCACCTTGTTTCACGATTCCGAAGACGGTCGACAGCCCCAGTCCGGTTCCCTTGTCTACATCCTTCGTCGTGAAGAACGGCTCGAACGCGCGGAGACGCACCGCCTCCGTCATGCCGCAGCCCGTATCACTGACGGCGAGTGACACGTACGCACCGGGTGCGATCCCCACGCGCGCTGCATGCACCTCATCGATGAACGTATTCGTCGTCTCGATCAAGAGACGTCCTCCCTCCGGCATCGCGTCGCGCGCATTGACGACAAGGTTCAACAGGACCTGCTCGAGCTCACTCCGATCGGCCTCGATCGTTCCGAGATCCGGAGCGACGATCGCCGACATCACGATGTCCTCGCCGACGATGCGTGTCAGCATGGATCCGATCGCCGTCACGACCGAATTCAACGCGAGTGCAGTGGGTTGACGGATCTGTTTGCGGCTGAAGGTGAGGAGCTTCCTCGTGAGCGCCGCAGCCCGGGTTGCCGCGTCACGGATCTCCACGATCACCGGGACCGTCGCATGCGCCTCGCCGAGATCCTCGAGCGCGAACTCGGCGTTCGCGAGTACGACGGCGAGGATGTTGTTGAAGTCGTGGGCGACTCCGCCGGCCAACCGACCGATCGCCTCCATCTTCTGCGCCTGACGAAGCTCTTCCTCGACCCGACGGGTCTGCGTCATGTCGAGGGCGATGGACAAGACGCACTGCCGGCCGCTGATCGCGAGCGCGTGGATCGTGATGTCGATCTCGAGCGTCGCACCGTCCCGGCGACGGTGGCGTCGTAGCCCGAGGTGCTGGATCGCGTGGGCTGGCGGGTCGCCGGCGCTCAGGATCGCCGGGCGAGGGGCGTCGGGGAGCTCGATGTCGTTGGCATGCATCGAGAGGAGCTGTTCGCGTGCATATCCGTAGGTCTCGATCATCGCGCCGGTGACGGCGACGAATCGCTGTGTCTCGACGTCGATCACAGACATCGGAAGTGGATTCTCTTCGAACAGGAGTCGGTGTCGCTCGTCGGACTGTCTCAGCGTCGCTACCTCATGAGCCGCCCGGCGCCGCAGCTCCTGATACAACGTCTGCATCTCTTGCGACGAGATCTCCATGGCTCGCTCGATCGTGTAGCGGTCCTGGTCGGCGTCCCGATACGTCCGCGCTACCAGATCCAGCAACGCGCGCCAGGTGTCGAGCGAAGGCGGAGCATCGAACGACGCACCGATCCGCTTGAGCAGCCGCTCCACGAGCGGATGCGACGTTCCGTTCACTCTTCTTCGCTGACGACGGTGAGCGTCATCGTCTGATTGTGGAGATCACAGCGGCCCGTGGTGTGCGGTGAGATCTCGCCGTAGGAGTAGAAGCCGACCTGAGACGTCCCTGGCGGGAGCACCTCGAGCGTTGCCTCCGTCTCCTCCTCGGTACGCTCGCCGAGCACGAGACGGCGGCCAACGCAGCTGATCGCGAGCGAGAGCACGTCGCCTCGATGCGCGCCCAGCGCCGCCTGGCCGGCGCTCCGTGCGCCGAGAATCAACCTATCGAAGTTAGCCCGCATCAGTTTCGCGTAGTGGCCGGTCGGGATGTCGCCCGCGAACACGAGGGACTGAGACGCTTCGTCAACGGAGAGAACGGTGCGCACGACGCTGTTCGCGCCGCTCATCGAGTCGCGCAGCGCCAGCGGGAACAGGAGCGCCGACATCGGCAGCTCGGCGGCCCGATCTCCCAGGTACTTCTTGTAGAGCGCCAGCGCAGGCTCACCGTCGAGAGTGTGCAAGATGTTGCCGGTCGATGCCGTGACCTCGCGCTCCGGCCCGAATGCATCCCAGCCGCCCTTCGAACCGTGGGTCACGCGCAGACTCGGTCCGTACAGGCCGACGGCGATGACCGTGTTGCTCACCGCGGCTCCGCTCGCGAGCACCCACGTCTGCGCGAATCGCGCGCCATCGCCAGCGAGCCCTCCCGTCACGACGACCTGCTCGGGCAGACGTGCATTCAGCCCACGCACGAGCTCGCTGCCATTGACGTGGACACCTTCGGAGAGCACCACCACTGCGCGTAGATCGTCGGCTACAAGCTGGTCGGCGATCGCTGCGCCCGCTGCGAACGAGTCGGCCACCGTCGCCAGCGTCGTCCGTGCTTCGCGCACACGAGCTCGCGCGAACCGCACCGCAGCGACCGCGATCGACTCGTCCAGGATCTGCGTCTGCGCGATCTCCCCGGATGTCGAGCAGCCGATAACGACGCTCGAAGGGAAAGCCGCGGCGAGCTCCGCAAGCGGAGCTTGGTTCGCGGCATACGAGGGCGCGGCGAAAGCGAGCACCAGCGTTTGAGTCGAGTCGACGTCGGGAAAGTCGCGAGACCACGCACCATCCGCGAATCCGAACGTTGATACTTCCACGCGATCGAGGTTCGCCCAAGTTGGTACGAAGCTGAGGGGTCAGTGGGGTACTCGCCGATGGTCTGCGAGGAAGTCGCAGGCGCCGCCGTGTGCCATTCACACGACCTCCTGGACCTCCGCAACGGGCGCGGTTGCCCGTTCTTGCTCGTGGAGCAGCTCGGCGTAGCGGCCACGGAGGGCGACCAGCTCGTCGTGCGTCCCTTGCTCGACGATCGTCCCGCCATCGAGCACGACGATCCTGTGGGCCTTGCGGATGGTCGACAGCCGGTGCGCGATCACGAGGCTCGTGCGGTTCGCGAGCAGCGGCTCGAGGGCGGCCTGGATCAACAGTTCGTTGTGGCTGTCGAGTGCACTCGTGGCCTCGTCGAGCACCAGGATCCGCGGGTTCTTGAGCAGCGCTCGCGCGATCGCGATGCGCTGGCGCTCGCCACCCGAGAGGCGGTAGCCGCGATCACCGACGATGGTCTCGTAGCCGGCGGGGAGCGCGCTGATCACCTCATGGATCTGTGCAGAGCGCGCGGCGGCCTCGACGTCGGCAGGCGTCGCGTCGGGGCGGCCGTAGCGCAGGTTATCCAGAATCGACGCATGGAACAGGTAGGTCTCCTGTGAGACCACAGCGATCTGCGCGCGAAGCGACGCGAGCTGGACCGTCCGCACATCGTGGCCGTCGATCAACACCCGGCCCGCCGACGGATCGTAGAGCCTCGGCACCAGCGTGGCCAGGGTGCTCTTGCCGGCACCGGACGGCCCAACGAGCGCGACAACCTGCCCGGCCGGTACCTCGAGATCGATGTCCTTGAGGGTGACCCCGTCGGGGTCGTACGAGAACGTGACGTGCTCGAACCGGATGTGGCCGCGAACGTCGGTGAGCGGTCGCGCGTCGGGCGCATCCTGGATGGACGGCTCGAGATCGAGCACGCTGAAGATCCGATCGAAGTAGGCATACGACGTGACGACATCGACGTGGACCGTCGCGAGATCCGAGGCCGGCGAATACAGTCGGCGCAGCAGTGCGACGAATGCGACGACGGTACCGAGCGCGAGGTCGCCGCTGATCACGAACCAGCCACCCAACGCATACACGAGGGCGGGCCCGAGCTCCTCGAGAAACTTCATCATCATCTGGAACCACCGCCCTACGAGGTTGTGGCGCAGTGAGATCTCTCGCAGTGCCGCCGCTTTGGTCGCCAGCCGGTCAGCCTCGTAGGCCTCGGAGCCCGAGACCTTGACGAGCAGCGCGCCGGAGACCGAGAGCGTTTCGATCAGGACACCGGTGACCTCGGCGAGCGCGCCCTGCCCCTGACGCTTGAGCGCCTTGCGACGCTGCCCGACACGGCGGGTCGGAAGGATGAACACCGGGAGCAGGGCGAGCGCGAGAATCGCGAGCCGCCAGTCCAGCCACACGATCGCGGCGATCGCCGTGGACACGACGATCGAGTTCTGCAGGACCTTGACGAGGTTGTCCTGCAACATCTGCCCGACGCCCTGAACGTCGTTGAGGACGCGCGAGACGACCTCCCCTGGCCTCGCGCCCATGAAGTAGGTCACGGATTGGCGCTGCACGTGCCGAAACACCTGCAACCGAAGATCGTACATCACGTGCTCGGCGATGTAGGCGGCGAGGTACCGCTGCAACACGCTGAGCAGCCCGGCGATCAGGGGGGCCGCGACCATCAACGCGAACAACTCGATCAGCTCGACGCGGTCGCGGTGAGGGAGCGCGTCGTCGACGATCGCGCGGATGCACAACGGCGGTACGAGGCCGAGCACGGATCCGGTGATGATCGAGAGGATGACGAGGATGGTCCGCCCGCGATACGGACGCAGGTAGCGAAAGATCCGGCGCAGCGTGGCGCGCTGGACCGCGGGGAGGTCTTTCGGATCGATGTGCGAGCGTCGCGTCGAGGCCACCGTCACCATCGAACCGCCCCGCCTCCCTTCGTGCCCACGATCAATGCGTGCCGCCACAATGCGACGTCGTGGGGGGAGCGCGTGAGTGCGGCGCAGATCATCGCCTGACCGCGCTCGTTCGTCGCGAGCGGTCCGAGGCTCTTGACCACCGAGCTCGGCCATCGAGCGAGCGCCGCTTCGCGCATCCGCCACGCCGCTTCGGTGTCGACGCCGATCAGCGAGTCGAACGTCTCTTCGCAGTGGGCGATCGCGCGCTCGCGCAGTGCCCACGCGCGAGGCTCGAGGTGCTGGCCGATGGTGCGCATCACGATCTTTGCGGCGCGCTCGATCGAGCGCTCGCGCCACTTCCAGGACCGATCATCGACGAGCAGGTAGGTAGAGTCCAGTGCTGCCACCGGCGCCACCTCGCGCAGCGCCTTGCGGACCTCCCAGGCACGGTCGTCGCCGACCGCCTCGACGGCTTCGCAGGCGATGGTCGCCGACGCGACGTCGTCGATGGCCGCCAACCCACCTCGCGACACGAGCCAGCGCTCGCGCACCGCCCACGCCCGCTCGCTTGCGACGGCGCCGAGCGAGCGCGCGGCCTGGTCGGCCGGCAGCTGCGCACGCAGCTCCCACGCCGGTTCGTCGTCGCGGCCCCAAAGCGCGGTGGCGACCTCGCGCGGGGTGATGCCGACCAGCGCGCACAGGAGGCCGTGCGCGTCCGGGTGCGCACGCGCGGGGCTGGCGAGCGAGCGCGCGATCTGGTCCGGGGCCTGGGCAGCGAGCGCGCGGCGGAGGTGCCACGACTCCGGGTCATCGAGCCAGCGCAACCCGGCGGCCACCACGGAGGGCACGCGAGGGGCGAGCGCGCGGCGCCGGGCGTCGAACTCGGGCCCGGCCACGCCATCGAGGAAGTACGCGGCCAGACCGGGTTCGCGAGGGGACCGCCGGTCCACCCACGCGAGCAGCGCGCTGCGAGCGCGCGCCAGGTCACCGCCGTCCAGCGCAGGTGGCTGCGCAGGATGCGCCATCGCCGTCCGTGCGGTGACCACGCCGTCGCGGCGGGCCTGGGTGATCACGTCGGCGAGCGCGTTCGCCATCGCATGGAGGTCCGCCTCGGTGTTATCCACCACGATCCACCGTTCGGGCTCGCGCGCCGCGAGCGCCAGGTAGCCCTCGCGCAGCCGGTGCTGGAGCGCCGTGCCGGCGAGGCCTTTTCTCGACGGTGCCTTGTCGTCCGGGGTGATCAGCTTCGACACGCGGCGGCGTGCGCGCGCGACCTGCGGATCGACGTCGACCAGCACCGCGAGCTCGGGGAGCAGGCCATTGGCCGCCCCTGCCACCAGGGGCGCGACCACCAGCGGCGACATCCCGCGGCCATGCACGGCGAGGGTCTCGGCCGTGTACACGTAGCGATCGGCGATCACCACGTCGGCGCGCTCGAGCGCGGGGCGCGTTGCCTCCTCGGCGAGCTGGACCTCGCGGGTCAGGTAGAGCAGCAGCTCCGCCCGCGGGGTCATCGCGAGGTTGCGCGCATCGCGGCCGAGCTCGCGCATCGCCTGGGTAACGTTGGACGCGAACTTCCCTCCCTCGCGGACGTGCTCGACCACGAGGCCGCGCTGGCGGAGTAGCGTCGCGACCATGTTCGACAACGTGGTCTTTCCCCCGCCGTCGATGCCTTCGAACACGACGAACATCAGAGCAACTCCTCCGGGTCAGCACCGAGGGTCTTGCACAGTCGAAACAGGTGGTTCCCGACGTGCTCGTACGTGTCGATCAACTCCGTCAGGCCAAGGCCGAACGAGCCCGACTCGTTCCGCTTCGTGATCATCGGCGCGCGGCGTGCGTCCATCTCGAGGAGGTTCATCTGGATCTCGCGTCCTCCAGCGGCCTCGAGGTCGACGGCGACGCCGCGCTCGAGCGCAGCCGTGGCAGCCGCGTACGACTCGCTCGCCACGTCGTGCAGCTTGCGCAGGCGCGCCTGGTCGTCGGGCGACAGGCGGACGCCGCGCTCGATCGCGAGCTCTGCCACGCTCACCAGCTGCTCCACCTGACGCTGGAGCTGCAGCATCGAGATCACCGTCTGCGTCGTGCGATCGAGCTGCACGCTGGATCCGCTGACCACGATCGCGTACTGCTTCTCGAGCAAGCGCCGCGCTTCTGTGAGCGTCGCCTCGGTCGCGGCCCCACGAGCGCGATCGCTGGTACACGACATCTCGAGCGCGCCGTCGAGCGCCTCCTGGTGGGCCACGAGGACGTTCGCGAGCTCGCGCTGCACACCGAGGGCGAGCACATCGGGCGCTTCCGAGGGCGCCACCACGAAGGGTCGGCGGATCGCACGCTGCGTGAGCCGAGGCAGCACGAGCAGCCACATGGCTCCGGCGGCGAGCTGGGTGAGTGCGAACCCGAGCGCCAGATAGCGCGAGACGTCCGGACGGACCACGCGCTGCCCGTACTGGATCACGTCGGCGCCGGGTGTGACCGCGATCCATAGGGGGATCGTGGCGAGGGCGAACGCCATCGCGAACGCTCCGAACCCGAGGTGGGGAGCGGCGAGCGGGCGGGTGAGCTTTCCGGACTGCCACGAGATCAACGACATCCCGAGGGCGGCGCCGAGGTTGGTGCCGGCGAGGATCGCGAACGCGTTCGCGAGTGGGATGACGCCGGTCTGGCTCAGCCCGATCACGAGGATGTAGACCGGGCCCGGGCCCTGGAGGACCAGGGCGATCAACGCGCCGGCGATCGCGCACAGCGCGAGGGCGAGCATCCCGGGGTCGCGCAGATACTCGACGTACGGCAGGATCTTGGGATCGCTGACGAGCGGCTGCACGCTGGTCTGCAACAGGTGGAGCCCGTAGAGCATGAGGCCGGTGCCGAGCAGGACGCGCGCGATGGCGGCACCTCGGCGGCCGGTCGCGAGCCGTGTCCACAGTACGCCGAGCGTGATCACGAGCAGGCTCTCGCTTGCCAGCGCCACGGGCAACAAGGCGCCGGTCAGCGATGCGCCGAGCTGTGCGCCAACGAAGATCGCGACGGTCGGCCCGAGTGCGAGCAGGCGAGCATCGACCAGGCCTACCGCGAACGCCGCGGCCGAGGTCGTCAGCTGGGTCACACCTCCCACGAGGATCCCGACGCCGACGGCCTGAGGCGCCGAACGGGTCCAGCGACCGAGCAACGTACGAACTCGACTCCCCGCGAGGCCGCGCAACCCGATCGCGAGCAGCCCGAGGCCGTGCAGGAACAGCGCGAGACCGCCGAGCAGGCGCGTGATCAGTTTGCGATGCTTGTTCGGACGGATCTGGAGATCCCACGACTTCGTCCGCTTGTCGCCCTGGACGAGGCGAAGCCCGGCCTTGCCGGTCGGCGCGTTGAGCGCCACGCGGACAACAACCGAGGAGGGATTCCGGACGATGACCTCTGCAGCGTGGCGCGCGATCGTCGCCTCGAGTGGTTTGGCAGGGTCGGCGCCTTCGTACTGGACGACGACGGCGTCGCCGGGATTGACGTCCGCCTCCCCGATCGAGGTGATCTGGAACGTCAGGCTCCCGTCGGGTTCGTCGCTGGGCTGCGGCGTGACGTGGTCGTCGTCGCCACCCCAGTCAGAGATGATGAAGCCGACCACCGCAAACGAGAGCAGCCAGCGCACGACGGTACGCAGCCGCTCGCGGCCGCTAGCCATGGACCGAGCTCGATGCCGCGTCGAACTTGCTGAAGGCCACTGCCGTGACGCGCTCGGCGTCGAGCACCGCGGTCAGCCATGCCGGAGCGTCGCCGTGGGTCTTGACCTCGAGGACGCGCCGCGGCTCAGCCCCGACGGGCGTGCCCAGGCTCGGTCGGACGAGTGCCCAGTCTCGGCTCCACAGATCCGCGGGCGGACCAAAGAAGGCCAGGCCGCTGTCGATCGTCACCCGGAGCTCGCCCTCGGGGTCCTGCCACGCGAGGCGCCGATAGTTGACGAGGCAGTCGGCGCGCATCGGCTCGGCGCAGCTCGCGCACAACTCGGCGACCGCGGCGAGGACGACGCTCGCGTCGTGCCCGTACGACTGCTCCTGGATCCGAACCATGTCCGCCGTGATCTTGCCCTCGGCAAAGAACGCCGGGACGTCGCGCTTCGGGATGCCGATCCGCCGCTTTCCGGTGTGCGCCCCTTCCTTGTGCTTGAGCTCCAGCCACAAGATCGGCTGATAGCGGACGAGCTGGCGCACATCGGTCGCCGTCTCCGTGAGGTCCGGATGGAGGTCGTAGTACTCCTTGGCCCGCAGCTTCAGGTGGCTCTCGACCGAGCCCTGCGCCGCGCGGTAGAGCGTGCGGCTCGGCGTATCGAAGTAGATCGTCGTCACGAAGTGGTGAGCGCCCGGCAGTCGGTTCGCCCCATCCGCGCGGTGGCGATGGTGGACCAGGTGCCGGTTGACCACGGCGACCACGGCGCGCGCCTGGTCGGCCGAGAGCAAGAACTTCGCCTCGCGGCGATCCGCCGTCATCCGAGCATCGATCTGCTCGCCGTCGCTGTGTTTCACCGCGGCGTCGCTCATGGCGTGTACGACATCAGCTCCTCGTCCTGGGCGCCGCTGCCGGTCTCCTTGATCTTGCCGACGCCGCGCGCGTACCAGTAGTCCTGCGGCGCCGAGCCGGTGCGCCGGATGTGCAAACAGGTGTACGTCCCGGCGATCACCGTGACCGACTCCGCGTCGTCGATGACCAGCCAGTTCTCCGACTTGGTTACCGTCCCGGCGCCCTGTCCGGTCGTGTTCTCCGTGAACGACTGAGTGAAGGCGGCGCCCTTCACGATATGGATGGCGCTCTCGTCGAGCTTGAGCCGATACGGCGTGTCGACGTCAGTCGACGCCATCTGAGTCCCGGCGAGATCTGAGTAGTGGATGGTCTTGTAACGAACGTCCTGATCTCCGGCGATGGCCTCGAACACGTCCTTGCTCCCCGTCAGCTGTTCGACGTGGACCCGGAACGCCTGCTTGCCGGCGTGTACACCACCGACGTCGACCTCCGGCATGATCGTCGTCTTGCGACCGAGCGCGTCGGCGAGCTGGTGCTTCGGATCGGTGAGCTTGTACGACCACACCGATCCGACCTTCCACGGCAGGTAGCGCATCGCCGGATTGCTCGGAGCATCGATGTTGGGGTTCGGAGCAGCATCGACACCCCCGCCCGCGGGATCTGATCCACCGCAGCCGACGAGTGCGATCGAGGTGAACAAGGTCAAGGTGAGGGTCTGCATCAGGCTCCTGTTGATAGTTCGAAGTGTTTAGATCCGTGCACCGAGCTGAACGAAGAACGTGGTGGAGGTGGCCGGTCCAACGCCGAGCTCGACGATGCCGATCGGAGCGTTGCTCCCGACCTGCCATCGTTCGAGCTCGGCCTGCAGACGCCAGGCATTCCAGGCCCCGTAGGTGAGGCCGCCCGTCGCCTCGACCACGAGGTCGTGGCGAATCGACGCGTCTGGATCGAGGGCGCCGAACAACCCATAGGCCTCGACGTAACGCTCGCCGTGTGCCGTGCCGCCGAGGCGGTACGAGACGATCCCGCGACCCTCGGCGAACGTCGCGCGGGTGTGGCCCGGGTCGGTTCCAACGACCAGCCACGACGTTCCGACCATCCCCTCGCCCCACGCGCGCAGCACGCCCGGCCCCGCGTCGATCGAGAGCGTCGCATCGAGCTCGGCCGCATAGGCTCGGCTGACCTCGAGCGGGACGACCTGGAGTTCTCCAACGCGTGCGGAGCCGGCGATCCCGATCTCGAGATCGTGCGCCGGCTGCACCGAGAACCTCACGACGCCGTCCTGACCGAACCGATCGCTCGCCGTCACCGCCAGCGGCGTCCCGGCGTCGTCGACACCCTGGAACACACCCGCGCGTACGGTCGGAGACCAGGCGCCCGGGAGCTCGACGATCGCCATAGCGCCGGTCGCGCGCCCAGCGACCTGCAGGCGCTTGACGAGTACGTTGTCGAGCAGGCCACGATCGCCTGTCGGCATCGCCCAGATCGACGTCAGCTGGATTGCCGAGAACGGCATCTTGAAATAGCCGGCGCGTATGTCCACCTTGGGACCTGCGTCGGTGAGGCGGAGCTGGACGAACGCGTCCTTGAGGCGGAGCTTGAATGCGATCTCGGCCTCGACATTCACCCGCAGGTCGTGCCAGCGGTAGTCGACGCCGACGCGGGCGCTGTTCACTGCCCCTTGCGCTACGACGTCGGACTGACCCTTGGTCTTGACGAGGGCGCCGCGCACGAACACCCGACCGCTGAACTCGAGCTTCCCGTGCTTCTTCTTCTTCTTCTTCTTCTTCTTCTTCTTCTTACCGCCGTCGTCCGCTCGGTCGCCGGCTGGTGCTCCATCGGTGACGGCGCTCGGATTCGTCTCGGTGTTCCCGTCCTTGTCGTGCTTGTGGTGCTTACCCGGTTGCGGGTCGGGGACCGGCTCGGCGGCTGGCTCGCCGTCGGCGGCGAGCGGTGCGTCAGCGGGAGCGACCGCTCCATCAGGGAGCTCGTCTGCCGACGCTGGGGACATCCACCGACATAGGAGGAGGACAACCGTGGCGAACCGTAACAAGGCGATCTCATCCTATCAAACCTCGTGCCACTCAATTGTCACCGCCGTGCGGCGGAATCGCCACCTCAACGCTCCCCAGGTTCGTACAATGTCCAATCTTTGCGCATCGCAGAGATCCGCACCCATTGCGCCCGCCCGACCCGTTGGCGGTAGGCGCGAGGCTATAGTGCCGCCTTGCTGTCTGTTGCCGATGCCACGCGCACCGTGCTCGAGCGCGTGCCGAGGCTGGGCTCCGAGTCCATTCCCCTCGACAAGGCGCGCGGGCGCATCCTCGCGGTCGAGATCATCTCGGAGCGGGCGCTGCCGGGCTTCGATAACTCGGCGATGGACGGCTATGCCGTGCGCTCCGCGGAGCTCCCGGCGACGCTGCCGATCGGCGGCGTGATCGCCGCGGGCGCGCCGCACACCACGGCAATCCCCGAGCTCACCGCGATGCGGATCTTCACGGGGGCACCGATGCCCCCCGATCTCGACACCGTGGTGATCCAGGAGGACGTGACCCTCGAGGGCGACCAGGTGACGCTGCCCGCATCCCCACCGGGCGACAACGTGCGCCGGCTCGGCGAGGACATCGCGATCGGCGAGGTCGTGCTGACGCCAGGCACGAGGATCACGGCCTGGCACCTCGGCGTGCTCGCCGCTCTCGGCGTCACCACCGTCACCGTCTCGCGTGCACCGCGGGTCGCACTGATCGCGACCGGCGACGAGCTCGTCGAGGTCGGTACGGCCCCGGGACCGGGCCAGCTCGTCGATTCCTCCGCCCACGCGCTGGTCGCGCTCATCGAAGAGGCGGGTGGCACCGCGCATCGCGTGGGCATCGCGCGTGACGACGTCAGCGCCCTCGCGGATCTGATCGCCGCAGCGCTCGGCTACGACGCGGTGATCACCACGGGCGGCGTGTCGGTCGGCGACCGGGATCACGTGCGCGCTGCACTCGCCGCAGTTGGCGTCGAGCTCGAGCTCTACAAGGTGGCGATGAAGCCCGGCAAGCCGTTCTCGTTCGGCCTCCGCCAGGACGAGCGCAAGACGCCGGTGTTCGGGCTACCTGGGAATCCGGTGTCCACCGTGGTCGCGTTCGAGCTGTTCATCCGGCCCGCGCTCCTCGCGATGCAGGGCGCCACGACCGTCGAGCGGCCGCGTGCACCCGTGCAGCTCGTGCGCGGCTATCGCAAGCAAGCCGGGCGCGCGCACTACATCCGCGCCAACGTGGTGCGGAACGGCGACCACCTGATCGCGCACCCGCACCCGAAGCAAGGCTCCGCGATGCTGTCCTCTCTCGTTCCCTGTAACGCACTCGTCGAGCTGCCGGCCGACGCGACCGAGCTCCTTCCCGGCACCAGCGCTCCGGCGCTCCTTCTCGAGGCAGTATGAGCAGCGAGCCCGTATCCGTGACAGCGACCTCCGCCGGCCGCGCCGACAAGGAGCTGGCGCGCCACTATCCCGATGCAGGTCGCCGCCAGCTCGCGGAGCTGTTCGATGAAGGCTGCGTGCGCGTGCGTGGGAAGCGCGCGAAGAAAGGCGATCGCGTCGAGGTCGGCGATCTCATCGAGCTGACCCGCGCGCCCGTCACGGGCGAGGACTTCCGGCCGCTGCCCGATCCCGCCGCCGCAGAGCGCCTCGAAGTTCTACTGGAGAGACCGGATGTGATCGTCGTCGCGAAGCCGGCGGGCATGCCCACGCAGCCACTCCGCGCCGGCGAGCTCGGCACCGTCGCCAACGGCATCGCCCATCGCTGGCCCGAGTGCGCCGCGATCGGCGACGACCCGCGGGACGGCGGCCTCGTCCATCGGCTCGACATCGGGACCTCTGGCGCGCTGATCGCCGCTCGCTCGCTCGAGGCGTATCGCGAGCTCCGCGAGGCGTTCGGCACCGGCCGCGTCGACAAGATCTACCTCGCGATTGTCGACGGCCGCCCGGTCGCGCGCGAGTCCGATGCGCCGCTCGTGCAGCGCGGAAGGAAGGTCGCCATCGATCAGACCGATGGTCTCGCGGCGCACACCGCGTTCTCGGTCGATCGCGCCTCGCCCACGCACGCGCTCGTGCGCTGCCACGCGCGGACCGGCCGCATGCACCAGGTGCGCGCACACCTCGCGTACGTCGGATCCCCGATCTCCGGCGACACACTCTACGGCGGCGCCCTGGTGCCCGGCTTCGAGGGGTTCTTCCTGCACGCCGCGACCGTCACGTTTCCGCTCGGCGCGACGCAGGTCAAAGTCGAGGCGCCGCCGCCCGATCGATTCGCCCGTGCGCTTGCCGCGTGCGGCCTCTAGATCGCCAAACGGTTAGCCGGCTGCGAACGGCAAGTCCGCTGGTTCAGGTGAGCCCCGAAGGCCTCGAAGGTCCCGAAGCAGAGTCTTCTCCTGCAGGAGAAAGCCTCTCCTTGGGGTCTTCGAGAACTTCGGGGCCCATCTTTCTGGAAGCACGGTCGCGTGGATTCGTCGC
>JBBRBG010000214.1:0-15107 GCA_038206055.1 Haliangiales bacterium
GCCGCGAACGCGTCAGCCGTCTGCCCGCTCGCGCGCCAACTCGCCACCCGGCGGAGCCATGTGATCTTCGTGTCGCTCATCGCGCCGCACGATGCGCCCGCCCGATCGATCAGGCCAGAACGGGGTCAACGCAGCGGATACTCACCGCCTATCTCTACGTCCACAACGGTGACGAGAGCGCATTCTTCGCCACGCTGATGACTTCTCGGCCTGCTCCGCCGCCGCAGAAGCCGATGCGCGCGATTCCCCTCGGTACGCGCAAGCAGCGACGCCGCAAGCGATAGGCGATCCCCTGCACTCCGCGCCTGCCACATTCCTGGAGCACTTCACGACGGGGCGCCGCGAGGACTTACGCTGCTCCCGGCGGCCTGGAAGGCGCGGCGCGCCGCGACGGCGGCTTCTCCGCTGCCGCTCACCCCGCTCGAGCCGACGTAGCCGGCCCCGGTATCACGCCCCGACGATCGCGATCAAGCCACCGATCCCGGCGCGCTCCTCCGGACGGACACGCGTGGTGTGCGCATCCGGAGAGCGTCACGTGGCGTCAAGCCCGTCAGGGCCGCGGGTGACCGCCGTCTTGGGCGCGGTCGACCGGACCGACGGAGGCCTACTTCTAATGTGTCTCTCGCCAGGCCTTGTTGGCGGCACGAAGCTCGCTCCCCCAAGCGTACGACACGCCGTCGATAATGACGAAGCCGCAGACGATGTCTTGGGGAACCCAGGCCGGCCTTAGGTCGGATAGGGCGCACGTCCTACCGTCGCAAAGGCAACGCTTGCCCGCTTCGCCGCACAGCCCGCACGCAACGTCTAATCCTGCTTCACCGAGCTCCGGTCGATCCGAAAGGAGTAGAAACCTCGCAACCTCAGCCGGCGTGAGGGGACTGCTCTTGCCGGTCAATCCTCCGTGAATGCAGTCAGTTTTTTGGCACACTTCGGCAACGATAGCGATTGCACGCCGATATGGGAGATTGCCGTATTCACCGGTGTGCTGTTCTAGTGAAGTCAGCGAGTCTCGTATCATCTGTTCTTCAAGAACAATACCCCCGTCAACGTTCGAGCGACATCCGAACACAACGATGAAGACGGCTGCTGGTATCTTGGTCATGTTCAGTCGCACAGCTGGCACTTCTTGTCGTGGAGAATGCTAGTAATGATGATTTCCTCGTTATCATATGTAACGTGATTTTCTCTGTAGGATACGAATGGAGCAGATGTGAACCATATGAGCGGTTCTGATTTCGGATAGTTGCTCACGAACTTCGGAACACCACCGCGACCGCTTCCCGAAATACCTCGACCGCGCCGCGCGACACAACCAATTTCGAGCGCGCGTGCTACGCGCCTGCCGCAAAACGCTGCACCTTGTAGTCGCCGACTCCATGTTTGGCGATGCGGCGAAGTCGACGCACGGATCCGTACCCCACGCCGCGCTATTCAGCGTCGTAAAGATCGTCGAGGGAGTGCCAGATCACACCTGGGGCCTTCGCGCGCACGGACGCCGCGGGCAGACGATCCGCGAAGATCCGCCGGCCGACCGTCGCAGCGCGCGGGTTCGGGTACGCGCGTACCTTCCGTTCGAGCTCGGCGACAACGCCGGGCACGGAGCCGATCGGTCCCCACTTGCACTCGCCGAGATCGGTCCACTTGTGGTCGCGCATGCCGACGACGTCGATCTGCGTCTCGCGATCCCAGTACTCGCCGATCGAGAACCCGGAGATCCCTTCGCGCACGTAGATTTCGGCGAGGGCCTCGCGGCACAGACGCTCGAAGCAGTACCCGAAGTAGCTCTCCAGCTCGCGCTTGATCAGCTCGCGGAATGCACGCGTGGGCCCGAGGCGCTGGACCGCGCTGCGATGCGGGAACACGAACCGGAACCAGAACCGGAGCAGCGGATCCTCGAGCACGAAGCGGAGGTGGCGCGCCGCCGGCTTGGTGCCGGTAAGCGGATGCCGGCGCGCGACATAGCCGAGCGACTCGAGCTGATCGAGGTAGTAGGTGAGCCCGCGCTCGGGGAGGCTGCCGGCCTGCGCGATGCCGCGGATCGTGGTCTCGCCGGCGGCGATCGCCCCAAGCACGGCCTGGTAGCTGCTGACCTCGCGCAGCTCCTCGCGGAGCAAGAACTCGGGCTCGCGGAACAGTGGCGCGAACTCCGAGAGCAACGTCTCCGCGAGGTTCTGCTCGAACGAGCGCCCCGGATCGAAGGTTCGCAGATACGTCGCCACGCCGCCGACCACGAACCGCACGCGCGCTTGATCCGTGCGCGACCACCGCGGATGAAACGCGGCCGCCTCGCGAAACCCGAACGGCTGGAGATGGATCTGCGCGGTGCGCCGGCCGAACAGCGGGCTCTTCGCGCCGAGGACCTCGCGCTCCATGAAGCCGATCATCGAGCCGCACAGGACCAGCATCACCCGTCCGCGCTTCCATCGCCGATCCCAGAGCTCCTGCAGCAGCGACGGCAGCTCGGGACTCGCGCCGGCGGTCCACTGGAACTCGTCGAGCACGATGATCAGCTTGCCGCGGCCCTTCCACGCGGTCTCCACCGCCTCGAGCGCCGTCCTCCAGTCCGTCGCAGCGATCTGACCGAGCAGCGGTTCTCCGAGCGCGCGTGCGGCCTCGCTCAGGAACTCGCGGATCTGCAGCTCCGCCGGCGCGACCTTGCCGACGTGGTAGATCGCCGGCCGAGAGCCGAGGAAGTGCAGGATCAACTCGCTCTTGCCGATCCTCCGGCGCCCGTAGACCGGCACGAACGCGCCGCCCTCCCCCTTCCACGCCGCTTCGAGGACCGCGAGCTCGCGCCGCCGGCCGACAAAGTCCGCGGGTGGGAGCCCTGCGGGCGCTGACTCGGCCATTCGTCAAGTCGTAACTTGTTAAGTCACGACTTGTCAAGTCACGACCGATCAAGCTCAGCTCTGCGGCGTGATCAGGTACTTCGATCCGGTGGCGCGCTTGCTGTAGGCGACGATGGTCTCGGGCTCGAGCGCCTGCGCGAGCGTGATCTCCGCCGTGTACTTGCTCGCGAACGTGGTGGTCAGCTCGGCGACCACGCGTGCGCGGAGGCGCATGATCTCGGGCAGGCCGGCCTTCGTCAGGAACGGCGTGAGCAGCCAGCCGCCGATGCCCCACGCGAGGCCGTAGCGCAGCGGCGTCAGCTCGGTCGGGCGAAGATCGAGGTGGCCGTAGCAGTAGAGCTGCTTGTGGACCGACGAGCCATAGCGGCTGTACGCGGCACCGCGCGAGATCGCGGTCTCCATCGCGATCAGGATCTGGTTCGCGAGCGGCCCGCCGGTGATCGCGTCGAACGCGATGGTGGCCTTCGTCAGCGTCAGGGACTTGGTGAGCTCGGCGAGGAAGGTCGGCGAGGTGCTATCGACCACATGGACCGCGCCCAGCTCTCGCAGCAATGCGACTTGCTCGGCGCTGCGCACGATGTTGACGAGCTCGACGCCGTCCTTCGCGCACACGCGCACGAGCATCTGGCCGAGGTTCGAGGCGGCGGCGGTGTGAACGATCGCAGTGTGGCCCTCGCGCTTCATGGTCTCGACGAAGCCGAGCGAGGTCAGCGGATTGACGACACTCGAGGCGCCGTCCCGGGCGCTGGTGCCATCAGGCAGCACGAGGCACTCGTGCACCTTCGCGACCTTGTACTCGGCGAACATCGAGCCGCCCGCGAGGGCGACGCGCTTGCCGAGGAGCGCCTGGGCATTCGCGCCGGCTTCGATCACGGTGCCCGCGCCTTCGTTGCCGACGGACATCGACTGGTCGACACGGCCGGCGACTGCGCCGCGGCGGGCCTCGGGGATCGTGGCGGTCGTGACGTCGCCGCTCTTCCGCAGCGTCGCGAGGTCAGCCGGGCCGAGCAGGAGGGCGAGGTCCGATGGGTTGATCGGCGCGGCTTCGATCTTGATCAACACCTGATCCGGCCCAGGCCGCGGTACGGGTACCTCGACGAGGGAGAGCTCGAGCTCCCCGGCGGCGGTCACTCGGGTGCGCAGCTCACGTCCGTGCTCGATCATCATGTTGTTCTCCTAGGAAGTCGCGTCGCCGACGTACCGTGCGATCGCGTCGACGTAGCGATCGAGCGCGTCGAGGCCGGCGGGAAGCTCGGCCCACAGCCGGCCGGGGTCGACACTCGCGTAGCCGTGCGCGATCCGATTGCGAACCGCGGCGAGGCCCCCGAGCTCGCGCGCATGCTGCTGCGTGATGACGGCGTTCTTCGCGAGCAGGTCGAACGCCTCGGCGTAGCTGCCCGGCATGCCCCACCCCTCGTCGGCGGTGATGTGCATCGCGATATCGTTCGCCTCTTGCACGCAAACAAGAAAGCTCAACGCGAGTGCATCCTGGACGTCGACGTCCGTCTCGAACGCATCGCGCGTGGCTGGTCGACGCCGGCGTACGCGCGCCGCGTGTTCTCGAAGCATCGTGAGCTTCTTGAGAATGATCAGGTGGTCCGTCACGGTACTGGCTTCACGAGGCGACGCTGGAACAGCCGCGCCGCATGAGCGAGGCCGTCTGCGATCTCGGCATGATCGGATGCCGCGGTCGCGCGAAAGCGAGTCCACTCGTGATCGGTGGTCACCAGCGGCACACCGTCACGTGCGATCTCCCAACGAAGCAGCGTCGAGGCATGATCCAGACGCACGAGATCGACCTCGGCAGAGAGCGCACTCGAGAGTGCGGCCGCAAGCTCGAGCTCCGCGTGCAAGCCTAGCTCCGGGTCCGAAGGGAGGATCGCGATATCCACATCGCTGCCGAGGCGTGCCGTGCCGGCGGCTCGCGAGCCGAACAGAACGGCCAGGCGCAGCGACGGACCCGCCACGAGCACGTGCAGCGCCGCTGATATGATCGGATCCACCTTCGGAGTATACAGGTCCGAGCGGGTGAGGGCATGACCGAGCGAACGACCGAGTGGACACTCGAGCGCGTCGTCGCGGAGCTGCAGAAGCTGCACGCGAGCGGCGTGACGCTGACCTACGCCGGGATGCGCGCAGCGGGATACGGAAACGTGATCACGGCCGCCGAACGCTATGCCGGAACGTGGCCTGATCGCCGCATACGGCCGCGATCACAACGCAGCGCGGGTCGAAGCGCCGCTGACGTCACACAGCGGGGTGGTTGACACCGCGATGGACTAGACTAGAGTTAGTCCAGTGCGCATCGTCAACATCCATCACGCCAAGACCCACCTGTCGAAGATCATCGACGACGTGGCAGCCGGTCAGGAAGTGATCATCGCCAAGGCCGGGAAGCCGATGGCGCGCCTGTCGCCGCTGAACCGCGCACCGACATCGAAGAAGCTCGGCCTGCTGAAAGGCAAGCTGGAGGTTCCCGACGACTTCAACACCCCGCTGGATGACGAGGAGCTCGCGGGTCTGTTCGGAGCGGAGTGAGCCATGCGAGTCCTGATCGACACGCACCTCCTCCTCTGGGCATTGGCAGCACCAGCGAAATTGTCAAAGGCCGCGCGACGGATGATCGACAAGTCGGAGATCTACGTCAGCGCCGCATCGATCTGGGAGATCAGCATCAAGACGTCGCTCGGAAAGCTGGATGCCGATCCGGTCAAGGTACTTGCCGCGGTAGAGCCTGCCGGGTTCGCCCTGCTCTCGATCAGTGGTGAGCATGCCGCGGCCGTCGCCACGCTCGGCCCGCACCACAAGGACCCGTTCGATCGCCTGCTCATCGCCCAAGCGCTCGCAGAACCGATGCACCTCTTGACGAACGATGAAGTGCTCGGCGCCTACGGCGTCTTCGTGATCGTCGCGTAGCGACTACATCTTCTTCTTGTCGCCGGCGTTGATCTTGATCAGCGTGGCCGGCTTGAGGCGCTTCTTGACCGCGGCGTTGACGGCATCGACCGTCAGTGCCTGGATCGCGGCCTGCTGCTTCTGCCAGTAGTCCATCTTGCGATCGAGATACGTGCCGTCGGCGAGGAAGCTCAGCACCGTGCCATCGTTCGAGAGGTTGCGCTCGAAGCCGGCCGCGAGGCCCTTCTTCGCACCATCGAGCTCCTCGGCCGTGATGCCCGAGGCCGCGAACTTCGCGATCTCCTCGTCGAGCGCCGCGCGGCCCTTCTTCACGTTCTCGGGGTTCATCGCGCCGCCGGCCACGAACACGCCGGTCGCATCGAGCGGCACGAGCTGGAACGCGGAGAACGCGAAGTACGACAGGCCGTCCTTCTGGCGCAGGCGCGTGGTCAGGCGCGACACGAAGCCGCCGCCGCCGAGCGTGTAGTTCGCCGCCATCATCGCGGGCGCGTCGGCATCGTCGTCCTTCATGTCGACCGAGTGGACCGATGCGATCAGCGCCGAGGCCTTGTCGGGGAAGTCGAGGACGATGTCCTGCGACGACGACGGGAAGAACTTGCGCTCGATGCGCTTCCACGGCTTCGGCGACTTCCACGAACCCCACGTCTTCTCGACCCACGCCTTCGTGGCGGATGCATCGACGTCGCCGACGATCGCGAGCGTGGCGTTGCTCATGCCGAACATGGCCGGCCACTTCTTGAGCTCGGCGACCTTCATCTTCTTGAGGTCGTCGATCGACTCCTGCGTGGTCGGCGTGAAGAGCGGGTGGGTCTTCGGATACGGCGCGACCACGCGGCCGACGGTGGTGAACGCCTGCGTCTGCGGATCGGACTTCGAGTCCTCGAGCGCGGTGACGTTCTCCTTCACCATGATGTCGAACTGGTCCTGCGGGAACGTCGACTGGCGGAGGATCTCGTCGACCAGCGCGAGCACCGCGGGGAAGTTATCGCGCGTGGTCTGGATCGAGACGTCGACGGCGCCCGGCTGCGACGTGAAGCCCACCTGCGCTTCGAGGAGGTCCCACTGATCCTTGAGCTGCTGGAACGTGTGCTTCTTCGTGCCGCGCGCGAGCATGTCGTCGATCGCGGACGCCGCGAGGCGCTTGCCCGTGAAGTCGGCTTCGGTGCCGTAGCGCATGGTCAGGCGCGCGCGCACCACGTGGCCACGCGTGGTCTTCGGCAGCATCGTGAGCTTCATGCCGTTCGCGAGCGACGCGCGCGTGGTGCGCTTCTCGATGTTATCGAGGGTGGCGTCGAACTTCTCGCCATCGGCCTCGGGCGGCTGGCCCTTGTAGTCGCCGATGACCTTCTTGAAGTCCGGCGTCTCCTTGAGCGGCGCGCGATCGATGTCCTTGGTCGGCGTGAAGATGCCGACGGTGCGGTTCGACGGCCGGAGGTACGCGGCGGCGACCCGCTCGACATCGGCAGGCGAAAGCTTCGCGATCGCGTCGCGGATCATGAACATCAGGCGCCAGTCGCCGGCCGCCATCAGCTCCGAGAGCTGGATCGCGAGCGACGAGCTGTTCGCGAACGACAGCTTGAACCGCTTCTTGGTCTTCGCGCGGAACCGAGCGAGCTCTTCGGCGGTGACCTTGGACTTCGCGAGGCCCTCGACGATCGAGATCATCTTGTCGCGCACCACCTCGATCGGCTTGCCGACGGGGACGGTGGCCGACAGCTCGATCACGCCCGGGTCGTGCAGCGGCAGCAGGCTCGAGCTGACGGAGGTCGCCAGGCCGGCCTTGACGAGGCCGACGTAGAGCCGACCCGACGGCTCGTCGGTGAGGATCTCGCTGATCGCCTCGGTCGCCGGGTAGTCTGGATCCGCCGCGGCGGAGACGTGATAGAGGAGCCCGACGACCTGCACGTCGCCGGTGCGGCGCAGCGTGACCACGCGCTCGCCATCCTGCTGCGGCTCGGTGGTGTACGTCGGCTCGATGGCGGTCGGCGGGTTCGCGACGGCGCCGAAGTGCTGCGCGACCAGGCCGAGGGCCTTCGCCGGGTCGAACTTGCCGGCGAGGATCACGATCGCGTTATCGGGGCGGTAGTACTTCTTGTAGAACCGCTTCAGCGTCACGGCGGGCACCTTCTCGATGTCCGCGCGCGAGCCGATCGTCGACTTGCCGTAGTTGTGCCAGAGGTACGCGGTGGACCACATGCGCTCGGAGAGGATCTCGTCGGGCTTGTTCTCGCCGAGCTCGAACTCGTTACGAACGACCGAGAACTCGCTGTTGAGATCGGCCTGCGCGATGTTCGCGTTGACCATGCGATCGGCCTCGAGCTCGATCGCCCACGCGACGTTGTCGTCCTTCGACGGCAGGGTCTCGAAGTAGTTCGTGCGGTCGTACCAGGTCGATGCGTTGTTCGAGGCGCCGCGCTTCTGCAGCTCCTCCCACACCTTCGGGTGCTTCGGCGAACCCTTGAATAGCATGTGCTCGAGGAGGTGCGCCATGCCCGTCTCGCCATAACCCTCCATGCGCGAGCCGACGAGGTACGTCACGTTGATCGTGAACGTCTCCTTCGACGGATCGGGGAACAGCAGCACGTGCATGCCGTTGGGCAGCGCGTACTCGGTGATGCCTTCGACGGCGGTCACCTGCTTGGGTGTGGGCGCCGCGCTCGCAGGGAGCGCGACCGCAAGACTGACGAGGAGAGCGAGCACGGCCTGTGTCTTCACGGCGTCGTTATAGCCGGTGTCGCACCCCAGATCCGCAGACGTGGCTGGCGATGGCTAACCGGGTGCGATGGCGGGCACAGGTGTCCCAGGCTGTCGCGGGGGCCTACAGGGCGATCTCCATCGCGTTCGCGCGACCAGGGCTGACGGGCTGCACGGTGGTGGCGCCGGTCGCCGGATCGATCGCGAGCAGGGTCTGGTTCGAGCTCGTGCCGTAGAGCACGCCGTCGAACCAGCGCAGCTCTTCGATATGAAGCCCCGACGGATTGATGATCGGGACCCCGGTGCCGACCTCGCCCGTGCTCGGCTCGATCGTGTTGACGACGATGGCCGACGCCACCCGCGCCACGAACCACAACGTGGTGCCATCGGTCGCGATGCCGTACGAACCGCAGCACGGCACCGCGTGGATCGGCGTGAACGCTGCCGTCGTGGGGTCGAACCGGCCGAACATCCCCGAGAACCGCTCGATCGCGTAGTACGCGGTGCCGAGGCGCACCATCGCGGGGATCAGAATGTTCGTCTGGATCGGCGCGACGATGTCCTGCGTGCGCATGTCGATACGTCCCCACCGCAGGCTGCGGTCGAAGGCCCAGTACTCGCCGTACGCGTCGAGCACGACCGTGGTGAACGAGGACGACGCCGTGCCGGTTCGCGGGATCGCGAAGCTCGTGCCAGCCACGGGATCGAAGAACGTCGCGAACTCGGCGCCGAACCGCGAGAACATCACGAGGCCACCGCGGGGACCCGGCCGATATCGGAAGCTCCGGGTCTTGGTCGCCGTGCCGCGGAGATCGACGACCTGAAGGTCCGGTTGAACGAACGCGGTGCCCGGCGGGGCGGTGAAGGTCAGGGTGGTGTCGCTCCGGGCGAGCACGTCGGTCGCGAGCTGCCCGTCGACGAGGACGTGAAGCTCGCCGGCCGCCTCGCCGAGGAACCCGCGGCCGATCACCGTGATGGTGGTGGTCGTCGAGTCGTGCAGGACCTCGCCTGGTGACACCGTGTCGATCGTCGCCGCCACGCTGTAGTGGAACACGTGCTCGGCGGTGGTCGTAGCGGCGCCGGCGAGCACGATGACCTCCGCATCTCCGGGGTGATCGCCCGGCGGAATCACCAGCTCGAGGGTCTTGTCGTCGACCACGTGGGCAAGCGGTGCCTCGCGGCCGCCGACCAGCACCCGGACCGGAGTGCCGCGAGGAAAGCCGCTGCCGCCGAGCACGATCTTGGTGCCACCGACGAGGGGGCCGTGATCGGGCGAGGCCGAGCTCAACCGCGGCGCGCCACTCTCGTCCGCACACGCGGCGAGCGCGAGCATCATCACGAGCACGCGCATCGCTAGCGCTCTCCCGCCGCGTGACCGCCGACGAACGTCTCTGTCGGAATCGGTGGGCCCACCGTGCGCACCACCCTGCCCGCGGGCGGGAGGTACGGGGCGCAGGTGCCGGTGAACAGGCTGTACAGCGGCGTAGCGAGACGCTCGCCGATCGCTCGGATCTCGAGCACGCCCTCGTCGGAGTAGCTGGTCGCGAAACCGATCGGCAGACACGATTGCTCGGGGAGCTCCGCGACGGGGACGGGCAGCATGCAGCCCTGCGCGTACAGAATGGTCACCTGGATCGTGACATCCGGGATGCAGCGCACGGCATCGTCGAAGGTCTGGCGATGGCAGTCGAGGCGCGTTGCGGTGTCGTGGAGACGATCGTCCAGCAGGCGCTCGGAGCCCGCGGCGAGCACGATCTGCTGGAGCCGGTGGGCGCGATCCTCGACGACGGTTCGCTCGATGGGCGCGAGTGCGATGGGTGCACCGAGTGCATAGCCGCGCAGCTGCGCGCCGGCGGCCTGACAGCTGGCGCCGTTTCGCATGTAGAGCATGGCCACGCCGTCGCCGACCGCGTTGTACGAGGCGCAGCCATTCGCCGCCGTGGTCACCGCGATCGTCGGGGCCTGTTGCGTGAAGAACACACCGAGCGCTGGAACCTCGCAGGCCGGATCGGCGAAGTTCAGCGCGGGCGCCACGCCCACGGGCTCGCACACGGCGCCGGTCGCGCGATCGCTCGCACGACATGCGAGATCGAGCGTGCGATCACGGAGGCCGAGCGGCAGGTAGAGCCCATCGTCGGTCTCGCGAAGCTGGAGCACGAGCCTGCCGTCGGCATCCACGTCGCGATCGTGGAACGCGACCATGCCTTGCGCCTGCGTCTCTCCGCTGAGCTGGAAGTACATCGCATCCGATGGCGCGAACCGCGGCCCGACGCACACGCCGTCGATGCGTTCGTAGATCGAGGTCGGTGCTGTGGTCATCGGACCGGCGTAGTAGAGGCGCGCCGGCAAGCGTTCACCCGCGATCTGATCGTAGCCGAGGAAGAACAGCGGCTTCGAGATCAGGTCCGAGCGGCCAACGAGCTCGTCGCACGCGGCGTTCGTGTAGACCGCCTCGTCGGCCTCGGGTGCGCAGCGCTGTTCGCCGTCGCTCCACTGTCGGGGGACGCAGCGACCGTGGATCAGCGTGTCGTAGAACGCCGCCGGGTTCGGCTCCTTCGAGCCATCGCCATAGAAGTACCACTCGAGCTTGAGCCGCGATCCGCTGACCGGCGCGGCGGACGGGTCTCTGCGTACGTCGTCACCGCACGCGACGAGCGCGAGGAGGAGAAGGGCTCGGTTCACGGGATCAGCTCCACGCCGATCGAGGGAAAGATCGGCAGCCCGTTCGTGTAGCTCCGCTTGCCGTAGTCGTCGCTGTACGTGAGGCCTTCGGCATTGTGGCGGTTGATGATGTTCTGGATGTCGACGTAGAGGTTCCACGTCCCCCACCTGCCCTGCCACGAGCGATCGACGCGCAGATCGAGCTGGAAGAAGTCGGGCAGCCGCCGCGAGAGCAGCGTGCCATCGACCGCGACCCAGTCGCCGCTCGCATCGAGATACGCGGCCGCCACCGGCGTGTACGGATTGCCGGTCGTGTAGCGCATGCGGCCGCCGATCCGCCAGCGCTTGCCGAGTGCCGTCGAGCCGATCAGCGTGAGCGAGTGCGGCTGATCGAGCACGTAGGGATGCGAGATGTTGTCCTTCGCCGGGTTGGTCCGGTACGAGCGCCCGTAGGTGTAGGCGATCCATCCGGTCCAGCGCCCCACGTTCTTGCGTGCGATCAACTCGAGCCCGTACGTGTGTCCCGAGCCGATCCCTTCGCGATAGCTGTACGACCCGAACTGCGTGTCGACGAGCTCGCGGCTGATGCCGAGCAGGCCTCCGGACTCGGTGCCCCCGTTCGCGGAGGTCGGCGTCGCGGAGCTGATCGCATCGACCGGGAGCTGCTCGAGGTCCTGGTAGTACGTGGTCGCGGAGATCTCCTTGTCATCGCCGATGATCGCCTTGAGACCGACCGCGACCTGCGTCGCCGACGAGCCAACCATCACGCGGTCGCCGAAGATCGGATCGAAGTCGGTGACGAGCGGCGGCGCGTGATAGCGGCCGAGCGATTGCGTGAGCGTCAGCCCGTGCGGCAGCTCCTCGCGCACCGCGATCCGCGGATCGAGCGTCCACTGATCCGAGAGACCGAAGTGATCGCCGCGCAGACCGGGCCGGATCTCGATCTTGTCGCCGGCGACGAACCACGATTGCTCGATCCACGCACCCGAATCCGCGACCCAGCGCGACAGCGAGCGGTGGACCACGATGTCGGGCGATGGGTCCATCGGGCTCGGGGGCGGGGTGTTGATGATGTCGTACGAGGAGCGCTGCCACCCACCGTCGACGCCCAACGACAGCGTCCCGCCCGCCAGCGGCGTCGCGAGATCGGCGCGCAACGACAGCGGGATGCTCGTCTTGTGCATGCCCTTGTCGATGTTCTCGTGGTTGGCACGCGCGTTGACGTCGTCGATGCCGACCGAGGGAAGGACGGTGATCGAGGTGGCGCCGTGCACCGCGCGATAGCGAACGCCGAGGCGCGCGAACTGCGAGGTGTAGTCGAACGACTTCACGCTGCTGGTGTTGACGCCGCCGGTGCTCGTGTCGTTCGGATCGTGGAGGAGTCGCAGCTTGTCGTCCGAGCCGATCAGGATCGCCATCCAGCGCCCGTCGCCGGATTCCCAGCGCACCTGTGCGTCCGCGTAGCGCGGGGCGAGCGTCAGGTCGAGCTGCGCCGCTGTCTCGATCGCATCGAAGTACGAGCGCCGCACGCCGATCAGCCACCCACCCTTGAGCGGCCCTGGACCTTCGGCGAGCGCCGCCGCGTGGATCAGGCTGATCTCGCCGCCCATCCGCCACCGATCGCCGCGCCCCGTGCGCGACGTGACCACCGCAACGCCGCCGAGCCCGCGCCCGTAGCGCACGCTCGCACCGCCCGGCTCGAGCGTCACCTCGTCGACCGCACCCGTCGGCAGGAACGAGGCGATGCCGCCGAAGTGATAGAGCAGCGGGATCTCCATGCCGTCGAGATAGACCTTGGTGTCGCGCGGTGCCGTACCGCGTAGCGCGAGCCCACCAAGACCGAACGGCGTGCGCGCCACTCCCGGCAAGCTCTGCAGCGCGCGCAGCACGTCGTTGCCCGCGCCCGGCTGGTTGCGGATCGCCTGCGTGTCGAGGTGCAGCGCTGGTCCGCTCGGCACCCGCCCGCTGACGTGGATGACCTCCCCCGCGCCCGCCTCGGCGTCGAGGCGAACGGTGAGATCCGCGCCGACGCGCGTCGAGCCGAAGTACGCGCGATAGCCATCCGCGATCACGACCACGTCGACGCGCCCGAACGGCACGTCGACGACGCGGAAGTGGCCGTCATCGTCGGTCGCTGCCTCGTTCGCGCCGATCGCTACCAGCGCGCCCGGCACTGGCATGCCGGTCGCGCCATCGACGACCGTGCCCACCACCGCGCGCTCCGCGTGGGCGACCGTCGCGGTGGCGACGATCACCGCGAGCGCGGCGGACGTGCGACCGAGCACGCGACCGTCAGTTCCGGCTTCGCATCACGAGCGCTGTCAGCGTGGCAACCGCACCGGCGACGTTGATGCCGGAGGCGCGGGCCTGGATCACCTTGGTGATCGCGTCGCGCATCTCGCGCTGGCGGTCCGCCGGCAAGGTGGTCATCAGCTCGCTCGCTTGATCGACGAGTGCATCGACCGGATCGCTCGCCCCCATGCCGCCCCCGGATGGTGCGGACGATGTGGGTCCGCTTGATTGCGGCTGGCCGGGCGCCGGCGGCAACTGGCCGGCCTCGAGGACCGCCGCGAGCTCGACACGCTTCTTCTGCGTCAGGCCCACGTCGGCACGGTCGAGCTTGATCGGCGTGACCGTGCCCTTCTGCACGTGCGTGATCGAGCCGTCGAAGATGCCATTGGCATCGAGCGCGAACGTGATCTGGAACTGATGCGTGCCCTTGGGCTCGGGGGCCAGGCCATCGATCACGACCGTACCGATCTGGCTGTTCTGCGATGCCTTCGGGTTGTCGCCCTGGAACACCGGCACGAAGATGCTGGTCTGGTTGTCGCGCGCCGTGGTGTATCCGCCGCGGCTGACGCGGTGCGGGATCACGTGGTCCTTCGGGATCAACGAGTCGTAGATGTCGTCGATGAGGCCAATGCCGAGCGTGTGGCTGACCACGTCCTTGATGTTCGTGTTCGCCATCTCGGCGGACACCGTGATCGAGGAATCCACCTTCGGCGCCGCATCGGAGATCTCCGGCGCGAGCGAGGGCGTGAACGAAGCGGCGAACCGGGCCGCGCCCATCGCCACGATCTCGTCCGGGTTGAGGTCGCTCTTGACGCTCTTCTTGTAGCGCTCCTTGAGCATGCGCGAGACCGCGGGGATCTTCGATGACCCACCGACGAGCACGAACGCATCGACCTCGTCGTGTCGCAGATCCGAGGTCTTGCCGGCGGACTCGATCGCGATGTCGCACTGGCGCATCGTCTTGTCGATGAGCGGCTTGATCATCAGCTCGAACTCGCTCGGCGTCAGCGTGTAGTTGATCTCGTCGATGCCCGAGGTCGGGTTCTCGAGGACGAGCTCCTGCTGCTGGCCCTCGTTGCACAGGTTGATCTTCACCTGCTCGGCGCGCAGGCGGAGCTTGCCGAGGAGCTTCGCATCCTGGCTGAAGTCCTTGCCGTGCTGCTCGCGCATCTTGCGGAGCGCCCAGTTGACGATCTCCTGATCGATGTCGCCGCCACCGAGGTGCGCATCACCACCGGTGCCGAGCACGGTGGCTGTTCGCTCGTCCTCGATGCGGACTACCGAGACGTCGAACGTGCCGCCGCCGAAGTCGTAGACCACGAACGTCTGCGGCTCGCCTTTGTCGAGACCGTACGCGACCGCGGCCGCCGTGGGCTCGTTGATGATCGCCAGCGGATTGAGGCGCGCGATCTTCGCGGCCTCGATGGTGGCGTTCTTCTGCGGCTCCTTGAAGTACGCCGGCACGGTGATCACCGCGTCGTGGATCGGCTCGCCGATCAGCTTCTCCGCGGAGGCCTTGAGCTCCTTGAGGATGCACGCCGAGACAAACTCGGGATCGAGGTCGCGGCCACCGGCGCGGGCCATCGCCTTTGCGCCGAGGGGGTTGCGTGCGCCCATGATGCGCTTGACCTCGAAGATCACGTTGCCCGGCTCGCGCGACATCTTCTCCTTCGCGGCCTTGCCCACGCTGACCTG
>JBBRBG010000215.1:0-15059 GCA_038206055.1 Haliangiales bacterium
GTCGCCCCGTGCGCGACGCCAGCAGCGCGGACCGCGCACCGACGAGCACGAGGGCGAAGAAGCCGAAGAGCCACGGCCAGTTCTCGACCTCCACCACCAGCGCGAGGGGCAGCACGCCGAACACCGAGAGGTACGCGAACATGCCCTTCTTCGAGCGATCCTTCGCCGCGGTGCGCTCGTCCTCGTCGAGCCGAGTCGCGAGATCGGGCGGCATCTTGTCGGGCGCCGGCGGATCGAGCAGCAGCGCCCCGACCAGGGTGGCCGCCTCTTCATTCTCCGGATCGAGGGCGATCGCTCGGCCGGCGCGCCGCATCGCCGAGGCACGCGCATCGGCGGCCTCCGTACCGAGGACCTCGCTCGCCGCCTGCACCTGGGCGCGCGCGAGCTGGCGGCGGCGATCGAGATCGCGATCGCCATCGAGGTACGCCTGCACCTTGAGTGCGAGCTCGCGTGCCGTGGGACGCTGCTCGGGAAGCTCGGCGAGCGCGGCGAAGCACACGGCATCGAGCTCCGGCGGGACGTGGCGCTCGGGCTTGCGCGACGATGGCGCGACCTGCGGCGTGCTCAGCGTGGTGGCGATGCCCGGCTGGCCGCGCTTGTGGAGCGACACGCCGGCGAGGATCTCGAACAGGATCGCGCCGAGCGCGTAGATGTCGGCGGCCGGTGTGGCACGGCCTCCCCGGATCTGCTCGGGCGCCATGAAGCCCGGCGTGCCGAGCAAGGCGCCCGACTTGGTGGAGCCGTCGTCGAGGGTGGAGATATCGCCCTGCTGCGGGGACTCGGCGTCGCGGTCGTCCGCGATGACGCGCGCGATGCCCCAGTCGATCACGTAGACCTCGCCGTAGTCTCCGAGCATGATGTTCGACGGCTTCAGATCGCGGTGCACGACACCACGCGAGTGAGCGAACTCGATCGCGAGGCAGACGTCTGCGAACGCGCGCAGCATCGGCTTGAGCCCCGTGCCATCGGCCTGCTTCTCGCCGAGCGTCTTGCCGGAGAGCCGCTTCATCGTGAAGAACGGGCGGCCGAGCTCGTCCACGCCGAGCTCGTGCACCGGCACGATCGCCGGATGCTCGAGCCGCGCCTGGATCCGGGCTTCGCGAAGAAACCGGGTCACCTGCTCGGTATCCGGCGTATCGGAGATCATCCGCTTCACGCACACCTCGCGGCCGATCCGCAGATCGGTCGCGGCGAGCACCTCCCCCATGCCGCCCCTGCCGATCTGCGCCCCCAGCGCGTAGCCCGGCGGCGGGAGAATCACGGCGGCAGCGGCGGTTCCCGCGGGAACCAACGTGGCGCCATCGGAGGGGTACTGGACCGCTGTCGAGCCCTCACCAGGCTGGGTTGGCGCGTCAGACTTCGGCGGATCGACCATGCTCGATCATGGTGCCATCGAGATCGTGAGACGTCGCTGTCCGGGGTCGGCTGACCTGAGGGCCCGGACAGGTGGCCGGGGGTGTAGCCGCTCCCTGCCCACGGCCGGTGGCGGGTGCCGTCGTCACGCAGCGCGGCACGAACGCTGTCCATTCACGGATCTGCGCGTTGTCCGGCCGTGTCGGACAATGGCGCCAAAGCTGCACATCACGCGCACCATGATGAGGGCCATCGCTATCTGTTCCGTTTTCGGAGGGCTGATCGGCTGTGCGTCGAACGGTGGCGTCGATGCCCCGCCCACGCTGGAGATCACCTCGCCGCAGCGCGGCACGACGATCCAGGGCGACTCCGTCCAGGTCACCGGCGTGGTCACCGATGACCACGACGCGAAGAAGGTGAAGGTCGTCATCAATCAGACCGAAGTCACCCCCGCCGCAGACGGCACGTTCACCGCCACGGTCCCGATCGCGGCCGGCATCACTGTGCTCGAGACGCACGCGACCGACGGCGGCGCGAACGACGTGCGCGACGTGCGGGCTGTGCTGGCCGGCGACCTCGCGATGAGCGATGGCAGCAAGGCCGCACCGGTCGGCGCCCGCGTTGGGGCGCAGGCGTTCAAGGCGCTCGGCGGTGCGATGGCCACCACGATCAAGAACCTCGACTTCGCCACCCTCGTACAGTCGATGAACCCGGTCTACGACAACGGCGGCTGCCTCGGCGCCAAGATCGATATCACCAGCCTCACCATCAGCGATGCCGGCGTGGCGCTCGTGCCGAAGACCGGCGCGGTCGACACCGCCGTCACGCTCGACAACGTTGTCGTCAAGCTGCACGCGAACTTCAAGGTCGCCTGCATCGGCGGCAGCACCACCATCACCGTCAAGTCGTCGCGCGCGCACATCGACGGTGACCTCGGCCTCGCGGTCGCGGGCGGCAAGTTGACCAGCTCGCTCGCGGGTGCGGCCGTCACGCTCGATGGCTTCTCGATCGATATCGGCGGCGTCCCCGGTGCGATCGAGAGCCTGCTGAAGGGCCAGGCTCGCACCGCGGCGGAGAACGCGCTGACCAAGGCCGTTCGCGACCGCGTGCCGGCGATGGCCGACAGCGCGCTCGCCGGTCTCACCGCGAAGCCGTTCAACGCGAAGCTCCTCGGCCACGCCACGAAGCTCACCGTCGCTCCGGCGCAGGTCAACCTGTCGGCCGACGGCCTGTTCTTCGCGGTCGACACCAAGGTCGCCGTCACCGGCGGTGAAGGCGGCATGTACGTCTCGTCGCCGTCGCCGATGTCGGCGTCGCTCATGCAGTCCACGGGTGTCGGCGTCGCGATCGCCGATGACCTCGTCAACCAGCTGTTCTCCGGCCTGTGGGCCGCGGGCGCGATCGACCAGACCGTGGACATCAAGGGCCAGCTCGCCGTGCTCGGCGCGCTGCTCGACGACGACGCCGCGTCGCTGGGCATCTCGCTCGCGCTGCCGCCGACCGTCACCGGCGACGGTACGGACCTCGCGCTCACCATCGGCGACCTGATGCTGAGCGTGAAGGACGCGAGCGGTGGCGAGATCCAGAAGATCGCGCTTTCGGTGAAGACCACGCTCTCCGCGGCCCCGACGCAAACGGGCGCGCTGCTGCTGACCATCGGCCAGCCGAAGCTGTACGCGCAGATCATCGCGCAGAGCGACGTCGTCGACCGCCCGCTGTCGAGCGAGCAGTTCGAAGGCATCGTCGGCGGCGCGTGGGGACTGATCGGTGGCCAGGCGGACTCGGCGCTCTCGAGCCTGTCGCTGCCGTCGGTCGGCGGGATGCAGCTTGGAACGCCGTCGCTCGAGGGTCGCGCCGGCTACGTGTTCGCGGACATCCCCCTCGCGCCGTAGTCTGTCCGACAATGGGGTCGGACCCTATTACCGGACATGGTTCTGGTTCGGCCCGGCCGAGTGGTCCGTCGTGTACCTGCGATCGCAACCGATGCGGGTGTGAGCTATCGTCGCCGCGTGGCTCGTGCAACTCCGCGCATGATCTCGGCGCTCGCCACGGCGATGCACCGCGTGCTCGACATGCTGGTCGCCGCCGGCAAGCCGGTCGACGCCTCCATCTTCGCGGCGCTCGAGCTGGTGCAGCAGAGCGCGCGCGGCGAGACGGTACCAAAGGCCGCGCTCGATGCTGCGTGGAAGGGCGTCGACCGCGTGGCCGAAGCGCAGCGTACGTGGGGTGGCGACGAGCTCCGCAAGCGCTTCTACTGGGGCGTCGGCCAGATCTCGACGGTGGTTCGCATGGCGATGACGAACGAGAACCACCTCGACCTGGTGCTCCGCCAGGGCAGCTACGGCATGGTCAGCGGCGACGAGGACGTGCTGCGCGCCTGGTACGAGGAGGCGTACTCGGCCGGCACCGCCTCCACCAAGCCACCGAAGCCGAAGCGCGTCGCGCAGAAGACCGCGGCCGCCGAGGCAAAGGCGCTCGCGCGGATCGCAAGGGCGCTCGGCGCGAACGGCAAGCTCGTCACCACGAAGGCGGCGCGTCACGATGCGCGCCAAACCGCGACGGCGGCGACGGTGAAGAAGCTCCTCGCGCGCAAGAAGTACCCGGCGCACGCGAGCGTCCTTGCGTTCGAGGCGACGTTCGGCGGCCTCGTCATCCCCGAGGACGGCGGCAATGACGACGAGGACTGGTTCGAGAACGGGGAATCCACGCTGGTTGGCGCGTATGCGTGCCTGAGGAGCGACGGCCACGATCACCCGACCGGCGGCCGCGATGACCTCGTGCCCATCGCGTACACGCCGAACGACGGCATCGTATTCCTCGACAAGGCCGGCGCCGCCTACTACGAGGACACGATCGAGGACCTCGTCGCCGTGCGGTGGAAGCGAACGGGGGCCGCGGCGGTCGCGGAGCTCCTGAAGCGATCCTAGAGCTGCCGCTGCCTGAACAGCAGCTGCACCGGCAACGTGACGGCTCCCGCGTTTGGCGCCGGGAACAGGATTGCGGCGATCACGGCGCGCGTGCACGTCGCGATCTGCGCATCGCCCTTCGTCGCCGTGACCGCGGTCGGCGCACCGCCGCCCGGCGCAAGCTCGACGCTGAGCCCGATCCCGGCATTGAAGCTCGCGTCTGCCTGTGCGCGCGCCTCGTAGCACATCGACAGCTTCCCCGACTCGCGAACGATGAAGCGCCGCGCGATCGTACGGTCGTCCTGGTGCGGATCGTCATCGGCCATCGCGATCTCGACGCGCAACGACGGCCCCGCCGCCACGTGTCCTTGCGTCGGCTGGGTCGCAGGGGGGACCACCGGCAACGCGCCGGTCAGCGCCGCTGCTGGAGCGGGCGCGGGCGCCGGCACCGGTCGCTCGGTGCTCGGCGACGAGCACGCTGCGAGCACCACGCACCACCCGAGCCACTGCGCCATACCTGCACGGTACCCCAGTTGCCTTCAGGTCAGAGCGCGCACGTCTTGCGCGGTTTCGCGCTCCCGGGCTGGCGCACGGCTTGCTGCGATGGAGCTCATGATCCCCGATCCCAACGAGGTTCCGGTCACCCAGGTGATGACGCGTACGCCCGTGACAGCGCGCGCCACAAGCACCGTTCCTGCCCTCGTGGCACTGATGACCGAGCATCACGTCGGCTGCATCCCCATCGTGGATGACCACGACCGCCCCACCGGGATCGTCACGAAGCTCGATCTCATCGAGTGCCTCGAGGAGAACCGCGAGACCGCACGCGATGTGATGATGCCGCACGCGATGATTTTGCGCGAGGACGCCACCATCAGACGCGCCGCTGCACTGATGGCCACGGAGGGCATCCATCACGTGCTCGTGGTCAATCGACACGACGCACTGGTCGGCGTGGTGTCGACGTTCGACATCACGCGCTGGGTGGCGACGGCTTAGTTCGTCGCGCCTTCGAGGATCTTCTCGCCCGAGTCCGGCGTTGGCGTCGGCTCGTACTTCATCACGATCTTCCCATCCTCGGCGTCGACGAAGGCGATGCCGCCGTTCGTCAGCTTGCCGAACAGGATCTCGTTCGCGAGCGGCGCCTTCAGCGTGGACTGGACGAGGCGAGCCATCGGGCGCGCGCCCATTGCCTTGTCGTACCCGTGCTCGACGAACCACTCGATCGCGGCCGGCGAGACCTCGAGCTCGACGTGCTTCTCGCCGAGCTGACCGTCCAGCTCGTCGAGGAACTTCCGCGCGACCTTGCGGATGACCTCGACCGGGAGAGCACCGAAGAACACGGTGGCATCGAGACGGTTGCGGAACTCCGGCGTGAACACGCGCTCGAGCGCCTTCTTGCCGTCCTTGGAGTCGGCGATCGAGTCGCCGAAGCCAATCTTGCCCATTGCCATCTCGCGGCTACCCGCATTCGACGACATGATCAGGACGACGTTGCGGAAGTCACTCTTGCGCCCGTTGTTGTCGGTCAGGGTCGCGTGGTCCATGACCTGGAGCAGGATGTTGTAGATATCCGGGTGCGCCTTCTCGATCTCGTCGAGGAGGATGACGCAGTACGGGTGCTTGTTCACCGCGTCGGTGAGCTGGCCACCCTGGTCGAACCCGACGTAGCCCGGAGGCGCACCGATCAGGCGCGACACCGTGTGCTTCTCCATGTACTCCGACATGTCGAAGCGCAGGAACTCGACGCCCATCACGCTGGCGAGCTGCTTCGCGAGCTCCGTCTTGCCAACGCCAGTGGGTCCTGCGAACAAGAAGCTGCCGGTCGGCTTGTCGGGATTTCCGAGGCCCGCGCGGGACAGCTTGATCACGGAAGACAGCTGCTCGATCGCGGCCTCCTGGCCGTAGATCTTCGCGTTGAGCTCGGCCTCGAGGTCCGCGAGCTTCTTCTTGTCTGCCGTCGACACGCTGCGCGCCGGGATGCGCGCGATCTTCGCGACGACCTCCTCGATCAGGCTCGGTCGGATCTCGGTGGGACGATCCTCTGGCTTCATCAGCCGGACCTTCGCGCCTGCCTCGTCGATCACGTCGATCGCCTTGTCGGGAAGCTGCGAGCCGGAGATGTGGCGGGCCGATAGCTCGACCGCGGCCTCGATGGCCGGATCTGTGAACTTCACGCCGTGGTGCTCCTCGTAGCGCGACTTGAGGCCTTTGAGGATCTCGATCGCCTCGGGCACCGTGGGCTCGCCCACATCGATGCGCTGGAACCGGCGAGCCAGCGCGCGATCGCGCTCGAACGCCTGGCGGTAGTCCTTGAACGTGGTCGAGCCGATGCAGCGCAGCTCGCCGTTTGCCAGAGGTGGCTTGAGGATGTTCGCGGCATCCATCGTGCCGCCACTCGTGGCGCCGGCGCCGATGATGTTGTGGATCTCGTCGATGAACAGGATCGACTTTGGATCGGCGATCAGCACCTTCATCACGGCCTTGAGGCGCTCCTCGAAGTCGCCGCGGTAGCGCGTGCCCGCGAGCACGGCGGTCATGTCGAGGGAGTACAGCGTGGCATCGAGCAGCGAATCGGGGACTTCCTTCGCCACGATGCGCAGCGCGAGGCCCTCGGCGAGCGCCGTCTTGCCAACGCCCGGCTCGCCGATCAGCAGCGGGTTGTTCTTCCGCCGGCGCGACAGCACCTGGATCATGCGCTCGAGCTCGACGGCGCGCCCGATCAGCGGATCGATCTTGCCGTCGCGAGCACGCTGCGTGAGGTCCACGCAGAAGCTCTCGAGCGGGTTCGCGACCTTCGCATCATCCTCGCCGTTGTCCTCCACGCCCCGGGCGCGCGGCGCCACGGGTCCGACGCCGGTGTTCACCTTCGACACACCGTGCGAGATGTAGTTGATGATGTCGAATCGCGACACGCCCTGCTTCTCGAGCAGGTAGACCGCGTGCGAGTCGCGCTCGCGAAACATCGAAGCGATCACGTTGCCCGTGGTCATCTGCTGGCGACCGGCGGCCTGCACGTGCATCGCAGCGCGCTGGAGCACGCGCTGGAACGCGAGCGTCTGGTCGGGACCGGACTCCTCTCCCTCGGGGAGCTCGTCCACTTCCTCGCTGAGGAAGCGCTCGAGATCACCGCGGAGCTTCTCGACGTCACCGCCGCACTTGATGACGATGTCCGCGCCACTCGGATCATCGAGGATCGAGAGGAGCAGGTGCTCGAGGGTGAGGTACTCGTGTCGACGGCCACGCACGTCCTCGACGGCGCGCTGGAGAGTTGCTTGAAGCTCGGGCGACAGCATGGCTTTACCTCGTTAATCCGTGGGCTCGATCGAGAGCTGAAGGGGGAACTGCTGGGCCTTCGCGAGATGCATCGTCTTCGTGACCTTGGTCTCCGCGACCTCGAACGTGTAAACGCCCGCGATGCCGACGCCGTTGGTGTGGACGTGGCTCATGATCGCGGTCGCATCGCTCTCGTTCTTGTGGAACACCGTCTGGAGGACCCAGACCACGAACTCGCGCGTCGTGTAGTCGTCGTTGTGAAGCAGCACCTTGTACATCGGGGGCTTCTTGGTGCGCGTGCGTTCATCGAGCACCAGTCCCGTCTGGCGGTCACCCTCGCGCTTGGGCGCGGGAGGTTTCTTTTCATCGGCCAGACGAATCACCATGACGTAATCTTACGAGACCCTGGGCCTCTGTGTAGCCCCCCTAAGCACCTGAAGCAGCCCGCGATTTCGGGCAGGCTACCAGATCAGCACCGGGCGCCTGCGCACCCAGTCGGAGGCTGCGACCTGGGCGAGCATGAACGCTGCGACATCGGCGCGCGAGATCTTCCCACCGACGAGCGATCCGTCGTCGACGGCGCGCCAGGTTACGCGTGCCGGACCGTTGGTGAGCGACCGGGACGCACGCACACCCAGTCGAGGGTGGTTGCCTGGAGGTCCTCTCCATCCCGGCGGTGAAAGGGTTCTGGAAGATCAGCGCGGATCGGGCATCGCCTCGAATGTGAAGTAGACAAAACCCGCAATCGCGAGCCTGCCGAAGTCTGGATCCGCCGCGAGGTCCGCACGAAACCGCGCCTCCGCTGCGCCGGTGCCGTCGGCGCGCAGAGCGGCGAGCATGTCGACCTCGCCGGCCGCGTAGAAGATCGGCCACACGTCGACGCCCGCGCTCGCGAGCCTGCCGAACCTCTGGCGAAGGGAATCAGCCGTGCCACGTACCCATCCCCATGCGCGCGCCGGCGCATCGACGCTGTAATCGACGTACGCGAAGTCGATCGCCGCGGCGAGCCGCGTCGACTCGGCTTGATCGGGATAGCCGAGATACACGCCGATCGGCATCGCACGGCCCCCGTGTCGCCACAGCGTCGCGGAGATCCGCATGTCGGCGACGAGCGCGATCAGCTCCTCGAAGGCGATGGCGCGATCCGGCCGGTTCCAGAACTCGACCTCGGTGACCATGCCGTCGATCCATGTCGTCGGGTGCTCCGCGAGCAGCGTGGCGAGCGAGCGCAGCCGATCGTGGCCCGCGACCGGCACGATCACCCGCGCACCATGGCGGTGGAGCTCGTCGATCCACAGCGCCACGCCTTCGCGCTGCGCGATGGTCGCGAGCAGCGGCCCCAGGTTGTAGGGAATCACCTCGGTCACCGACTTCTGATCGAGCAGGCGGTCGAGACGCGCGCGACTCGGCGGCGTGCTGGTGAGGAGCACGGCGTCGCGCACGTACATCCCCCGACGCGCCGGCGCGGCCCTCGCCTCGCCCGACAGGCACGCCGCGAACGCGATGCAGGCCAGCAGGGTCCATCCACGCGCCCGGGATCGACTCCCGGGGGGCGTCAAATCCGCCGACGTATACGAGTTTCGAACCTGGCCGACACATCCAGACGACATGCTTCTCCGTGTATCGACCGGTGCGCTGCTCGCGTTGAGCCTCTCCGCCGGAACCGCCCGGGCCGACGCGACCGCCGCCACCTGCGAGCGCCTCCGGGCCGAAGGCCGCGCCGAGGCCGTCGTGCTGTACGCCCCGACCATCACGGTCGAGGGCGCGCGCGCACCCAGCGTGGTCGACGCGAAAGATCCCGTTGGCGTGACCGATGGCCTGCAGGCGCGCGCCTCGCTCGGGTTCTCCGCCACCGATGCGCTGCGCGGCCGCGCGATCGAGCGCATCGCGGACGCAGAGTGTGTGCGCACGATCGCCGCGGACCGAGCCGGTCGCGTGCTCGGCGTCGGTGTGCGGTTCGGCGAGCTCGCGGCGACGCGCGCGGAGGCCGCATATCTCGAGCGGACGCTACCGGATGTCGATGCGCTCGTCGGCGATGCCGTGGAGCGGTTCGAGCATCAGCGTGCGACTGCGATCGAGGTCGACGAGCTCCGTACCCGCCGCGCCAGCTTCCGGATCCGCCTCACCGCCGCCCGCCGCGAGATCGGCGAGCTCGAGCTGCTCGAGCAACAGGGCGTCCCGGGCGTCCCTGCCCTCGCGGCACTCGCGAAGGACGTGCGCTCCAGCGAGATCGAGCTCGATCGCCGCCGTGCAGCGCTGCGCTCGATCTCCGCGTGGAAGCTCGACGTTCGCGCCGGCGTCGCCGGTGGCCAGGCAGCGGACTGGTTCGCCGTGGTCGAGGTCGGCTACTCGCTCGGCCAGCCGTTTCAAGCGAAGGCCAACCGCCGTGCGATCAGCGCGCGTGAGGCCGAGGCCGTCGCAGATGACCGCGGCGTCGCCGGCCAGCTCGACCACATGGCGACCGCGATGCACCGAAGCGTCGCCGATCTCACCGCCGAGGTCGCCACGCTCGACACCGAGCTCGCGGTGCAGACCGGCGAGCGCGATCGTATCGCCGCCGTCGCCAACGATCTGGCGAAGCCGCTCGTCGCTCGATTCACGCTCGAGATCATCGAGCTCGAAGCCCGCCGCACCTATCTGTCCGCCCTCGTCACCGCACGTCGTTCGATCGCAGGAGTCACACCATGAAGCAGCAGTCACGCTCGATGCTCAGGATCGCCGATGCGGATATCGACGCCGCCTTCGAGTCCGCGAAGGTCTCCTTCACCACCCCGATCCCCGTGCTCAGCTTGGTGCACGCCGAGGGCTCGTCGCCGCTACCGACCACGCCCATCAGCGTCCCGGAGCCGATGCCGCTCGTGCAGCTCGCCGCCGCGCTCGACACGATCATCCCCGTACTTCCCGCGACCAGCGGCGTGCCGACCGAGGACACCGTTCCCGGCAAGTCGATCATCGGCCGCCTGTTCGCGTTCACCCTCGTCGCCGCCACCGTGGGCGTGCTGTCCTGGGTCGGCCTCCAGGTCTTCTACGTGGTCACCGATGGCTGGGTCGCCCCGCTTCATCTGTCGCCCGACAGCGACCAGATCCAGTCGCTCCGCATGGCCCACCAGCGCCACCTCGACGAGCTGTCGCGGATCGACGCCGAGGTCTCCCGCCTCGACGGCGAGATCGTCGCGATCGACACGGCGATCACGAAGCTATCGTCGCTGCGCGGCAACTCCGCGGAGATGATGAAGTGGCAGGCCGAGACCAACCGCGTCGAGGTCGGCGGGCTCGCCGCGGCGACCGGGATCATGAAGCGGCAATACGGCCTGCTGAAGGGGCTGCACGCACGGCAGATCGAGCTCGTGAGCCGCGCGCGCGCGGATCTCGCAGCCGGTCTCGTCGATAGCAGCGCGGTAGACCGAGAGGAACAGCAGCGCGACCAGCTCGCGCTCCAGATGACCGAGCTCGAGCGCACGATGGGCGAGGCCGCGATCAAGCAGCGGCAGACGTCGTCGGCACTCAAGGCGCTGCGCGCGGGCACCGGTCAGGGTCAGGCACCATCGATCGGCCGCATGCCCGAGGTCGCCGCCGGCGACGAGCGCGACGCGCGCATCGAGGTCGAGATCGAGCGGCTCCACGCCGAGGAGCGAGGCCATCGCACGCTGCGCGCCACCGCGATCGCCAGCCTCGCCACGCAGCGCAGCTTGCTCGCCGAGGTCGAGGCGCGCCCGCTCCACCGCGCGATGAAGGCGGCGACCGACGTCGCGTTCATCCCGTACAACCAGCTCAAGGCCGTGAAGGCCGGCTCGCGCGTGCTCGACTGCGTGTGGGGCGTGTTCGCGTGCCACACGGTCGGTCACGTCGGCGAAGTCCTCCCCGGCGAGGTGGTGACGCAGGACCCGTGGGGCGAGATGGCGCGCGGTCAGTACGCGGTGCTGCTGCTCGACGACACGGATGCGGTCCGCGAGCGCGTCCTCCGCGTCCGTCCTTGAGCCAACGCCATGGATACGATCCTCTGGAGCATCGCCAACGCCGACGCGGTCGAGGTCCTCGGCACGCTGTGGCGGCCGTTTCTGATCTCGATGGTTCTCTACTTCTCCGGCTACTTCGCCGTGTGGTTCCAGACGCTCGGCCGGATCGCGCGCATCACGCCGCCGTTCCGCGGGCTGACCGCCGAGGAAGCCGTCGACGTGCTCCTCGTGATCCCGACGCTCCTGAAATCCGCGACCGACCTCGACGATCTGCGCGATGCCGCCGGCACGGTGGTCTCGAACGGCTATCCCGGCAAGGTCGTGCTCGTGATGTCGATCGATGGCTCCGATGATCAACCCACGGTCGTCGAGGAGCTCGAGCGATGGGCGGCGAGCGCCCACGATCGCATGACGATCCTCGTCGCACGCGTCCCCACGCGTGCGGGCAAGGGCGTCGCAGTGGCGGCGGGCCTGGCGCGCGCCGAGCACGCGGTCGCGACTGGAGAGCTGACCTCGCTACCGCCCGTGTTCTTCAACATGGACGCCGATGGAGTGCTCGCGCCGCGCGTCCTCGAGCGCATGGTCGCGAAGCTCGTACGACCCGGCTGGCTGACCCGTCAGCGGCCGATGATCGTTGCCTCGAACGTGCTGGTGCGCCGCGAGTATTACTGGGCCGGCATGCAGAACTTCTTCACGATGCGCTACCAGCTCGCTCTTCAAGTTTCACGCGAGTACATGACGTCGATCAGCGTTGCGCGTAACAACCGCGGCCTCCTTCCGGTCACTGGCGTCTCGGGCGCGCTGTATGCGACGTGGACCGCCCTTCACGCGATGCAGCCGAAGCACGCCTCGTTCATGAAGTCGCTGCGCCGCCGCGATCTGCTCAAGTGGTGGCTCGGAAGCGCACCTCCGAAGTTCTCCGAGTTCACCGGCGCGCCGAACGTCGAGGCCACGGCCGGCCCCGGCGACGATACGTGGCTCGCGTGGATCGCGATGGCCGCGCGGTGGAACGGCGACAAGATCGACCTCGAGCTCCCGCGCTCGCCGCTCCACGCGTTCTGGCGCCTGCTGCGCTCGTTCGTGGTGCGCCCGATCGCGTACGACCCCCTCGCCCGCACGTACACCGCCACGCCGACCACGGTGCGCGCGTTGTTCAAGCAGCGCGTGCGGTGGAACACATCTCGAACGTTTCTGCTCGCCCGATTCGGTCGCATGCCGGCGTTCTCGTGGCACGTCGGGTTCTGGGTGGTCACGGATCTCCTGATGCTGATCTGGATCCACTCGGTGATCCTCGTCGCGTTGCTCGGCTGGCCGTTCGCGAAGCGGCCCGCGGCGTGGCTCTCGATCGTCGCCATGGGCTACCTGTTCGACATCGTGATCCGCGCGTTCGCGACGATGCTCGCGATGATCCAGGACCATGACGTATTCGGGCACCGGCACAAGCTCCTGTCGCTCCCGATGTCGGGCGTGTTTCACCTCGTGTTCAACATTCTCCCGACGATCGTCGGCTTCGTGCAGGACTTTCTCGGGTTCGGCGTCAACACACACTTCGCTCCGGAGGAGACGCTCGCCGCGTCGAACGCGGGCCGCGTCGCGCTGGCCTACCGACTCACGCGCTGCGCCAAGCTCTCGGTGCGCGCGATGATCCACGGCGACGTGAAGCCCGGCTGGTTCTGGCTCGGCTGGAACGCATCGCCGTGGACCGCCAACGGCTACGCCGGCTGGACCAACAAGGCGAAGCGCGTCGGCCGCGGTGGCGTGCTCCCGCGACGACGTGGTGTAGAGTCCGCGCATGCCGGTCGCAGACAGCACCACGAGCTGGGTCACTGAGAAGTTCACGTCGTCGATCGTTCCGACGCTCGTCGACTACATCAAGATCCCCAACAAGTCGCCGATGTTCGATCCCGAGTGGGTCAAGACCGGCCACATGGACAAAGCGGTCGAGCTGCTCGCCGGCTGGGCGAAGCAGCAGCTTCCCGAGGGCGCGACGATGGAGATCGTGCGCCTCGAGGACGGCGGCAAGCCGCGCACCCCGGTGATCTTCATCGACATCCCGGGCACGGGGGGCAAGGCGGGCGACACCGTGATGCTCTACGGGCACCTCGACAAGCAGCCGGAGATGACGGGCTGGCGGGAAGGGCTCGGCCCGTGGATCCCCGTGATGGACGGCGACAAGCTCTACGGCCGCGGCGGCGCCGACGATGGTTACGCGATCTTCGCGTCGCTCACGGCGATCAATGCGCTCCGCAAGGACAAGGTCCCGCACGCGCGCTGCGTGGTCCTGATCGAGGCGTGCGAGGAATCGGGCAGCTACGATCTGCCCGCGTACATCGATCACCTGTCGCCGCGGATCGGCGACCTCTCGCTCGTGGTCTGCCTCGACTCGGGCTGCGCGAACTACGACCAGCTGTGGTCGACCACATCGCTGCGCGGCCTCGTGATCGGCAACCTCGAGGTCTCGCTGCTCACGGAGGGCGTGCACTCCGGCGACGGCACCGGTGTGATCGCCGCGAGCGAGCGCGTGATCCGCCAGCTCCTCGATCGGATCGATGACTCGCACACCGGCGTGGTCAAGATCCCGGAGCTCGCGGTCCAGATCCCGAAGGCGCGCGTGCTCCAGGCCGAGCGCACCGCGCAGGTGATCGGCAGCGAGGTGTGGAACAAGTTTCCGCTGCAGCCAGGGGTGACGCCGGTCCTCGAGAACAACACCGAGCTGATCCTCAACCGCACGTGGCGTCCCGGGCTCGCGATCACCGGGGCCGACGGCTGGCCGCCGATCGGCAACGCCGGCAACGTGCTCCGTCCTGTCACCACGCTGAAGCTCTCGATCCGGATCCCGCCGCGCGTCGATCCTGACAAGGCGCAGGCCGCGGTGAAGGCCGTGCTCGAGAAGGATCCGCCGTACGGCGCGAAGGTTCGCTTCGTCGGCGGGACCGCAAGCGCGGGCTGGGATGCGCCCGAGATGGCGCCGTGGCTCGATAAGGCCCTCGACGCAGCGTCGCAGCGGCACTTCGGCAAACCGGCGATGTACATGGGCGAAGGCGGCACCATCCCGTTCATGTACATGCTCGGCGAGAAGTTCCCGAAGGCGCAGTTCTGCATCACGGGCGTTCTCGGACCCGGCTCGAACGCGCACGGTCCGAACGAGTTCCTCCACGTCCCGACCGCGCGCCGCCTCACGCTGTGCGTCGCCGATGTGCTCGCCGCGCACGCGCAGCAGCCGTAGTCCGATAATGGGGTCCGACCCCATATTCGGACAAGCTACGGGATGATGGTCGCGGTCGGCGAGATGATCGCGCCGGCCGTGCTGCTCGTGGTCGCCTTGATCGTGACGTAGCCGGTCGCGCCGCCACCGCCGCCACCACCGGAGCCGTCGGTCTGCCCGATGCCACCGAGGAGGATCGTGGATGCGCCGCCGAGCCCGCCGATGCCACCCGAGCCAGCGTTGCCGCCGGTCGCGCGTGTCGCCGTCGGCTGAGCGTTCTGCCCCGCCGTGCCTGTGCTGAGCCCCGCACCCTGCCCGCCGCCGCCGCCGTTCGCCGCGACGACACCGAGCGCCGCGATGGTG
>JBBRBG010000216.1:0-15057 GCA_038206055.1 Haliangiales bacterium
CCCTCGACGATCTCCGGGTTGTCACGAGCGAAGTCGGCGCGCGCGAACCACACGTCGGCGATGAGCTTGTTCGCGGTCTGCGTCGACACGAGCATCTTGTTACCCATGCCGGTCTTCGTCAGGTTGTAGATGTCCGGGGCCCACGACACGACGGCCGCGATGTCCTTGTTCTGGTTGAACGCCGCGGCGGCCTGGAACGCATCCTTGGTGAACTTCATCTTCACCTCGGACGGCTGCACGCCACCGTTCAGCAGCACGTTCAAGAGGAAGTAGTGCGACGGCGAGTTCTGCGCGAGCACCACGGTCTTGCCGCGCAGGTCGGCGACGTTCTTGATCGATTCGCGGACGACGATGCCGTCGCCACCGTTCGACCAGTCGATCTGCTGATAGACGCGCGGCATGGTGCGCGGGTCACGCTTCAGACGTTCGACGATCAGCGGGAGCATGTCGACGGTGGCCCAGCCGACCTGCACGGTACCGTTCGCGACCGAGTTGCCCATCGCGACCGGATCATCGATCAGCTTGAGCTGGACCTGGAACTCGCCGCCTTTGGAGTCCTTCCAGATCTTCTTCGCCGCGTTGCCCTGGTTCGCCCAGATGATCGGCGCCCAACCGGCCCACACGTTGACCGCGAACTTCACGACGCGCGGCTTGCCGAGCGACTCGTACGCGGCGGTGCCCGGAACCTCGGGGAGGGTGGTCGCCGGCTCGAACGAGTACTCGCTGACCGTGGTCGGCGGCGCGTTGGGATCCGGGTTCTCGGCGGTCGCCGATCCCGAACCGTTGGACCCGTTCTTCTTGACGATGTTCGGATCGATGTAGTCACCACTGCCCGAGCCCGATCCGCCCGACGACTTCTTCGCATTGCAGCGATAGAACGCCAGACCGATGAGCCCCGCCACGACGGCGAGGACAGCGATGAAGAATGCGGGCTTTGGTTTTCCAGCTCCGTCTGCCATGTACGTTTCTCCTACCTAGTCGAATTGTTCGCCGAGCTTGCGACGCGGGTGATCACTCCGTGACCTTGGGGGCTTCCTCGCGAGCGCGGGTCTCCTCGGCGGGGCCGAGGTCCTTCGCGGTCGCGGCGATCGGCGTCGTCTCCGGCGCGCGCATCCCGAGCTCGACCTCGAGATCCTTCAGCGCGTCGTCGGCCATGGAGGCCTCCATCTTCTCCTCGGCCTTGATCTTGTCGACGCCCTCGCCGGAGAGGTCGCTGGCGACGCGGGCCTTGCCGCGGTTGCCGTCGATCTTGCGCTGGATGACATCCTCGAGCTGACCGAAGTCCGTCGTGACATCCATGTTGAAGCTCTGGGTGAGCTTCGCGACCTCGGCCTCGGCCTCGCTCATCTTGAGCTCGGCGTCGTAGTGCGAGATCTTGTCCTTGACCTCGACCAGCTTCTTGTTCGCGTACTGAATCTTCTTGAGGTTGTTCTGGTACGAGCCCTCGTGCATCGCGAGCTGCTGCTTGTTCTCCTCGAGCTGCGTTCTCGCCTTGGTCAGCTGTAGCGCGAAGCTTCCGGCGGTCTCGCGATCGCCCGCCTTGAGATAGGCCTTGGCCTGCGCCGTCAGCTTCGCGACAGCGGTCTCGCCATCCTTGACCTGTCGAGACACACGCTCGACGAGACCGCGGTACTGCTCGAGGCCGAGCCGGCCCTCCTTGAGCTGCTCGACCGCCTGGTCGTACTCGTACTGCATCTGGGCGATGGGGTCCGCCTCCCAGAAGAAGTTCGCGAGCTTGTTGAGCTGAGCTTTGATCGCACCGAAGAACTTTCCGAGAATCATGGGAGGCCTTCCGCCCTGCGCGCACCCTGGCGCGGGGAGGTCGAAGGTATGAGACCCGGCCCGGTGGCTCAAGCCAACCGGGCAGGATCCTTACCCGAACCACTCAGAACAGGACTTGGCCTTCGATACCGATCGAGAGGCCGAAGTTGTCTTCCGAGAAGTAGCGGTGGCCCACGAGGTCGATCTTCGGGGAGTGCAAGGGATTGACCTCGCGCGTACCCGGATTGACGAGGTCGTTCTGGTCATCCTCGCAGCGCGTGGTGCTACCGGTGCAGGTGGGGAGGTCGACACCGGCGTCCGCGAAGCTGATCGCGTGATCGGTCTTCCACGCCACGTCGATGATCGCGCCGAACCGGACCTTGGGGCCGAGCGACGCGCGCACGGCGATCCGGCCCGCGGTCTCGAGGTAGTTCTCGATGTTCGAGATGCCGGGGTGGCTCATCGGCTGGACACCCGGGTCGAGCGGATCCGAATCGAGGATCAGCGGGCCGCCGAGGCGCGTATCACCGGCGTAGCCGAACACCTCCCACATCTCGCTGTAGTCGCGGCCTTCGAAGTGGCCGACGATGCGCGAGCCGAGGTCGAGGCTGATGCGGTTGCCGTTCTCCTTGTCGTCGAGCGCGAAGGCCTCGACGCCGAACGACACGCCGGCCTGCTGCGAGAGTGATGGATTCGTGGTCCCGAACCCCGGGTCCTTGAACAACGAGTCCGCCTTCTCGGCGATCGGCACCTGCCAGAACAGCTCGAACCAGCTCTCGAAGCGATCGAACTTGCGATCGACGCTCGTGAACACGCGCACCTCGTGGACGCCCTTGGACACGCCCGTCTCGGAGCCAGGGCTCATCGGGTCGAACTTCATCAGCTTACCAACGGAGAGTCGGAGCTCGGCGCCGAGCTTCCACGTTGGCTTCGTGTCATCGCGCGCTTGCGACATCGGCGCCGCCGACAGCCCGAGGTGGAGCTGATCTAGGCCGGAGCGCGAGACACCGCGGAACACGAGGTCGCCCGGTGGGGCGGTGCCCGGATCGCGCGCGTCGAACCCTGCGGCGGGGAGGAGGCCGTCGTCGATCGTCGTCGAATTCGCCCGGTCGACACCGCTCGCGAGCGCGAGCTCGCGCGCCTGCGCGATGATGATCGGCAGCGCGACCGTCAGGTAGGTGTCGTGATAGATGCCGAGCTCCGCGCGCGGCGTGAGCACGTGCCGGTACTGATGGAACGTGAGATCCCGGCTCCTCGGGATGCCGTTCAACGGATCGATCCCGACCGCGCCGACCTGCTCGCGGGTGAGCAGCGACCGATCGATCTGGTACTCGTAGTCGAGCCGGATGTGGAGGTCGATCGGGTTGCCCGGATCGGCGGCACTCGGCACCTCGGCATCGGGGTTCGCGCGCGCAACCCTGACCCCGCCCGTGAGCGCGGTGAGGCAGACGAGCCAGGCGGTACGCGTCAGCACCTGCGAGGACGGTAACATGGTCAGACCTCGCGGTCGCGGAGGCCTAGCTCCTTCATCTTCATCTGAAGGCTCTTGCGGCTGATCTTGAGGAGGCGTGCGGCTTGCGTCACGTTGCCGCCGGTCTCGTCGAGGGCCTTGACGATCAGCTCGCGCTCGACGCGGGAGGTCTCGGCCCGGACGATGTCCTTCAGCGATCCCGAAGGTGAGCCGGCGGCCTCGCCGACCACCCCATCGTCATCATCGTCGTCGTCGTCGCCGATCGGCGTCATCGCACCGCTCGACGTGGTGCGCGGGACGACGGGCATCTCGGTGCCACCCCCGGACCCGAGCTGGAGATCGGCGCGCTCGATGCGCTCGCCTTTGCAGAACAGGATCGTCCGCTCGAGGACATTTTCGAGCTCGCGGATGTTGCCGGGCCAGGTGTGGGCTTCGAGGGCGGCGAGCGCGTCGTCGGCGATCCCCGAGATGTTCTTCTTCAGGCGCTCGTTGAACTTCTTGATGATGTGGGCGACGAGCAGCGGGATATCGCCCTTCCGCAGCCGCAGCGGCGGGACCTGGAGCGGCACCACGTTGAGGCGGTAGTAGAGGTCCTCGCGGAAGTTGCCGCGCTGGATCTCCTGCTCGAGGTCCCGGTTCGTCGCGGTGATCAGGCGGACGTTGACCTTCAGCGTCTTGATGCCGCCGACCCGCTCGAACTCGCTCTCCTGGATCGCGCGGAGTAGCTTCACCTGCATCTCGACCGGGATCTCGCCGATCTCGTCGAGGAACAGCGTGCCGCCATCGGCGAGCTCGAACCGGCCCGGCTTGCTCGACGTGGCGCCGGTGAATGCGCCCTTCTCGTAACCGAACAGCTCCGACTCCATGAGCGTCTTCGGGATCGCGGCGCAGTTGATCTTGATGAACGGCTCGCCCTTGCGGCTCGATTCCTCGTGCAGCGCCTTCGCCACCAGCTCCTTGCCGGTGCCGCTCTCGCCGGTGATCAGCACGGTCGACGGCGTATCCGCGACCTGCTCGATGACCTTGAAGATCGTCTGCATCTGATCGCTCGTGCCGACGAGCCCGTACTTGCCGGAGGGCAAGGGCTCGCCGGGCGGATAGAACGTGGCGCGAGGTGCGCTGCGGTTGGCGAAGGCCTGGCCGATCGCCTTGCCGATGGTGGCGCGGATCGAGTCCTGCTCGAACGGCTTCTCGATGTAGTCGAACGCCCCGGCCTTGATCGCCTCGACCGCCTGACCGACCGACCCATAGGCGGTGATCATGATCACCGGCACGTGGGGATGATTCTTGGAGGCAGTGCGCAGCACCTCCATGCCATCGGCACCTGGCATGCGGAGATCGGTGATCACCACGTCGACGTCGGCGAGCCGCTCGATCGCCTCGAGCCCGCTCGCGGCCTGGACGACCTCGTGGCCCTCGCGGCGCAGGAGTGCCACGAGCACGCGGCGGAGGTTCTGCTCGTCGTCCGCGACGAGGATCTTCGCCGGTTGCATTGCGGTCAATCTACTCCAATCTACGCGGGCTTGCGCGCCTCGGCGATGACAGCAGCATCAGCTTCGCCGGTCGGCTCGAACGTCATCTCCACGGGACTTGCACCACCCGTGGTGGTGACAGCGCCGCCGATCGGTGCAGGCGTCGGCGTGGCATCGTCGCGTGCGAGCGTGCCAAGCGACGATAGCCGCCCGGTCTCGGTGATGTCCTCGACCTTGTTCGCCGGCACCGGCTCGGCGGCCGGCAGGAACACAGAGAACGTGGACCCCTGACCGATCGTCGAGCGTACTTCGATGGTGCCGCCGTGCTCGTTGATGATGCGGTGGCTGATCGCCAGGCCGAGGCCGGTGCCCTTCTGCTTGGTCGTGTAGAACGGGATGAACAGCTTCTTGAGCCGGTCGCGCGGGATGCCGACGCCGGTGTCGCGGAACCGGACCTCGGCGAACTGACCGTACCCGAGGCGCGAGCGCCGCCGCCGCGTCGACAGGATCTCGAGCGTGCCGCCCTCGGGCATCGCCTGCAGCGCGTTCTGCCCGAGGTTGAGGAACACCTGCATCAGCGACTCGGGATCGCCGGCGATCTGCGGAAGCTGTTCATCGAGTCGCACGCGGAGCTCGACGTTCTTCAAGTTCTCCTGGCGCAGTAGCTGCTCGGTCTTGCGGACGACCTGGTTGAGGTCGACCTTGTCGGCGCCCTCGCGGCCGGGCCGCTCCGCGCGCGCGTAGTCGAGGAACCGCGTGACGACGTTGTTCAAGCGGTTCGCCTCCTCGACGATGATGTCGAGGAACTCGCGGGTGTCGGACGCGGACCCGGCGGGCTTGCCATCGCTCGTGATCAGGAGCTGCGCTGCGCCCTTGATCGCGCCGAGCGGGTTGCGGATCTCGTGCGCGAGACCTGCCGCCATCTCGCCGAGCGCCGCGAGACGATCGCGCTCCTTGACGCGCTCGTAGGCCTGGCTCGATTCGATCACGCGTGCGGCGCCGACCGCGAGCTGGCGGAACGAGTCGATATCGTCGGCGTCGAACGCGCTCTCGGTGCGATCGTCACGCAGGCAGAACAGCCCGAGCAGCCACGGCCCCTGCTCCGTCTCGGCGGAGCCGAGCAGCGGGAAGATGACGTCGGACGAGAGCTCGTCGAGCCGGGTGCGGAGCGCGAGCAGCGAGGTGCGCTTCGCGTCGTCGGCTTCATCGCGCAGCTCGTCGATCTCGCGGGCCAGCATGTCGCGATCGAGATAGCCGCCACGCACACGGTCGAGCAGGGCGCGCTCGGCATTCGCATCGAGGCGCTCTGGGCCGGTCTCGCCGATCGCACCGACGCGATCGAACCCGGCGCCGTCGGAGTCGAGCAGGTACACCGCCGCGTTCGTCACGCGCCGCGACTCCTCGAGGGCCGTGGTGATCCGCTGCACCATGTCGGGGACATCGACGACGCCCGGGAGCTCGCGCCGGACCGTATCGATCTTGCCGCGCAGCTCGGTGCGCTGGCGTAGCAGCCACCGGTTGATACCGTTCTCGAGCCAGTTTCGCACCGGCTCGAACAGGATCAGGATCACGAACGACGCGACGAGCGCGTTGAGCAGATACAGGCCCTTCTGGCCGCCGCCGATCCAGTAGAGGAGGAAGCCGTAGACCGCCCACAGCAGCACGACGAGCGTGCCGAGCACGGCCATCTTGCCGAGCAGCTCGTTGACGTCGATCAGCCGCTTGCGGAACATCGTCTGGCTGAGGAAGTAGAGATAGAGAATGCCGAGCACGTTGCCGACGGCGGGCCACGCCACGCCGAACCGCGGCAGCACGTCGGTCAAGGTCAGCGTGGTCGCCACGAACCCGCCGAGCGCGAGGTAGCCGACGCGCGTGCGCTCCACGCGCTTCGTGGTCGCGCGGTACATCATCCACATGTCCCAGACGCACCGGTACAGGCCGCCGAACACGTAGACGCCGAACGGGACGAGGAAGTACGTCGACTCGTGGATCGGCGGAGCGACCGCCGAGTACACGAGCACGGCATATGCGAGCAGCGTCCAGGCGAGGGTCACGCGCGGGCCGCGCTTCGGTCCGCCGATCGAGGGCTGCGCCAGGAACGCGCGGAAGAACCGGATCGCGGTCGGTGGGATGGTCGCGGCCGCCCACAGCGACAGCCAGCGCATCACCGGGCTCTCGGTCGCGGCGTCGATGAAGGTGCACAGGTGCCACGCGGACACGGTGAACGTGAACGCGGCGAACGACGTGTACATCCGGTCCTTCCGCGACCGCAGCAACACCGACGTGCCGATCGCGAGGATCAGCAGCGCGGCGAGCAGGGCGGAGACGGCCTGGACGTCCACCGCCTCAGTGTACCCGGGGAACCCGCGCGCGCCGTGGCCATCTCCGGCGATCCCGCGGTAGCCTGCGGTGTGCATCGCGAGCTACTCGCCACGCTGCCTGCCGTCCACGTCCTTGCCGACGCCGCGGGCGCCCACACCGCTGCGCCGCGCTGGGCGATCGTCGAAGCGGCACGGCGTGCGATCGCGGCGCGGCGAGCGGAGATCCTCGCCGGCGCTGCGAGCACCGCGACGATCGAAGCGTCCGCGGTGGCCGACACGGCCGCGCAGCTCGCACGCCCCGCGCTGCGCGCCGTCATCAACGCGACCGGCGTGGTCCTCCATACGAACCTCGGCCGCGCGCCTCTGGCCGCTGCGGCGCGCGCGGCGATCGACGAGGTGGCGCGCGGGTACTCCAACCTCGAGTACGACCTCGTCGAAGGTCAGCGCGGCTCGCGCCACGACCACCTGCGCGGCCTGCTGCGCGAGCTGACCGGCGCCGAGGACGCGATCGTCGTCAACAACAACGCCGCTGCGACCGTGCTCGGTCTCGCGGCGCTCGCCACCGATCGCGAGATCATCGTCTCGCGCGGTGAGCTGATCGAGATCGGCGGCTCGTTCCGACTGCCGGAGATCCTCAAGCTATCGCGTGGCGTGATGGTCGAGGTCGGCACCACGAACAAGACCCGCGCCGCCGACTACGCGAACGCGATCACGCCGGCGACCGGCCTCTTGCTAAAGGTGCATCGCTCGAACTTCGCGATCGTCGGATTCACCAGCGAGGTCGCACCGGAGGCCCTGGTCGCGCTCGGCAGGGAGCGCGGGGTGGGGACGATGATCGACCTCGGCTCCGGCGCGCTGATCGATCGCGCCACGCAGCGTGCGTGGGGACTGCCCGACGAGCCGAGCGTCGCCGAGACCGTCGCGACCGGCGCTGACCTCGTGACGTTCTCCGGCGACAAGCTCCTCGGCGGCCCGCAGGCTGGCATCGCGGTCGGTACGAAGGCAGCGATCGACCGCGTGCGCGCCCACCCGCTGATGCGCGCGCTCCGTCCCGACAAGCTGACCCTGGCCGGCCTCGCCGCCACGCTCGCGCTGTACAAGGCCGGCTCGCTCGAGGCGATTCCAACGGCGCGCATGCTCGGTGCCTCGGCGGACTCGCTGCGCCCGGTTGCGGATGCGCTGGTGGCGGCGATCGGTCCCGTAGTTGGCCTGACCATCGCGGTCGCACCCAGCAAGGCGACCGTCGGCGGCGGCGCGATGCCGACCGCGGAGCTCGCATCGTGGGCGGTCACGATCGGCGGCCGCTCGGCCGACGCGGTCGATGCGGCGCTGCGCGCGCACGCGATCGTCGGGCGGATCGAGGACGGCATGGTGTGGCTCGACGTGCGGACGATCGCGCCCGCCGAGCACGCCGACGTTGCGGCGGCCGTGCGCTCGCTGGCGTGATCCGTGTCCGAAAATGGGGTCGGACCCCATTGCCGGACAGTGTCCGAAAATGGGGTCGGACCCCATTGCCGGACAGTGCGGACGAAGCGACCGAGCGGGCCGCATGCGCTTCTGCATTCGTGCAGCGGTGACGGGGTGCTGGCGCGTCACGCTCGACGGACGCGGTCGGGTGATGGCCCCAACACAGGCTTGACCGCACGAGGCGGATCGCGGTTATGTGCGCGCATGACCGCGGGCGCGACTCAGCCTCGAGTCGTCGCCATCGGCGGCGGCAAGGGCGGCGTGGGCAAGAGCCTCGTCGCCGCCAACGTCGGGATCTTTCTCGCGACGCTCGGCAAACGCGTCATCCTCGTCGATGGCTCGTTTGGCGCACCGAACCTGCACATCTTCGCCGGCGTGCCGCGGCCCGCGCGGTCGCTGTCGGAGGCTCTCGCCGCGAATGGACCCGCGCTCGCCGACATCTGCGTTCCCACCCACGTGCCGGGCGTCAAGCTGATCGCGGGCGTGTATGACCCGCCGTGGATCGCAGAGCCGGGACCCGCATTCGTGCGGATGATCTGCGAGCAGCTCCGCACACTGCCCGCGGACTGGGTCGTCGTCGATCTCGGGCCGGGGCTCGCGTCGCCGATGCTCGAGCTGTTCCTCGAGGCGGATATCTCGATGCTCGTCGCGGTGCCCGATCCCACGTCGATCGAGCTGATGCACCGGTTCGTGAAGGCGGCGTTTCTGAAGTTGCTCGAGCGCCGCGGCCTCGCGCACCTGGTGCGCAGCCGCACCGGCGAGGAAGCCGTGAGCGATCTCGAGGGCGGGTCTCCGAGCCCCCTCGAGATCTGGCTCGACGCCGTCGAGGATGGTGTCACCGAGATCGAGGAGCTGCGCCACGCGATCCTGTCGTTCGCGCCGCACCTCGTCGTCAACTCGGCGCGCAGCAAGTCCGACATGGAGCTCGGCCGCGCGGTCGCGTCCGTGGCGCGCCGTCGGCTCGGCGTGCCGATCCGCTACCTCGGTCACCTCGAGTACGACGAGGCCGGGTGGGCTTCGACGCGCCGCCGCCGCCCGTTGCTCATCGAACATCCCGAGACGCGGATCGCGAAGTGCTTCGAGCGTGTGGCGCGCGGCCTGCTCGCGGTGCGCCCGGCGACGACTGAAGGCGACGTGTTGCCCTCCGACTCGCACTACGACCTTCTCGAGGTGCCGCCGACGGCGAGCTTCGAGGACATTCGCCGCGCGAACCGCCGGATCCGCGATGTCTACGGCGCCGAGTCGATCGCGATCAGCGGGCTCTACGACCCGGCGAGCCTCGAGGCGGTGCACCGCCGGCTCGACCTCGCCTACACGAGCCTGATGGATGCGGCGAAGCGCAAGGAGTACGACCTCGAGCTGTTCCCCGACGGGGTCCCCATGCCGGTGTCGCACCCGGCATCGTTGAGCGCCGATTCGCCGCGCCCTGCGACGAAGGTCGACGATCCCGCCACCGTCGTGATCCGGCCGCCGATGCCCGAAGTGTCGCCGCAGACCGAGTTCTCCGGCCCGCTGCTCCGCCAGATCCGTGAGGCCGTCGGGGTCGAGCTGCGCGAGATCGCGGAGCGCTCGAAGATCGGCATGGCCTACCTCAACGCCCTCGAGGGCGAGGTGTTCGCCAAGCTCCCGGCCGCGGTGTACGTGCGGGGCTTCCTGGCGGAGTACGCCCGGGCCCTCGGGCTCGACCCGGAACGGGTCAAACAGACGTATTTGCGCCGGTATCGCGCGGTCCGCCCCTCGCCCGATGACGACGACGAGACGCGCGATCGCCCCTCCAAGCCTTGACCCGATAGCTCGCAGCCTCCTACGATCGACGAATGGCCACCCTGATCGACAATCCCAAGCGCGCGCGGCAGCTGGCTCGCGCGATCGCGTCGGACCTGACCCTCTATCACGAGCCGAAGATTCTCGAGGGCATCGGTCATGACAACCTGTTCGACGTGATGGCCGACGAGATCAACGAGGGGCGCGAGCTGTTCAAGAGCCGCGTCACCGAGGACATCTTCGGCCAGCACATCTACGAGCGCGCGATCGTCGACGTGCTCGTGAAGTCGAAGGGGCACGTCAAGTCGAAGATCTGGTGACCGGGCCTGACGTCGTCGACCCGCTCGACGACGAGATCGAGACGGAAGGGGCAGGGGAGGAGCATCGGTTCACGGTGGACATCGCCGATGCCGGTAGCCGGCTCGACGCGGTGATCACCGCGCGGCTCGCGCCACTGACGCGCGCGTCGGTGCAGCGCTTGATCGAGGACGGCCACGTCACGCTCGCGGGCAGTGTGGCCATCAAGGCCGCCGCGAAGCTCAAGTACGCGGACGAGGTCACGGTGCACGTGCCGCCGCCCGTGTCGCTCGAGATCATCGGCGAGGACATCCCGCTCGTCATCCTTCACGAGGACGCCGACGTGATCGTGATCGACAAGCCGAAGGGCATGGTCGTCCATCCGGCCGCCGGTCACTCGAGCGGAACGCTGGTCAACGCGCTCGTGTTCCACTGCAAGGACCTCTCGGGCATCGGCGGCGTGCAGCGCCCCGGCATCGTGCACCGCCTCGATCGCGATACCACCGGCGTGATGATCGCGACGAAGAACGATCGGGCGCATCTCTCCCTGACCGCGCAGTTCGCGGCGAAGAGCCGTGGCGAGCCGGGCGGCATCGAGCGCGCGTACCTGGCGATCGCGGCGCCGCCACCGCCGCTCGCGCGCGGCACGCTGCGCACGCAGTACAACCGTCACCCGGTGACCCGGCGAAAGTTCTCGTCGAAGGTCACGACCGGCAAGTCCGCGGTCACGCACTACGAGATCGTCCTGCGCATGCACGCCTCGGCGCTCGTGCGGCTACGCCTCGAGACCGGCCGCACGCACCAGATCCGTGTGCACGCGTCCGATCACGGCTGGCCGCTGCTCGGCGATCAGATGTACGGCGTGCGGCAGCGCGACGAGCGGCTCGCAGCGGCGGCGGCGGCGCTCGGGCGGCAGGCCCTCCACGCCGCGCTCCTCGCCTTCGATCACCCTGCGACGGGGGAGCGGATGGCGTTCGAGTCGCCGTTGCCGGCCGACTTCGCGGCGGCGCTCGCCGCGCTCACGGGCTAGCCTGGACTACTGCGGTGATCCGGCCTGCTGGCTCGGCGTCAGGTTGATCGTGATGGCCTCGGCGTAGCTCGTGCCCGCACCCTTGCAGGTGCCAAACGGAGCCGTCTTGACGGTGCACGCGGTCGTGCACGCGCCGGTGTAGATGAACCCGCAGTCCGTCGAGGACCCGTTGGACGAGAGTGCGCACGCGCGGAACGTCCCTGCGATCGGTGCCCAACCGCGGTTCGAGCATGCGTAGGTGACGGGGTTCGCGGCGAACAGATCGCCGAAGAACGCGCCCTCGACTTGGGTGTAGGTCGCGCGCTCCGTCGCCGACGTGACCAGAATCGGATTGGCGTCGCTGCGCATCGAGATGTTCACGGGCACGCCGTTGACGTTCGTACGTGCCAGCAGGCACGCGGTGACCCAGCGCCGCTCCGCGACGGTCGGCGCGCGCGTGGCCCACGCCGGGGCGAGGCCGATCCACCCCGGATACGTGTAGGTGACACCGTTGGGGTCCTGGAGCGTGAGGCTCTGCCCGGTGGGCATCGCGCAGCCGACGATGTAGGACATCAGCTCGCGTCCACCGTCGGTCGACATCACGCCCTGGGCCTCGAGGCTGTTCGCAGCGAGGCGATTCGCGGCGAGGCGATTCGCGGCGAGGCGATTCGCGGCGAGCCGGTTCGCAGCGAGTCGGTTGCCGGCGGTCAGCGCATCCTGCGACTCCGAAAGCTCGGTTCCGTCGTCGAGACAGCCGGCGAGGAGTGTTGCGATGCAGATCGCGAGGGGTGTTTTCATATGGATGACGAGTCGGCCAGGGTGGAGGGGCGAACAGGTAGGGCTGGGGTACGCTGCTCAGTTAGCCGCGACGGTGATCTCCCGGATGTACGTCTTGCTGTTGGAATCGGTCAGGTCGCCGTTCAGGTTTGGCGACGATCGACCACCCCAGGTGCCGTTCACGTTCGCGGTGCGCATCGTGAACTCGGCGGTCACCTTCGTGGTGACCGGACCCATGATCTCCTTGCGCTTGATCTTCTCCTCGACCTGGCCGAATCCGTTCACCGCCCAGGTCATCGCGAAGGACAGCGGTCCCGACGGTGCGCAGGTGAACGTGCCGTCGTTGAGATTGATCTCGCACCGGGTCACCGGATACGAAGCCGGCGTGGACAGGTTCAGCTGCGCCGTGGTGTTCGAGTAGGTGAACGCTCCGGCCGGAATCTCGCCGGCGCCTTGATAGAGGATCGCCAAGTCCGGGTTCGTCGCGTCGGGCGTGGCCCACGAGAAGTCGAGACCGAACGTGTGTGCGATCTGATCCTCGGTCGCTGCGAGGAAGCCGTTGGTGCCTTGCGCATCGAGCAGCGCCGCGAACACGCTCCGCCCGTTGACGCGGATCTCGGTGACGGTCTTTTGCTTCACCGCTTGCTCTGCTTGCGCGGTGTTCTCGTCGGGTGTTCCCTCGATCGAACATGCAGACGCGAGGAGGAGGACGGCAACCACGGGCTTGAGCATCCCGATCACAGTAACGCGCAGTACGCGAATCTACGATGTGGGTTCTCGGCGACAGGTCCGTCTACATCGCCCTGCAGCATCACGCTACAGGCGCTGCGCACCTGCTCAGTTGCCTTCGATGCCGTACTGGCGGAGCTTCTTCCACAGCGTGGTGCGGTTGATCCCCAGCATCGTGGCGGCTCGCGTCTTCTGGCCCTCGCACAATTCCAGCACTTTGAGGATGTGCGTGCGCTCCAGCTCGTCGAGCGTCGGCACGTGATCCCCCGTGAAGGTGGTCAGGCCAGCAGCGGCGACGGCGGGGCGAGGACCGGCGACATCTGCGACATCGAGTACATCTCCCGACGCGAGAATCACCGCCCGCTCGATCGTGTTCTCGAGCTCGCGGACGTTGCCCGGCCAGGTGTGGGCCGTGAGGTGCGCGATCGCCGCATCGGTCAGCGCGGGCCGGCCCTTCTCGGCGCGCACCGCGGCTTCATCCGCGAAGTGGCGCGCGAGCAGCGGGATATCGCCCGGGCGATCGCGCAGCGGCGGCACCTCGAGCGTGATCACCGCGAGCCGGTAGTAGAGATCCTCGCGGAACGTGCCGCTCTTGCACGCCTCGTCGAGAGCGCGGTTCGTGGCGGCCACGACGCGCGCATCGACCCGGATCGAGCTCGTCCCACCGACGGCCTTGACCTCGCCGTCCTGCAGTGCGCGAAGCAGCTTCGGCTGCAGCTCGAGGGGTAGCTCGCCGATCTCGTCGAGAAACAGCGTTCCACCATCGGCCGCGAGGAACAGGCCGCGCTTCGCGGTATCGGCGCCGGTGAACGCGCCGCGTACGTGGCCGAACAGCTCGCTGTCCAGCAGCGTGCCGACCAGCGCGCCGCAGTTGACGGGCATGAACGCGCGGCTCGCGCGGCGGCCAGCGAAGTGCAGCGCTCGCGCCACCAGCTCCTTGCCGGTGCCGCTCTCGCCGGTGATCAGCACGGTTGCATCCGATGGTGCGACCTTGTCGATGGTCTGACGAAGCTGCTGCATCGCCGGCGAGTTGCCGATCATCGAGCCATACGCGAGGCGCTTGGTCAGCTCGCCGTGGGCGCGGCGTAGCTCGTCCTCGTCGAGGGCGCGCCGCACCACGAGACGGAGCTCGTCGGGGGAGAACGGCTTGCCGATGTAGTCGCGCGCGCCGAGCTTCATGCCGCGCACCGCGGTGTCGATCGACGGGTACGCGGTGATGAGCAGCACCGCGGGCGGCGGGGACTCGTCACCGCGCGGCGCGAGCAACCGGGGGAGCAGCGACACGCCATCCTGATCCGGCAGGTTGATGTCGCACAGGATCAGATCGAACCGGCGCCGGGTGACCGCGGCAACCGCACCGGCTGCCGAGTCCACCGCCTCCACCTCGTAACCCGCTCGACCGAGCACGTCGCTGCACAGCGCGCGGATGCCGCGCTCGTCGTCGACGATCAGGATCGAGCTCACGCGCCGTGCATATCACGATCTCCGGTAAACCCGAGCCCGCGGCAGGGTCGTGACTGCGCGGTCGGGGGCGACGCGGCGCACGCGCTGGCCGCGTTCGCGCTGCTTCACCGCGCGCTGGCGATCGCGACGCGTGCGGCCGAGCAGCTGCTCCTCCAGCACGTCCGAGATGACCAGACCCACGAGCAGCGTCGCACCGAGCAGGACGAGCAGCAGGGTCTCGAACGAGGGCGTCGACGCCATGATCCTAGGATGACGCGAGGAGGCGCGCCGTTCCACCCGTCAGGCATTGGGGATCACGAGCTTGAATTCCGCCCCCTTGCCGTTGGGCCCCTCGCCGAACTCGATCGATCCGCGGGGGGTCGCTATCAGGTGCTTGAACACGGCGAGGCCGAGCCCGGTGCCCACGCCCGCCGCCTTGGTGGTGAAGAACGGATCGAACACCCGCGCGCGGTCCTTCGCGGGAACGCCGGGGCCGTCGTCGGCGACGGTGATCTGCGTGGCGATCCCGCCGGGCGCGGGCGCGAC
>JBBRBG010000217.1:0-14960 GCA_038206055.1 Haliangiales bacterium
ATGCCCGGTTTCGGTGATCGCCATCGTCCGGTTTCGGCGATCGCCATCCACCGGTTTCGGCGATCGGGATGGTCCGAATTCCGCACTCCGGCGCTCGGCAACCTCGCGAAGATAGGAAGAAGAAGGCCGTTCGCCCGAAGCGCGCGACGCACTCAAGAACGCGAAGGGAGATGCTGCCAAGGCGAGAGAGGGGCTTGCGGACAAGCGTGCGGCGGCCCGGGCGGCGGCGGCGCGCAAGGTCGAGCAAGAAGCGGCCGCCGCGGCAAAGGCAAAGCGCGAGGCAGACGCGGCGGCAAAGCGCGAGGCAGACGCGGCGGCACAGGCAAAGCGCGAGGCAGACGCGAAGCGCAAGCGAGAAGAGGACGAGAAAGCGAAGCAGGAGAAGCAGGAGAAGCAGGAGAAGCAGGAGAAGCAGGAGAAGCAGGAGAAGCAGGAGAAGCAGGAGAAGCAGGAGACGCAGGAGAAGAAGCCGGAGAAGAAGCCGGAGAAGAAGCCGGAGAAGAAGCCGGAGAAGAAGCCGGAGAAGAAGTAGAAGGGCGCGGCCGAGGAGGCGAAGTTTCCGTGCTTCGTCGCAGGAACGCAGGTGCTCACGCCCGACGGGCCGCGAGCCATCGAGGCCATTGCCATCGGGGATCTCGTTCTGGCGCAGCTTCCAGGCGCTCGCGAACAACCAGAGCCGCATCGAGTGACCGCGACCCACGCCTCGCGCACGCATCGTCTCGTCCGCGTCGGAACCGCAAGCGCGACGCGACGACATCGTTTCTGGACGACAACGCGTGGCTGGGTGAGTGCCGGTGACCTGCAGCGCGACGACATGTTGGTGGGCCCCGCTGGACTGCCGGTCGAGACCGAGCTCGAAGAGCTGAATGAAGCCACTGAGGTCGACACCTTCAACGTGACCATCGCGGATGTCGCGACGTACTTCGTCGTCATCGGAAGCGTCGCCGTGCTCGTTCACAACGCGGATCTGCCACCCTTCGACGAACCACTGTTCTGGGTGTTCGGGAAGACCATAGACGTTCGAGTAACGGATACCGATGGTAAGTCCGTGTGGCGGACGAAATCTCGCGCCGACGTCGACAGGATGTTCGAGATTCGTGTCAAGAACGGCCGTTCGAAAGCTGATCCGCACCTCTGGTTCAAAGCCGACGATCCGAAGGCTGCAAAGCTGAAGCTCAACAAGTCGCCGGCCAACGTGGTCGCGAACCCGTCGACGCCGGGTGAAATAACCACCGCGGAGCTCGTGAAGGCCGAGATCCAGCACTACAGCCTGCGGCCAGAAGGAGCCGTTGACATCCCCGAAGGCATTTCGTACGACGAGCTGCAGAAGCGTGAAGACCTGCATCTGAACAAGGAGCAGATGACAGACCTGACCGAACGTTCGGAGTCGCTCAAGACAACGGAAATGAAGCCCCGCGAGCTGAAGTGCTGATCCGCGAACGCGTGCAGTCCGTGATCATTCCCGCGCGGGCCACGTGGTCCGGCGGGCGGTTGCTCGTTGCCGATTCAGTCGGGGCCGCGTGGCTCGATGGGACGGCCTTGCCGATGCAAGGCAAGGTGCGTGCGGTCGCGCTGTCTCCGAGCGGAGACCATGCGCTCGTCGTTCGCGAGCACCCGCGCACCGTGCTCGTGTGGAGTGGAAGCGCGGCGCCCGTCGAGCTTACGGACACTGGCGGAGTTGACTGCCTCGACGCGACGTTCGTCGTTCGTGAGGCCGAGCCGCTCGTCGCGGTTCTCTACAAGCACGAGGTCGTGCTGCATCGGCCCGACGGTTCGCTTGTCACCTCGCAAGCACTCGGTGGTTTCGCCGCTGCGTCCATTCACCCAGTCGCAGGTGGCACCGCGCTCGCGGTCTTCGGCGCCGAGTTCGGGGAGTCGCGGGATACGGTCATCGTGTTCGCGATGAACGAGCTACCGGTCGACGGGGCTGGGATGGGGCGCCGCATGCGTTTCACCGAAGGACTCGCTGATTCGGCGCACCTCCTCGCGTGCGGACCCGCGGGAGCAGCCGAGGTGATTGTGTATCGGGACGGTGACGACGAGGAGCCGCTCGACGAGGACGATGGCCGCGCGATCGTACCCCGCGAGTGGGCGTTCACCGGCTTCTATATCGCGACGCTTCGAGGTGAGCGGCGACAGCGGATTGCAGCGACGACCGCCGCCGCACGTGATGCGTGGATCGCGGCGTCAGAACGGCACATCGTGGTGGCTTCGAACCACGCGATCGACGTGATCTCCCGGATCGACAGTTCGTGCGAGCGCCTCGAGTTGCAGTGGCTGAGCGTCACTGCGACGGGAGATCGCCTGCTCGCAAAGGCACCCGACGGTACGCTCCACCTGCTCGAGCTGTGAGGCGCGGCGTTAGAAGAGCACCAGCACGTGGCCGCAGTATGTGGCCATGTAGTCCCTCGGCCCACCGCGAGAGCGAGCCGTAGGCGGATCACGCGTGCGAGGATTTACTCCGGCACGTAGATCTTGGAAGGTGATCGCGTCGTGGAGCGCGCGAATCAGGGGCCGGGGCAGGAGGCGACGGTGGCGCGCCCCACCGTCGTGGAGACTCCCGCGCCGGCCCCTGCCGAGAAACGCGCGAGCGCGTGGGCCGGCCTCCCGAGGGCCGTCGCCCCCTCGGCGCCGCCTCCTCCGCCCGCGATCGGGACATCGTTGCGTGGCGTTCCGACCCATCGGCCGGATCGGCCGCCACCCGAGGACCCGCTTCAGATCGCGGCGCGCGGGCTCGCGTCGCCGGCGCGCGGGCTGGCACCCCTGCAGCGTCGATTGTTCGAAGATCGGTTTGGCGCGCCTCTGGGCCACGTTCGTGTTCACGACGATCATCCGGCCCTCGAGGCGGCGCGCGCGCTCGATGCGGATGCGTATACCGTCGGGCACCACGTTGTCGGCGCTCCGACGATGGAGCTCCTCGCGCACGAGCTCGCGCACGTCGTTCAGCATCGCGGCAGCATCGCGCTACCGCCGCTCCGGCTCGGTGCCCACGATGATCTCGCGGAGCTCGAGGCAGACCGTGCCGCGGCCGACGTGCTCGCAGGCCGGTCAGCGAGAGGCCTAGGGCGGCTGCCGTCCGGCGGCATCATCCGACGCCGCAGGAAGAAGCCCACCAAGCGAGCGACACCACCACCGTCGGATCTCGAGCCGCTGATGTTCCCCCCCGACTCCGCCGACAACCTCGCGATTCTCGGGGTCGAGTTGATCAAGGCGCTCGTGCAAAGCGACTGGTTGAAGGGGCGGCGGTTCGTCCTGTTCGTCGTGACTAACGGTGTCTATTTGTACTCGTCCGACGGGAAGCTGCTCGAGTCGTACGCGCGCAAGGCGTCACCACCGGCCGATGGTGTCCTCGTCCACGTTGATGGTCAAAGCTACAAGCTCGGCACGCGAGGCGGCGAGCCGGCAACAGACCAGGTGGGGTGGGAAGCGAAGTACAAGCCGCACGTCTGGGAGTGGTCGTCGATGACCGCGGCGGAATACACCCGCCTCGCCGGCAATCCGATCGTCACGGTGATCATCGTGCCGCGGTTCCAAACGGCGAGCAGCTCGTCGAAAGCGAAGGACGACACCAACACCGTCCTGGATCCCTCGGCGGTTCCGGGTACCGAGAACAAGCCGGTCCCGACGTCGAAGAAGAAGAAGAAGAAGCAGAAGAAGAAGGCCACGAGCACCGTCATCAAGGCGCCGGAGTCCGGCGACGAGTACGAAGGCGAGGAGGGGGAGGAGGAGGCCAACTATCCTGCCTTCCCGGCGCGGATCGAACAGTCCGCCACGCTCGTCCCAATGACCGGATCGAGCGAGCTCAACATGTACCTCGACTGGATGTATGGCGAGAAGCAACTGATCGGCGCCGTCTGGAACGCGAGCACCACGGTCAAGTATCACTGGGAGCGGTACGACATCACCGGGCTCGTCAACAGCGGCAACGTACCCAAGGCAGACGACGACGAGCTTCGACAGGCACCCAAGAGCTCGGTCGCCACGGTGACCGACCAGTACGTCACGCACGATGCGAAGCAGCGCGTGCGCGACATCAAGGAGGATGTCAGCAACTCCGCGAGCACGATCGCGAAGGGCGGGACGAAGGGCAACTCGACCCGACAGCGCGTCGGCGAGGTCACGACCGAGGTCTTCAATATCGCGATGTCGCCGGTCTCGACCACCGTCAGCTCGCTCGGCCACGTCATCGACTCGATCTGGCACAAGGCGACGAAACCCGACGACGAGATCACGCTGGAATGGAACACGCCCGGGTATTTCGTGGTCCGCTGCATCGCCTACCCGCAGGAGCATCGCGGGCGTCGGTATGCACCGAGTGTCGCGGTCACCTTCGTCGAGGTCCGGGACACGAAGTACATGGCGGAGGACACGCTTGCAAAGGGCGACGCCGCCATCGACGACCTGAAGCTTCGCAAGGCGATGGCGACAGATCCCGCGGTGATCGCTCGCCTCGATGAACAGATTGCACAGCTCACGACGGCCACGCATGGCTCCGCCGTGGAGGCGCTCGAGCTCGCCATCAAGCAGAAGAAGCTGGAGGTGGATGCAGCGGTCGGTCGCACGAAGGAACGACGACAAGACGAGCTCGCCGGTCTGAAGAAGCAGCTCAAATTCGCCAAGAGTAACGAGAGCGGGGTCGTTGGCCACGCGCTGCGCCCCGAGGCATCGATCGCGAGCGAGGTGACCGGCGCGACCTACCCGCTGCTGCTGCAGCTGATCGACGTCTCCAGCGGCGACACCAAGAAGTGGGAGATCTTCGACGTCACCGCCAAGGGCGACAACCTCGGCCACGCGTACGTCGGCAACGGCGCCGACACCGAGACCGCGATCGAGAACGCGTTCGCGGCCTTCTGCGGCAAGAACGACTATGGGCGCGGCATCGTGATCATGAAGATCCCGAGCTCGGTCCCCGACATTGGTGGTCAGCAGATCAGTCATCGCAACGTCAAGGTCGGCGATGCGCTTGCCAAGGAGCGGATCAACGATCTCGTGATCGTCCTTGTCGCGTTGAGCATGTTCATTCCCGGCGTCGGCGAGGCTGCGATGTCCCTGACGGCCGCGATGGCGGCGAAGCACATCTACGACCGATGGAAGGACGGCAATCTCGAGTTCGATGCCGCACTGGTATCTGATCTGATCGCGATCCTCGGTGCGGTCGGCACCGCTGCGAGCGAGGTCGCCAACCTGCGCATCATCCGCGCGAAGAACGGATTCGCGGTGGCGGTCGAGACCGCCGACGCGACGGCGATCAAGGCGTCACTCGAGGCGATCGAGTCGGCCGTCGGAGCGGCAAAGTGGATCAATGTCGGAAATCAGATCGTGGGGTACGGAGGCATGCTATGGGGCGATATCCAGGTCGCCAACGAGCTGAACAAGATCAACCAGGATGAGGCGGACGGAATACTCACGCATGCGCAGGCGCGGAGCGCTCGCGCGAAGGCACTGCTCGGCGCGCTCCAGAACCACCTGCTGATGTACGCAGGCCCGCTCAAGGACGCCGTGGGGGCGAAGTCCGAAGCCCTCGTCGTCGAGGAGCCGACGATTCCGCGGCCGTCGGTCGACGAGCCAGCGGTGACCGCGAAGCCGACGGTGGAGCCGGCGAAGCCGACCGTGGAGGCGGCGAAGCCGACGGTGGAAGCATCGAAACCGACGGTCGAGCCGGTGCAGCCCAGCGTCGGATCACCAAGGCCAGCGCTCGAATCCGCGGGGCAAGCAGCCGAGCCTCCGTCGACGACGAGCGGAACGGGCGCCGTCCGGGGCAAGGAAAACTACCAGCTTCGCGATCCAGCCCACCACAACGCGTTGAAGGTCGGTAGTCGCGAGGTGCAGGAACAGCTCGTCGAAGCTGTCAGCGAGCGAGCGAAGACCGGCGAGGCCGATCTCCAGCCCACGACAACGCCCGGACACTACAAGCTAGAGGTGGCCGGCGTGGGCGGCAATGCGGCCTCGAGCGTCGTCGTCAAGGTCGAGATGGTGAGCGGCTTCGACGCCGCGACTACACCGCATGGTGGTGAGGCAGGTCCTGCGCGCCTCGAGCTCGTTCGCAACGGCGGCACGTGGGAAGCGACGATCAAGATTCACGAGATGGTCGGCAAGAAGGATGTTTCCCGGATCGCTGCGCACGAGTTCGATGAGATCATCGACATCGTCCAGCACGCCGATCCAGCGGCGACCGATGCCGCCATGAACGACTTCGCCGCGGAGCAGATGAAGGCGGAGGTGTACCGACCCGGCGCACCCTCGGGCAAGCCGGCCACCGCGCACGATCGCGCCGCTGCACGCGAGCTGACGCGGGCGCTCAAGGACCTTGCGTACGCCCGTTCAAAGGGCGCGAAGGAGAAGACGACAGAGCTCCAGGACCGCGTCGCCAACATGAAGGTCAGCATGGGGCTCGCGCCTGAGGCGGGGGCACCGGCGACGTTAACCGACGCGATCGGCGTTCGCGAACGCGTTGCTGCGCTCGACCAGATGGGGTTCGCCGACGCAGACATGATGCGCACGATCCGCGCCGATGCCGAGGTTGCGCGCGCAGCGCAGGGCGCAGCATCCGCACCGGCGAAGCGCACGATGTCTTCCGCGGACGTGCTTCACCTGCAGGAACCAGAGCTCAAGAACGTGTACAGCAAAGGCCCCTTCGAGAAGATGGGGATCAAGGGTGGGCACGTCGACAAACCTCTGGCTGATGCCGTCGCGGACCACAATGCGATCGCCGGCAACTCCCAGCTAACATTGACCCTCGTGAAGACGAAGGTCGGCCCCGATGGTCACACCTATCGGGCATACGAGCAGGAGGCCGCAACGAACGGCGGCGCGGCCAAGGCGATGAAGGGCTCGGATCCACTCTACAAGACGACGGTCGATGACCCCCACGCGTTGCTGGACTCGGGGCTGGCCGCGTTCGACAACTGGGCCGGCGCGACCGGCGCGGACAAGGGACCACCGACCGGGTTTGGAGGAGTCGCCGCTGGAACGCCGGCAAAGTTGAATGGAGAATGGAGCGGCGTCACGCCGGAGGGAGTCCAGTACGGCGGCTTTGCCACATGGGATGCGACGACCGGGACATGGACGGTCGAAACGGCGTATCCGGAGGCATCGTGGGTGCTGAAGTGATCGAGATTGCCGGGCTGAGGTTTCGCCTCTGGCCGACGCCAGATGGCTTGGTGCCTCTGGTCGAAAAGAAGAGCGTGATTCAGCCATTGACGGTGCTGTTCGATAGCGTCACGCACGAAAGCCTCTCGGACTTCATCGGCGCCATCGAGAGTGGCCGGGAGATCGAATATCAGTCCGTCTATGTATGGCCCGTGGCACCTGATGAGGATCTGCAGGGAGCCGCGGATATATGGCGCGAGCTCACCGGGAACCCGCTCGGCGATGATCTCTACGGGGTTCAGACGCGGTGGGGCCATCCGTTGTACGTCCCACGCGCGGTATTACTCGAAGTGGCCGGCGCCTTTGTAGCGTTGCGCGCCGGCACGATCACGCCGTCTGATCTCGCGCCGCGCGATGCGGAGAGCTCCGATCCGCCGAGTCCGTGGCTGTTCCGCCGCGAAGCCATTCGCGACGAGCCGCACCCCGACGAAGAGTCGCTGATGCGCATCGTCGAGTCGGCTGCGGTCGAGGACGACCGTCTCGCGTCGCTTGGTGGTGCAACAGGCGCGGCGAAGCGTCGGTTCCTGCGGGCCCATCTCTCGAGCTACGGACTCCTGGAGGTCGCACACGGGGACGCGCGCACGACGTGCCTCGAGCGCTGGCAACTTCCGCTCCTCCTCGGCTTTCAGCGCGCTGCGCTCGTACTCGGAGAATACGCGCGGAGTTCCGCACGTGCTCGCCGGCTCGGCGATGACACGCAGGAGCCGAGTGTTTCGGTGGACTGGTTTCGGCTGGGTGTCGCGACGCCGGAGGGCTGGGATGCCGATGACTGGCTCGCGTTCTGCGAGCGATCGTTTCGCGATGCGACGATCGGCGATGGATACAGCGGTGAGCTGTACATCCACCAGGGCGACTTCCGTTGCGTGGTCCAGTGGTGTCGCGATGATGCGGTTCACCCGGTCGTCGTCAGCGCGCGTTTGCGTTGAGAGGAGGCTCGGTCGATGAGGAGCGGATGGGGGGAGTGTTCTCGTCGATTCCGCGGTCGCGAATGGGACACGCGGCGGTGGTCGTCGATGACCGCGTGCTGCTCTACGGCGGCACGGGCGCGCCGCTCTCCGGCGGCTGCGCATCGCGCTCCGGGCCAGCACTTCGTGTCATGGACGCGTACGACCCGGTGTCACGACGCTGGGAGGACGTCGGCCACACGCTGACCGACCTCACCAGCTTCACGGCGACGCCGCTTCCGACGGCGAAGTGCTCGTGCTCGCGTTTGACAATGCCGAGTGCCACTCCCGAGAACAGGTCAGTCGCGACGGGTTGCGCCGCCGCGCACGCCTCGCTACGGCCACGTGGCATCGCTCGATGGTCGCGGTCGCGTTGTCGTCGCGGGCGGCGACGGCGCTGCTGATCTCGTTCGCAACGGGATCTGGGTGGCACGAGGTAGGGCCGCTCGCGATCGGGCGTATGCACCCGGCGGCGGTGACTCTCGCCGATGGCCGCGTACTGATCGCCGGCGGCAGCGACGGCACGCCGCACGGGCTCGCAGACACCGAGATCTTCGATTCCCGCCCGCGAGACGTGGACGACCGTCGCGCCGATGCATGTTCCGCGCATGTCCCACGCGCTGACCCTTCTGCCCGACGGTAGCGTGCTCGCGATCGGTGGCGCTCTCGACGAACAAGTGCCGCGGCACGATACGGTCGAGCGCTTCGACCCGCGTACCGAGACGTGGTCGCCAGCGGGTCAGCTTCGCGGCGGTCGCTCCGAGCACGCCGCCGCTGCCGTTCCGGATGGTCGTGTGCTGATCGTCGGTGACGACCGGCAGTCGTCCGGCAGTTTTGGCGAGATATTCGATCCGGCGACCGGCACGTCGATCGGGATCGAGGACTCGATGGGAACGTCTGTTGGATGTGCCGTGGCGGTCGTCGGTTCCACTGCTATCGTTGCCGGTGGGCACCTGCCGCGATCCCTCTTCCTCTGGACCGCGCTCTGATCCGGAGGCAGCGTGAGTCCTGAAGTGATCGAGATCGCCGGGCTGAGGTTTCGCCTCTGGCCCACGCCCTCAGGGCCTGAGCCCCTGCCCGAGAAGGGCGTGATCCATCCGTTGACGGTCCTGCTCGACGCGGTCATTCACAGCAACTTTCTAGGCCTCATCGACGTCCTCCAGAATCATCGAGACATCGAGTATCAGACGGTCTAGGCGTGGCCCGTTGAACCCGGCGATGATCTCGAGAGAGCCGCGGAGATATGGTGTGAGCTCACCGGGGAGGAGCTGGGCGACGATCTCTACGGTGTCCAGACACGGTGTGGCCGTCCCCTCTATGCCCCGCGCTTGGTGTTGCTCGAGGTTGTTCGCACGTTCCAGGCACTGCGCGCGGGAACGGTGAAGGTGTCCGACTTCGCCCCTCGAGATTCGGAGCCCGTGGAACCCGCAGGTCCATGGTTGTTCCGCCGTGAAACTGTTCGCGACGAGCCTCACCCCGACGAGGAATCCCTGATGCGGACCATCGAGGCGGACGCCGTCGACGCAGATCGGCTCGCCTCGCTCGGCGGACCAACCGGCGCGACGAAGCGGCGGTTCCTTCTGGCCGAGCTAGCGGGATACGGTCTCCTGAAGGTCGCACACGGGGACACGCGTACGACCTGGCTCGAGCGCTGGCAGCTTCCGTTCCTGCTCGGCTTTCAGCTCGCACTCGGAGCCTACGCGCGGAGCTCCGCGCGGGCTCGCCGGCTCGGCGATGACACGCAGGAGCCGAGTGTTTCGGTGGACTGGTTTCGTGTGGGTGTCGCGACGCCGGAGGGGTGGGATGCCGATGACTGGCTCGCGTTCTGCGAGCGATCGCTTCGCGATGCGACGACCGGCACTGGATACAGTGGTGAGCTCTACGTCCACCAGGGCGACTTCCGCGGTGTGATCCAGTGGCGTCGCGATGATGCGGTTCATCCGGTCGTCGTCAGCGCGCGTCTGCGCTGAGCGTCGGCGCTTTACACGCCACGTATCGCGTGCTCGTATGCGCGCGCGTGGGTTGGACCGAGGCGAATCGAACGTACCTGTCGCGCGAGATCGATCGCGTCGGCGCGCTGCTCGCGGACTCGGTGGAGATCGCCGTGACCCCGATGCCGGATGGCGTCGCCATCCCTTCGCTGGTTGCCGTCGAGCGCGCGTTCCGGCTATCGCCGTTCGAGCGTGACGTGCTCATCATGTGCGCGGGCGCGGCACTCGAGCAGAGCTTCACGACGCAGCTCGGTGGACGACCGACGTTCGCGCGCGCGATGGCTGCGTTGCCCGGAGCCCACCTCGACGCCGTCTCGCCGAGCGCGCCTCTGCGCATGCATCGCCTCGTCCTGCTCGCATCGAGCGACCACGTACTCGGGGCACCGCTGGCCCTCGACGAGCGCATCTTTCACTTCCTCGTCGGCGCCCACGCGCTCGACGAGCGGCTGGTTCCGCTCCAGCTGGCAGCGGCCGCCGAGGTCGCGACGTTCGTGCCGTCGCAGCTCGAGCTGGTCGACCGCCTGGCCCGCCTGCTCCGCGATGCGCACGCCGCGACGCTCGTGCAGGTGTTTGGCGGATACGCGAGCACGCGCGCGGCGATCGTCCACCAGGCCACGATCACGGCGGGTCTCACGCCGCTGCGGCTGCGAGCGTCCGGGCTGCACGGCCTGGATCTCGAAGCGATCGTGCGAGCGTGCGAGCGCGAGACGTTGCTCGCGGGCATCGTGCCCGTGATCGAGGTCGATGATCTCGATCCGCTCGAGGCGACACGCGCCGCGCGCGTGTTCGCCGAGACCACGCGAGGGCTCGCGGTGATCACCGCTGTCTCACCGATCGGCATCACGCGCAGCTGTGCAGCGCAGCTCGAGTTGCCCGTGACCACGGCGGCGGATCGGCGAGACCTTTGGCGAGGTGTGCTCGGCGCGGATGCCGAGCGGCTCGGCGCGATGTTGACGCGGCTCGCCGACTGCTTCCGGATCGAGTACGCCGATATCGCCGGGGCCGTGCTCGCCTGTGATCGCGGAGCGGCGGATGACGTGTTCGGCGCACAGCTGTGGGCCGCCTGCCTCGAGCGCTCGCGACCGCGCCTCGATGACCTCGCGCGGCGAGTCGTACCCACCTCGGGCTGGGATGACCTGGTTCTTCCGGCCAACGTCACCGAGACGCTTCACGAGATAGGCACGCACCTTCTCCACCGCCACGAGGTCCTCGAGAAATGGGGGTTCGGAACCGAACGCCGTGGCCACGCGATCACCGCGCTGTTCGCGGGGCCGAGCGGCACAGGCAAGACGCTGGCGGCGGAGGTGATCGCGCGCGAGGCCAACCTCGACCTCTATCACGTCGATCTGAGCCAGGTCGTCGACAAGTACGTCGGCGAGACCGAGAAGCGGCTGCGCCGGATCTTCGATTCGGCAGAGCAGGGTGGGGCGATCATCCTGTTCGACGAGGCCGACGCGCTGTTCGGGAAGCGCGCGGATGTGGAACGCGCCACGGATCGCTGGGCGAATCTCGAGGTCAGCTACCTGTTGCAGCGCATGGAGTCCTACAACGGACTCGCGATCCTCACCACGAACGCGAAGGACGCGCTCGATAATGCGTTCCTGCGCCGCCTGCGGTTCGTGGCGACGTTCCCGTTTCCCGACGCAACGCTTCGTCTGGAGCTCTGGCGCCGGGCGTTCCCCGCGGGTGCGCCCACGATCGGGATCGACCTCGCCAAGCTGGCTCGCCTGCAGCTCACCGGCGCGAACATCAAGAGTGTGGCGATTCGCGCGGCGTTTCAAGCGGCGGGTGAGAGCTCGCCGATCACGTTGAAGCACGTCCTGCGCGCCGCGCGCAGCGAATACGCGAAGCTCGAGGTGCCGTTTCCCGAGGCGGAGACGCGTACCTGGACCGCGATGACCTGACGCCTCAAGACTCGCTGATGATCCGCGCGCGGATCTCGAGCGAGTCGCCCTGTCCAATCACGCAGAGCAGTCGACAGCGGGTCCCGTTCGGACCGCCGACACGGGCGCGAGCGACGCCACATCCAACGCGGGGGCCGGCGGTGCGCCAGGCGCGACGGGCGGCGCCGCGACCGGCGACGGCTGACATCCGAGCACGCACGCGACGAGAGCGACCGCGGCCTTCATTGGTAGTCCCAGCCTGGAGTGTTCAGCCGTAGCGTCAAGTAGTCGTTCACGCTCTTCGCGTCGGCGTCATCGAACTCGAACTCGTCGGCCTCGGCTTCATTCAATGCATCACGACTCATCACACCCGTCGTGCTGTGGTGTTCGAGTCCAGCGGCATGACACACCCTGGATGCGAAGTGGGCGTAGAGCGCCGGTGGCAACGACTCGCCCGGTTCAACGACCGCGCGCCTGACGATATCCTCGCGGCGGGTCGCAATGCGCTTCATATCGAACGAGGCCGGCAGCGGGACACTCCCGCGCGACGTGTCCCACTTCGGCGATGCACCGGCTGATGGCTTCGCCGCCGCCGCTCTAAGGATGCGCACCTGCTTCACGCGAGCACCGCCACCACCTCGACGTTAGCGCGCCACGGTAGAGCAGCTGTGCTCTCGATGTCCTGCCGCAATTCGCTGCACCCGCGCCGATCTCGCGAAGAAACGATCGCGGCACGCTGACAAGATCGATCGCGATCGTGTAATCGATCTCGGACAAGCACGAGGTCGCGGGTGGGGAACGCGATCGGCGCGGTGCTCAGGGTGATTCCCCGGCAAGGATGGTCCACGTGCAAGTGTCGTATCCGGGAGTCTACGTCCAGGAGATTCCCAGCTCGGTGCGTCCGATCGCTGCGGTCTCCACGTCGGTGGGCGCGTTCATCGATTTCTTCCCCGAGGGCGACACGTCGCGCGCGGTGCAGACCTTCGGCATGGCCGACTTCGAGCGCAACTTCGGTCGGGTGACGCGCGATAGCGCCGCGAGCTACCAGATCACGCAGTTCTTCCTGAACGGCGGACCGAGCGCCTGGATCGTTCGCGTGGCGCCGAATGCGAGTCCTTCGAGCGTCGGTGCCTCTCCCGCGACAGGAGCGACCGTCGCGCTCACGCTACTCGCGAAGAACGGTGGGACATGGGGTGATGCGCTGCGGTTCGTCGTCGAGCCCGTCGTCGATCCAACGACCGGGGCGATTTCGACGACGCTGTTCGATCTGTACGTCTCGCGCTACGCATCCGCAGACGATCGCCGCCCACCAAGTGCAAGCGAGCGGTATCTCGGTGTCTCGACCGCCGAGACGAGCTCTCGCTACTTCGTCAGTGTAGTGAACGCCGCCTCGCAGTTGGTCACGGCCAAGGCAACGACGGCGAACGCGATGCCAACCGCGACGGGGACGCTCAGCGGGCCGATCGTGTTCAATGGGGGCACTCACTTCAAGCTCCTCGACGGCGCCGAGTTCAAGGCGTCGATCGGCGCCACCTCCGTCACGTGCACGCTGATCTACAAGGATGACGACGCCGACCCGCGCAAGCTACGCGCCGCGGTCGAGGCGGCAATCCGCAAGGCAGGCGCCGCGGAGCCGGGGCTCGCGGGAGCGACCGTCAAGGTCATCGGCGACCGCCTGCTGATCACCGCGGCGAACCGGACTCCGAAGTACAACCCGCACTGGATCGTCACGATTGCAGCCGGGGGCACCACCGCAGTCGTCGACCGCATCGGGTTCGCTTCGGCCGCGGCACCGACGAGCAACGTGCAGGAGTACCGCCTCGGCGACATCTCGACCCCGGGCAAGCAGAAAGGTGGGATCGCAGGCAGCAATGGTGATCCGCTGACGGCGTCCGACCTGATCGGCGACTCGGTCTCGAAGACAGGCATGTACGCGCTCGAGGATGCGGACCTGTTCAACCTTTTGTGCCTGCCGGGCGCAGTCGATCTCGACGCCGGCAACTTCACCGCGCTGATGAGCTCGGCTGTCGCCTATGTCGAGAAACGTCGCGCGTTCCTGCTCGTCGATATCCCCGAGATCGTCAACACGCCGCAGAAGGTCCAGGACTGGGTCGATGCAAACGCGTCCTCGATCAAGAGCGCGAACACCGCGGTCTACTTCCCGCGCGTCGAGCTTCCCGACCCGACCGACGAGTACCGCCTGCGGTCGATGCCATCGAGCGGCACGCTCGCCGGCATCTACGCGCGCACGGATACCGAGCGCGGCGTGTGGAAGGCACCCGCCGGGATCGACACGCACCTCCGCGGAGTCGCCGCGCTCGACTACCTGCTCTCCGATGGCGAGAACGGCGTGCTCAACCTGCTCGGCATCGACTGCCTGCGCGTGTTCCCCGTCTACGGGCAAGTCGCCTGGGGCGCGCGCACCTCGATCGGCGCCGACGCGATGGCGTCGGAATGGAAGTACATTCCGATCCGCCGGCTCGCGCTGATGATCGAGGAGTCGCTGTTCCGCGGGACCAAGTGGGTGGTGTTCGAACCGAACGACGAGCCGCTGTGGGCGAAGATCCGGCAGAACGTCGGTGCGTTCATGATGGGCCTGTTCCGTCAGGGCGCGTTCCAGGGTGGAACGCCCGACAAGGCGTTCTTCGTGAAGTGCGACGGCGAGACCACGACGGCGGCGGATCGCAACCTTGGCATCGTCAACATCGAGGTCGGGTTCGCGCCGCTCAAGCCGGCCGAGTTCGTCGTGATCAAGCTCCAGCAGATTCCGGATCTGACGTGAACACGAGGGTGCCATGAACGGATTTACGAAGAACGCGAATCGCTACGAGTGGTACAAGAACTTCAAGTTCCGCGTCGTCTACGACAACAAGGTCGTGTTCGGCGTGAGCAAGGTCGGCGCTCTCAAGCGCACCACCGAAGTTGTCAAGCACCGCTCGGGCGGCATGAACAGCTTCGATCACAAGTCGTGGGGACGCTCGACGTTCGACGCG
>JBBRBG010000218.1:0-14898 GCA_038206055.1 Haliangiales bacterium
CGGGGGGCATCTTGAAATCGATGACGAACGCACCCTCGTCGAGGGTGGGCAGGAAGCCGGTCGCGAGGTCGCGCTGTGCGAGATACCCGACGCCGAGCAGCGCGGCGACCACGATCACCGACATGTAGCGGTGGCGGATCAGCCACGTGATCATCGCGCCCGTGCGATCTTTCCCGGCGGCGCGCACCTTGGGCTTGCCGAGCCAGCGCGCGAGGATCGGGATCATCGCGAACGCCATCAGCATCGACAGCGCCACGGCGATCGCGAGCGTGACGGCGAATGCGCCGAGGAACTTGCCGGTCATCCCGGAGAGCGTGGCGAGCGGCGCGAACACGACGATCGTGGTCAACGTGGTGCCGACCACGGCGGCGAACATGTCGCGGAAGCCGCGCTCGATCGCCTCGTCTCGGGGCAGGCCTTCCTCGATCCGCGCGACGATGCCATCGGTCACCACGATCGCGTCGTCGACGACAAGGCCGATCGAGATCGCGAGGCCGCCGAGCGACATCAGATTCAACGTGATGCCGAACAGCCGCATCAGCCCGAACGTGCCGAGCAACGTGATCGGAACGGGCAGGGCGGCGATCAGGCCGGCACGCAGGTCGCGCAGCGCGAACGCGATGACGATCAGCGAGAGCGCGATGCCGATCAGGATGGCGTCGCGCACGCTGCGCAGCGATTCGTCGACCAGCTGCGCCTGGTCGTAGACCGCGGTGAGTTGCACGTCGGGTGGGAGGGCGTGCGAGCTATGAAGCGCCGCGACCTGGGCTTCGATCGCCGCCACCACCTCCGGCGTGCTCGCGCCGGGGAGGCGCGCCACCGAGATCGCGACGGCCTCGCCGGTCGGTCCGCGCACGAGCACGTCGGGATCCTCGGCGCCCTCGACGACCTGGGCCACGGTGCCGAGGGCGATCGGTCCCGTGGGGCCGTTCGCGATCGGTAGCTTGCGGAGCGTCTCGAGGTCCGGTGCCTGCGCGTCGAGGACGATCGGCAATGATTGGTGCTGGTCGAACACGTGGCCGGCTGCGAGCCGCTGATCCGCCTGCTCGAGCTTGGTCGCGAGCTGCGACGGCGTGATGTGCAGCGCCGCGAGCTGTACCGGATCGATCAGGATCTCGACCTCGCGCACGCGGCCGCCCTGGAGCTCGATGCCACCCACGCCCGGGACGCGGACGAACGCCGGTCGGATGATGCGCTCCGCGATGTCGCGCAACCGGCGCGGATCCACGGTGCGTCCCTTCGGTGCGGACAGCTCGAACGTGATCACCGGCACCGCGGTGGGAAGCACGCGCTCCACGATGGTGGTGGTTCCACGCGGCAGATCGACGTGATCGATCGCCGCGCGGCAGGCGTACTGCGCCTCGAGCGGATCGGCGTCGTCGGTGAGCTGCAGCGAGAGCTCGGAGGCACCGCGGATCGTCTTCGCGCGGATGTGGCGCACTCCGGGGACCACCGTGAGCGCTTCCTCGAGCGGGCGGGTTACCTGCGCCTCGACGAGATCAGGCGAGAGCTGGCCGACGTGCGCGACGACCATCACGCGCGGGAAGGACATCTCCGGGTAGATGCCGCTGGGCAACAGGGCGATCGCGCGCGCACCCGCGATCGAGAGGCCGATGACGGCGAGCCAGATCACCGCCGCGTTCGAACGCAGCCAGCGGACGATCACGGCGCCTTTCCGGCTTCCTTGTGGGTCAGGTGCTGGCCATCCTCGAGGCCGAGCACGTGGTCGATCACGACCTTGTCGCCGGCAGCGAGCCCGCTCGTGATCTCCGCCCCGGTGGCGGTGCGCTGGCCCACGGTGACGACGACAGCCTTCGCCACGTCATCCTTGCAGGTCACCACCTCGTCGGTGCCGAGCTGAGAGCGCCGGAGCGCGCCGGGCGGCACGATCAGGCCCGCGTGCGTCGAGGTCACGATCCGCGCACTGGCGGCGCTGCCGACGGGGATCGTGGTGCCGGGCGCGAGCTGAACGCGAACGGTGCCGAGCAGCGTGGTGGGATCGACCGCAGGGGCGACTCGCGCCACGGTGGCGGCGACCGGCGCGTCAATGCCGATCACCTTGACGGTGGCGGCGAGCCCATTCTGGAGCTTGACGAGTGCGGCGGGCGAGACCTGCGCGCGGACCTCCAGGACCGTGACGTCGGCGATCTCCACGACCGGGTTCGCGGTGGTGCCATCGACGCTCTCGCCGGCGCGCTTCCACACGTGGAGCGCGATGCCGGCAAAAGGGGCGCGCAGATCACGCCGCGCGTTCTGGCGCGAAGCAAGGCCAGAGCGTGCATTCGCCACCTCGAGATCCGCGGTCGCCGCGGCGGCCTTCGCGCGCGCATCGTCCAGATCGCGCCGCGCACCGATGCCGGTATCGACGAGGCGTTGCTGGCGCACGAGCTCGAGCCGGGCGGCTTCGTTCGCCGCGCGCGCGGAGGTGACCTGCGCGTTGGCCTCGAGGCTACCGGCCGGCAACGCGGGGTCCTCGATCGTTGCGAGGAGCTGACCCGCGGCCACGTGATCGCCCTCCTCGACGGTGAGCTTGGCGAGGCGGCCCGCCACCGGCGAGCTGATCACCGCGTCGAGCGTGGGCGGGGGGGCGATCACGCCATCGACCTCCACCGCCTCGTCCACCGTGGTCTGCGCGATCGCAGCACACGTCACGGCCGCGGGCGGCAGCTCCTCGTCGGCCGCAGGCTCGCTCGGCGCGCCCTTGCACGCGACCAACATCAGCAGACACAGACTAGTGCGCACCGGGCTCTCCTCCGGCGGCGAGCGCGAGCTCGATCCACGCGGTCGCAGCAGTGATCTTCGCCTCCGCGATCTCGGTGCGAACAGCCGTCCGATCTCGCTCTCCTTGAAGGGCGCTTGCGAGGTCGCGCGCACCTTCCCGATAGGCCTGTGATGCGAGCGTCGTGGCCTTGTCCTGTACGGGGAGCACGTCGCGCTCGAGCACGGTCAACCGCTCGGTGGCCGCCTCCCAGCGGCGGAACGCAGCGACGAGGTCACCGCCGAGCTGGGCATCGCCGGCCGCGAGGCGGGCGCGCTCGGCGGTGGACTGCGCCTGTGCCGCGCGGACCTGATCGCCGACGCGGGAGAAGATCGGAAGATCGAGCGACAGCGCGAGGAGGACATCGGTGCCCGGCTGCGTTGGATCGAGCCACGAGCCCTGGACTTCGAACGCGAGTGAGGGCCGCCGGAGCACGCGCGCACTCGCGAGGATCGCCTCGCTCTCTTCGATCCGGCGTAGCTCGATCACGCGGTCCGGGTGCGCGCTCAGGGTGGTGCGCAGTGCATCGAGCGTGATCGTTCCGCCCGGCAGGGGGCCGGCGGAGCGGAGGGAGCGCAGCGGATCCCAGCCGAGCTGCCCTGCGAGCTGGGCGGCGGTCGCGTCCTGTTCGTGCGCGGCGCTGGCAACCGCGAGGTCAGCGCGGATCCGCGCGGCGTGGGCGGCCATGACATCGACGTCCGCACCGGCACCGGCATCGAGGCGGCCCTTCGCGATGGTCTCGAGATCCGCTGCCTGCTTCGCGGCGATCGCCAGCGCGGCGACATCGGCGTCGGCCTTCGCGAGGGCGAGCCAGGCGAGGATGATGCGGTGACGGATCTCGCGTTGTGCACCCGCGCCCTCGGCGCGGACGAGGTTCGCGTGCGCCGAGGCCTCGCGCCTGGCCGCACCGATCGTGCCGAGGATCGGTAGCGGAACCGCGACACCTACCACCAGGTGCGCGGTCAGCCGGTTCGTCTCGACGCGCACCGAGGGCGCGGGCCATGCCCCGGCCGCTGCGACGCGGGCCTCGGCCGAGGCCGTCTCGGCGACGGCGATCGGCACCGCCGGCGCACGTGTGCCCGCAGCGAGCGCCTGCTCGAGCGTGACGTCCTCCGCACGGGCGGTCGTCGCGAGCACGGCGACGAGTCCGAGGGCGAAGCGCATCACAGGGTCACCACCGCGACAAACCTTCCATCGTCTACCCGCGCGGTGATGGCTCCGCCGAGCAATCTCACGAGCTTCTTGCACAGCGCGAGACCCAGCCCGGCGTGCATGCCGGCGCTGCGGGCCGCGTCCCCACGCCAGAACCGCTCGAACACGTGTTCGACGTCGGCGGGCGTCAGCGCACACCCCGTGTTCGAGACCTCGATGGTCCCGGGGGCGAGATCGATGCGGATCGTGCCGCCGTCGTCGACGTAGCTGACTGCGTTGTCGAGAAGGTTGTGGAGCACGAGCTGCAGCCTGTCGCGATCGGTCACGGCGGTCACGGCAGGTAGCGCGGTGACGATCGCGACGTTGCGCTCCGCGGCGCGCGCGGTGATCGCGGCGAGGCTCTCGCGGACGAGCTCGTCGAGGTGTACCGGAGCGTGCTCGGCCGGCGCGGTACCCGCATCGAGCCGCGCGAGCGACAGCAGCGACTCGACGAGGCGTTCCGTCTGCCGCGTGATCGCGAGGCAATCGGCGAGCGCGGCGCGGTACTTCTCCGGCGGGCGATCCTCGCGCGACATCGCGACCTCGATCGTCGCGCGCAGGCCGGCGATCGGCGTACGCAGCTCGTGCGCCATCTCGGCGGTCAGCTCGCGCTCGCGGGCGAAGGCCGCCGCGAGCCGGCGCAGGAGCTCGTCGATGCGTTCGACCACGGGGCGGAGCTCGCGTGGGGTAGCGGCGGCCTCGAGCTTGACCGCGACATCGTCCTCGCGCAGCTCGGCGATCGCGGCGGCCAGCGACCGCACGGGGGCGAGTCCGAACCGCACCACGCCGACGAGGATCGCGAGACATAACAAGGTCCCGAACAGCCCGACGCCGATCAACACGCCGCCGAGCCGCGTGACCGCCGTCGAGATCTCCGCGAGCGGCCGCGCGAGCACGAGCGTCACCTTGCCGGGCAGGCGCGTCGCGCGCTCCTCGGGCTCGCGGCGCGCTTCGAACCGCACCGTGATCTGTCGACCGTCGTTGCCATCCGGGAGCGTGACGTTGCGGATCACCTGAGCGCCGGGGCTGCGCTCGAGATCTCCGGCACCGAGGGTCGTGGAGCGCAACAGCACGCCTTCGCCGTTCCACAGCTCGAAGTACGCTTGCTCCCCGGGCACGCCGGCGGGATCGAGCTCGAGCTCGACCCCGTCGCCATCTTGCTCGACGAGCGCAGACAGCGCAGCCGCCCGCGCGACCAGCGTCTCGTCGAACTGCGTGTACAGCGAGGACTTCGCGAGCACGAGGACCAGCACGCCGGAGATCGCGAATGCGAGCGAGACCCCGACCGCGGTGCCTGCAAGTAGCCGGGCGCGGATCGACTTCATTCCTCGATCTCCGCGAGTACGTAACCGTGACCGCGCCGCGTGTGGATGAGCTGCGGTAGGCCCAGCTTCCTCCTCAGGTAGCCGACGTACACGTCGACGACGTTCGATTGTGCCTCGGAATTGAAGTCGTAGACGTGCTCCCAGATCTCCGTGCGCGTGACGAGCTCCCCCGCACGAAGTGCGAGGTACTCGAGGAGGGCGTACTCCTTTGCCGAGAGCGTGATCGCGCTGGTGCCGCGGCGGACCGACCGGCGGGTCGTATCGACCTCGAGATCGGCGATCCGGAGCTTCGGATCTCGCGTGTCGTAGCGGCGGCGGATCAACGAGCGCACGCGCGCGAGCAACTCGGCAAACGCGAACGGCTTGACCAGGTAGTCATCGGCCCCGAGGTCGAGCCCGCGGACGCGATCGTCGACCGTGTCCTTCGCGGTCAGCAGCAGCACCGGCACCTTCGACCCGGCAGTGCGCAGTCGGCGCACCACCTCAAGGCCATCGAGCTTCGGCAACATGATGTCGAGGACCACGACGTCGTACGGGTTCTGCTCTGCATGCCACAGCCCGTCCTCACCGTTCGCCGCGACATCGACCGCGAAGCCGGCCTCGATCAGGCCATCGCGAACGGCGTTGCGTACCGGAGCATAGTCTTCAACGACGAGCGCACGCATCGCGGGGAGGTGTGAGCATCGCCCATTCTGTGTGAGAGGCATATGAGAGCCGGGCCTTCATCGCCCTCTCATCTGGCCCCAACTACGGTCCGCCGATGCGAACCCGCTTCCTCCTCGTCGCCGTCCTTCTCGCCGCCTGTGGCGGTTCCCCCAAGACCCCGGCGACCAGCGCCGCCGCTGGTGGTTGCCCGCCGGCCGTCACGGCTGCGGTCGCGAACGCTCATCCCGACGCCACGGTGACGAACTGCAAGGGCGAACACGAGGATGGCAAGGACATCTTCGAGGCGAAGCTCGCGATGAAGGACGGGACAAAGGCCGAGCTCGAGCTGTCTCCCGACGGAACGATCCTCGCGATGGAGGAGGTCGTGCCGGCGAGCGCGCTGCCGAAAGCGGTCGCCGATGCATTCGCAGCGAAGTATCCCGGCGCGACAGCCGAGCGTGTCGAGCGCATCACCCCGACCGGCAAGGCGGTGATGTTCGAGATCGCGTTCGCGGGCAAGGAGGCCTCGTTCTCCGATACCGGCGCGTTCATCGAGGAAGAGCACGGCGACGGCGACAACGACGAGAAGGCCGAGAAGGACTGATCAGTACGGTGCGAACGGCGTGCTCGACGTGCGCTTCGCGTTGAGGCGAGCGAGCTCGTCGGTGCCATACGCATCTGCTGACCCCGCGGGGAGCCGCGTGCGGATCCAGCCGATCACCAGGCTGCGCGCCTGGATGCCCGCAGCGACCATCTCCGCGCTCCCGGTCTCGACCGCTTCGTCCCACAGCTCGAACAACGCGAGACGACGCGCGGCCGGGTCGCCGACGCTGCGCCACACCTGCTGGAGGTTGCCGCGCATGATCTCCGACGCCTTCGCGAGCTGTTCGCTGCGATACTTCATGCCGATCTGCACGCGCTCCTCGCGCGTCGAATCGAGGAACTTGAGCTTCTTGCTCGCGTACGGATCCTGACCGTGGCCGCGCATCAACGCGTCGGAGACATCGAAGCCGCCGCCGGCGATCGGGATGCCGGCGACGTCACCGTGATCGAGCTTCTTGTCGGCGCTGCTCGACTCGTCACCGGGGAGCACGGGCGCCTTTTCGATGTGGTCCGGTGGCAGCGTGCCGACCGGTTTGTTCGGGTCGTTGTACCAGTCGGCGATCAAGTGACCGAGATCCTTCCCCGACGGTAGTCCGAAGTGGATGTTGAAGTTCCTCTTGTCCTTGAGCTTGACCGTGCCGTCCTTGCCGACCTTCGCGACGAACGGTCCCTGATCGGACTTGTGCGTTCCGTTGCCGCTGTCGCGAAGCTGGCCGGTCGTCGGATCTGGCGGGGGCGGCGGGCCCGGCGCCATGTCGGGATCCCATTCGAACGTGGGTAGTGCAACCTTGGGCGCGCCGGGACGGCGCATATCCATATATGGGTTGCGCACCGTCGGGCCGGTCGCGGCCGCGACCTCGGTGCTCGGTCCCCCGGTCGTGATCTCCTCGCCGCTCGGCGCGACCGTGGTGCGGGCTCGATCTCGCCCGCGCGGCGGCGTCTGGGTGGGCGTCGGGAGCTCCGGGACGGCCGCCGACGTTGCCTCGTCGAGGAACGCCACGTCGACGGGCGGGACATCGGCGATGGGTGGGGGTGCTTCGATGATCTCCACGGTGGTCGTCGGAGCGAGCAAGGCCAGATCGGGCCTGTCCTTGGTGTAGGCGCTCACCCACGCCAGCCCGACCGTGTGCACGGCGGCCGAGATCGCGAGCACGGCGGGGAGCTTCCGCACGGGATTACGACCAGTATCCCCCTGAAACCGTTGCCTGCACTGACTTTCGCGCGCCTTTGGCGACACGTCGATCGACACCTTCGGCACCCTCGATGACACCTGTGTTCATGGTCCTCTCCCTGTTCGCCAGGCTGTTCCGCAGTAGCCCGGATACCGAGCTACGCGCTGCCAAGGCGGGAGACCGCGAAGCGATCGGGAGGTTCTACGACGGTCACGTCGATGGCCTCTACGCCTTCGTGTTCTACCGCGTCGGTCGCGACCAATCGCTCGCCGAGGATGTGGTGCAAGAGACGTTCACGCTCGCGCTGTCGCGCACGCACGAGTTCGACCCCACCCGCGGTTCGGTCGGCAGCTGGTTGACCGTGCTGTCGCGCAACGTGATCCGCGATCACCTGCGCGATCACAAACGCACGGACGAATTCACCGCCGCATGGGAGCGTATCGACGCCACGCTCGCGCAGACGTTCGCCGCGATGGCGGAGCGTCCGCTACCCGGCGAGGTGCTCGAGCGCGCCGAGACCCGCGACCTCGTGCACATGGCGGTCGCGAACCTGCCGGAGCAGTACCGCAACGCGCTCACCCGAAAATATGTCGATGGCGAGAGCCTCGAGACGCTCTCCGGCGAGCTCGGCCTCTCCCTCGACGCCACCAAGTCCCTTCTCGCCCGCGCCCGACGTGCGTTCCGCGACACGTTCGCGACGCTGTCGGCCAACTTCTCGGAGGTTGCATCGTGAGCACCGATAACAAGGACGTCCTCGAGCAGAACGTCAGCACGCTCCTCGAGACCGGCGGTGAATCGCCGAAGTTGAACGATCTCGCCAAGGCGCGGATCCGCGCGAAGCTGATCATCGCGCACGGCGCCGATGCGCCCGCGAAGGTCGCGCGGAAGCGTTCGCCGCTCGTCGCGGTGGGCATCGGCCTAGCGGCCACGGCAGCGGCGGCGCTGATCGTCACCCGCGTGGTCGGTCACGGCGGCGGCGCAGGCACCGGGACCAGTGGCGCGGTCGTCAACGCGACGAACGAGCTCGCGGATGGCTCGACGTGGATCGCCGTGCCCGGTGCGAAGGTCACCGTGCTCGGCGATCGTCACCTGCGCGTCGAAGGTGCCGCGCTCCTCGATGTCGCGCCCGGCAAGGGCACGTTCGTCGTCGAGACGCAGCGCGGCCGCATCGAGGTGATCGGCACGCGGTTCCTCGTCGATGCGGGGGCAGATCGCACCACCGCCGCGGTCGTGCGCGGCACGGTCAAGCTCGCGTCCGCCGATGGCGACGTGTTGCTGCACGCCGGCGAGCAAGGCGTGGCCGAGCCCGGTCGCCCGCCGAGCCGCGGTCCTGCACCGCGCCTCTCGCACCTCGTCTCGTGGGCCGCGCAGGCGCGCCACCGCGACGAGAAGGACATCCAGCCGATTCACCACGGCACGCTGTTCGCCCGAGATCCGGGCGTGCGCTCGCACCCGCCGTGGGGCGAAGAGTATCCGTTGCCGATCAAGAAGCTCGGCGTCAACATCGTCGTCGAGAACCAGGTCGCGCGCGTTGCGCTCGATCAGACGTTCCACAACGACGCGGACCAGACCCTCGAGGGCGTGTACCGCTTCGCGATCCCGCCGGATGCGGCGCTGCAGCGGCTCGCGATGTACGTCGACGGCAAGCTCACCGAGTCAGCCGTGGTCGAGCGCATGCGCGCCCGACGGATCTACGAGGAGCTCGTGTATCGCCGCGTCGACCCCGCGCTGCTCGAGTGGGCCGGCACGGGACGGCTGTCGCTTCGCGTGTACCCGCTGCCCGCGCGCCAGGACAAGCGCCTGATGCTCGCGTACACGCAGAGCCTGCCGAAGCTGTACTCGGACTGGACGCTCAGCGTGCCGCTGCCCGAGATCGATCAGCCCGTCGGGGAAGTCGCGTTCGACGTCACCATCAAGGGCTGCGCGAACTGCGAGGTCACGTCGACGAGCCACAAGATCTCCGTGCAGAGCAAGGGCGAGGACGCGCTCGTCAGCTATCACAACACGTCGGAGACGATCGGCGACTCGCTCGTGCTCCACGTGCGCGACGCACGCCAGCAGACCTCGGTTGCACGCGACGAGGCGAACGGCGAGTCGTACATGATGGTGCGCACCCCGTCGGAGCTGCCGAAGGATGCGCAGAGCTATCGTCCACGCACGTGGGTGATCCTCGACGACGTCAGCGCATCGCGCGGCTCGATGGAGCGCCGGGCGCAGGCCGATCTGATCGACGCGTTCATGCACGAGCTCGACGAGGAGGACAAGGTCTCGGTGATCGCGTTCGACGTGACCGCACGCCAGAAGCTCGCTCCCACGCGCGTGCTCGACGTCGATCGTCACAAGCTGCGGACCTCGCTCCAGGGCGAGGGCGATGTCGGCGCCACGGATTTTGGTGCGGCGCTCGATGCAGCGTCGAAGGTCCTCTCCGGCGTGGCCCCGGAGGACGCGATGCTCGTGTACCTCGGCGACGGCGTGATCACGAGCGGCCCGAAGAACCTCGATGCCCTGCGGGCGCAGCTCGTGGGCAAGATGAAGTTCATCGGTGTTGGCGTGGGCGACGGCCCGGATACGCAGACGCTCGAGACCCTCGCGTCGGCCACCGGTGGCTATACGACGACGATCGACCTCGCGGATGACGTGGCGTGGCGCGCGTTCGACCTGATCGCAACGTTGCACACCACACGCGTCACCGGCCTCGAGGCGAGGCTTGTCGATGCAACAGGTGCGCTCGTGCCCTCGGCGCTCTACCTCAAGAGCCCGCAACTCGCGGATGGCGAGGAGCTCGAGCTGGTCGCGAAGCTGGCGGGCGGCAAGGCCCCGACCGCCGTCGAGCTGACCGGCACGTTGAACGGCGCGCCGTGGACGCGAACGGTCGCGATTCCCACCACCGGCTCGCACGGTGGTTACCTCCCGCGCACGTGGGCGCAGCGGCACATCGCTGCGCGTCTGCTCGCGAAGCACGAGGCGATCGCGATGACGCCGTGCACGCCGGGCCCACAGGCGAAGTGTCCGACCGAGGCGGAGGTGCGCGAGACGCGCGACGAACAGATCCGTCAGGAGGTCGTGGGTCTCGGCAAGAAGTACTTCTTGTTGTCGCGCCACACCTCGCTGCTCGTGCTCGAGAACGACGCGATGTACGCGCAGTACGGCGTGGCCAAGGGCGCCGGTGATACGTGGGCGCCGTATGCGATGCCCGCGAAGATCCCCGTCGTCACCACGGCTGCCGTGATCAAGCCGAGCGATGTGGCCGAGGACGCGGAGCTCGTCCGCGCACCGCTCCAGGTGTTCTACAACTACGGATCCTACGGCGGCGAGTTCGGTGGCCTCGATGATCTCGAGGGCACGCGCGGCCTCGGCAACTTCGGCATGATCGGTCACGGCGCGGGTACCGGCTCTGGCTACGGCGTGGGCGGCGGTGTTCGCACACGCAACACACTCGGCCTCGGCCCGACCGTGACCGATACGCCGGTCGCCGCGATCACGGTGACCTCGCAGCCGGCCGGCGGGACCGTGACCACCGGCGCCAACGCGCAGGCGGAAGATCGAGTGTCGGCGCACCTCGCCGAAGCGAAGGCGGGGAAGTGGGACAGCGACCGCGAGGACGGCGGCGCGCCCGCGATGCGCCGCGCGGTGTCTTCCGACGAGGTCGCCGGAGGCTTCGGCTACGGTCGCGGCGGCGGGACCAAGGGTAGCGGCTGGATCGGCGGCGGCGCGATCGACGGCAAGGCGATGTTCTGGGCGGGCCCGATGGTCCCGCAGCGATTCTCCTATCCGACGGACCAGGCGTTCGATGATCTGACCGCGTTCGTCCCCGCGCTTCTCTCCGACGAGAGCGACGCGTGGCGCGAGCGGCTCACCGCGAGCGCCGACGGTACGAAGACGCATCCGATCGACGACGCGGCGAAGGCCCTGCTGACCCGTGCGCGCGCGGCGATGCCCTCCGGCGTGTATCGCTGGAACGGCCTCGAGATCGCGGTCGACGGTGCGCACCGCATGGGCTGGCGCCGCACCACCGACGCGGATCTCGCGGAGACCGCCTCGTTCGACGGCAGCACGTGGACGCGCCGTTACGCCGAGCTCGGCCTCGATGTCTCGCGCACGTTCACCGACGATGACATCGCACTGTCACTCGCCTACCTCCCGGTGTGGATCGCCGAGCCCGCGCATTACGCGCGCTGGTTCGAGGTCCATGCGAAGGGCCGCCAGCTCACGCTGTCGCGCGCGGCGAAGCCGGTGTTCGTCCTCGACTTCGACGACAAGGATCACCTGGTTGCGATCCACGACGGTGAGGGCACCGAGCTCCTCCGCATCATGTGGGGCGACGTTGGCCCCGCCGCGGCGAAGGTGATGGGCGAAGGCGTCGAGGTCGGGTTCTCCGGCCAGGCGATCGGCGACGCGGCGAGCTGGGCGCACAACGGCGCGAAGCCGGGCGTGCTCGTCGAGCTGCCCGCGCATCTCCCCGCATACTGGCAGACGAAGCTGACCACCGAGTTGCCGGGTAGCCCGGCGTGGCGGCGCGTGCAGCGCCAGCTGATGGCGAGCTTCGCCGCGGTAAACAACCGCGCCGGTCTGTTCGCCGCCTACGAGGCACTGCGCACCAACGGCGGCATCGAGTCCGGTGACCTGACGCTCGCCAGCGGTGGCATCGCGACTGGAACCACCGATGCGCAGTTCGCCGCAGCGCTCGCCGCGCTCGGCGACCCGCGGCCCGCGCTCGCGCGCTATCTCATGGCGGGGCGCGCATACGGCAAGTCGTCGCGCCCGGAGCGTCTCGCCGCCGACACCACGTCGGGCCTGGTCGGCGCGCTGTGGCAGCTCCGCCACATCACGGCGCTCTACGCGGCGAGCCACAACAAGGCCGCCGTCGACGAGCTCACCGGCATGGGGAGCCGCGCGCTGCAGCTCCGCATCATCGCGGCCGCGGCCTCCTCGAATCGCTACGACATGAAGCCCGACGACATCGGTCGGATCTGGGACTCCGTCGCCGTCGGCCCGTACAAGAACGTGGCACGCGCCCAGGCCGCGATCGCGATGGCGAATCGCAATGCGATCGATGCGGCCGTGGAGCGGGTGTCGAACCTGATCGCCGACCTTGACCTCAAGGCGTTGCCGCCGCGGCTCGAACAGCTCGTCTACCGCGTGCAGCAGTCGCGGCGCGGTCCCGCGGGCTGGCAGTTGATCTACACCGCATGGCGCGACCGCGTGCTCGCCGGCTCGAGCTACGACCACGTGATCGCGCTGGTCCCGGCGGCGCAGCAGCAGACGGCGGATCTCCCGGCGATCTTCGCCCGCGCCGTCGAGCTCGCCGGTAGCGATGTCGACAAGAAGGTCTCCGTCGCACGGATGGCGATCAGCTACGGCCTCGCTCCGTTCGCACAGAGCGTGATCGAGCCGCTACTCAAGCAGAAGGGTACGCGCGAGCTCTACCAGCTCGCGGCCGCCTTCGCGCTCCAGCAGGCGCGCACGGCCGACGCGCTCGGGTATCTCGAGAGCGCGCAGGCCGCCGCGGGTGACGAGGCCGTAGATATCAACACCGTGCGCGCAGAGCTGACGCAGATCATCACCGTGTCGCGCGACCTCGCGATCCAGCGGAGCGGCGCGCAGCGCGATGCAATCGTCGCGAAGGCGATGGGGTGGGGCGCGAAGTGGCGTGCGATCGATGCCGGCAACACCGACATCGATCAGCAGCTCGGCGAGCTCCAGCTCGCGGTGGGCAACACCGAGGAAGCGTGGCGCCAGCTCTCGACGGTGATCGAGCGCGACCCGATGGCGGGCGCGGGCTACTCTACCGTGGCGGAGACGTTCGAGCGGCGGGGCAAGGTCGCCGAGGCGCTACCGTTCTGGCAGCAGGCGATCGTCATCGACCAGACGAACCCCACGCCGCGGTTGCGCAAGGCCCAGGCCCTGATCGCGCTCGGTCGCTCCGCCGAGGGAGATGCGCTCCTCCAGGACATCGTGAACCACAAGTGGCACGAGGTCTGGAGCAACGTTCCGTACCAGGCGAAGTACCTCCTGGAGCGCGGCAAGGCCCAGTCGTCGATGCCGTGATACACGTGGGGCGTGCCCACCGACGGCGAGCTCGAGCTCTCGTTCTACGAGAAGTTTTTGTGGGGCAAGGGGCTCGAGCCGTACCCCGTCCAGGAGCAGGCGATCTCGAAGATCATCGCCGGGCAAAGCGTGCTCGTCACGGTTCCGACGGGCACCGGCAAGACGCTGATGGCGAAGGCCGCGCTACACGCCGCGATGGAGCGCAACCAGCGCGCGATCTACACCACACCGTTGCGCGCGCTGACCGAAGAGAAGTATCGCGAGCTGTGCGCTGACTTCGGCGAGGGCTACGTCGGCTTCGCGACCGGCGACTACAAGGTCAACCGCGAGGCGCCGATCCAGGTCGAGGTCGCGGAGATCCTGTGGAACCGGATCGTCGCCGAGAAGCACGTGTCGCCCGCGGACATCGTGATCATGGACGAGGGCCACTACTTCAACGACCCGGAGCGCGGGTACGTGTGGGAGCAGTCGATCATCGGGCTCGACCCACGCACGCAGCTCGTGATCCTGTCGGCCACGGTGGGCCGACCGGAGCAATTCACGCACTGGGTCGAGTTGACGCGGCGGGTCCCGATGGCACTCATCGAGTCACGCGAACGGAAGGTGCCGCTCGTGCACGAGTTCCGCGAGGACATGATGATCGACACGGTGCGCGAGCTGGCGCACATCGGTGACGTGCCCGCGATCATCTTCGTCTTTGGGCGCGAGCAGTGCTTCGAGATCGCGCGCCTGCTCAAGTCGTGCCGGCGGTTCACCACCGACGAGGAGAAGGCGAAGGTCGAGGTGATGTGCGATGCGGCGCTGCTCGAGACCGGCGTGGCGAAGGAGCTGCGCTCGCTGCTCACCCACGGCATCGGCATCCATCACGCCGGTATCCTCCCGCGCTACAAGCAGCTCGTCGAGCAGCTCGCGCTCGAGCGGCTGATCAAGTTCGTGGTGTCGACCGAGACGATCGCCGCGGGGATCAACCTGCCGGCGCGCACGGTGGTGTTCCCGGCGCTGCGCAAGTTCGTGAAGCAGCAGGCGCGCCTCGTGACCGCGGCCGAGTACCACCAGATGGCCGGGCGCGCGGGACGGCCGCAGTTCGACGATCGCGGACTCGCGGTCACGCTCGCGCCGGACGAGGTCGTGAGCGACATCCGCAAGGAGCTCAAGG
>JBBRBG010000219.1:0-14815 GCA_038206055.1 Haliangiales bacterium
TCCGGATAGTCGGACGATGCTTCTACATCAAGGAGCCGGACCCCGACCAGGCACCGACGGTGATGGCATCCGATGCGCCGGCCATCATCCAGCCCGCCTCGAAACCGTGCGCTCTCCATCGACGGAGATGCTCCCTAACAAGGCCCAAATCCCGATGCGGTCACATCGGGAGAACGAAGCCCGCGCGCTCGTGGAGACCGCGCGGACCGACGACGCAGAGGCGTGCCCGGGCACGAGGGCGGTATCCTCGACGACCACCTTCGTAGACCGGCCACGGATCGGAACGTGTCAACGAGTTTGAGACACCGTCGCGCGTCATTTAGTGAGCAGCCACCTGGGCGGGCTCGATGACAACGGTGTTGGTGGTGGGTTGGTTGATCCAGACTTCGGTGGGTAGCTCCTGGTGGGTGCATCAAGCCGATCAGGTACCCCTCGTGGCCTTCTTCGTCGGTCATCCATCCCATGTCACTCGTCCTCCCATGCGCATGAAGATGTTAGCCCGGCTCGCTGACAAAGGCGCACGTCGACGTGCCCCCGTCAGACCCACGAGATCAGCCTGAACCCGGCGTACCTCGCGCATCGCGATCCGCGCGATGTGGATGCTGGGAAGGTGGCGGCGGGAGCGACCAAGAAGAAGCCGCGCGTCGCGAGCAAGGTCAAGTTCAGCTGCCCCCACCTGCGATGCGAACGCGTGGGGACGCCCTGCCCTACGCTGGTTTGCGGTGACTGCGAAGTTCCGATGAACGCTGATGGTGCGACCGACGGCGATGCCGAGCGGTGTGCGGCGTGACGGCGTGAAGTTGCCCCGGTTCGGTGGATGGATCGTACGATCCAAAGCGCGCGTCTTCGCGACCCGGGCGCAAGGGATCCAAGCGGCTCACGCCCGAGTGCGCGCGGTGGCGGAGCTGATGGAACCGCGCACGTTATCGACGACTGAGGGTCGTCTGCTGCTCGCACCACTTGAGTGGGCACGCGCGAGTGAAAGCAGCATCGCTGCCAACTCGGCTGTTACGGGTTCGAGGGCTTGACCTCTAACGGGCCGCGGCCCAATCGCTCAGGATTCCGCGCGCGATCTCGGCAACGTTAGTCTTCTCGCCACCGACGCGGCGCTTAAAACACTCGGCTTCGAGTGCGCGCCGGATCGCATCGTCGATGCGGACGGTGATGCGCGGTGGCGATGCGCTCTGTTCGTTGTCGCTCGTATCGGTTGTGGCGTTGGTTGCGATCTGGATTACAACGCCGCCCTCGGTGTCCATAGCGTTCGAGGCTGGGGGCGCCTCGCGCTGGTCCGTGCGGCGAAGAGGGTTGTCGAACAGGCTCACGTGGGGTTTGACAAGGTTCTTCGGGAGACTGGGCATGGAAGTTCCTTACGCGGCTGCTTGAGCGCGGGCCGGGGCGAGTTCGAGGCGGGTGCGGACTTCTCGCGCGAGCGCGCGTACATCATCAGAGCCGCGACGCGGTGGACGAGACAGCTTTTCGATCGCGAAGATCGAACGGTGAACGGCTGGACAGAGAACGAACGAGGAGTTGACGCGAAGCGCGGTCTCGAGAAGCAGGTTTCCCCAGCCTTCCGCTACCTGCGCTCGCGCGTCACGCGAGACCGCGAGCCGGGTGTCGTGGCCGACTTGGACGCAGCCAAGGATTTGGGGGGAAGCGAGCTCGGCCTCCGTGATGTCGGCAATGGCTTGTGCGGTTGTGCTGAGACCTTCGAGGGCTTTGGCGTCGGCGCCGAAGGGCATGAGGACGTGAGTCGCGGCCACCAGAGCGTTCACGGTGCCGAGATGACGCTCGGGCGCTGTATCGATAATCACGATATCGAAGCCGGCAGCGATGGCCACGGAGCGAAGCGCGCGACGGAGGATCGTTTCACGGCCTGCCTTACCGACGATTGCGAGCTGCGCATGCGTGAGTTCGTCAGTGGCTGGCGCGATCGAAACACCGTCAGCCGTCGACGAGCGGATCACGTCGGCGAGCGTGGCTTGCCCGACGAGCACGTGCGCCATCGTCGAGCCTTCGGGTGCGCAATCGAGCAAGGTCCCGGTCCCGCTGCCCTGGCTGTCCATGTCGATCAAGAGGACGCGCTGTCCGTCGAGAGCGAGGGCTGCGGCGAGATTTGTGGCGATCGTGGACTTCCCCACTCCGCCCTTCCGGTTGGCGACGGCGATCACGTTCATGCGCCCTACCCTCGTGGTTGCTGCGTTGCGCAGCAAGTTTTTGGCAGCTGTGCAGCGCAGCAGCCGAACAGTCGAGCAGCCGAACGGCCGAACGGCGGCGCAGCCGAACGGCGACGCAGTCGAGCAGCCGAACAGCCGAGCAGCCGAGCAGCCGAACGGCGGCGCAGTCGAACAGCCGAACAGCCGAACAGCCGAGCAGCCGAACAGCCGAACAGCCGAACAGCCGAGCAGCCGAGCAGCCGAACAGTCGAGCAGCCGAGCGGCCGAGCAGCCGAGCGGCCGAGCAGCCGAACAGTCGAGCAGCCGAGCGGCCGAGCAGCCGAGCGGCCGAGCAGCCGAGCAGCCGAACAGCCGAGCGGCCGAGCGGCCGAACAGCCGAGCAGCCGAACAGCCGAGCAGCCGAGCAGCCGAGCGGCGGCGCAGTCGAGCAGCGGAGCAGCCGAGCAGCGGAGCAGCCGAGCCGTCAAACAGCGGAGCAGCCGAGCCGTCAAACAGCGGAGCGGAGTCGAAACCGCCGAGCGGCGGCCATGCAGCCGTGTGACGCCGAGCTACCGGCCGTGTGGCGCTGAGCCCCGAAGGCGTAGATCCCGGGATCTGCGAAGATCCGCCGATTTGTCGACGGCACGTCTCAACGAAACTTGTAATTCAATCCGGAACGGATGAGTGTGTTTACGGAAATCCGGAAGGTACCTTGACCGATCAACTCCAGAAGCTAAAGCGCGTGACCATCGACATGACCGTCGACGACCACCGTGTGCTGAAAGCGCGCGCGGTTGAAGCTGGTATCTCGATGAGAGATCTCGTGCTTGAGGTCTTACGTCGGGATGGGGTGCTTCCAAAGAGCAAGCAAGGAGCCCGACGCGGCTAGCTAACTGAGATCGATTAACGACGTCTCCGAAAACAACAAACCCTTGAGGGTGGAAGCTCAAGGGTTCGTGTCTGGGAGGCCCAGAGCGCCGAGGACGGCGCGACTCTTTTTTCACCGGGGAGTCGTGACGGAGCCTAGCGAAAGGGGAGGGTCTTGTCAAAAAAGATCCCCACCCTTCGCGGGTCGACCTCGGCGCACGTGAACACGTGCGCGGATGGCAGCGACCACAACAACCCCACATAGCGCGCCATCGGCGCGTGACAGCGAACTGCACGCGTTGGCGGAGCAGCTGTACGAGCGGATCAGCTCGGGGCACGACGCGCTTGAATACAACGTCGACGCGCGCGGGCCGGCGCTGACGATCATCGGCGCGGACGGTCAACGGCGCCCGGTGCCACGAACCGGTGGCGCGGATGCAGTGGTGCCGGCGTGGCAACGTGCGCGCGAGCTGCGCGAGGGCGGGGCGGCGGTCGATCGGCGGTTCAACGCGTGGGTGTTGGAGAAGCACCTGCGCGGCAAGTACGCCGTGGCGCCGGTATCGCCGAGCTGGGTGCAGTGGGTCGCGCTCGACATCGATGCGCATCCGGTGCCCGGAGCGGCTGAGCATGTGGCGCGGCGACTGGCGAAGGAGCAGGCAGATCGCGTGCTCGCGAACGTATGGCGTGCGCTGAACTGCTCGGCCGAGCGGCACCCGTTGGTGCAGCGATCTCCCGGCGGCGGTTATCACGTGTGGTTCCCGCTGACGCGCGGGCCGACGTCGGCGAACGCCGAGCACACGTGGCCCGCGGCCGTGGCGCGTGCGTGGTTCGAGCGTCACCTGATCGCGGCGGGGCTTGAGCTCGCGCCCGGTGTGCTCGAGGTGTTTCCGTCGGGACGCAGTCTTCGCGCGCCGTGCGGCTCGGGGATGACCGTGCTCCAGGCAACGCGGCCCTCGGAGCCGGACGCTCTGGGCCTAGTGCCGTGGCCGGACACTATGGCCGCGGCAGAGCGTGTCGACTGGCGCGGCGAACGCGCGGCGCTGTCGGCGCCGACACGGCGGGTGGTGCCGATGGTCCGGGCATTCCTGGCGCAGTGGGACGCGCAGCAACGCACGATGGCGGACTGGCTTGGGCGACCAGAGGCTACCTGGGATCCCACCTGGGCCTTTCTGGGGTGGCGCTTGGACACGGGCGCCGGCGACATCGGGGCGATGTGTGAAGAAAATTCGGGCGCGCTGACCGTGGGAGTCTCTACGTCATCCCAACAATCAGACGATGTTCTAGGGCGCCCGGGGGTGCAGGGGAGGCGGACCCGAGAAGGCGCGTCGGTGCGCTCGGGCAGCAGACTCGTCAAAGCCGGATCTGATCCTCTCTCTGATCCTCTGCTGCCTGACCTTGATCAAAGCCCCGCTGCATCGGATTCCGATCTGCCACCGGATCCCGCGGGCGGGCTGGGGGTTCGCGGTCGGGCTTTTAAGGTCAAGGTCAGGCGGCTCTTGGAGCACGGGATCACCGAGCCCAGCACGCGTCACGATGCAGTACTCACCCTCGCGTTCTACTGGGCCGCGACGTGCGGGCGCTCCCACGATCGTGCGCTCACGTTGCTCGAAGGGTGGTGCAAGGCGCACGCGCACGCGGGATCCCGCTTGGGGGCTCGGCCGCGGATGTTCGTGGCGACGTGTGTGGCCGAGGCCGCCCACTACCTCGCGAACCATGCAGCGAACTGGAAGTTTCGCGGGCAGGGCGACGGCGGTGGGTTGGCGACGCTGACATCCGCCGACCAGGTGGTCGTGACCGCGGCGGATCCGCGGGTGCGCGACGAGGTCGCGGCGATCCTCGCGTGGCTCGCCGGGCGAGCGGATGACGCCGGCCGGATCGGCGCTCCGATTCAGATCGCGATTGGCCTCCTGGCGCGGGTGTGTGGTGAGGATCGCCGCGTGGTGGAGGCAGGCAAGCGACGGCGCGCAACGACGATAGCGATCGAGGAGCTCGAGCGCCTCGGCGTGCTCACGCTCGCCCGAAACTACGTAGTCGGGCGTCGCGGTCGTGAGTGGTCGTGCTGGTACCAGTTCGGCTCCGGCGTGTTGCCGAGTGTCGTGGAGCTGCCGGCGTCCGCGTGGGCGGCGCTGGCTCGTCCCACGCCGCGGAGCACGGCGCCCGCCGCAACACCTCACCAGCCGCGTCAGGATGCGCCCGGTGAGGCGATGGTCGCGGTGCGTGTTCTCGGAGAGCGGATCGTGCCGGAGGGCCTGCTGCGCGTGCTGAGCGACGGTGCGCGCGGCGTGCCTCGTACGTTGCTCGAGCTGGCGCCCGAGGTCGCTGCCTCGCCTTCCGCGTCGTCGCGTCCGGAGCCGGTGGGATCGCCGGTGCGTCCGCCGTGGTTCGTGCGGATGTTCCAGCAGCGGACGTTCACGCCGGCGGAGTTGTGGGAGGCGGACGCAGCAAACGTGATCCCATTTCCCGACCTCGAGGCGCGGCGTCGCATGACTCGGCGCGAGCGACTCGCGCACGGCACGGGCGAGTTAGCTCCCGTGATCCCGTTGCGCGCCAGCTCGGCCAGCTCGATAGATCCCCCGAGCACCGGCGCGGCGGGCGCGGGGGGCTCCGCTACGCCAGCGGGCCCCGCCGCGATCGATGCGCGAGAGGGGGCACTGGACGATGACCGCGCGGAGCTCGCGGAGGAGGTGGGCTCCGCAGCAACCGCGCTGCCGATCGACCTCATGGCGGTGATGGCGCAGGCCTGGCGTTCGTTCCGGCGCAGCCGTGAGTGACGTTCCTCGAGGCCGTGTGGATCGTACGATCCACACCGCGCCGCGTTCGCACGTGGTCGTCGCGCGGTGACGAGCGCTCCCTGCCGCAAATGCAGCATGCGCTCGGTCGAGCAGGGTGGGGCGGGGGTTCTCTGATCGAAGAACCCAGGAGGTGCCTTTCAAGGCATTGCCGCTGACATGCCGGCTGCTGCCAGGCCGGTGTCTGGGCGTGCCACAGGTGTCAACGAACACGTAAGTAGCTAAGGAACCCTGCCGTCGGAGGTGTTTTCATTTGCCCCAACGAATTCCCGCACCTATTTCCGGGTTCTCAAGATCAACTACTTACGTTATGTTTTCGGGGTGTCAAAGCCGGAAAAACCATCGCACTTGTCAGTTGTGCCGGGGGAAACCCACCCAAAACAACCGCAGCTCACGCGCGACGATGTCGCGAAGCGGCTCGGCATCAGCGTGTCGACGGTGCGGCGTTACGAGGGCACCCGGTTAGAGCCGGCGATCACCGACAAGGGCGTCCGGCTGTTCGCCGTGGAGCAAGTCGAACGCCTCGCCGCAGCACTGGCGGCGGCGCAAAGTACGCCGCGGGGGATGCAGAAGGCGGCGGTCAACGCCGCGCAGCTGTCGAAGGGGGATCTTGCCGCGCTCGTTTTCGAGCGGCTTGAGCAGCGCCACTCTCTCGCGGAGATCGTGGTCGCGCTACGCGTTCCTCCGGACGACGTGCGCGAACTCTATCACGCCTGGCTCATTGGCCTGTGCGCGGGCGAGCTGCAGCGCGAAGAGCCCGCTCTGCCGCAACGGCACACCGATCAGGACGTCGTACGGCGGGTCAAGCCCGACAAGCTCGCGCGGATGCTGCGCGACCTCCCGACGGGCGAGCCGACGCGAATCAGCTTCGCCCGTTCGATCGGCGACTACTGCGTGAACGACGTAGAGTATCGAAACGTCGCCGAGCTCGGCGGGTTCGTGGTGTCGGGTCCGTTCGATCTGTCGCAAATCACCGATCGCGTCGGCGGCGGTGAGCATCGGATCACCGCGTACGGCGTCCAGCCTTCTGGTTTGCGCTGGGAGGTCTGGACCACCTTGGACGAGGACAACCACGACGACAGCGACGAGGACGATAGCGACGAGGACGACAGCGACGAGAACGTTACGCGCTAGAGGATGCATCGTTCCAGCGACCATCGACGGGCGCTCGAGCAAGCCCTGCCTCGTGAGGTTAGAAGACGCTCATGAATGAGGATGTCTCCAATGATGTCCTGATCGGTCTCTACTTGGACCTCGGCCAAGATGCTGACCACCTCGCCACACAACTCGGGCGCCCACCGCGAGCCGATGAACTCTCCGCAGCCAGAACGCTCGGGCGAGATGGCTCGCACTTCGGCGCGCCGAGCACGAGGAGTCGGTCATTTCTGGCCGGTGAGTTCGATAGGATTAATCGGCTATTCATTCGACGAGGACGGACCTGGGTGCGGGAGGTCTGGAGCGGCAAGCCCGGACCGTCGGCCGATCCGAGTCTTCGGATCGCACTCGTACCGCTTCGCGATAACAGGCTGCATTACGCAGTCGGTGACTCGCATCCCCTAACGGAGCTCGAAGGTCGGCTCTGGCTCGTCTTCGACGTGTCGGACGTGACACGAGCCATCCAGCGCGCAGACGCGGTGTACCAACACTGCAGCCTGGTTCGAACCGACAGCTCGGTCTATGGAACGGCGCTCAATTGGAACGACGTGCTATCGTCGTGGATTGTCCGCGACCTCGGCAACGTTTTGGTTCTGCAGTGAGGCTCGTGCGGGTGGACCGCGCCCGGATAGTCGACGATCGCCTCGACGGTCGCCGCAGTGTCCGGGGTCAAGAGTCGGAGCGCCGCGCCCACTCGACCGGCGCGAGGATGCGAAGCAGGCGCTCCTCAGTCGGAGAGAGCGTCTTGGTTTGCCGCAGCTCGGCGACCGCGCCCCGCACCCGGAGATGGTTCTCCAACGCCTCGGTAAGTAGGACGCGCGGGTTGGCCCCGAGCTCGTCGGCCCGCTTGGTCAGATCCATCCACGCTTCAAGCCCTTCGCGGGCCCACTCCGAGAAGCTGTCCCCCGATGTGGCCGCGGCGGTCTCCCACCGGGTCTTCTTGTCGGCGCCCGCGCGGAACTGGATCGGCTTGTCGTGGCTGATCGCGTCAGGATCGCTCGGCCGTCCCTTGCCGCGCTTGGTGGTGGTGCCCGCGTCGGGCTTCTTCGCGGTCATCGGCGCCGAGCCTGCCTGGTCACGACGAACGCCGTCAACCCGACGCGGCAGCCGCAGGAACCGCCGGGTCGTCCGATCCACTCGACGCGGCGACCGCCCGCGGTAAGTAGGCCTGGGTCGTACGATCCCCGGCGCCTGGCGTGCTCAGGCCGCGCACTTGGCATCGCCGTCAGTCGCGCCGATCGCGGCCATCTGCTCGTCGCAGTCGCCGCACACGAGCCGTAGGTTTGGCTTGCCCCACGCGTTGCACCCGCACGCTTCACAGGTGAACTTGACCTTGCTCGGCTGGCGCGGCTTCTTGACGCGTGCGCCCTGACCCTCCCAGCACAGCCAGGGGAGGAGATAGTGCTGCGGCATCGCCGCGTAGGCGGTCGCGAACGCGCCGCCCTCGAGGATGTAGTGGCTGACCTTGTAGCCGACGCGCGAGCCGCCGGGCGACGCGGTGGACGATGGCATCAGCCCGATCTCTTCCATCTTCGCCGCCCACTGCTCGTTGTGGTAACCGCGGCGGCTGGGTTGACCAAACTCTTGCTGCCAGTGGTGCGCCATCTCGTGAACGAGGGTGGAGACGACAGCGCGCTGATCGCGGTGCTTGAGGTAGGCCGGGTTAAGGCTGATCTCGTGGACCACGTTCTCTCCCTCGCGCTCCCAGCGATCGGGAGCGAAGAAACCGAGAGTGTTCGCAGCGCGGCTGAAGTTCAGGATCACCGCGGGCAGCTTGCCGTTAAACATGGCGACGTTGAAGTAGTCGAACATCCGCTGGAACGCTGTGAACTGCGAGGAGGTGGGGGCCGAGTCATTGCGCTTCGTCATGTGTCCGGTATATATCCAGTAGTGCGATAATGCAATACAAAAATACAAAATGACGCCAAGGAATGGACCGGAGCGGTTCGTGCGGTCGATCCATCCATCACGCGCCTCACGCGAGGCGAGCGCGATCGTTTTGCCGAGGACCGTCGACTTGTTCCCGATGCGGGAGCTACAACAGCCGTCATGATCAATTCGGGAACACGGAACGACGAAGCACTCGAGGTTGCCGAGCAGATCGTCACGGTTCGCGCGCAGCTCGCAAGGCTCGTGGAAAAATTCCACGCGCTTGTCGGTGAGGCGAGGACCTCGGCAAGTTCGACAGGCTCGACGACGCTCGATCGTCCGGGTGCGAAAGCGCGTCGCCCGAGGGCTTTGAAGGTGCCGGTTCAGTCTCCGGAAGAGTCGACGCCGAACTCCACTGGGGCCCGCATTCTGGCGGTGTTCACCCGGCAGCCCGGCAAGAAGGTCGCGATACAAGATGTGGTGACCGAGCTTACCGACATCCGTCCGACGGTGATCCGTTCGACGATTGCGCGGTTTGCTCGTGCCCCCAAGAGGCTCAAGAAGATGTCGCGTGGTGTCTACAAGAGCGTCCGGCCGACAGTGGCCGGCAACGCAGATGCAGCGCCATGAGTTCTTGAACGGGGCAGGGACGGCGTCTCTCTGAGGCCGTTGCATCCGCCCAGCTCGCGGCTTGTTCGATGTCGGCGACCTGCATCGCGCCCAGTGGTGCGATGTCGGCGCCCGCGCGGAACTGGATCGGTTTGTCGTGGCTGATCGCGTCAGGATCGCTCGGTCGTCCCTTGCCGCGCTTGGTGCCCGCGTCTGGCTTCTTCGCGATCCAATCGCGGTCGACGGACGCCAAGGGCACGAAACTCGGGCATCGGCTACCTCGTCGCCGTCATGGCGCGTACGCGCAGCGGAAGCCGCGAGGGTAGTCCGCTGGTGCATTGGCTCCGGATCTCGCTCGCGATGCTGCGCGACCATCGAGGTTGCTGTGTGGATAGCCACCTCCCCGTGCTACGCGCTCGTTGCCGCTGAGCGGGCCCTGCGGATCAACGGCCGGAGCGGAGGCGTAGTAGGTGACATCGTAGAAATCAGCGACCCACTCGGCGACGTTTCCGGCCATGTCGGAAACCCCGTAGGGGCTGTCGCCTGACGGATGACTACCCACCGCGTGCGTTCCGCTCCCCGTGCAGACGCCCAGATTTGCGAGGAGACATGTGTCGGTCGGCTCGGTATCTCCCCACGGGTACATGCGCCCGTCCGTGCCTCGAGCTGCCTTCTCCCACTCGGCCTCTGTCGGGAACCGCTTGCCGAGCCACATGCAGTACGACCGCGCTTGCGCCCATGTCACGTTGGACACCGGGTGATCGGGCTTGTTGGCGGGATCGTAGCCCGCATACAAAGCGTTCTGCGGATCGACGGGCGCAGGCGGCGTGCAGCCGTTCGCTGCAATGCAGGTCGCAAACTTTTCTTGGGTGACCTCGGTCTTGTCGATCCAAAACTCAGACAGCGTGAGCTGTCGATACGGGGACTCACGTGAGAGCTGGAGGCTGTCGCACGCGTAGGGGTTCGGGTTGGCGGGATTGCAGCCACGCCAGAAAGCGCCTGCCGGAATCTTCACCATCCCGGCAGTGATGCCGCCGACCGCATCAGGCGGCGGTGCTACCTGCGCATCGATCGCGACAGCATCGATCCCAGCGTCGACGCCTTGGCCAACACAGACGCCTCCGATGTCGCCACTCAGCTCACCCCACGCGAGACCGCCGGGGCAGCCATCGCTTGGGTAGGCGCATTGGTCGTTGTTCAATGGCGACGGCAGACACGCGCCGCCGGGGCGTAGGTCGCAGTTAGAATCCTGCTCGCAAGGAATCACGCCCAGCGCCGGAGAGCACGCAGCCAGCACAGCACCGACGACGAGCGCCGCCGCACTGCCCAGAAACCTTTTCTCGACCATCACTGCGGCGAGACTAGCGCAAGGGCAGCGAACAGCGCGAGGCCTAAAACCTAAACCTCGCGCGACGAGTAATCGCCGTTACGCGAGTTCGTAGAACTGCACGACTGCACGATCGCGGATGCCCTCGCGGGGTCTCGAGGGCTACCCTCTACCGCTAGCGTCGCCAGCGAAGTACCACGCTCGCCCTACGCCGCCGCCGAAGACGTCAACAAAGCCGCGGCGAGCTCGAGCTGCACCCGGAGGGCGTGCAGCCACAGCTGTGTTCGGATCGGACAGGCGAAGAGCATTAGGGTGCATCCTTGCCCTATCGGCCGACCCGCAGCCTCACGACGGCGTAGCCTTTGGCAGCGGCGTCGACGTACCGCTAAAAGTGTCCACTCACGGAGAGACCGTTAGGCGCCACTGCTAAGGCCAGGGTCAGCCGGGACCCAAAGCGGCGCCGCGCCGATGCAGTGAGGTTGCCGGAGGGTGGGACATCCGTGATCGCTAGCTTCGCGATGCCCACTATAAGGATGAGTCCGGATCCGACGCCGATGATCGTGCCTGCCAGCGACCGACTGTCTGCCCGGTCACGTAGAGCGTTCACCTCGGTTTGCGTGGTTGTGTGGTTTGCGTCGTCGCGCAACGACGACGCGTTCCAGAACAACAGGCCAGCGGCTCCGAGTCCCACGACCCCCGCGCCCGTAAATGCCCAAGCGAGAGGATCGTTCCAGCGGCTGCGTGCGCTCCCGGGTTGCATCGGCTTCTCAGCGGTGCTCGGAGTTGGCGTCACTGTGGTTGGACCTACCGTCGTGCTTGGAGCTGGCGTCACAGGCTCGACTTTGGGCAACGCATTGCGTTCGGCGATACTCTCGGCGATGAGCTTGTTCGCGAGCGCTGCGTATTCGGGGGTGTTCGTCGTGGTGTTCAAGAATCGCGTGAAGTGCCAGATCGCGAGCTGGAAGTGCGCTCGCTTGTCCGAGGTTTCGCCATCGATTACCTTGGCGAGTGTCCGATAGCACTGCGCGCCGTTGTAGTAGGCCGCCGGTGACGCTTCGAGCGCTAGGCTGCTCTCGAACTCCTCGGCCGCGGCCTTAAACTTACCGGCCTTGAACTGGGCTTTCCCGGCCTCGAATCGGTTGAGCGCTTCGGGCTTGGCTGGCTTCTTGAGTTCCTCGGCATGCGCAGCTGCGCCGACGAAGATCAAGCAAGTGAAGGTGAGCAGGAGCGTACGTGTTGTCATTGGTTCACTCCGCAACATCATCGGGATCGATACCGGCGTTGCTTCCGCGTGGCGCTGTCGTCGTCGGTGTTACGCGGTCGACGGACGCGGAGCCGCGAGCGCTCCCCGTGCGCGGCGGCCTCTTCGCCGTGGAAGGCGCCTTCGAGGGCGGGCCCTTCGTGATCACGGAGCCGCTCGCCGCGTCAGGACCAAGCGCGATGCTGGCGTCGGGCAGCGCAACGATCCCGCCGTCTACCGGCATGGTGTTGTCGGACATGACCGCAGCATCGGGAGTAACTGTTCGGTCCCGCGCATCGAGAACAGGTTCGGGCGGAGGCTGCGCGACGCTCGCGTTTCTCGGTCGGGATTCATGCGAGCCCTGACGAGATAACCCCATTGCGATCCCAAAGGAGAGAAGCGCAAGCGCTCCAACGACACCGAGCGCGATAGCGAGCCGGTTCCGAGGCGACGATACATCGGCGCCGCCGGGCGGTCCTACCGCTGCTCCGGCGGCACTCGATAGTGTGGTCGGCTTCGGCGCGATCGCGGGCCGTGCGTGCACGGTTGCGGCCGAGTGCGGAGGGATCGCACTGGGATCCGTGAGCGGGATGTGGTCGACGGAAAGCCATGGCGTGTTGGGCGTGCTCGGTCCGGTGCCCGGGGCCGTGGAACGCTGCATCGCCCAATACGCGCCGGCCGCTCGATGAGCATCGACGGCACGCACCGTTTCGACCTCGACCGGTGTGTTTTGGAGCACCTTCGGCGCGTACCTCATCACCATCTCAAACCCGCTCATGATGGGCGGCTCGGGCGCGATCTCCCTCGCGAGCGCATAGAGGAGCGTATGCAGCGGAGGCCGCTCGATCGGCCTCCGCGAGAGCGCGAGCCGCAAGATCGGCTCCCAGCCAATCGGTAGGCGCTGCCCTGACGGCAGCGTCGGAGGCTCAGACTTCTGGCTCTCATAGAGGGCGAACTCGTTGGGCGCCGACCATGGGAGCTGGCCGGTGAACATCTCCCAGATGATCACCCCGAGTGCGAACACATCCGCCGCGGGCGTTACGTTGCCGGCGTTTCCGAACTGCTCCAGCGCCATGTAGCCCGGTGTACCGATCAGGGCCCCCATTTTCGTCATCTGGGCGCCCGCAACTACCGCGGTTCGGTCGTGGACGATCCCGAAGTCGATCAACTTGACGCGATACGCCTCCTGATCGGTCGGAACGATGAACACGTTCGCCGGTTTGAGATCGCGGTGGACGATCCCCGCTTCGTGAAGGGCATGGAGTGCGTTGACGATCTGACCAATCAATCGAAACGCGTGCTGCTTCGAGATCGGGCCGCAGCGTCGGAGGTGTTGTTCGAGCGTTTCACCCCGAAGGTGCTCCATCACCAAGTACATCTCGCCGCCGCGCTCGCCGTACGAATCGATGTCGACGATGTTGCTGTGACCCTTGAGCCGCACTGCAGCCTTGCACTCACGCGCGAAGCGATCTCGAACCTGCTCGTTGGCCACGAACTCCGCAAGCATGAACTTGACGATTTTCAGCAGACCGGACGGAGGATGGGTTGCCTTGTAGACCGCGCCCATTCCTCCCGATGCAACCATCTCGGTGACAACGTAGTCCCCGATCTCAAGCCCGATCCGTGGATCCGTCTTACTGCCTACGCCACTCATAGTACTGCGCCCCTCGCTTCGGTCGGCCCCGCTCTGAGCATAGAGGGTCCCATCCCCGCCGCCAAGACTGTCATGGTTTCAACGGCACCTTGAGCCCGACCTGCGTCGAGAACCAGTACTGGACCGTCCATCGGTCCTCGGCGAGTTCAGCTGCGGCTTTGCGCAACGACCCCAGGCGGTCCACTGCGGCGAGCCGGTCGGCGGCCAAGCGCAGCTCGTCAAGATTTTCGCTCCAGCCGTAGTGCAACAGCGCCGTGCGGTTTGGCCCGCTCAGCTGCGCGAAGCGGAGCGGTGACCCTCGCTCCTCGAGTTGGCGATCAAGCAAGGTTTCGAGCTGGTCGGCTCTGTAGGCGAGTGGCCGCAGGTCGATGCGCCGGAACGAGTGCTCCTCTCCGAGGACCGCGAGGGCCTGTCGGAAGGAAGCGATGAGAATCAGGCGAATCCGGTAGCTCGTCGAAAACAGCGCCGAGCGAAACGCCTCGTCGATGACCGGCGTCTCGTCGTCGATCGCGAGCACCATGGTGCTTCGTGACGCGCGAAGCAGTAGCTCCTTCTGCTCGGCGCGATCCTTCGGGATCGAGGACACGGACACCAGCTCGCGCTTGCGCAGCGGTGAGATCGAGTGGATTGCGCGCGCGAGTCGCTCTTGGTCGCACCCCAGCGGGCCGCTGATCATCAGGTGATCGACACCAGCGGCGAGTTGGATCACGTGATCCGGCGTCGCCTCTCCGAGCGTGGGTGGGACGAGCGAGGTCTCGGTCTGCCAGCCCAGCAGATCGCTCAGCAACGGGTAAACGCGTCGCATCTCGTCGTTGACCGCAAGGAACGTGATTCCGCCGCCAGCGGCGAACGTCTGGCCAGCGCGCACGTCCTTGGGCTCAGCGAGCTTGCGTGCATCTACCGCCGTGCCGTTCTTGCTATGGTCGTGGACGCGGATGCCATCGAACACGCGCTCCAGAGTGCAGTGGTGCTTCGAGATGTACGCCGACGGGACCTGGATCGTGCAGTCACGCGCCGACCCCACCTTGATGCTCTGAGCGTCTTTGGGCAGCTCGAAGTGATGGACGGTGCCGGCGATGTGGATCCACGTGACAGGATCCGGCCCCGAGAAGTAGTAGTCGCTTTGCTCGTCGGGGAGCGTCTTGGTTTTGG
>JBBRBG010000220.1:0-14717 GCA_038206055.1 Haliangiales bacterium
CGGAGGTCCTACCGCCGGCCGCCATGCCGGTTGCTCCACCGCCGCCGCCCGCACTCGTACGTGCGATGCCGCCAGCATCGCCCTTCGCGCCGCTCGCATCGGTCTGGCCGCCCGCACCACCCCCGGCATCGCCCTTGCCACCGCTCGCAGATCCGCCGGCGCTACCATCGGCCTTCGCCCCGCCGCTCGCGTCGGCCTGGCCGCCCGCGTCGGCCTTCGATCCGCCCGCGTCAGCACCGCCGGCCTTGCCACCAGCATCAGCACTCGCGCCGGACTTGCCCCCAGTGCTCGCCTCGGACTTGCCGCCAGCTTCGGACTTGCCGCCAGCTTCGCCGCTCGCCTCGGACTTGCCGCCGCCAGCGCCATCCGCCTTCGCGCCACCGTCTGCCTTCGAGTCCGCGCCGCCGTCCTTCGAAGCCTCGCCGGACTTGCCGCCAGCAGAGCCGTCGGCCTTCCCGCCTGCGGAGCCATCCGCCTTCGCGCCGCCGTCGGCCTTCGCGCCCGGGGAGCCCTCCGCCTTCGCGCCGCCGTCGGCCTTCGAGTCCCCGCCGCCGGCCTTCGCTTCGCCACTCGCGCCGGCCTTGCCGCCAGCTTCACCACTCGCGCCGGCCTTGCCGCCAGCTTCACCACTCGCGCCGGCCTTCGCCTCGCCGCTCGCGCCGGCCTTGCCGCCAGCTTCACCACTCGCGCCGGCCTTCGCCTCGCCGCTCGCGCCGGCCTTGCCGCCAGCGCCAGCCTTCGCTTCACCGCTCGCGCCGGCCTTGCCACCAGCTTCGCCGCTCGCGCCGGCCTTCGCCTCGCCGCTCGCGCCGGCCTTGCCGCCAGCTTCGCCCTTCGCACCGGCGCTCGCCGATCCGCTCGTGCCTGCTTTCGCCTCGCCGCTCGCGCCCGCCGAGCCGCCAGCTTCGCCCTTCGCACCGGCGCTCGCTGATCCGCTCGCGCTCGCGCCGGCCTTGCCGCCCACGGTCGCCGTCGCGGAGCCGGAGATGCCGGCCTTACCTGCAGACAGGCTTCCGCTCGCGCTCGCCTCGACGCCCTTCGGCCCGACGGAGATCGACGCCTCGCCCTCGGCGTTCGGCCGCACGCGCTCCATCGGCGCGTCGTCGCCCGCTGCGGGCGCCGGCTCGGGCGAGCCGCCACCGCCACCGCCACCACCGCCGCCGCCGCCATCGCTACTCGAGCTGCTGCTCGACGAGGAACTGCCGCCGCCACCACCGCCGCCACCCGCCGCCGCGCGGTCCTTGTCCTTGACCTGATCCTTCGCCTTCTCCTCGGCGACACCGCCGAGCTCGCCCTTGCCGGAGCCGGAGACCTGCGCCGCGGCGGAGTTGTTGACGTTGATCGTCGCGCTCGATCCGGACACCGTCATGACGCCGCCGGACTTGAAGCCAAACGTCGACTTCGCGTGCGCGAGGAACTGCTGCCCGCCCTTGATCGACAGCTTCTCCTTCGTCCCCATCTTCAGCGTCTTGCTGTGAATGATGACGTTGTCGGCAGCCTTGATCTCGATGTCGCCGTCGCTCTCGATCTTGATGATCTTGCCGACGGTATCGAGGACGATCTTGTTCTTCTTCGTCTTGTCGACGATCGTGACCTTCTCCGCGCCTTCCTTGTCGTCGAAGATGATCCGGTGGCCGCTGCGCGACTTGATCAGCTTCGTCTGGTTCTTTCCAGACTGGTTGACCTCGGGCGCCTCCTGCTTCTTGTTCCACAGCGCGCCGATCACGATCGGGCGGTCGATGTCCCCGTGCTCGAACACGACGAGAAGCTGGTCGTCCTTCTCAGGAAGGAAGTACGTGCCGCGCTCGGGTCCGCCCATCGGGATCGCGATGCGCGCCCAGTAGGTGGTCTCCTGCTCGTTGAGCCACGGGAACTTCACCTTCACGCGGTAGCCCGGATTCCCCTCGCCATCCTTGTTGTCGTCGACGATCGCCAGGTGCACACCGCGCACCTTGTTGGCGCGCTGCGCGTACGGCATCGGACGGTCGATAGGGAACAGGCTCACAGGATCTTCATCGTGGGTGCGTCGTAGTTGCTCGGGGATCCGGAGGTGATCTTTGCGGCGGACGTCCCTTCGAACGCGGTGTCGCCGCCGGCCTTCACGTCGATCGTCTCTTTCGCGTTGATCTTGATGTTCTTGCCGGCCTCGATCTTCAGCTTCTCCTTGGCCGTGATCTCGAACTTGCCTTCCATCGTCGAGAACGAGACGCCGGACTCACCGGCCATCGGCGGGATGTAGATCGCGCACACGTTCGGACCGGCGCCGTCCTTGGGGAAGTTGCCGATGCCGATCATGTTCTTCGCCGTCTTGTCGGAGAACGTGACCTTCACCTTGCCCGAGTCGTCCATGATCAGGCGGTGGCCGCTGCGGCTGCGATAGCCGCGGAAGTTGTTCTTCCCGTCCTCGTTCGGCTCGGGGGAAAAGTCGGGCTTGCTCCACACACCGCCGACGATCACCGGTTGCGAGGTGTCGCCGCCGATGAACATCACGATGACGACGTCCTCGATATCCGGCAGCGTGTACCAGCCGAACTTCGAACCCTCCATCGGGGTCATCAGCTGTGCCCAGTGCGTCTGGTCGACGTCACCGAAGTCGAGCCACGGGAGGCGGACCTTGACCCGGTTCTTGTTGTCCGGATCCTTGTTCTGGCACACGACTCCGTAGTGCAGGCCGTACTGCACCAGGTCGAGTGATTCGAGCCGCGGGCCGCCGGGACGCACTAACCCTTCTTCTGCCCGTCGCGGGCGACCCTGAAGGTGGTGGTCAGTCCGCCCTTATCGGCGCCCTTGGGCAGCGTCAGGCGGTGCGTCATGCCCATGACGTAGTAGTTGCCGTTGAACGGATCGGAGGCGTCCGAGTTGGCGATGACCTCCATTGTCTTTCCGAGCTCGACGTCGAAAATGGCTTCGCACTCGACTTCGCCGGTGATGAACTGGAGGTTCAGGTCTCGAAGGCGAGCCTTCGCGATCGCCTTCGCTTCCTCGGCGCTCCAGATCGGATGATCCACGGTAAACGTCTCTTCTTTGCCCAGGTCACCGCACGCATCCACCGCGCCCTCCGCGCCGAGTGCCGACTTCACCGCCGACGCGTCGCCGGTGATCAGCTCCTTGGTCTCCGGGTTCCAGCCACGAACCGTGACCTTCTTGACCACGGACGCAGAGTTGATGCGCGGGGTGAAGCCCCTGATCTCGTTCTTCTTGTCGACCGAGAGCTTCTTGTTGCTCGAGTCACCGAAGTTCGGCTCCTTGACAAAGATGTCGTCGCCGACGCACCACACGTGGCACCCGAGACGCGCCGCGCGCGTCCGCAGGAACTCGAGGTCGGTCTGATTGTGCTGATAGACGTGCTTGTACGTGATCTTCGTCTCGTGCTTCCAGGTCAGCTTGATCCCGGCGTCCTTGACGACGTCCTGAAGAATCGCCTCGTCGGTCTTCTCCGTGTACGTGATCGACTTCCGCTTGCGCAGGAGGCGATGCATCTTGTTCATCCCGCGGATCAGAAGCTTCGTGACCTGCCCGCCCTTGTAGACGCCCTCGAACCCGACGATCTCGCCCTTGTAGATCGAGACCCCGGGGTCTCCAACCTTGATCTCGATCGATTGCCCGACCTTGAATTTCCCGCCATAGATGTTGTTCTGGTTCGACAGCACGACCGCAGCCATATCCGGCTGATACATGTCGCGGTCGACGACGAACGAAATGAAGTCCGCATCCGAGACTTCATTGCCTGCAATGAGGATGTCGACGTTTGGTCCGGCGCCCATCGGGTCTACTTCTTGTCCTTGGCCCGCTGGACGTTCTCTGCTTCTTTCAGCTTCAACGTGCAGGTCGCACGGAGCGGCGTGCCATCCAGCGCGAACATCGTGTACTTCGTCGTCAAGCTCTCGATCACGCACTTGAAGCGCGGCAGAACGTTAGCCCACACGACCACACAGTGGTGTGGCCGGCGCATGTCCTCCTTTGCGGCTCCCGCCTGCCGAACTGCGGCGAGTTTCTCGAGCTTCTCCACGCTGCCCTTCACGGATGTCTTCTGTTCGACGCCATCGAACAGAAGCTCGAGGCTGATCGAGCGACCCTCGGCCCCCGTGAACTCGAGCGTCACGTCGTTCCGGTCCGCTTTCTGCGCGGCGGTACCTGTGCCGCCGGTCTTGGACGCTGCGTCCGGTTTCTTCCACGGAACGGTCTGGCTGACCTCGAGGGTACCGGGGTTGTACTGCGCCTCGACGCTCACGTCGCTGCTGGCGAATTTCCCGTTCTCGTCGACGTCAGGCTTGGCGTCGAGGCTACCGATCCAGACCTTCGTCGGCTTTTCGAAACTCATAGGTAGGGCTCCCCGTTACGTGATCGCGCGGTGTCCATCAGGACCAGGATCTGTTGATAGACCTCGTGCGCGATCTTCTCGACGTCGATCGCATCACCCGCAGCTTTGTCGTTCCCGCCGGCGGGCGACGGCGACGGCGAGGCCGCGGCGTGTGGCGCCTTGGTCGATGCGGCGATCGCAGCCGGTGGCGCCGCCGTGACGAGTGTCAGGTCGGCCATCGAGAAGCCACCGTCCGAAGACGTACTGTTGCCACGATCGTCGAACATCTTCCGCGCGGCGCTCTCGAACCACGACGGAATCTCGACCTCGCCACCGCCATGGCGACCCGCCGGACGCCCGGTGCGGACCAGCTCCTGCGCCGCGGTTGGGGCGCGCTGGGCGATGGGGAGCTCGCGCGAGCGCGCCGCTGCTGCGGTTGCGCTCCCATGGGAGGACGGGGAGGACGTCGACTCTGCGCCTCCGGCCGCGCTCGCGAGCTCACCAGTCGACGGCGCGACGTAGGAACCGAGCGCTTCGCCGGCGCGGGCCGACAGCCCGGAGAGACCCGGGCGCGTCTCGAGGGGCAACGCCGGCATTGAGATACCGCGCGAGCGAGCGAGCGAGGTGCGCGCAACCTGCGAGAGCGTTCCCGTGCCGGCCGCAGATGCGGACTCGATCTCGGCGATCGACATGCCCTCGGTCGCGTAGACGACCGGCAGCACGTCCCATGCGCTGGCCGCGCGCTCATACGCCGAGGTCGGCGCACCTTCGCCGCGACCGGCGAGCGCGAGTGCACGTGCGGCGCGTGCCGCAGGCGACCAGGTGCGGCCGGCGGGCGACTGGCTGAGCGCGACGTATAGGGCATCGAATCGGGCGCGGCGCGCCATCGGCACGAGCGCGGCAGCAGCTCCGAGCACATCCACTTCGGCCGGCTCGGCGAACACTGGCGCTTCCACCGCCATGGGGGAGCCCGCCACGAACGGCACAACGCGCGCTCCCGGCGTCGTTCCGCTCTCGGCCTGGGTCTGGACGACCTGGGTCTGGACGACCTGCGCCTCCGCCGCGGAGAACGGGAGGTCAGAGAACGCGGCATACGTCCCGATCTCCGCAACGGCCTGCGCCGCGAGGAGCTCGAGCGCCGCCACCGACATCGACTGCGGGCCATCCGCCATCGCCGCGCTCAGCCCGAGCGCCGACACGGATGCCGACGGCCACAGGAATGCGCCGCGTGGAGCTCGGCGTTCCACACCGAATACGGTCGATGGCGGCATCCCGTCCGGTGTCGACGCCGAGAATCCCGGCAGTGCGGGAGGCGCGGCCACGGACCGGGCAGCAACCACGCTCGGTGCCGCCGGTGACGCCACGGGATACGCAGTCGCGATCGCACCCGGCGCGCCGGTAATCCGCGCGGCTTCGCGGCGATCCGAGGCGATCGCCATCGCCTGCACGAAGGTCCGATCGACCGTGCTCGCCATCGCACCGAGCTGACTCGGACCGGCAATCGCGAGGCGTGCGGCCTGCGCCGCTTCCGTGGGACCCAGGCCATACACGCGCGCCGCGAGCACGAGCTCGGGGCTGACGAAATCGAGTGCGAGATCCGAGGCCGAGCGCTCCTGCGCCACCGACCAACCGTGTGCGCGCTCTGCGACCATTCCCGGCGCGGTCCACGCAGCACCCTGCTCGCCGGCAGGCATCGCGCCGCCCAGGATCGGCAACCGCATGGCATCGCTCATCGCGCGCATCGCCGTGGCCGTGACCGGGGTCGACTGCGTCGCGCTGATCGTGGGCGATGCCCCGAGCGTCGGAGCAGCCGGATCGACTTGCCACGACAGCAGCGCGGTGCGGAGCGTTGTCAGCGGCGCGCCATGGCTCGCGATCTGCGCGGCCGCGATTGGTGCTGCGCCAGGACGCTTCGCCTCAGACTCCGCTTCGGACTCCGGTGCGACATAGGTCAGATCGAGAGCGGGAGCCACGAGCTCGGCGCGGCGCTCGGCGGCCTGCGCACCGACGGTAGGAAATGATGCCCATGACGGCATGCCGATGCTGCCCGCGATCGGAAGTTCTTCCGAGCTGCTCGCCAACAGACCCGCGAGATACGTGGTCGATAGCCCACCGCCGAACAGCGCGCGAACGTCGAAGCTCGCCACCGCGGGGAGGGAGAGCACATGGCGAAGCGCCAGCGCGAATGGAGACGCGGCAAGCTGCGCCGACAGGCCCGCGTTTGGAGCACCCGGCGCACCGTGCGCGACGAGGTCGGCGGGCGTGGCGCGCGCGTAGTCGATCGCGGGCACGGGCACCGTCACGACGGGCCCCCCAGCGGAGGCGACGGCGGACGCGACGGCAGCTGTGCGCACCCCGGCGGCGGCCGCCGCGATCTGCGCGAACACCATATCGGGGGTCTCAGCGTCGTCGTCGAACCGCTCGACGGCAAGCGGCTGCGGCCGCAGCGTGGGACCTGCAACGTTCGACGGCTGGATGAACGTCGGCGCAGCATCGATGCCCAGCGCGGCGCGCGGTGCTGCATCCGTATCGTACAGCGGGCGAACGAACACCGACTCGGGTGCAGCGGCAGCGAGCGCCTGCATGCGCAGCCCGGCCGACGCGGCAGATCCTGCCTGGAGAATATCGAGCGAGCGCGGCGAGGCGCCGGCGAACCGCGCGAGCCACCGATCCGACCATGCAACGTGGCCGAGCGCTGCCGGAGTCGCGGCGGCGGTGGCGGTGAGTGCGGTGGTCGGCGTAGCGGCCGTGGTCTGCGCAGTGGTCGCACCGTTCAGCCAGGCGAGCCTTGGCATCCGCGTCTCGCGCTGCGCGACCGCGCGCTGGTGAGCAGCGGCGGCGACAGCGGCCGCCGGAGCGAGTTGCGCCTGCGCCGTTGCGGGCGCGAACATCGCGGCCGGACCGATCACCTGTGCACGCTCGACCGCCGACGCGAGGCCACCGAGGCCGGCGGGCATGACGAGCTGCGGACCGCGGGTGACCTGGAAGACCTGGTTCGCGGCCGTACCGCGGGCGATGAGTTCTGCCGTACGGAGCGCATCGGCAAGCTCGGTGATCGCGGCCATCCCGCGCTCCGGTCGCTCGGCGAGCATCTGCCGCAGCTCCGCCGGCAGCGAAGCGATCGCCGCCGTGACCTCGGCCGGCGGACGCGCGGTCTCGACGACGGCCGGGACCGACGGCGACGTGACAGCGGTGGACTGAACCGACGTGCGCGCGTGCTCGGCAGCCAGGCTGCGCGCTTGCTCGTGCAGGCGAACTTGTCCGGTGGTTCGCTCGGCGACTCGCTCGGCGATGCGCTCTTCGATCCGCGCGCTCTCCGCCGCGGCGGCGGCTTGCGCGGCGACCACGCGCTCGGCCGCGGTCTTCGCCTGCACGGTGCGTTGCGCGACCTCGATGAGCTGCTGTTCGCGCTGCTCTGCTCGCTGTGCCGTCGACGCCGCTTCGGTGCGAGCTTCGATCGCGGCCTGCGTCGACTGCGCCGCCGCACGAACCGCGAGCTCCCGCTCGGCACTCGCGCGAGCGATCCGCTGGACGTCGGCGATCTGCGCACGTTGTTCCGCGTACTGGTTCGCGAGCGCCGAGGCCGAAGCCTCCTGCTCCTGGATCCGCTCCCCGTGATCCGGGCGCGGTGCGGGCGGGGTCACGAGCTCGGGGGCCGCCTGCGCGATCCGCGTGTCGCTGCGCGCGGTGGTGGCACGCTCCAGCATCGTCGTCAGCACCTGACGCAGCGCCGGACTGACACGACCCACCGTCGACGGAGCGGCAACCCCACCATCGGCGGTCGCCGGAGCGCGCACGAGCGGCGCTATCGCGCGGGACATCAGCGCAGCGGCCTGCACGGCCGCGAGGGGGATCAGCGGCGAATATGCATCGTGCGCAAAACCGGAATCCGATCGACCGCCATAGCCGATGCCTGCGATCGACTCATGCGGCGCGGGATGCGCGACCGAGAGCGACGGCGCGACGTACTCGTAGAGCGCGGTCGGCATCACCGCGACCGGCGCAGCGATCGACGGACGTTGCTGCGGTCGCTCTTGCGGCGCTACGAACGTGCCGCGCGTGGTGAGCAGCGTGGGCGCACCGCCCGAGGCCGTCTCGACCTGCACCTGCCGGGCGGCGGCCATCCAGTCGAGCTCGTCCTGATACCAGGGGCGCGGGAACACCCACGACACCGCAGCGGCGTCGCGCTGGCCGGCCCCGAGGGTTTGGTACTGATTGAACAGGCGCATCGACGCAGAGCGCTGCGCGGTCTCGAGCCACGGGGCGACGAGCCGATCGACGAATCCGAGCGAGCGCATCGGTCGCGTGCCCCCGGCCGACTCGGGAGCCCAACGATCGACGTGGCGGTTCGCCGCGTGGAGGGCGCTACCACCGAAACGCGTGACGAACGGCTGCGGCGCGGAAAGCGCTGCGCTGAGGGCGCTTGGTTCGACGGTTTCGTTGGCCATATGGTTGGTTCCTTCCGGTCAGCCGATCACTTGGCCGATGGGAACGTGATGCCCTCATGGGCGAGCTCGAGGGTCTCGATCGCGAGCTCGCTCTTTGCCGCATCGAACTCCGAGACCTCCCACTTCGCAGGCCAGCCCCGGAAAAATTTCCACGTCGACATCGGCTCCAGGGCCGTGTTGAGCTGCGTGATGGTCCCGTCGATGCGGGTGAAGGCCGGCGAGCTCCCCGAGCTGAACGCGTTGATCCATTCCTGGCGCCAGGCGAGCAGGACCGAGTTACCCGTGTACCCCTGCTTGAGCACGATATTCGACCACTTCGTCGCTCCGACTAGCTGGTACGTCGTCTGGTTCTGGCCGCCTTCCCTGACAGGCACGACCTCGGTCTCGTACTTGAGGCCACTGACGCTCTTGAAGAAGGCTTCCCCACCCTTGCCACCCGGCAGTTGCAGGTCGACCTTGAAACAGAATACGGGGAGCGGATCCTTGCGGTCGCCGGGGCTGACTGGTTTGCCGTTGGGGGTGCCCATGGAGTGCTCCTACGTAGGTTCGGTCAGCGTCTGGGTGAGCGAGATCATGATGAACTCGGCGGGGCTCACGGGGGCCACGCCGATATCGCAGATCAGCATCCCGCTATCGACTTGCTCGGGGGGATTCGTCTCAGCATCGCATTTTACGTAAAACGCCTGCTCGGGATTCCCTCCGACCAGCATCCCTCGCTGGTACAGATCCGAAAGAAAAGCGGTGGTTCGGCTGTTGACGAGATCCCAGGTCCGCGGCTCGTTCGGCTCGAAGGTGACCCAGGCAAATCCCGCTTCCAGCGAGCGGCGTAACATGATGAAAAGACGGCGAATCGGTACATAACGCCACTGGTATTCGGAGGAAGCCGTGCGCGCACCCCACGGCCTGACCCCGCGCTGGAGGCGGAACGTGTTCACGGCCTCACTGTTGAGCTGCCCGATGTGATCCTCGGTGACCCGAAGGGCTACATCCTCGGCCCCGATCAGCTCGAGGTTCGCAGGGGCGACATGGACCCCCGAGAGGTCCTGGCGGGCGTACGCACCGGCCAGGTAACCCGACGGTGGGATGGTGCGTGGTGTGTCGTCATGACTCACCGTCCGTAGCCATGGCCAGTAGTACGCACAGAACGATGAGTCCGTGCGTCGTCGCCAGCGGCACACCCACTCGATGTCCTTGCTCTGCGGGATGTCGAGGATCGCGAATCGGTCCATCTGCAGCTCGCAGATCGAGATCAACTGGTCCTGCAGCCGCTGCGCTTTGAGCTCGCCGGCAGGTCCCGGCTCGCGCTCGTAGAACCGCATCGCATCGGGAACCAGGAGCAAGCCGACCTCTTCGGTCGCTGCCAGCGACAACAATCCGGTCCGTTGCCCCGGACCGAGATCGTAGCCGATGAAGTCCTCGGGCGTGATCGATTCGAGCCCGTCACGCCCGCCGGCCAGGCGGGTCAGCGGCATGGGCTCGGGCATGTTGTGCGGCACCGGCGATTTCGTGCCGAGATCCTCGATGCGAACGAGTCGAGATCGCTGCGAAACGACCCGCGGCGCGTAGTTACGAGACGAAGGGTGCATCTGCAGCCCTTTGAACACCTCGCGCCGATCCTTCATCGCGACGTGCAGCTCGAACGTCAGTACCTCGAGGTACGAGGGCGCAGCGGCGCGGTGCCGCCGGTTGACCGGCGTCTCGGTGCTCCACTTGATCAGCTTGTCGCTGACCTCGGTGATCACGACATAGTCGGAGTGCTCGCGGTCGTAGATCCGAACCGCGGCGCCCACCTCGAAGCCCCGCGTGGTGTTGACGTGCGCCTCCCCGGAGCCGATGTCGAGGTCGCGCGTCAGCAACGCCTGCGCACCCGGCGCGTGGGCACAGCGAAACCAGATCGCGTTTCCCCAGACGCCCTCGTCGAGCGAGCGGATCTTGAGCGACGGTTTGTTCCAGTCGTCGACCTGCACGTGTTCGGCGCAGGCGGCGTGATCGAGCCCTGGAAGCTCGCCGGCCGGCGCGTTGTGGGCGACGCGAACAATCCAGCAATCAGTGCCGCCGTTGCGGAAGAACCCGAATACCGAGTCGGACGTGTAGGATTCCGTCGAGTAGCCGAAGATCTCGGTGAACTCGTCCCACGATGCGACGCGCGTCGCCTCGTTCATCGGCCCCTTTTGCGTGGTGCCGGTGAACCCCGCAATCCGGGTGTTTGCCATCGAGATCGGTGGAGGAACCACCGTGTCGTAGGTTTGATAGATGCCAGGTGCTCGAGTATCTGCGGACGGTCGCATGCGCATAGAAACCCTTCCCGAGAAGACTGCGAGAACCCTCGCCCGGAGCTAGCGACGACGTGCTTCGTTGATCTCGCGGTTGACCCGCGCGATCTCTCGCAGCCAGACGTGCCGTTCTTCGTGCTCCATGTCGAGGATGTCGTCGATCGACCAGTGAAAGTGGTACGCGATGTAAGCGATCTCTTGGTAGAGCTGCTCGCGCGGATAGGAAGCGACCGCCGCCCAGGTTACCCCGGGCCAGACTGGCCACTACCTCCATCGGTGAGCAAGCCACCCGTGACCATGTCGACGTCCATCTCGTGCTGACACTTCGGGCACGTGATGTGGTGTTTTGGCGTCCCGCCCTCTTCGTTGATCTTCCGGTAGAACTCCTGAAGGTACGCGAGGTCGGTCGAGAACAAGTTCTCGATCATGTCGACGCTGATATGCGGGTCTTCGCCGATCTTCACGATCACGCGGGACAGCAGCACGATCACCAGGTACGCGCGGTTCGACTGAACCCGGTAGTCCTGGAGCGGAAGGATCTCGTCGCGCGCCGTCGCGAGACGCATCACACCGTCACGGTGGACTTCCCCGTGCTCGTCGACGTAGCCGCGTGGTAGGCGGAACGGAAACTGAGTCTTGAACGCCATCCTTATCTCCCGAAAACGAAAAACGCGGGCTGCTCATCCACCTGGCTGAGCAGTCCGCATCCTACGATCGTTACTCTAGAAAATCAGGCGTCCGTGACCTTCATGTCGAAGGCCATCGCCTCGCAGTAGAGCTCGACGTTGAACTTCTTGATCTTCTCGCCGTTCGCCTCGACATCGTCGTCGGAGAACTTCTTGAAGCCAAGGTTCTTCAGGTCGATGCGACCCAGCTCCTTCTTGAGGTCCGGGCCGAGGAAGATGATCGCGCCATCCATCTCGTCCTTTTCCTCGCGCATACCGTCGATGAACCACGCGCGGACCTTGTCGGCCCACTCCTGGTGGTCGAGGTACGAGATCGCCAGCTTGATGTCGGGGACCGTCAGCTTGGCGGGGACCTTCACCGGCTCGTTGTTGTGACCCTGCGGATCCGGGGTGATGGCGCACTTCCAGGTGAACGAGTCGATCGACGACACGTTCGCCGTGGTCAACTTGCCGACCTCGATGCGGAAGTTGTTGCAGTTCCAGCCCTTCTGCGCGCTGCCCACCTTGCCGTCGATGACCTTGCCGCCGCCCTTGGACCACTTGACCTGCTGGGGCTCGAACTCGACGTCGAAGTAACAGCCATCCTTGCTATCGCCCGAGAGCTTCGGGACCGTCACACCGGTGATCAGTGCATCGTAGAACTCGATGACCGACTGGGCCTTGTAGTCGAAGTCGGCCGCGATGAAGCTGCCTTCCTGGTACTTGTGGCCCTTGTCGAAGGATTGCTTGATCCACTCGTACATGCCCTTGCCCATACCCATGCCGACCGTGGCCTTGCCGCCGGTCCACTTGAAGTTGGTGACATGCTTCTTCTGGAAGTTGTGGGGGCCGAGGTCGTTGGAAGCGATATCGGCTTCCATCGCCAGACCACTGAACTTCTTGAGGTAGCCGACGCTGTATGCGCCGACGTTGAGCTGGAATCGTCCACCCGTGTAAGTTTTTGCACCTGCAGCCATGTTTGCCCTGCCTTGTCTCAGTCTTTCGCCGGCTCGTCACGGAACCCATCGGTGACTACAACGCTGACCATCCAACCCCGCAGGACGTTTGCCCTGCCCGACCTCTCTTGTAGGCGCCGATGTTTCCCCTGCCGTTTGTCGAGAACTCTCCCTTTAGCCGTCGGGTCCACCCAGGAGCCGTATTGCTTCTGGACGCCCGCTTTCAGTCCTGCCTCTTACGAAGTCGAAGGTCGTTGGCTTCCCGCAGATCTTCGACTTCGTAATGGGCCCCAGGACCCGAAAGTCCTGGAGTACGTCCTTACTTACTCTTCGACGCCGCCGCCGGAGGCCATCTGGCCAATCCGGAAGATCACGAACTCGGCCGGCTTCACCGGGGCGAGGCCGATCTCGACGATCAGCTGGCCGGCATCGATCACCTCGGGCGGGTTGGTCTCATCGTCGCACTTGACGTAGAAGGCCTGCTCCGGCGAGGTGCCCATGAGGGCGCCGTTGCGCCAAAGGAGCGTGAGGAACGACGAGATCGTCCGCTGCACGCGCTTCCAGAGGCGATGGTCGTTGGGCTCGAACACCACCCACTGGGTGGCGCGCTCGATGCTCGACTCGACCATGATGAACAGGCGGCGAACGTTGATGTAGCGCCACGACGGGTCGCTCGACAGCGTGCGCGCGCCCCAGATGCGGATCGCGCCGCTCATGAAGCGGATCGCGTTGATGCCCTTCGGGTTGAGCAGATCCTGCTCGCCCTTGGACACGTTGTACTTCATGCCGAGCGCGCCACGGATGATCTCGTTGGCCGGCGCCTTGTGGACGCCGCGCTCCGAGTCGACACGCGAGTAGACACCGCTGATGTGACCCGAGGGCGGGACGAAGATGTTGCCCTTGTCCGGATCGTAGACCTGGATCCACGGGAAGTAGTACGCGCCGTACTTGGAATCGCGCGGCTTCGGGAGCTTGTCGACGCCGCCGTTGATCGTCTCCGGCGAGTCGAGAATCGCGAAGCGATCCTTGCGCGTCTCGGCGTGCGAGAGGAGCGCGTCCTGGACGGCCGGCGAGGTCTGGCCGGGAGCCGCGATGATCGCGATCTCGTCGATCTCGTCGAGGCACTTGAGGCCGGTGCGAGCACCGGGGCCGCCGTCGCGACCGATGTAGAGGCCATCACGGCCACCGCCGCCAACCGCCGGAGCCGCAGGCGCTTTATCGTCCTTCTTGTCGCCGGCTGCGGGCTTGACCTCAACCTTGGCGCCTTCGGGGGCGCCGACGTTGACGACGAAGCAGCGCGAGCCGCCGTTGTTGAAGAAGCCGTAGATGCCGTGAGCGAGGTGCTCGCTGCAATCCTTGAAGTCGCCGAACGTCTTCACGAACTGCGACCAGTTCGTGATCAGCACGGCCTCGTTCAGCGGTCCCTTCGCCGACTCACCGAGGAAACCGACGGTGTTCGTACCGACGGCCTCGATGGGCTTGGCTCCGCGATCGACTTCTTCAACGTATACGCCTGGTGACAGGTAGCTAGTAGCCATTCTCGTGTTCTCCTTTGAGTTGCCGATGACGGTGGTCTTCGCCCGTCTACCGGAGTCGTGCGCAGCGCATGATCGCGCTCGCTACGAAACTTGTTATCTCTTACCGTCGCCGCCGCCGCCGCCTCCCCCGAGATCGAGCCGCTTTGCCGCGACAAATGGATTTCCGCTCGGACCGGTCTCCGAGATTCGTGGATCGGTGATGCTCTTGTACTCGAGCTGCCGGCTCTGGACGCGCTTGAACTCCTCGAGCTTCTCCGGGAGGATCGGGATCGCGGTCCACGCCTGGATCGCGGGACGCACCGGCTGATTCAGGCTGCCCCAGAACCGGGCGAGCGTGCCCTCGTCGAGGCGCGCCGACATCAGCCAGTTGAGCTTGAAGTCATCCTCGAACGATCCGCCCTTGAGGCGCTCGCGCGGGATCTCGGCGTTCTCCATCACGGTGCGGATGATCAGACCGAGGAGGAGCTGCTCGTCCTCCGGCGTCTGCGCCCACGCGGACAGCAGATAATCGAGGCGGACCCACAGCCGACGGCGGCG
>JBBRBG010000221.1:0-14695 GCA_038206055.1 Haliangiales bacterium
AAGCTCTGGCGATCGACCCTCGGTCGTCCACGCCTCCTGCCCGCGTAGTCCCGGCCGGTATTGAGTCCTCGATAGTCGCCGCGCCTACGCCTACGCCTACGCCTACGCCTACGCCTACGCCTACGAGCTACAGGCTCCTAGAGCTTCTCGAACACCGCGCGTGCGTGCGCCGGATCGTTCGCGAACACGCCATCGACTCCGAGACCGGCGAGGCGGAGCAGCTCGGCCTCGTCGTCGACGGTCCACACGTTGATCGGGCGGCCCGCGGTGCGCCAGCGCTTCACCGCGGCCTCGGTGACGAGCGTGTGCTCCGGGTGAACGATCGAGACACCGATCATCGTGCCGATCCAGCCGCGACGAATCGGGAGCGGTTGATCGCCGGCGAAGATGTGTGCGAGCCCGATCGCGGGCAGATGTCGGTGAATCTGGAGGAGCACGAACGGATCGAACGACGACACGAGGATCTGATCCTCGCGGCCGGAGTCGCGGATCACCTTCGCCGTCGCGGCGGCGAGGTCGCCCTCGCGACCGGTCTTGTTCGATTTGATCTCGACGTCGATCTCGAGATCGAAGGCGTGCAGTACCTCTGCGAGCGTGGGGACGGGTTCGCCGCGAACGCGCAACTTCGCGCGATCGGCCGCGGAGGTCTGCTCCATCGTGCCGGGTACCTCGCACAGCCGCGACAGCTCGTGATCGTGGAACACGACGACGTTGCCGTCGCCGTCGAACCGCACGTCGAGCTCGACGCCATCGGCGCCCGCGGCCTTCGCCTTGTCGAACGCGAGCATCGTGTTCTCCGGCGCGTGCGCCGAGTCGCCGCGATGCGCCCACACGCGCGGAGGCCGGCCGCGCCCCCGCTTCCACCGCGATGCGCGGCCAAGCCTGCCGAGGTGCGGCAGGAGGCGGGCGAGTCCGAGCTTGGGCATTACGAGCCGCTACTCGACAAACGTCTTGTGCAGCGCGCGGGTCAGGCTATCGACGTGCTGCCGATCGCACCACAGCGTCACGCGAAGCGGCGACACGCTCACCGCGTTGAGGGGCACACCGGCGCCGACGGCGCTCGCGCGGGCCTTGTTGATCACCCCGGGGTTCGAGCCGATGCCGTGGCCGACGATGGTGACCGCACCCTCCTCGCCGAACTCGACCTGGTCGCCGAGCACGTTATCGAGGCGCTTGCGGACTTCACCCCAGTCGGGCACGTCCGCGATCGTGAACCATGCGCGCAGGTCCTTGCCCTCGAGGTCGAGGTGGGTGAGCGGGATCGAGGCGGTCTCCAGGATCTGCAGGCAGTGCTCGACGGCGGCGCCGCCGTTGACCCGCAGGCGGATCAGCGAGGTCTGGCCGGTGACCGCGGCGACCTGGCGCTCGCGATCGGGGGTGAAGTCGATGCGCGTGCCGCCGCCGTCCTTGTTGGTGGCGCGTGCGTACAGCGCGATGCCGGAGCGCCTCGCGAACTCGACCGAGGCATCGTGCAGGACCTTCGCACCCTGCGCGGCGAGCTCGAGCATCTCGTCGTGGCTGATCGACTCCAGCAGCTGCGCCGCATCGACGATGCGCGGATCGGCTGTGTACACGCCGTCGACGTCGGAGCAGATCTCGCAGTAGTCGGCGCGCAGTGCGCCGGCGAGTGCGACGGCGGTGGTATCGGAGCCACCGCGACCGAGCGTGGTGATCTCGCGCTTGTAGGAGACGCCCTGGAAGCCGGCGACGATCACGACCTTGCCGCGATCGAGCTCGTCCTCGACGCGAAACGGGCGGACCTCGACGATGCGCGCGCCGGAGTGGCGGTCGTTCGTCAGGATGCCGGCCTGCGAGCCAGTGAACGAGATGGCCTCGAGGCCGGCGTCGGTGCACGCCATCGAGAGCAGCGCCATCGACTCGCGCTCGCCGCAGGTCAGCAGCATGTCGAGCTCGCGACGCGACGGTGACTCGGCCACGGACTTGGCCTTCTCGATCAGCTGGTTCGTGGTCTTGCCCATCGCGGAGACCACCAAGACGACCTTTTTTCCCGAGGCCTTGGTGCGTGCGATCCGCTGAGCGACGAGCTTGATCTTGGCGGCGTCTGCGACCGACGAGCCGCCGTACTTCTGAACCACGATTCCGGTCGGAGTCACGTCGTGCACCATACACCAACGTAACGCCCCGGCGATGCTACCTTGTTCTCGATGCACGCCGTCCGCACCATCCTCGTCGGAGTCCTGCTCGCCGGATGCGGGCACTCGCCGGGGAATAAGATCGCGTGGCCGGATGCGCCGGTCGTGCTGCGCGACGACTCGGATCGCGATCAGACGATCGATCATCTGTGGGTGCTGCCCGCTGGCGGCGCACGTGATCAACTGCGCACCGACGTCGCCGCGGCGGTCGCACGGCGGATCGGCGACGCGATCGTCGAGGAGCGGCCGTTCGCTGCCGCGCTCCTCCTCGATCAGCTGACGTGGATGTGGCAAGGCGATCCGGCCACGGTCGGCCGCGGGCTCGCGCCACACGCGGAGCTCCTGAAGCAACTCCGGGCGATGTTCGCGAAGTCCGGCGCCCTCGAGCCGGCGATCCAGACGCTCGTGCTGCTCGCCGAGATCGAGCCCGCACAGCGCGCCGAGCACATCGCGGAGATCGACGAGATCCTCGCGTTCGCCGACGAGCTCGCCATCGCCGACAACGGCCCCGCCGCCGTGCGCGCGCAACCGATCCAGCTGCTGCAGCCCACCGCGCTCACGCTCCCGCTGCCGTGGCTCGTCGACCGCTACGTCGCGTTGCTGATCGAACGGCAGCGATCGATCCAGCAGTTGATCGACAAGCAGGGCGCCTCGCTCCAGCTCGTGCGCGCACATCACGACATCCTGACCTCCAGCCGACGCATCGCGAACGTGCTCGCGCGCGGTGGACGCGCCGTCGAGATCCACGGCGCGCTGATGAAGATGAAAGGGCTCGGCACCGAGCGGGAGCTGTCGACGCGCGCGGAGATCCTGGCCTCCCAGCCCACACCGAGCGCGTATGCGGAGCTCGCGGAGGCACTGCGCGTCGACGATCATGCGGCCGATGCGGCGGCGGCGCTCGCGACGTGCATGAGCGGGCTCGCGAAGTTCCCCGGCGACGTGCCGCTCGCGCTCGCCGCCGCCGGAGATGCGCGCTCGCTCGGTCGCGTCGATCAAGCGATCCAGCTCTACGAGGGGGCGCTGCGCGGCTCGGACGATGTCGACAGCGTGTCGGCGCTCCACCTCGGCAAGCTCTACGGCGAGCGGATCCAGCGCCTCGCCGGTGGCGGCCGACCGCGCGCGGCGAACGAGGCGTGGCGCGGCGTGCTCGCGTTCACCGACCGGTCCGCGAAGGACCACCCACACATGGTGTGGCAGCAGACCGCCGCGATCGCCGAATCGGCGCTCGGCCGCGGCCTCGCGAGCCAGGGCCTGATCGCCGATGCGAAGCATGCGCTCGTCGGCTCGCTGGAGCGTGCGCCGTCGATCGACGCGTACGAGACCCTGACCACGATCGACGTACAGACCGACAAGTTCGCCTCGGCGCAAGAATGGGCGCACACCGGGCTCTCGATGCTCGGCGACAAGAGCAGCGGCGATCGCTATCGGCGCGCGAAGCTCGAGCGAATCGAGGGCGATGCGCTCCGCGGCCTCGGCAAGCACAAGGAAGCCGCCACGCGGTACCTCGATGCGCTCCGCTCGTGGGCGTCCCTCGGCGAGAGCAAGGATCTACCGCGCACCGTCGCTGCGGAGCGGTTGCTCGATAGCGGTCGTGCGATGTACGGCATGGGCGATCCGGATCCCGCCGTGGATCTCGTGATGCGCGCGGTCGACATCGATGCGGATACCGCTGATATCTCCGCCGGCGCGGTGGCGTTTCTGATCGAGGCCGGTCGTTATCGCGATGCGGTCGATGCGTTCCACCGCGGCCTCGGCGCCAACCTCTCCGACTTCTACAAGGTCTACATGTGTCTGTGGATCGCCGGCGAGGCGAAGCGGGTGGGCGAGCCGCTCGATCGCCTCGCCGCCGAGTACCTCGCGAGTCGCCAGGGCGATACCTGGTACGAGCTGCTCGCGCGCACCGCGACGGGTCACCTGCCCTACACCACGCTGCAGGCCGCGGCGACCACCGGGCCGCGCCAGGCCGAGCTCGCATTCTTCACCGCCACGCTCGATCTCGATCCATCGGCGACCACACCCGCCGCGAAGAAGAAGCTGTACGCACAGGTGCTCGCAGCGAGGGTCGTGCTCGACGCCGAGTACGATCTCGCGCGGCGATACCTCTCCCTGCTGCCATGACCGTCGACCTCGCGAATCTCGGTGCTCGCCTGCGCGCCGCCGGGCTCACCGAAGGCGCGCTCCTCGCGTGGGGCGGGACGCGCAGGATCCCGGCGCTGGAATGGCGGCTGCCTGGGCTGCTCGCGCGCGAGCCCGTGCCGGCCGCGGCGGCGCTGTCGCTGTTCGTCGCCGGTGCCGCGCTCGACATCGACCAGATCGGCAAGCTGCCGCTCGACGAGTTGCTCGACGCGGACCTCCTGGAGCGCCGTGGTGATCGCGTGCGTGCGCCGGTCTCCGTCCTGCCTCTGCCGTCCGCGCTCCTCGTCTGTGATCGCCACGACCGCCCCGATGGAGACGACCTCGTCCGCTGGCCCGATGACTCGAGCTACCACCTCGCGAGCGCACTCGGATCGGGGCGCCGGCCGCGCTGGCTCGATCTCGCATGCGGCTCGGCGTTCGCGCCGCTGGCTCGGCCCGAGCTCGGCTCGGAGATCCGCGGCCACGATCTCAACGCCCGCGCGGTACGCTACGCCCGGCTCGGCGCGGCGCTGAGCGGATGCCGTCACGTCACCGCCGAGGAGGGGGAGATCGGGGACACCCACGCTCCCGCCGCGCTCGTGACCTGCAATGCGCCCATCCCGGGCGATGCCGATGCGGCGATCTGGCGCCGCGCCGATGATGCGTTCTTCACGCGCATGTGGCCCGCGGCGCGGTCGTGCACGGCCCCCGACGGGCAGGTCGTGGTGCATTGCGTGGTCTCCGGGATCCCGGCCGCCCTGCCCGGCGAGGTGGTCACCGTCGTCTACACACCCCCCGGAGAGCGCGGATTCGCGGTCACCTGGTGGCGGCCGGATGGGCCGCTGCGGCGGGTCGTCGCATACCGCGAGCTGACGCAGGCACGGCCGCATCTGGACCCGCGCGATCGCGACGACGCGCTCGCCGGCCACCTTCCGCCGCTCGACGAGTAGCGAAACCGATCCTTGCGGCTCGGTCGTGTTAGCGTCGGCGCGCGGGAGATGCGTGCGCGTGTACTGATCGCGTGGATCGTGCTGATCGCGGCGTGCTCGCCGAGGCGGGAGATCGATGCGCCGCTTGCGCCGCTCGATCCCACACGGCTGTCCCACGAGCACCACACCCAGGTCCCGTGCGGCGGCTGCCATCGCACCGACGCGCGCCCCGGCACCGACGACCACAAGCCATGCGACGACGGTGCGTGTCACCGCAAGGAGTTCCTCGGCACGCCCGGCCAGTTCTGCCAGGTCTGCCACACCAAGGTCACGCCCGCGCCGCTGCTCGCGCCGCTCAAGCCGTATCCCGTCGAGGACGTGTGGCAGACCGAGCCGTCGCGGTTCTCGCACAAGAAGCACCTCGACTCCGGGAAGATGGAGGGCCGCGTCGGGTTCCATGTCGGGTGCCCGGACTGCCACGTCCGCGATGGCCAGCAGGCCCGGCCCGACCACGCCACCTGCGCACGGTGTCACGCCGCGGAGGTCGCCCTCGGTAAAGCGCCGAAGATGGAGGACTGCACGGGCTGCCACCAGGCCAGCGCGCACGAGCGCACGCGCGGGCGGCTGATCACCGACGACCTCCACTTCGAGCACGACCGTCACAAGACGGACCGCAAGAACAAGGTGATCAAGTGCGAGACCTGCCATACGCGCTCCGCGCAGGCGGATGACTACGCATCGCACGCGGCGCCGCGGGTCGGGAGCTGCGTCACCTGCCACGACGACAGCGACCGCACGCCCGAGGAGCTCAACATGCGCACCTGCGAGACGTGCCATGCCGCGCGCACGAGCTCGTTGACGGCGCTCGCGCCGCGCAACCACCTGCCGGCGACCGAGCGACCGATCGATCACACCCTTGCGTTCCGGCGCGACCACGCCGAGGTCGCCGAACGCGACGCGACGCGCTGCGCGACGTGCCACACGCGGATGTCGGGCAATCCGCGCCAGGCGTGCGACGAATGCCATCAGACGATGCAGCCCTCGGATCACCGCATCACGTGGCGCGAGCTCGATCACGGGCCCGAGTCGGCGGCCAACCGCGAGCGCTGCGCGCGCTGTCATGTCGTGGAGTTCTGCACCGCGTGTCATCAGCAGCGGCCGCGCTCGCACGGCCGGCTCGATTCGTTCAAGGCCGATCACGGCCACCTCGCGCGGATCAACGTGCGCTCGTGCACCACGTGCCACGGCGATTCGTTCTGCCTCGATTGCCACGCCAACGGCGGCGCCACGCCCCGGAGCGGCTGGTGAACCGCGGCGCGCTCCTCGTGGTAGCGCTCGGATACGGAGCCGTGGTCGCGGAGCCGCGGCTCGCCGTCACCCACGAACCGCCACCGAAGCATTTGCGGATGCGCCCGGCGAAGGTCGCGCAGACCGGCGCGGCTCCGGCACGCACGAGCACGCCGATGCCCGCGGCTCCGCCACCGCTCCGCATCGACGACTCGCTCGAGCAGACCGCAGCGCTTCGCGACCTCTCGCACCGCGTGTCGTTCGAGATCGACGTGGGCTATCAGGTCGAGTCCGCGAATCCCAGCGGCCGTGGCTCGCTGGACTCGCGGCCACCGATCGTCGATCAGGACTACGCGAAGCTCCGCTCGTACGGATTCTCCGAGGTGTTCGGCTCGACGCGCGGCGTCGGGCTCGCGTCGCTGTCGAGCTACTTCGCCGCACGGTTCCAGGCCGCACGTCGCCTCGACTACTCGCCGGTCCCGGGGCAGAACATCGCCGTACCTCCTCCCATCGCGACCTGGTTCGAGCGCAGCGGCGTGGATATCCGCTACGGCTGGGGAGAGCTCAAGGACTTCCTGCCAAAGCGCTGGGGCCTCTCGAAGGTGCGCTTCCGTGCCGGCGGCCAGCACGTCTACGGTCCTTGGATCATCCACCTCGATGGTGCGCTGGCTGCGTACGAGGGCCGCATCGTCACCGCATCGGGCTACCTCGGCTACCGGCACTCGGACTACACGCGCGATCAATCCAACCAGCGACCGAGCGTCGCCGGTGCCTCGCTGCGCATCGATCTGCGCGGACTCGCGAAGGCCGTGCCGCTCGCGATCCAGGGCGAGGTGCTGCGCCTCGGCGAATCGCGCGTCAGCGTGGATCTGCACCAGCCCGTCTCGGAGAGCGCGCTCTTGCAAGGTGACTGGCGCCCGCGGCAGGACGTGGCGGTGATCGCGCAGGTCCGCACGCTCGATCAGCGCCTCGCGAGCCAGCGCCTCGAGCTGCGCGCTCGGTACAAGCAGGTCACGAACCTCGTGTTCGACATCACGCACCGCAGCCAGAACGACTGGGTGTGGGATCCGGCCTTCATCATCCCCGACGATGACGCGACGAAGGCGAAGCGCTACCTGGACCTCGGCCCGAACGTGCCGCAGTTCATCGGCTCGGCGCGCGCCGGTACGTTGATCGCCGAGAACGTCGACCTCCTGATCCGCGGTGCGTTCGCGACCGAGGGCAAGAAGAAGCTCGACGACGGCACGGGCCGCATGGTGCTGAGCTCGTTCGCCGCGCCGTACTACGAGCTCGGTGGCGCGCTCGAGGTCCGGCTGCGCCGCACGATCGCACTCGGGGCGAGCCTGCTGTCCCGAAACACGAACCATCGGGCGCCCGACGGGATGATGCCGACGTTCGACCAGAAGAACGTGGCCCAGCCGCTACCGCCGAACGAGAATCGCGGCGAGGAAGGGTTCACCGAGATCGGTGGCACGCTGAAGATGTCGCTCGGCGCGCGCAAGTTCAGCTCACTCGTCGAGTTCTACGGTCGGCGCACGCGCTACGCCGCGCTCTACACGGACCCCACGCTCACGATCCCGACGAGTGATCTGCGATTCGGCGGCCGGTTCACGCTCGACGCGTGGGTGGGTGAGCGCGTGCGGATCTCCGCGGCGTACGACGTCTCGAGCGCGCTCGAGTTCGCGCCCGAGATCAACGGATATCGCAGCCTGCGCCTGATGCTCACGGGGATCTACTGATGCGCGCGTGGCTGATCGCGATCGCGTTGGTCCTCGCGGGCTCGCTCGTACGCGCCCAGGTGCCCACGGCCACACCTGCGGCGCCGAACTTCGACCACAACCTCCACGATCGCGACGTCGCAGTCTCCGGCGCGAATCCGATCGCCTGCACGGGATGCCACGCGATGAAGGCCGGCACGCTCGTCGGTCGCCCCGACCACGCATCGTGCTTCGGCGCGTGTCACGGCGCCGTACCTGCGAAGGCGAAGAAGGGGGGAACGATCGAATTCCTCCCCGAGCAGAAGCGGATCTGCGTGAACTGCCACACCGAGCCACAGCTCGCCGCGCCGATGGCGAAGTCGTTACGCGTTCCCTACCCGCCCTACATCGCCACCGACTTCGCGCTGTCGATGCCGCACAAGCGCCACGACGCGGTCGCCTGCGCCGCGTGTCACTTCGTCGCCGGCAAGGCCGTGCCGCACCGCCGCTGTACCGGCTGCCACGATGGCTCCGGCGCCACGGGCAAGGGTCCCGCGATGACGAAGTGCATCGGCTGCCACACGCCCGGCAGTGGCTCTCCGCTGCCCCCCGCGATGACCGCACCGATCGACACGGTGACCTCCGAGTTCTCGCATCCCAAGCACGCGGCGCGCGGCCGCGCAGGCGCCCAGTGCGCGACGTGTCATCAAGCGATCCGCGAGACCGACGACACCATCCTGCCGCGCCCGAAACAGAAGTCGTGCGCGATCAGCGGCTGCCACGACGGCAAGGGCGCGTTCGCCGTGACCGTGGCGTGCACGAAGTGCCACACCGCCGCACCGAAGGGGAAGTTCGACGTCGAGCGGCCGACCGATCGCTACTCGCACGCGACCACGCACAAGGCCATCAACCTCCCCTGCGCGTCGTGCCACCCGCTCGGCGCGACCGGCGAGGTCCTCGTCGCGGGTCATGCCGCGTGCGTCGCGTGTCACGAGGAGCGGTTCGGCGAGCGCCGCCATCCCAAGGAGACCGAGGGCGCGCCGCCGGATCCGGACGAGAAGAAGCAGATCTGCGGTGCGTGCCACAACGCGACGGAGCCGTGGCGCAAGCTGACCGCGGATCGACCGCCGCGCGATCGCACGGAGTTCGGCGCAACACTGCAGCACGACAAGCACACCGGCGAGTGCAGGAGCTGTCACTCGCTCGCGACGGCGACGGTCCAGCTGCGGCCGCCGCGTGGTCATGCAGCGTGCACCGGCACGGCATGTCACGCGGTCAAAGGTGGCGCCGCGCCGCAGCTCACCGCGTGCGAGGGATGTCACGAGCTCGGCCTCGCGGCGAAGCGCGTCGCCGTGCGCACGACGCTGCAATGGTCGGTGCGCGCGACCTTCGATCACGCGCCGCATCGCATCGGCCGCGATGGCGCTGAGGTCGCGTGCGTGACGTGCCACGACGATCTCCACGGCGACGTGCTCGCGCAGCTCGCCGCGCCGAAGAAGATCAGTTGCCAGCCGTGTCACGACGGCGCAACCGCCTTCAAGCTGACCGGAACCACATGTACGCGCTGCCATCCGGGCGCATCGACGCCGGCGATCCGTCCCCTGTAAGCGCGCGCGTGCTCGCGGCGTTGAAGAGGCACGATGACACCGACTCGCCTCGCGCTCGCCCTGCTAGTCGCCGCCACGTCCACGGCCGCCGCGAACACCGTCGCCACCGATGGTACGTACGCGTCCTACGATAACGACGACGATCGCGCCACGCCGCGCCGGGTCGAGGGGCGCGTCGGCATGCTGATCGGCGGGAGCGACGTCGGCGACGCTGATGGTTTCTCGATCGGACTTTCGGCGGGCGTCGGCTATCGGATCGGCGATCTCACGTTGCGCGCCGTGTTCGATCACTACCGCACCGGTGACTCGAGCGGCGAGCAGCTCGACCGACGCGGTCGCGGCACCCGCGTCGGCGGCGCGGTTCGCTACTCGTTCGCCAACACCGGCGAGTCGCGCAGCGGCGGTGGCCTCGGCGTCGACTTCTGGGGTGAAGCGGGCCTCGGCCTCGAGCATGTCGCGTGGCGCGAGGGCGGCGTCCTCGATCGCCCGAGCGGCGAGGTCGCGGTCGGCTTCGAGCTCGATGGCCAGGGCGAGCGCGGTCGCCACGGCCGCCGCCGCCACGTCGGCTACTTCATGGCGTTCCGCACGCTGATCGCACAGGCCCCGGAGATGGACGGTCCTGCGGTCTGTGGTGGCCCGTGCACGCAGGCGACGAAACCGTCGCGCACCGACGTCAGCATGTTCTTCGAGCTCGGCCTCCACTGGGGCCGCTGACTCTCTGATTCACCGAAAGGATCTCTCCATGCAGATCGAGATGGGGGTGCGCAGGCACTCCATGACCCTGGTGTGTCTGCTGCTCGGCGCGTGCGCCGGCCAGAAGATGGCGACGAGCAATGGCGGTGATGGCTATGCGCCACCAGCGTCCTCGAGCAGCGGCGGATATGCGCCGGGCGGCTACGTCGCGACGAACGCGGAGCCGAGCCACGCCGCGATCGATCGCGGCAGCTCGATCGCCGAGCCCGCGCCTGATCGTCCTGGTCTCGGGACCTCGTGGGGTGAGGCGGTCGCCGCGCCGATCTCGTTCTCGCCGTTCGTGCGCGCGGCGTCGGGCCCGTGGGCCGAGGTGCTATTGCACTACAACGATCAGCAGGGCGCCGCGGCGCACGCCGCCTACCTCGGCACCTATCCGCAGCCGCTCGAGGTCTACGCCGGCGACGGCTCGCTTTCGGTCGCGCTCGTCGACGAAGCCGGCCGCACCCTGCCCGGCTACGCCGCTGCGAATCGCTCGCTCGTGATCGGCGAAGACGGCGCGCGCTATCGCATCGTCGTGCGCAACGGGACCACCGCGCGCTTCGAGGTCGTCGCGTCGGTCGATGGGCTCGACGTCATCGATGGTCACCAGGCCGATCCGAATCGCCGCGGCTACATCGTCGATCCGCACGGCGTGCTCGTGATCGATGGCTTCCGCACCTCCGACGACGCGGTCGCGGCGTTCCGGTTCGGCAAGGTCGCCGACTCCTACGCAGCGCAGACCACAGGCGATCGAAATGTCGGGGTCGTGGGCCTGGCGATCTTCTCCGAGCGCGGGGCGATCTGGAGCCCCGCAGAGCTCGGGCGTCGCGACAGCGCCGATCCATTCCCGAATCGCAACTACGCGATGCCTCCGCGCTGAACGCGTCACACCTTCGTGGCGAAATGCCCGATGGGGCATCCTGCCTCGAAGAATCTCCTGCAACATCAGGGGCCTCGACGGCACGATGGGTGCAGCCGTCGCCACCCAATGTCCAACTCCATGCTCCGTAAGGTTCTCCTCCTCGGTACCCTCGTATCCGCCTCGGCCGTCTACGCCGACGTGCCGGTCAAGGCCGACGTGAAGGGTGCCGTCAAGGTCGACGCGAAGGTCGATGCCAAGGTCGACGCGAAGGCCGCCGCTGACGCGAAGGCCGCCGCTGATGCGAAGGCCGCCGCCGCCACCGACGCCAAGGTGAAGGCCGATCTGAAGGTCGACGTGAAGGTCGATGCGAAGGCTGCCGCCGCCGCCGACGCGAAGATGAAGAAGGAAGCGGCCGCCGCCGCGAAGGCCGAGCTCAAGATCAAGAAGGATGCCGAGCTCAAGGCCAAGGCCGACCTGAAGCTCGCCGCTGCCGCCGAGGCGAAGGCGAAGAAGGAAGCCGACCTGAAGCTCAAGATCGAGATCAAGGCCAAGGCCGATGCCGATCTGAAGGCGAAGAAGGAAGCCGATCTCAAGGCGAAGGCCGACATGAAGGCCGGCGCGGGCGCCAAGGTCGACGTCAAGGCCGGCGCGAAGGTCGACACGAGCGGCGCCGCGAAGGCCGCGGGCGACATCAAGACGGGCGTGACCGGTGCGGCGAAGGCCGCTGCGACCATCACGCCGCCGAAGGCCGACGTCAAGGTCAAGGCCGACGTGAAGGCCGACGCGAAGGTCGACGCCACCACCAAGAAGTAGTCACCGTTGCGCCACCTGGCTTCCGTGGGGTAGAAAGCCTCTCACCTCAGGAGCCATCGCCAAGTGGTAAGGCAATGGTCTGCAAAACCATCATTCCCCGGTTCAAATCCGGGTGGCTCCTCTGACTAACCCCGCAGCAATGCGGGGTTTTTTACATCCGAACTAGACGACGACGCGGCCTCGTTGTCGTTCGTCCCCCCAGTGTTCCCCCCTTTGCCCCCGATCACGACCGCGAACGCCCGCGTTGCCGCGGTGCGCTTCTCGGTCTCGTCGACGTGGCTGTAGTGGTGGGTCATCTGCGGCGTGCTGTGCCCGATGATCGCGCGCACAACCTCTCCATCGGCGACGCGCCGGAGCAGATCGTTCGCGGTGTGCCGCAAGCCGTGCGTCGTGATCCGACGCTTGGTCTTGCAGTCCGCGCACGCCGCATCGAGGACGTCACGCAAGGGCGACCCCTTGTGCAGCGTTCCCTTCTCGGTCGGGAAGATCCAGCCCTCGGCGAGCCCGGGGTGCTGGTCCGCCACCATCTGCTTGCGCCGCGCACTCAGCACCTCCGCAACCTGCGGCAGCAACGGAACGATCTTGGGCTCGTCCTCGTCGTCGCCGGTCTTCGTGGAGTCCACCACACGCCCCTTGTCGTTGCCACGCCGGACGCGGATCACACCCTCTGCCTCGTCGATGTCGTCCCACCGCAGCGCAGACAGCTCCCCCCAGCGCAGACCGCTCACAACGTCGAGCAGCACCGCCGGGTACCACGCGGGTGAATGCTTCTCGACGTGCGCGAGGACGTTGCCGACCTCGTCGAGCGCCAGGAAGTTCTTCCGCCGCTTTCCCGCCGCCAACGGCTCGACGCCGTCGCACGGGTTGGCAACGCGCGCACGAGCGCACGCGGCCTTGAGGATCTGCGCCAACACTCGGTAGTAGCCCTTGATCGTCCCAGACGAGTAGTGCCGAGGCTCGGACCGCTTCGAGCGCGTCTTGCGCTTCGACGTGTTCCCCTTGCCAGGGATGTACGTCTTCGCGCGCAACGCGGCGATCCACCGCTCCACATCCTCGAGAGTTATCTCGTCGACGTAGAGATCGGCGATCACCGCAGTGGCAATGTGCCCATCCCAGACATCCGCGATCTTGAGCGCCGTCGTCCGCTTGATCTTCTCCTTACGTCCATCCAGCCACGCGGTCACGAAGTCGCGCAGCCGAAGGCGCGGGGCTTTCTCGCCGCTGCGAAGCGACTCGCTCATCTCGTCGCGCCACTGACGTTGCAGTGCGCGCGCCTCGGTCAGCGTGCACTCTCGCACGCGCTCCACCTCCTTGCGGCGACCCGTGCGCGGGCACGTTGCCCTCACGCGGATGTTGTACCTGTTCGTTCCCAACTTCACAATTCCCTCTAGCGATGCCATGTCCAACTCCTTCGAGCACCGGACGCGACACCAACCGACCGAGGGATTGTGCGCGTAGCCGAACGAACAGATCAAGTGTCTCCCGCGTAAAGAGATGGACTCCGTGCGGCCCCGCACCGTCGGGAATAAGTTCTCCACGACGGATTGCAGCGCGGATTCCACTGGCATCGCGATAGCGCAGGTACACCGCCGCTTCTCCGCTCGTCAGGTACGGCGCCGCGCCGGCGTTGTCGTTGGCGGCCGTAGGCCCGCTCAACAGAGCACCGGCGAGGCGCGCAGCGGCGTCTGGGTCGCCCTGTGCGTCGTGGCGATCGTTGTGGTGCGGCGTCTGCTCACGATTTCCCTCCACGCGTGTTGCTGCGCAGCCGGTGTTCGACCGCAGCCGCGAGGAAGCCGCTTGCGAGCGCGAGGCCGAGGTCGCGGGCACCGCGTGCGGAGCGGTGCGAGCTACGGTGACGACATGCGACCGCGCGCACACGGCGGATCGTCGAGTCAACCGCGGAGTTGTCGCCGGCGGCGTGCTCTACCAGGCCGAGCAGGGGCTCGCCGAGCCATAGGATCCAGGCGAGTGACGCGGAGAGTTCGGGGACGTGGTGGTTCATGGTCTCGTGCTTGGGGCCTTTCATTTCGAATGGGTCCTTTCTTCCTTCGGGTAATGGGTGGCCGCACCCGCAACGGGCGGGAGGGCGTGCCGTGCGCGCATGCTGTGCACGCACGACGGTGAATTTCGGCTGTCGAATCGATGACGACCGACGGGATCGACGAACGAGTCGGGCGTCGCTGCGTGCGAGTCAGCTCGCCGAGCTGGTGCTGCCATCCTCCAGGCGTTCATCGTCGCCCGGCTCGTCGTCGGCGCCTTCCGATTCCTCGTCGTCGGGCGCGGCGCTCATCTCGGCCTGGACCCGGGCGAGGTCGGCCCGAACCAACGCGATGGCGTCGGGCACGCTGAGGGCGAGCAACGTCGAGATCCACACCACCAAGTCATTCTCGGTGAACGCCTGCATGACCTGACCGATCAGCATCTGCTCGGCGGGGCTGAGCCCCTTCCGCACCGCCGCGAAGCGACGAGCGTTGCTCCGGTCGGAGAGGAGCTCCTTCAA
>JBBRBG010000222.1:0-14657 GCA_038206055.1 Haliangiales bacterium
CCCGCTTGACGCATCATCCAGATCGGCGTGCGCTCCACCGGCTGTCGCCAACACGCGCGAAGGAACAGGTGCTCGGACATCCCGCGCATCGTACTGCGCTCGGGGCTTTTCCGGTATCGTGCGGACCATGGGCCGAGCACCCGCGTTCCTTGCGGCCATCGCGCTCGCCTCGGCGGGCTGCGGAGACTCGAAGATCGTCGGCCCGTTCGATGATCTCCCGCTCGATGGGGACTTCAAGCTCCCGGCGGATGCAGGCCTCATCAAGCCCGTGCACGTTGCGCGCGACCAGTTCGGCATCGCGCACATCAACGCCGAGAACCTCGCGGACGCCGCGTTCGTCCAGGGCTACGTGATGGCGCACGATCGCCTGCCGCAGATGGACATCCTGCGTCGGTTCGGTGCGGGCACGCTCGCGGAGCTGTTCGGCACGCTCGATCCTACGGTCATCGATACCGACCTCGAGATGCGCATGCACCGCATGAAACCCCTCGCCGCCGAGAGCTGGGCAACGCTGCAAGCGTCGGGGGATGCCACGGATCAGCAAGTGGTCACGCTGCTCCAGCGCTACGCCGATGGCGTCAACGCCTACGCGAAATCGATCGTCACCGACGACAACCCGACCGGGACCTGGAAGCTCAACGCCGAGCTCCTCGCGAGCTTCGACCCGTCGCGCTTCGTGCCCTGGACTCCCATCGATTCCCTCGTGCTCGGCAGGTTCCAGGCGTTCGCGCTGTCGTGGTCGGCGCCCTTCGAGATCGATATCAGCGCGCTCTACCAGGCATTGCGCCAGAAGTTCGACGCCGCGACCGCGGGCGATGGCGCCGCGGTGTTCGCCCGCAAGGGCATCTCGCGCGACATCATGCGGCTCGCGCCTGTCGGCAAGATCCCGACGATCGACGGATTCCCGAACGTCGGCGTGGACAAGGGGACCCGTTCCGACGGTAGCCCGTCCACCGCCCACCGCAAGCGGCCGGCCACTGCGAGCGCCGCTCAGGTGCAGCGGCCGATCGTGCCGCCCGAGCTGTTCGCGCAGGCCCGTGCCTTCTTCGGTGGGGGCATGCACGATGGTCCGAACGGCGCGCTCGGACCGCATGCGTTCATGCACCCGTACGCAGGCTCGAACAACTGGGCCGTCGGACCGTCGCGCACCGGCGAGGCTGTCGCCCTGCTCGCAACCGATCAGCACCTGCAGCTCCCGAACCCGTCGATCTTCTATCCCACGCACCTCACCATCAAGGATACGGCGAGCGATATCCTCGGCGTCACGTTCCCCGGCATCCCGGGCGTGATCCTCGGGACCAACGGCTCGGTCGCATGGTCGGCCACCGTCAGCGAGCACGACGTGAACGATGTCTACCTCGAGACCATCGTCGCCTGCCCGCAGGGCAGCTGCGTGGTGTTCAAGGGCGACAACGTGCCGATCACGACGTTCACCGAGACGATCGACGTCGGCACGCTCGGCTCGATCAGCTCGCACATCACCGCGGTCTACGAGGTCGTGCCGCACCACGGACCGATCATCCCGGCGATCGACACCGTCAATCACCGGCTCGTCACGCGCACCGCGAACACGGCGATGTCCGTTCGCTACACCGGCTATCAGCCGTCGTACGAGATCCGCGCGCTGTACAACCTCGGTCGCGCGACCGACGTGGTGACCGGCTTCCAGGCGCTCGCGGACTTCAGCTACGGCAGCCAGAACTGGACGATGATCGACTCCAACCTCGATATCGGCTGGACCACGCACGCGAAGGTGCCGACTCGCGATCCGCGCGCGATGACGTGGGACGGCGACACGAACCAGGATGGTCTCGCGCCGTTCTTCGTGCTCCCCGGCGACGGCACCGCCGAGTGGACCGGCGAGCTCTCGCCCCGCTACATCCCGCACGTGATCAACCCGCCGCCGCCGCGCGATTACATCGCCACGGCGAACGCGGATCCCGTCGGTGCCACGTTCGATGGCCACCCGCTGAACCAGGCCGATGGCGCGACACCCTTGTACGTGGGCGTCAGCTACGCGGCGGGCGTGCGCGAGGAGCGCATCTCGCAGATGATCGAGCAGCGCGGCGTCGGCATCACCATCGACGACATGGCGCGGATCCAGCACGACACGACGTCGAACGTCGGCAGCAAGCTGGCGCCCGCGATCCGCACGGCGCTGACCCGGCTCGACTCCCCCGCCGGTGCGCCCGCCGACGTTGTCACCTACCTGAGCAATCTCTCGGCGCAGGACCGCGCCCGCCTGGTGGCCGCGCGCGACGTGCTCGGTGCATGGACGTTCGCCACCGCGACGGCCAGTCGCCCGGGCTCGGCCGCGACCTGCATCTTCAACGTGTGGATGCACTTCTTCCTGACCCACGCACTCGCCGACGAGTTCACGGCGATGAACCTCCGCCTGTTCGACTACGACGACAACTTCCTCCTCCGCATCGCGTATGCGCTGCTCACGGATCCGAGCTCGTTCGTCCAGAGCACCACCACGGGCCAGCCGATCATCTGCGATGACATCGCGACCGCCGGCGATGATAGCTGCACGAAGGTCATCCTCGTCTCCCTCGTCGACGCGATGACCCACCTCGAGCAGACGTTCGGCACCGCGACGACGACGACATGGGACTGGGGAAAGCTGCACCGCCTGAAGATCAACCCACTGTTCCCGAACAGCGCGCTATCCCTTCCCGCCGGCGGCGAGCCCGGGTTCTCGAAGTCCGGCGACATGTTCGTGATCAATCGCTCCGACACGAGCTGGAGCGGACTCGACTTCTCCCAGTCCGCCGATGGCCCGGCGCAGCGCTTCCTCGCGGAGGCGCGCAAGGACGCGCTCGGCAACCCGCAGCCGATCAAGGTCAAGTGGGCGCTGCCCGGTGGCGTGATCTACGACCCGGCGAGCCCGCACTATCGCGACCTCCTCGACAACTACTACCTGCCGGAGAAGCACTTCGACGCGCCGTACACCCTCGACGAGATCAACGCGGCGGGCGAGACCCGGTGGCTGTTCCGATGACCGAGCTCGCCGCGATCCTGATCGCCCCGCAGGGGACGAGCGGCCAGCTCCGCGGGCTGCTCGAGCGGCTTGCCGCGGTCGGGGTCAAGGTCACCGTGGTCGACGAGCTGACCACCGCCGCGGAGATCTACGCCACGCACACCGATCCGCCGTGCGTCCTCATCGACCTCCGCGACGCGGCCGGCGGCGAGCTCGAGGACAACAAGCTCGCGACCGAGACGCTGCGCCGCGTGCAGCACATCATGCCGCACGTGCTGCCAATCCCGGTGATCTCGCACGGCTCGCCCGCGCTGATCCTCGCGTGCATCCGCGGCGGCGCCGGCGACATCATCGATCTCGAGCTCGAGGGCACCGCGAACGCGAAGGCGGTGGTCGAGCGAATCTGCGAGACCCAGCGCGAGCGCACGGTCACCGACACGATGCTGATCTCGCAGCGGCAGATGATCGAGGATCTTCTCAAGGACCTGATCAAGACCGAGCGCCGCTCGATCGATGTCGAGGAGCAGCTCGCGGCCCACACCCGGACCACCGGCGAGCAGGCCGCGGTCATCGAGAGCCGCGCCCCATCCGTGTTGCTCGTCGAACACGACCGCGACGTCGCGGACGAGCTCGCGGACCGCCTCGAAGCCGCCGGCGTGGCCACGTTTGCCTACGTCACGGGTGAGGAAGCCCTCCGAGAAGCACGTACGCTGGCGCAGACCACCGGCCTGGATCTGGCCCTGGTGGCCGCCCAGCTACCCGGAATCGATGGGCTCGAGACCGTCCGCCGGCTCCGCGATCGGATCGCCGCCCTGCCGGCCTTCCTCATGACCTCGGTCCTGGACGCGGACCTCGCCGCGGCCGCCGCCGACCTCGGGGTGGTTGGATTCGTACAGAAACCTCTGGCGGACCTGGACGATGTGGTAGGGCGCCTGGCCCAGCTGGCACGCGAGTCCCTGGAGCGGACCCGCGAGCAGGCCTACGTCCAGCGCATCAAAGAGCGCCACGAACGTGTGCTCGAACGGTACCGCTCATTGCCTCGCGTGTAGTGATCGGCCTATGATCTCGCGGATCTCTGATGGCTACGGGTCCGCTCAGTATCAAGCTCCGGTGTGCCTCGTGGCAGCAACTGGCGACCATCTACAAGCGGGACCTTAGCCGCGGGACGATGTTCCTCAAGGCGACGTCGCCGCCGGCGCTCGGCACGACGGTTCGCATCGATCTGACGTTGCCCAGCGCATCGGTGATCGTGCTGACCGGAACGGTCGATCAACACGTCACAGATCCAGCGCGCGGTGCGGGTGTGGAGCTCAAGCTCGCGCCGATCGCCCCCGCGTCGATCTATATGATCGAGAGCGCGCTCGCATCGGAGTCGAAGCGGCGCGCGACCCCGGCCGCGGGCGTGCAGATCGTCGCGCCGCTGCAGTCGGGTGGCACCGGGCCTGTCGCCGCGCTCGCCGACGGCGAAGAGGTCGGCGCCGCGGAGCAGGATCTCGTCAAGGCGCTGATCGCCGAGGCGGACTCGCTGCGCAAGCTGAATCCGTTCCTCGTTCTGGGCGTCGGCTACGAGGCGAGCGACGCCGACGTGCGCGCTGCGTTCGGCGAGCTGACGAAGCGCTACCACCCGGATCTCTTCACGCGCTACGAGTCCACCCAGCTGCGCCAGACCGCCGCCGAGATCTTCATCCTGATCCGCGATGCGTATCGCCGGCTCGGCGACGAGACCGGTCGTGCCCAGGCGCTGGCCGCGCTCGGCCGCACCGCCGCGCCGCGTGCGGTTCCGCTCCGCGCGACGCCACCGCCGGTCCCCGTGGGTCCGCCACGGCCACCGGTGCCGCGCCCTGTGACGAGCCAGCCGCTGCCGCGCCCGCCGGAGGCGCGCATGCCGGAGCGCCCGGATCCTCCGCCGCTGCCGCGCGCGCACACTGATCACTCGCCGACCTCGCGCCCCGGTGACATGCCCACCGCGAAGCCGCACGTCATCTCGCTGACGCCCGGCGACGCACTCACCTCGCGGCCCGGCGATAGCGTGACCGAGCGCCCGCCGAGTGGAGCCATGCCGGCCGCGCCAACGCCGCGCTCGATGGCGATCCCGCGCATGACGGGCGCGGAACCCGGGCGCTCGCAACCGACCCCGACGGTGCCGCTGCCGCCGGGCCAGACGTTCCCGTCGAATCCGGCACCGAACCCCGCCGCGAAGGTGTCGTCCAGCTCGTCGATGAAGCCGGCGTCGGGTACCGAGCCGCCGCCGCCGCTGCAGACGGACCGCAGGCTTCCGATCAACGCGTCGCCACCGCCAGTGATCACCGAGAACAGCGACAGCACGGTTCTCGAAGACATGCTCGATGCGGGCAAGCTCGACGAGGCGCTCGCCGCTTACAAGGTGATGGCGAAGAAGTACCCGTCGGATCGGACGTTCCGCGCGGGCATCGAGCTCACCGAAGGTCTGCGCTCGCTCGCAGCGCGCGATCGCCTCGAGGCCGCGCAGCGGTTCGAAGCGGCGCTCGAGATCGATCCCTCCAATGAACGCGCCGCCCGCGAGCTCGCGGACATGCGGCGCCAAGCGACGAATGAACGGAAGGGGCTGTTGACGCGGCTCATGGGGAAGAAGGAGGCATAGCGATGTCGCGCATCATCGGCATCGATCTCGGGACCACGAACTCGTGTGTCGCCGTCCTCGACGAGAATCAACGCCCCGAGACGATCGCGAGCGCCGAGGGCGAACGCACGATCCCGTCGTGGGTGAGCTGGGCCGCGAGCGGTCAGATCGCCGTCGGCACGCGCGCGCGCCGACAAGCGGTGACGAACGCGTCGGCCACGGTCTACGGCGTGAAGCGGTTGATCGGCCGCAAGGTCAACGCCGAGGACGTCTCGTGGTTCGCACGGCTCGCACCGTTCCGCATCGTCGCCGCGCCGAACGGTGACGCGTGGGTTCGCGTGCACGGCCAGCCGATCAGCCCGCAGGAGGTCGCCGCGCACATCCTGCGGCGGATCAAGCAGGTCGCCGAAGAGGCGCTCGGCGAGCCGGTCACCCGGGCGATCGTCACGGTGCCCGCGTACTTCGACGACGCCCAGCGCCAGGCCACGCGCGACGCCGGTCAGATCGCCGGCCTCGACGTGATCCGCATCCTCAACGAGCCCACCGCGGCCGCGCTCGCGTACGGCGCGCATCGCGTCAAGGAAGGCCGCCGGCTGATCGCCGTGTTCGACCTCGGCGGCGGCACGTTCGACATCTCGATCATGTCGGTCGACAACGGCATCTTCGAAGTGCTCGCGACCGGCGGCGATAGCGCCCTCGGCGGCGAGGACTGGGACCGCCGGATGCTCGAGCGAATCGTCGATGAGGTGTTCGACCAGTACCGCGTCGATCTCACCGGCATCCCGATGGCGATGTCGCGGCTGCGCGAGTCATGCGAGAACGCGAAGAAGGCACTCTCGGTCGAGACCGAGACCACGATACAGCTGCCATTTCTTGCGAATGATCAGCACGGAGCACCGATCAACTACGAGCGCGTTGTCACACGCGAGCAGATCGAAGGCCTGACCAAGGATCTCCTCGATCGGCTCGAGTCACCGTGCGCACGTGCGCTATCGGATGCCGGCATGCAGCCCACCGATCTGGAGGAGGTGCTCCTCGTCGGCGGCATGACCCGATGGCCCGCGGTCGAGCAGATGGTCGAGAAGTTCTTCCACAAGAAGCCGAGCAAGGGCGCGAACCCCGACGAGGTGGTCGCACTCGGCGCCGCGCAGTACGCCGGCATCCTCGCCGGCGACTCGAACGACGCCGCGCTGCTCGACGTCACCCCGCACGACATCGGCATCAAGGTCGGCGACTCGCAGTTCGCCGTGGTGCTCCCGCGCAACTCGATGCTGCCGGTCCGCGCGCGCCGTCTGTTCGCGACCACGCACGAGAACCAGAAGTTCGTCTCGATCGAGCTCTACCAGGGCGACTCGCAGGACGTGACGAAGAACCGCAAGCTCGGCCAGGTCGTCCTCGACGATCTGACGCCGGGGCCGGCGGGCTCCACGCGCGTCGAGCTGGTGATCACCGTCGACGTGGAATCGATCCTGTCGGTCACCGCGCGCGAGCCGAAGAGCGGGCGCGAGGCGAGCGTCACGATCCGTCCCTCGGGCGGTCTCTCGCAGCGGGAGATCGTGGAGATCATCAACCGCCGCCGCCAGGAGAACTCTCAGGCGGCACGGCTGCCCGAGATGGAGAGCGGCGGCGTACGGGTGACCACGCGCGAGCACTCGGTGCACTCGCTCAAGCCTCCGACCGGCGATCCAGAGAAGAAATGACCGTCGACCCGGCCGTGCTCAAGGTGGCCGACGCCGTCGGCGCTCTGATCGAGGCCTGGGGCTTCAAGCGGAACATGGGCCGGATGTGGGCGGTCCTCTATCTCGAGGACCATCCGCTGAACGCGACGGATCTCGGCGAGCGCCTCGGCATCTCCACGGGCGCGGTCTCGATGCTGCTCACGGAGCTTCAGGAGTGGGGAGCGATCAAGAAGGCGTGGGTGGTCGGCGAGAGAAAAGAGCACTACGAGGCCGAGAAGAACATCTGGAAGATGGTGTCGCGCGTGCTCCGCGAGCGCGAGCTGCAGTGGGTGAAGACCGCGCTCGATGCGTTCGAAGGCGCGAATGCCGATCTCGGCGCCGATAAGGAACGCAACACGCTGATCGCCGACCGCGTGGCGGGGTTGGTCCAGCTCGCGCAGGTCGGGGCCCATCTGCTCGAATCGATCCTGCAGGGCGAGGCGGTGGATTCCCTGCCGATCAAGACGGTCGGGGAGCTCGCGAAGGCCGTGCGCAAGGACGAGTCGTGATCCGTGCGACCGAGCTGAAGAAGCACTTTCGCGTGCACAAGCGACCACCGGGGTTCGCCTCCGCGATGAAGTCGCTGTTCCGCCGCACCTACGAGACCGTGAAGGCGGTCGACGGCGTGAGCTTCACGATCGAGCGCGGCGAGCGCGTCGGCTTCCTCGGGCCGAACGGCGCGGGCAAGACCACCACGCTGAAGGTGTTGTCGGGATTGCTCCATCCGACGAGCGGCTCGGTCGAGGTCGAGGGCCATACGCCGTTCAAGCGCGAGACGAAGCTGCTCGAGGCGATCACGCTGGTGATGGGCCAGAAGTCACAGCTGATCTGGGACCTGCCGCCGGCCGAGACGTACGCGATGAACCGCGCGGTGTTCGACGTGCCGAAGCCGCAGTTCGACGCGACGCTGAAGGAGCTCACCGAGTTGCTCGACCTCGGCCCGCTGCTCGACAAGCCAACACGCCAGCTCTCGCTCGGGGAGCGCATGAAGTGCGAGCTCGCGGCCGCCCTGCTCCACCAGCCGACAACGCTGTTCCTCGACGAGCCGACGATTGGCCTCGATGTGGCGATGCAGGTCGCGATCCGCGACTTCGTGCGCAGCTACAACCAGCGCCACGAAGCGACCGTGCTGCTGACCTCGCACTACATGGACGACGTGGTCGCGCTGTGCCCGCGGATCATCGTGATCGACCAGGGCGTGTTGATCCACGATGGCGATCTGCGCGCCCTCATCAAGACGATGGATCCGGACAAGCGCGTGTCGTTCACGCTGACCACGCAGGTCGCCGATGAGGACATCGTGAAGCTCGGCACCCTGGTCGCGCGCGAGGGCCAGCGGATCTCGATCAAGGTCGCCGAGGCGGAGATCCCCGCGGTGGTCGGCCATCTCCTGGGCACGCTCAGAGCCGCGGACCTGGCGATCGAGGATCCACCGCTCGAGGACGTGCTCCGCGTGATGTTCGGCAAGCACAAGGCACAGCCGGCGTGAGCGCGACCCGCACGCTGCGGGCGCTACCGACGCTGCTGCGCGTCGGCGTCGCCGAGACCGTCGCGTATCGCGCAGAGTTTCTCGTGTGGATCCTGACCACAACCCTGCCGCTCGTGATGCTCGGGCTGTGGACAAGCGTGGCACAGGACGGCGAGTTCAAGGGCTACTCGTCGGCGGCGTTCGTCGCGTACTACCTGGCGAACCTGATCGTCCGCAACCTCACGGGCTCGTGGGTCGCCTGGCAGATCAGCGAAGAGATCCGGCTCGGCGCGATGTCGATGCGCCTGCTCCGCCCGCTGCATCCCTACGTCGCGTTCGCGGCGAGCCACCTCGCGGCGGTGCCGTTTCGCAGCGTCGTGGTGCTTCCGGTCGCGGTCGTGCTGCTCGTGTCATCCGGTGCGAGCGCGCTGACCACCGAACCGCTGCAGCTCGCGCTGATCGTGCCGTCGCTCGTGCTCGCGTGGATCATCACGTTCAACGTGATGTTCATGATCGGTTCGCTCGGCTTCTACGTCACGAAGACCATGGCCCTGTTGAACCTCTACTTCGGGCTGTTCTCGCTGCTCTCGGGCTACCTGCTCCCGATCCCCCTCTTGCCCGTGCAGATCCGCTGGTTCGCCGAGTGGATGCCGTTCCGTTACATGCTCAGCGCGCCGATCGAGCTGATGACGGTGAAGCTCGATGCCGCGGCCGCGGCGTGGATCCTCGTCGCACAGTCCGGCTGGGCCATCGCCACTCTCGTGCTCGCACTGGTCGTCTGGAACCGCGGCGTCAAGAGGTTCGAGGCGGTGGGTGGATGACGCGCTACCTGCGGCTGTTCGTCGTGCAGATGCGGATCAGCGTCGCCGCCGGCATGGCGTATCGCGCCGACTTCCTGCTCGAGGGCGTGATGGCGATCGCCTGGATGGCGCTCACGCTGCTCCCCTTGTTCGTGCTCTACAGCGGTCGCAAGGACGTGGCCGGCTGGGATGCACCGTCCGCGATGATCGTGATCGGCTACTTTCTCGCTGTTCGCGCCGTGCTCGAGGGCGTGGTGAGCCCATCGTTCGTCGATCTCGTCGAGCGCATCCGCTCGGGGGCGTTCGACTACGTCCTCCTGAAGCCCGTCGACGCGCAGGCGATCGTCTCCGCCTCGCGATTCGAGCCGTGGAAGATCTTCGACCTGATCGGCGCGGTCGTCCTCGTGATCTATGCGTTCACGAAGATCGGTCATCCCCCGGCGCTCGCCGATCTCGGTCTCGGCCTCGTGTTGTTCGTCGCGGGCGTGCTGGCGATGTACTCGCTGTGGATCCTGTGCGCGGCCGCATCCTTCTGGGTCGTTAGGCTCGACAACCTGACCTACCTGCTCGGCGCCATCTTCGATACCGCGCGCTGGCCCGTGCAAGTGTTCCGCGGCTTGTGGCGGTTCGTGTTCACGTTCGTGATCCCGGTCGCGGTGATGACCACGTTCCCGGCGATGGCGCTGCTCGGGCGCCTGGACGCGGCCACGGCACTTGCGGTGATCGGCGGATCGCTCGGCTTGCTGGTGGTGAGCCGGCTCGTGTGGCGCACCGCGATCCGCAGTTACACGTCCGCGTCGAGCTGAGGCGACGCACATCGCATCGGCAGCATCGGCTACTTCCGCGTACGAGGTTGGCCGTAGAGCGTGACTCGCTGTTCCATACACATGCTGTCGGCGTACGCGAGGAGATGGGCGCGGGGCGCCCCGAACGACCTCGCGAGGTCCTTCTCGAACAGGTCCATCTCCCCGGTGAATGCGAGGAGCATTGTCGTGAGAGCGGGAGTCCGGCTCGGCAGCGCCCTCGCCCCGGCACGGATCTCGCCGACCTGCCGCATGACCTCGTACAACCCTTCGAGATCATCTGTCCTGGCCTGGTCGAGCATCAAGCTCATACAGGCGGTCAGAATTCCCTCCCACGAAGGATCATCGGTGCTGTTGGGTCTCGCTGTGCAGAGCCCCCGAGCGACGCTCCACAGGCGGCCGTTCGACTTCGTGTACGCGGCTCGCAGCGCCGGAACCTCGGCCCGAGTCAGACCGAGCCGCTTGAGCTGCTCGGGGGTGGTCATCCAGTCCCCGGGTGCGACGCAGGGGGTCATGAACTTCAGATGACCCTGCGCGGCGAGCTTGCTCCAGCCATCGGCGGTGGCGACAAACTCCTTCGCCCACCCAGACTTCTGCTCCGGTTGTGCACCATCCGCACGCGCCGGACCACCGACCGCGATCCCGAGCAACATCACGACGGCCAGGACAGATCGTGTTCTCCGAGTCGCCATGAGATTCCTCCGATCGGGATACGGCGAACGCACGCCGTCCAGTAGGTTCTCGTCACGGTCGGTCCATTCGCGAGACTCCAGGTGGAATCCGATCAGGGCTCCAAGGTGCGACCGTCGCGCGAAGTTTCGAACACCCAGTTCAAGGTCCAGCCGACGCAGTGGTCTCGTGAGCCGGGGGAGCAACTCGCCGGGCGGCACGACGACCGGCGGGTGACGGACGAAGCTCTCCCAGACCGGAGCCGGCGCCGGCGCTCCATCCGTGACTTCGAGCGTGAGCGGCGCGCCGGTCTCGTTACGGATCGAAAGCCCGCGACCGCCGAGTACGGCGTCACGGGTTGTGCGGCTCGAGTACTCGCGTGACGACGCCACCACGTTCATGTCTCCGACTCCATGGGGTCCACCCAGGTAGTCCTGCCGCAGATCGCTCGACGCGGCGAGAGCTCAGCGGCCGGTTCCGGCGGGCACTACCGTAGTTCCCGAACCGATCGACACTCGAACACCGGTCGCGACTCGGTTCGCCGACAGGGTGCAAAGCGGATCGGCACGTCCGTGAACACTCAAGGTTTCTTGACCGGGCGGATCGATCTGACGATCCGTTCATGGACGGGGAAGATCTTTGTCGCCAGCTTCGTGTCGACCATTGACAACGCGGTGATGGCGCCGCCCGTGGTCTTCATCGACATCAGGATGAAACGGATCGGCGTCCCCTTTAGCTTCGCGCTGCCGGTCGCGGCGACCGCCGGGATTTTCGCGTCGCCAACTTTGAACTTGTTGACCGCTTCGATATCGATCTCGCTCCACGCGGGCTTGCCGGACAGGATCTCCGCAAATGCCGCCTTGTCGCCCGTCGGGACCGCACTGAACTTGAAGAGCTCGATTGCGTGCCCGCGCTCGGGCCCTGACAAGGTGGTCGCGTCGGGACCGGTCTTCATCGTCCAGCCCTCGTCCGGAAGCTCGAGCGTCGCGTTGTAGACGGTAACCGTATCCGCCCGCGCGGGTGCGGCGAGTGCGGAGGCAAACACCACTGCACTGACGAGACAGCGAATAGACATGGATCCTCTGTTTCTTGTAATCGAGTTGTCGAACGCATGGCGAGAGATCGGCGGAGTCGTCGGTTGGATATCCGTTCGAGCGTGTGCTCACCTCTACTCGCGTGCTGCCCCGCGCTTCGGGCTCTCGGCGGCCTTGAGCGACTTGAAGATCGCCTCGTGGATACCCTTCACCTCGTCGCGATGACTCGTCTCGATGTACGAGACCAGCACGACAACGTGGTCTTTGACCTTGATCGCAAGCAGGCCGATCGAGACCGGGGTCCCTTTGATCTTCAGGCTGCCCATCGCCGACACGGCGCCCGACGCCGAGCCGGCCTTCGTGATCACGACGTCCGTGGTGTTCTTGCGAGCCGCGAACAATGCAGCGATCGCCTTGGTATCGGCGGCCGGCATCGTCTTGAACCGGTAGAGCTCGATGAAGTGTCCCTTGTCGCGCGGCAGCAACGTGGACACACCATCCTGCGCCGTCTTCATGCCCCAACCCTCGGGAACGCTCATCTGCGCGTCATGAAGCACGAACGTATCCGCAGAGGCTGATCGGCCCCCGACGCTCAAGCAAACAACCATCACGAGCACACAGCGAGAGATGAAGCGTGTTGACATGAGAATGTTCCTTCGATTGTTGGCCTACGAATCTACGTGAGGGAGATCGAGTCCATTCGATTGGCCAGTAACTCGAAGGACTTCTAAGAGGCCCCTGGAGCTGCGGCATCCGGCTCGTCGTGTGAGGCGACCGCCAAGTGCCGCGAGCGTCTCATTGCTGGTCGCGTCATCGCGACCGAGCGCGCTTCACGTGGGACTTGGTCCCGCCTCCCGTGCCGCGAGGGCGGCTCGTGCTTCGTTGATCTTGGAGTTACTTCGAGTCGCCGGGCTGCGTGGCAGTGCTGGCTCGGGAATCAGTGATCGTCACCTTCGATGCGCGGTAGCAGCCCGCGAACTCCGCGATCGGCGCCCCGTGCTCGGCGCGCGTCGCAGCATCGACGGCGAGCCAGTCCTGGTCGACCCGGCCCGAGACCAGCTGCACGCCACCGTCGGGCGTTCGTACAGGTTCGCTCTCGGCGAGGTACCGGCTGGTGTAGGCCGCGTTCTTGGCCCCCACTTTCTTGCTGCGGGTCTCGACCTTGACGCCGGCAGGCGCGCCCTCGACGGTCATCGGGTGGTATCCGATCGCGATCACCCGCGTCACGCCGGAGCTCCGGGCGTCGAGCCTCCAGACCATCGGCTCGTACGACATCAACAGCAAGACATGCGGCGCGGTGCGCGTATCGACGACCTCAGCGTGCTGGACGACGTGCTGGATCTTTGCGTGCGCCGCGGACATCGCGGCCCGATCCATCGAACCGTCGGCGTTGGCCTTGACGTCCTTCGACCACGGGTGCTCCTCGGAGGCGTAAATTCCGACCCCGATGATCTCCGGGGTCGACGCGCTCACGCTCCGATACAGCTCTCCGGTTCCGCTATCGCAGTCGAGGAACCGGACCGAGCTGTCGCTAGCGCTGATCGGCCGATGAGTGGCGTTGGGGGCCGGCGGTAGGGTCACCCGCGCGACACCACGATCCGTGCGGATCGAGTTGATGACCTTGTCGTGGATCGGCAATACCGCTGCGATGTACGGGATCTCGATGTACGAGATGATCGTCATCGCGCGCTTTCCGACGGGTGTCGAGATCAGCTTGAACGAGACCAGCGTGCCCGCGATCTTCAGCGTGCCGCGTGCCGCGATCGATCCGCTCGAGGTCAGACTGCTCGCGAACATGATCACGACCTCGGTCATGTTCTTCCGACCTGCAAACAACGCTGCGATCGCGTCCTTGTCGGCGACGACGGCGGTGGAGCTGTGGAGCTCGATGAAGTGGTGCTTGTCTGCGGAGCGCAACGTGACGTGGGCACCGGTCTCCATCGACCACCCCTCCGGGACGACCATCGCGGTCCCGTAGACGTGCATCGTGTCGTCAGCCGCGGCTTCGGTGCTCACCGCGACGGTTGCCAGCATCAATGCGAGGTACGAAACGCTCAAGTTCGACATTGGTACTCCCCTGTCATGCCGCGGACGGTGCGCGGTGCAGAGGTTCGTACGGAAGGTGGACCGCCACCATTGGATCTCCTTACCCCACCCCAGTGTCCTCGGTCGCCAAGCGGGTACGAAGGAACTCTAAGGCGACACCCGCGGGGGCATCGTCCACATTCGCCTTCAACCGATGAGCTCACCTGACGTTCGAGGCTGGGCGCTTGCAATGCTCGCCGCAGGTTGTGGTCCTGCGAGCGCGCTCGCTCCGACGGAGGACGGATACCACGACGCCGTTGCCGCGACCGATACGACGGTGATCGATGCTTGGCCGGCGAGTGGGCCGTTCGGGTTTCCGTTCCCGGCCGTGGCCAGCTGCACGCCAACGGGTAGCTCCGGCCTCGTCGACGGGATGTTCGCGAGCTACCGGAAGGATGCGTTCCTTCCTGCGAGCGAGTATCCGGAGGCCAACCGCCCCGATCCGACAGCCGGCGGTCGGGTCCACGTGGTGATGCGCTCCGCAGTGACCGGCAGCGT
>JBBRBG010000223.1:0-14439 GCA_038206055.1 Haliangiales bacterium
GACCGTGCTTCCAGAAAGATGAGCCCCGAAGTTCTCGAAGACCCCAAGGAGAGGCTTTCTCCTGCAGGAGAAGACTCTGCTTCGGGACCTTCGAGGCCTTCGGGGCTCACCTGAACCAGCGGACTTGCGGTTCGCAGCCGGCACTGCGGATTGCCGCTCGCGCAGGTCTATGACCTACGCGCGACTAGAACTTGTACGCGATGCCGAGACGCAGATAGAGGATGAAGTCCGAGTCGAACATCGGCCCGGAGAACATGTTCGTGAACAGCGCGCGCTCGCTCTGGAACGGAGCGCCTTCGAGAATGCCGAACACGTTCCAGCGCTGGTCGACCGCGATCTCGGCGCCGACCGCGAGCATCAGGCGGATGCCGGCGTCGCGGCCGAAGAAGTCCGAGCCTTTGTTGCCCGTCAGAGCCTCGGCGCGCGCCTTGTCCTCGGTCGACAGCGTGCCGGCCAGGTAGTCCTTGCAGACCTTGATCGGATCGCCGGTGGCGAACCCGTTCATCTTCGTCGAGTCGGTATCCGGGCAGTGGCGATCGCTCCACATGTTGAGATACGCGCGACCGGTGATCGTCACGTGCGCGAGCGCGGTCAACGAGGCCGCAGCGCCGATGTCCCAGGTCACGCCGTTGCGCGCCGAATCATCGAGGAGCTTGCTGCCCCACCACAGCTGCGTGAACAACGCGGCCGAGAACGGTTCGTTGTCGGCGACCATCATCCGACCGCCGAGGCCGAGCTCGCTGCGGGCGAGCATCGTGCGCACGCCGACGTTGGCGTCGAAGCCGAACTGCTTCGCGATCTTGCCGGCACCGACCGTGATCCGGCCGTCGAGGAAGTACGGATAGCCGACGTCGAAGTCGACGACCGAGCGGCCTCGGGCGAGCGTGCGCGCACCGAACGACGACAGGCCGCGTTGCTCCGACTCGAGCTCCGACTCGCTCTTTCCGGCAATCGCGAGCTCGCGCGACACCGTCTGGGTCTTGCCGCCCTCGATGGTCAACGTCTGCTCGAACGGCTGGAAGCCCAGCGCCTCGATGCGGATGACGGTCTCGCCGGTCTCGACCTCGATGTCGAGCGGCGTCTTGTCGTTGCCGTCCTTGTCCTTCGCAGGGACGCCGTTGATGAGGACGGAAGCCTTGCTCGGAGTCGACAGGAGGCGCAGACGTCCCACGCCCTTGAGATCCGCCTGGACCGTGACGGTCTGGCCCGGCTCGATGCGGACCTTCTGCTCGAACTGCTTGTAGCCATCGAGCCGCACCACCACGGGGTGCTCGCCCGCGGACAGCTTCTTCTCCTGCGGAACCTTGCCGACGCCCGCGCCATCGATGAACACCTGCGCATCGGGCACCGACGAGACGACCTTCAGGATGCCCTGATCGCCGGCGGCCTCGGGGTTGAGATCGAACTTCACGATCTGCGAGCCACCGGCGGCAACCGTGACCTTCTTCTCTCCGGCCGTGAAGCCGGGCGCCTTGACCTGGACGATGTGCTCGCCCGCCTTGACGTCCTTGATATCGACCGGGACCGGGCCCATGTCGGTGCCGTCGATCATCGCGCGCGCGCCCTGTGCGTCCGAGAGGACTCGCACGACGCCGACGCCGCCGTTCATCATCGCGGCCAGCTCGGCGCGGATCTTGACCGTCTGGTTCGCGACGACCTGCACCGTCTGGCGCCACGGCAACCCGGGCGGCTTCTTGACCTCGATGACGTGCACGCCCTCGATCACGTTGTTGATCACGGCCGGCGTGTTGTCGGGATGTTTGTTGCCGTCGATCGAGACCTCGGCATCCGGGACGTCAGCATCCACGACGATCGTGCCGTACTTCGGCTTCGCGATCTCCTTCAGGCTCGGCGCGAGCGTCTGGACCTGGTTCTCCTTCGCCTCGATCCACTGCTGGTAGGGCTCGAAGCCCTCCTTCTTGATCTCGAGGAGGTGGCGACCGGCCGTGGTGGTGATCGCCACGGGCGCCGGGCCTTGCGGCTGGCCATCGAGGCTGACGATCGCTCCGAACATGTTCTTGTCGGCATCGGCGCGCACATCGATCTTCGGCGGCTCCGCCTTCTTGACGAGCGGAATGAACAGCTCCTGCACGGTGCGGAGCTTGCCGACCTTGAACGGGCGAATGGCAGGGTCGTACCCGGCGAGCTCGACGGTGATGGTGTACGAGCCGGCGGGCAACGAGCCGGTGAACGGTGTGGCTCCGATCGCACCGCACGACTTGTCGCCGGCGTAGACCGTCGCGCCCTGCGGGGCGGAGTCGATCTTCACCTTGTACTTGGTTCCCCTGCCGGGACACGCTGCCTGCGCTTCGGCGGTCCGCGCGAGACCAGACAGCGCGAGGACAATGGCCAGAGGAAGAGCCCAGAAGCTACGGACGAATCTCATCGTGTTCCCTCGGTAAACGGACGGCTAACGGTATCAGGACTCGCGCGTCGACGTCCAAGGCAGTGCGAACATTCACAGCATGTGGCAAGTGTTACAGCGCGCCCGCGGCCAGGGAGCCGATCAGCGCGAGCCCGGCGATGATGCGGTAGATCGCAAAGCCGATGAGGTCGTGCGAGCCGAGCCACTTGATGAGCCAGGCGATCGCTGCGTAGCCGGTGATCGCGGCGACGCCCGTGCCCACGGCAAGCGCGGGGATCGCATCACGCCCGAGGACCTTGAGGGCGTCCTTCATCTCGAAGATGCCGGCGCCGGCGATCGCGGGGATCGACAGCAGAAACGAGAACCGCGCCGAGTCCGCACGCGACAGCCCGATCAACAGTGCCATGCAGATCGTCGCGCCTGACCGGGACACCCCCGGCACGAGGGCCAGCGACTGCGCGAGGCCAACGAGCAGCGCGTCGCCCAGCGTGATTCCGGCGAACGGCTTCGTCGCGCCGCGCCCGGCGGCGAAGCGATCGATGATCACCATGATGATGCCGACCGCGATCAGCGCGCCTCCGATCACGTAGAGCGAGCGCAGGTCGCCTTCGATGTGCTTCTTCAGCGCGAGGCCGAAGATGACGATCGGCACCGTGCCGGCGGCGAGCAACAGCGGCAACCGCCCCTCGGGGCTCGACGGCTCGCGGAACATCGCGCCCGTCACGGAGACGAGGTCCTTCGCGAAGTACGCGATCACCGCGAGCAGCGTGCCGAGCTGGATCACCGCCGTGAATGCCGGGCCAGGATCCGGCTGACGAAACAGCGCCGGCATGATCGCGAGATGCGCCGACGACGAGACGGGGATGAACTCCGTCAGCCCCTGGACCAATCCGAGCAAGGCGGCAAACCACAGCGCCATGCAGACACGCTAACATTGATGCACCGTGAGAACGATCGCCTGGCTCGTGTTCGCCGCCGCTTGTTCCGGCGGATCCGGAACGCCGACTCGGCCGACGAAGCCAACCCCGACCGGGCCGACCGACGCCGGCGTGGCTGTGGCGCCAGCGCTCACCGCTGCCGAGTGCGAGCAGCTCGTCGCCCACGCGATCGACCTCGCGCTCCGCGAGCGCAGCCCCGCCCCCGATCCGGCGCCGAGTGACGCGGAGAAGGCGAAGATCGACGAGCCACTGCGATCATTCACGACCGAGTGCGCGTCGCTCACCCGCGAGTCATTTCGCTGCGGAATCGACGCGACGACGATCGCCGCGCTGAGCGCGTGTCACGCCACGTTCAGCAGCTCGACCTCGAACAGCAAGGTCGCGCCACCCGGGATCAAGCCGCCGGCGCCGCGATCGCCATAGCCGAGGCTGGGCGGGATCAGCAGGGTCCGCTTGCCCCCGACCTGCATCGACGCCACGCCCTCGTCCCAGCCCTTGATCACCCGGCCGAGGCCAAGGGGAAACTCGAACGGGCGCCCGCGGTCGAGCGAGCTGTCGAACTTCGCCCCCTTGGCGCCGTTCTCCCACAGCCAGCCTGTGTAGTGCATCACGCAGGTCTGCCCGGTGGCAGGACTTGCGCCGGTTCCGGCCAGGGTGTCTTCGTATTTCAGTCCGCTCGGTGTTTCCGTCATATCGGCGGAATTTACCCGACTTTCGGTGGAGTCGCGGGCGTTGTACCGTTCGTCCAGAATCATATGCATCGTCGCTGGCTTGGATTGTTCGCGCTGTTGGTGTCGTTGGGTTGGGCTCGGCAGGCGCACGCCACGCTGGGCTTCGACCCGTTAACCCCTGTCGTGTTCACGGCGGTGCAGGCTGGACCGACTGCGTTCGCGACCGCGACGCGCACGATCAGCTCGGATGCTGCGCCGGAGATGTTCGACACCTTCAGTACGAGCGGTGCTGGCTGCACCGCATACACGATCACACCCTCGAAGACGCTGCCGCAGAACATCACGGGCGGAAATACCGTCGATCTCAAGATCGACTTCCGTCCTTTGGTGCGCAACTCGTACCAGTGCACGGTGACGCTGAAGACCGGCGCGGCCCCGAACGGCGTGTTCGTGATCAACGGGACGGCGGTCGCGCCGGTGATCAGCACGAGCCCCGTAACGACCGCGACGTTCACCGACGTGCGCGTCGCGAACGGAGTCGTGCAGTCCTCGACGCGCACGATCCGGATCACGAACGCCACGTCCGATCCGGCGCAAAACTTGACGATCAGCATGCTCGGGTTCGGCGGCGCGAATCCCGGCGAGTACAGCATCACGAGCACGCCCGCGATTCCGGCCTCGATCCCGCCCAGCGGCTTCATCGACGTGACGCTGACGTTCAACCCGAGCACACCAGGCGCGAAACCGGCGACGTTCGTGATCACCAGCGACGACCCGGCGACACCGAGCAAGGTCATCACGCTCAACGGTAACGGCACGAACGCCGTGATCGCGACCGGAGATGCCGCGTTCGGGGTCGTCGCGGTCGGCTCGTTCAGCAGCGGCAACGTCAACGTGACCAACACTGCGGCGGCGCCGGTCGGAACGCTGACGCTGCTGAGCGCAGGCATCGTCCCGACCACGAGCTGGTTCACGTTCGACGCGAACGGCAACGGCTGCTCCGGGATGACCTCTTGCACGTTCGCGAGCACGGTCGCGCCGGCTGCGATCGCCGTGCGCTGCAGCCCACCATTCGGCGCGACCGGCACGCAGAACGCGACCGTGACGGTGATGAGCGACACCGATGGCGGCGGCGATAGTCTCGGCATGCTGAGTTGCACCGCGGGTCGCCCCGACATCACCGTGACGCCGGCGACGATGGCGTTCGGTAACCAGCCGGCGAACACCACGTCGACGGCGAAGCAGATCGTCGTTCAGAACACCGGCAACACGGTGCTCACCTATCAGATCGCGGCGAGCGGCGGCACGCCCGCGGCATTTCCGTTATCGCCGGCCTGCCCCGGCAGCGGCTGCACGCTCGGCCCGGGCCTCACGGCGATGCACAACGTCACGTTCAGCCCGACGACGAACACCATGCTGGGCACCACGTTCAACGTGACAAGCGATGATCCCGACCTCGCCGATCAATTGAAGACCGTGGTGGTGAGCGGCACCGGGACCGCGCCGCAGATCACGGTGCCGTCGTCGCTGGACTTCATGACGTTGGAGATCCCCGATACGAGCTCGCTGGTGATCACGGCGATGAACACCGGCAATTCGCCGTTGAACATCACGAGCTCGACGATCACCGCTGGCGCGAGCGACTACACGATCACCGCCGGCGGCACCGGCGCGCAGACCGTGACGAACCCCGGCTCGACAAGCTGGACCATCCGCTGCAATCCATCCACCACCGGCGCGCGGCCCGGCAACTTCCGCATCGTCTCGAACTCCCTGACCGGTGCCACCACGGACGTCGCGCTGACGTGCACCGGCCTCCAGGGCTCGCTGGCGACCACGCCGGCCACCACGGCAGTGGCGCCGCTCGACTTCGGCGGGGTCACCATCGGCAGCACGAGCACGCTGCCGTTCACGCTGCGTAACCCCGGAAACGTCACGGTCACCGGCATCATCGGCGTGCTCGCGCCGGCGAACGTCGGCTACACGATCGATCCCACTACCCCGATCCCGACGACGCTCCTCGCGGGCGAGGTGGTGACGATCAACCTGAAGTTCTCCCCGACCGCGACCATGGATGGTGGACCGGCGACGATCATGTTCACCGGTAGCTGGGGAACGCTCGGGAAGACCGCCGCGGTGACGCTGTTCATCGGCGGCGATGGGCTGACCGTCGGCTACGACGTCGTCACGATCCCGACCACCAGCCCGCCGGTGCTCGATTTCGGCTCGTTCCGCTGGGACACCACCGCGACCGCCACGTTCTGCATCGTCAACACCGATCAGGCGACGATCACGATCCAGGACGTGGTCGCCACGCCGACGGCCCCGACGATCGCGAGCGAGCTACAAATAACTGCGATCCGGCGCAACGCGACCTGTGCCGTGACCGCGAACCCGACGGTGGTGATGCCGCAGCCACTGACGGCCGGCCAGTTCCTCGTCGTCACCGTGGTCGCGGATCCGAACGCTCGCACCGGACTGCTCGAGGGCATCGTCACGGTGACGAGCCCCACGCTCCCGATGCGGACGGTGGCGCTGACCGGCATGTCGACGACAGCGATGCTGACCACCACGCCGGGCCTGTCGGTGGATTTCGGCAACGTCGATCGCGATGGTCCACCGGCGATGCGCACGGTCACGATCACGAATACCGGCGCCGCGGATCTCAACCTCTCGGCGTTCGCGCGCAACCCGGTCGGGGGCCCGTTCGCGTTCACCCTGCCGGCAACTCAGGTCGTGATCCCCGGCGGGCACCTCGACGTCGTCGTCACGTACACGCCGACGGTCGAGCATGCGACGAACGCCTTCGATCAGGTCGTGCTCAGTCACAACATCGCGGGCGTCCTGGGTGGGCCGGTCTCGCAGATGATCACGCTGCGTGGCCGCGGCATCGATCGACACATCAGCCTCGCCGCGCCGCCGACGTTCCCCGAGACGTTCAGGAACCCGGGGAGCAAGGCGCCGGAGATGCCGGTCACCGTCAACAACACCGGTGAGGCCACGCTCTCGATCTCCGCCGTGATGGTGACCAACAGCGATGTCTGGCACGTGGTCGATCCGAACCCCTTCGACATCCCGTCGAAGGGCAGCCACGACTTCCTGGTGCGGTTCGAACCGAAGGTCATGGGGGCGGCGCCGGTCGGCCAGCTCGTGTTCATGAACAACGACAACTCGCTGCCCGCGCCGATCGCGACGATGAACCTCACGGGCAACGGCCTCGATCGCCGCGTCGTGATGACGGACCCGGCGGGCATGCCGACGATCGAGCTGGGCCTCACCGCGATCGGGATCCCGGTGACGCTCCCCGACGGGCTGCACATGGTCAACCAGGACGGGATGCACGACTTCGAGATCCGCGAGATCACGTTCGACGACGCGCCGCTGTTCTCGATCGCCAGTGCGCCCGCGGGCGTCAACCTGCCGGCCGGGATGACGCAGACGTACTCGGTCGTGTTCACCCCGACCGACGAGGGACCGTTCGAGACCACGGCGAGCCTGTTCCTCGACGAGGATCCCACGGTGACCACCACCGTGAAGGTGAAGGGCGAGGCGGTGTTCGTCGACGTCACCGGTGGTGGCGGCTGTTCGACCGGTGGCGGCGGCACCGGCGCCGGTGCGCTGATCGTGATCGGCGCGCTAGCCCTGCGCCGGAGGAGACGGACGGCGGCGGCCGTCGTCGCGCTCGGGCTCGCGCTGATCGCGTGGCCCGCGGTGAGCCGCGCGGACTCCGAGCTCGATCTCTCGCTGTTCAGTCCCACGCCATCGACGACTGGTACCGGCTTCCAGGTCCAGCCTGCCAGCGTCGGCGACAACGGCGCATTCGCCGCAGCCGCCACGGTCTCGTACGCGACGAACCCGCTGGTCCTCAAGTTCTCGGGCGACGAGCACATGGCGATCACGCAGCGCACCACGATGGAGCTCGGGCTCGCGTACGCATTCCTCGGCAAGTTCGAGGCCGGCGCGCGCATGCCGCTCTACAACCAGAGCGGCGATGGCGCGATGGTCGGTGTGGCGTCGCCGAGCGGCACGGCGCGCGGTGACCTGGTGCTCCACGGCAAGGCGCAGCTCGCGCGCGTGGATGCTGGCGGCGGTCAGGTGTTCGCGGGTGCCACGCTGTCGCTGACGCTTCCCACCGCGACGAGCGCGGAGTTCGCCGGCGTGTCCAAGCCGACGGGTCGGATCTACGGCCTGCTCACGGTGCTACCCGGTGCGCTGTCGAAGCGGATCTCGCTGTCGGCGAACCTCGGCGCGGTGATCCGCGAGAAGGCATCGCTCTCGAACATCGATCAGGGCAGCGGCCTCGCGTGGGGCGTGGGCGGATCGATCCGCGTCCTCGATCAATTGTGGGCCACCGGCGAGATGTTTGGCGATGTGATGCCGGCGGGCCGCAAGGCTTCGGTGAAAGCATCGAGCGGCGTGCTCGCACCGTCCGAGTTCCTCGTCGGGATCACCTATCGCCCCGATCGCCGGTTCTCGCTCGGCGTCGCGGCGGGTCGAGGCCTGATCGCCGGCATCGGCACCCCGGATGTGCGCGGCGTGTTCTCGCTCTCGTTCGTCCCCGGCACCGCCGAGCTGCCGCCGATCCATCCTCCCCCGCCGCCGAAGATCGATGGCGACGCGGATGGCGACGGCATCAAGGACAGCATCGATCGGTGCCCCGAAGAGGCCGAGGACAAGGACATGTTCGACGACACCGATGGGTGTCCCGATCTCGACAACGACGGCGATGGAGTCGAGGACGCGAAGGACATGTGCCCCCTCGACGCCGAGGACAAGGATGGGTTCCAGGATGATGACGGTTGCCCCGACAAGGACAACGACAACGACGGCATTCCGGACACGCAGGACAAGTGCCCGAATACGCCCGAGGACAAGGACGGCTACCTCGACGTCGACGGCTGCCCCGATCCGGACAACGACTCCGACGGCATCCTGGACGGCCAGGATATGTGCCCGAACGAGCCAGAGACGATCAACGGCAATACCGACGACGACGGCTGCCCGGATCGCGGTGACGCGCTCGTGGTGGTGACGCCGGCGGCCGTGGAGACCACGGAGGCGATCCAGTTCACCGGCACGAAGGTCGCGAAGGCGAGCACGAACGTCCTCAATCAGGTCGCGGCCACGCTGCGCGCGCACCAGGAGATCGTGCGCGTCAAGCTCGTCGTCCACGTCCAGCCGACCGGCGATAACAACAAGGATCAGGAGCTCTCCGACAAGCGCGCGCAGGCGGTGCGGGACTGGCTCGTGCAGTGGGGCATCCCGCAGACGCGGCTGTCCGCGCAGGGCATGGGCGGATCGAAGCCGCTGGTGCCGCGCACGGCGAAGCAGGCCCAGCTGATCAACGAACGCGTCGAGATGATCATCCTGGAGCGGAAGTAGCTCGCGCGAGCGCCACGCCGATCACCGTGGTCGCACCTGCCGCGAGCAGCGGATGCGCGGCCGCGGCGAGGGTGGCGCCCGTGGTGACGACATCGTCGACAAGCACGATCGCACGGCCGGCGATCACGCGAGGATCGCGCACCACGAACGCACCGTCGAGGTTTGCGCGGCGCTCGGCCGCGGATAGCGTGCTCTGCGGCGGCCCGGCCACGATGCGGCGGAGCAGCGGCCGGGGCGGAGCGATCCGGGCGGCCGCGCATGCGTGGATCGCGAGCAGCCACGCGTGGTCGTAGCCGCGGCGAAACCGACGGCGCCAATGGAGCGGGATCGGGATCACGAGCGCGTCGTATCGCGACGCGGCTGCGGCGATCAGCGGCGACCACAGCGGCGCGAGATCGCGCGCCACGTGGGTGCGCTGCGCGAACTTCAGCCGGCGGATCGCGGAGGCGAGTTGACCACCGAACCGCCACGGCGCGAGGATCGTCTCGAGCGGTAGCGGGGCGATCCGGCACCGGGTGCACACGGCACCGCCCGCGGTGGGCTCCGCACAGCGCGGGCACGCCGGGCCGAGCTCGAGCAGCGTGGACGCACAGGCCTCGCACAGGGTGGACGCCGCGGTCCCGCACGCGGCGCACTGGGGACGGAATAGCCAGGTCAGCATCGTCCTGGTTTCGGCCGGACCCCGCCGCGGTTGCGTGCTAAATGAGGCCCGCGTGATCGACAGGGCGTACGTCTACGAGGATGGGTTCATCGACGACGCCGCGCGCGCCGAGATCCTGGCCTGGCTCGCTGACTTACGACCGCTCTGGGAGCTGCGGTACTCGACCCGGCGGCCGCTCCCGTCGGGCAAGCAACAGCGCCCCCTGCTCCGCCCCGTCTACTGGCTCGGCAACTGGCAGTTCGCCTGCCTCGGCTACTACGAGCCGCCGAAGCGGACGTTCGACGTGGCGGTGACCGCCGAACCGTTCCCACCGGTACTGGTGCGCCTGGTCGCGAGCATCGAGCGCCGTGTACGAGCCGGATTCCCGCCGCCGTTCGTGCCGCGCCGCTGGCATCTCAATACCTGCCTCGTGAACTTCTATGGTGATCGCGAGGAAGGCGGCAAGACCATCGATGTCGCGCGCGTGGGCGAGCACCGTGACTTCGAGCCGGGGCCCGTCGCATCGCTGTCGCTCGGCGAGCGCGCGCGGTTCCAGTTCGTGCGGCGCGGCGCGCGCGATGCACCGCCGGTGCGCACGCAGTGGCTCGAGGATGGCTCGCTGCAGATCTTCGGCGGTCCTCGATGGAAGGACGAACTGCTCCATCGCGTGCAGCGCGTCGACGACAAGCATGATCTCGATCTGCCGCCGAAGATCGCAGGGTTCCGCACGCGCCGCGTGAACTTCACGTTTCGCTACGTCCCCGACGAGCACGTTGTGCCCTACGGCAAGCTGCCGGAGCGCGCCCGCGCTGACGTACGGGACTACGTGGCCACGCTCGCCGATCGATCGGCGTTCTTCAAGGCTGCGCTGGCGAGCGAGCCGCGAGCCCGAACAACGGCTTCTCGTTAGCCGACGTCGGCGGCGGCACGCCGAGCAACGCGGCAAGCGTGGGTGCGACTTGCAGTAGCGAACCGCGCTCGATGATCTGCGGCGTCACGCCCGGCGCGCGCACGAGGATCGGTACCTCGTTGTTATCGGCGTTCGGTGCGTCGTGATGCGTGCCGGTCGCGTACTCGGTGACGACGAAGCCGCGATGCGGCGCGAGGTACAGCTCGCCGGCTTCGCCCGGAACCGTCGCGCGGCACACGTCGCCGGCGAGGCTCGTCTCCGTGCAGTGCGACGTGTCGCTGGTGTCGAACACGTCGAGGTCGGGAAACTTCACGTGGACGGCCGTGATAGCTGCATCGAGCGCGGTGCGGCGATCCGCGGGCGCGAGCTGCGACCACGCCATGGACATGTAGACCGCGTTCGACGCGACCTTCGAGACCAGCGGGCCCACGGCGGCGGCGATATCCGCCGTCGGCAAGCGCTTCGCACCAGCGATCGGGGAGCGCTCGACGAGCGGCGTTGCGCCGTGATCGCTCGTCAGGACAGCGGCCCAGCCGTTCGGGCCGACGCGGTGATCGAGCACCGTGAACAACGCGCCGAGCGCGGCATCGAGGCGCAGCGTCAGATCGAGCGCCTCCCACGAATCCGGCCCCCAGTTGTGCCCGGCGTAGTCGTGGGCGTTGAGGCTGATCGCGAGCAGATCTGGAACGTCATCGAGGCCGAGCTGCATCGGATCGAGCGCGGCGTACACGGCGTCGAACACGATCTCGTCGCCGAACGGCGTGTGCACGAGCTCCTCGGTATCGTGGACGAGGTGCGGGAACGCCTTGCCGAGGCCATGCAGCGCGCCTTCGCCCGGCGCGTCATCGGGGATCCGGGTGTGCTTCGCGAGCAGCGCCGCATCGAGCGGCGACCAGGTCTGGTTGACGAACCGCGCGGGTGGCTTCGCGCGCGCGAGATCGACGAGCCACGGTGGCGCCGCGTTCGCGTACGCCGTGCTCGTGGTCATGCCGCCCGCGGAGGGGTCGTACCAGACGGCCAGCTCGGGGTGCTGCCCCACGACCAGACACGCCGCGCGCGCCTTGAGGGCGATCGCGATCGTGCGGCCGTGATCTTTGGTCGCAGTGCGCAACGCATCGGCGATGCCCTGCACGCGGAGCGCGCGCCCCGACGCACCGCCGGTGGGCGCCTTCTCGACATTCGCGACCGCGAACATCGGCGCGGTCGCATCCTGCTCGGCGGAGCGCTCGCGCTGATCAGCGCGGCTCCACCAGGTGTTCCCGACGACTCCGTGTACGCGAGGCACGGCACCGGTCGCGATCGTCGCGTGTCCCGGAGCCGTGAACGTGTTCGCGTACGGCAGGACGGCCTTGCGGATGTAGCCGCCCTCGCGGAGCAGGCGACCGAGGCCACCTGTGAACAGCGCGCGATCGCGCTCGAACGCCCAGCTCGGGAGCTGATCGATCACGATGAGCACCACGAGCTTCGGCGGCGCGGGAGGCGGTACCGGCGCCGCGGGTGCCCGGCAGGCTACCAGCGCGGCGAGGACGACGGCGAGCCGGCTCACTCGTCGGCCCTTCCGTCGGCGAGGTCCGGCTTGTGCGTCGACTCCGAGGCTTCGAACGTCGCCTGGATCCGATCCGCCCTGCGGTCCGCGAGCTTCGCCTCGTACTTTGTGAGCGCGATCTCGCTCTCCGTCGGCTGCGGTCCCGTATCCGGGAGGGCACCGCGCATGCGCATCATTCCGAGGAACTTCCGGTGATCACGGGCCTTGCGGTACCAGAGCACGCCGGGAAAGCCGAGAAAGATCGCCGCGATCGTGAGCGGGAGCATCGTGGTGGTGAGGATCGCCGGCACCGACGCGATCGCCATCACGGCCATCGCCTGGACACCCACGCCGCCCTTGTCTTCGCGGTGCATGTAGCGGTAGTAGGCCTCGTCGCACGTCCCGCACATCTTCTTGTCGACGAGGAGATGGCGCTCGCACGTGTACCGCGTGCAACACGGACAGGTGTCGCGTGCAGGACGCTCGCACTGGTGACAGGGCGCTTCGCTCGGGGCCTCGCGATAAGGCACGCCCCAGCGTAGCGGAACCCGCCCTCTGGCGTATGTTCCGGGCATGTCCTCGCTGTCGGATCGGATCGGCCCCTTGTGTGACCTGCTGCTCGGCGCCGCGTACGCGGACGCGCAGTTCAAGGACAACGAGCGCGACGAGGTCAAGGGGATGCTCTCCGACCTGACCGGCGGAACGCTTCCGCCCGAGATCGAGAAGCAGATCGCCTCGTTCGATCCCAAGCAGTTCGATCTCCTGAAGACCGCCGGCGCGTTCGCCAGCGACAGCGAAGATGACCGTCGCAAGATCCTGTTCCTCGTGGCCGCCGTGAACGACGCCGACGAGGAGGTCGATTTCTCGGAGGACGAGTACCTGCGCGACCTCGCGGGCGCGTTGTTCCTGCCCGCCGATGCGCTGAAGGGCCTCGTCGTCGACGTCGAGGTCGAGGAGCTCCGCGAGACCTTCGAGAAGGTGCGCAAGGGGCCGCCGCCGCCGCCGAAGAAGAAGGCCGACTCTGTCGACGTCGATATGGACTGACGTGCCACCGGGTGGAGTCGCACCACCTCATCAGGTTTCGGAAACCCGAGTCGCATCTGCGCGCGGGGGCATTGACCTGCGCAACGCTTCGCGTTGCTGCGCGCCCACGGCCGTGGGGCTTGCAAACTGGTCCGGATCCAGGGGATTGCACCCTGCACGGCCGCTTTGTAAGAACGGTCCCACCCCTAGGTGAGCTGATCCGGAAATCGCTGGAGCACTCGGACGGAGTTGCACCGCCGTGTATGCGGGTTGCAACCGCAGGCCTCTCTACTCGGCCACGAGTGCAGAAGTGGACCAGACGGGAGTCGCACCCGTATCGCTCCCGTGCGAGGGGAACATCCTGCTGTTGAACGACAGGCCCAAATTACGCGCGCCCCTGAGCGGGATCGAACCGCCCTACTACTGATCGACAATCAGGCGCCGTCACCAGACGGCCCCAGGGGCAAACCTCTTCGTGGACCTGCGGGGAATCGAACCCCGATCTCTGCGTTGCAAGCGCAGCGTCTTCCCATTTGACGACAAGCCCAGTTCTGGAAGGGGAGGATCGATTCGAACGATCAACCTCGAGCGTTCAGAGCGCTGTGTTCTGCCAGTTGAACTACTCCCCCGAAGGAGAGCGAATGATGGTGGAAACCTTGGAACCCCTGGATGCGGCGATCGCGCGCGCCATTGCCGCGGGCGCGAGATCGCCGACATCACTCACACGATCTCCGTCCCCTCGTCCGTGTCGATCTCGCCCGTCCAGTACACGTAGTCACGCCACGCGTCCGGGACCGACTTCGTGCTGACGCGGATCTGGATCGCCGGCATCCACGTCGGGCGAACCGGCGTCGAGCGGAGCACCATCTTCGCCTCTGCCGGCGTGCGGTTCGCCTTGCGAGCGTTGCACGCGTAGCAGCACGAGACGATGTTGTCCCACGACGTCCGACCACCGCGCGAACGCGGGACCACGTGGTCATACGTC
>JBBRBG010000224.1:0-14411 GCA_038206055.1 Haliangiales bacterium
CGGTGACCGGGCGCTCGCCGAGCGACACGGACTACCCGCTGCGCACGCCGACGCCAGGCCCCGAGTTTCCGATGCGAACGCCAACCCCGCCCGTGAGGGGTCGCGTTTGGACAGAGAATCCATTCCCGGCGCGCATGCCCACCCCGCCCGTGATGGGGCGCACCGCGACCGAGCATCCCTTCCCGCTCCGCACACCCACTCCACCCGTCGAGTCGCGTACGCAGAGCGGCCGACGCCCGGTCAATGGTCCCGACGAGGCCGGCGTTCCGCGCAATCGCGGCACGACGACCCCGCCGCGCACGATGACGCCGACGGCAGATCCAATGGATGCGCGGACCAGCAGCGATCCTCTCAATCCTGCGATGGGCCGCAGCAACACGCCGCGTCCCGGCGGCGCGCCGCCCGCGGTCTCGCGTACGCCGAGCGATCAGCCGGCGACCGCACGCGTGCCGACCGGCAATCCCGCACCACCACGCACTCGCACGACCGGACCCGCGATCTCTCGTACGAGCACCGCGCGCAAGACCGCCGCGCTGATCGCCGCGCGCTGGATCCTGTTCGAGCAAGGTGCGGATCACTTCTCGCTTCTCGGCGTACCGTTCGATGCACCGGTCGAGCTGGTGCGCACCACGTACCTGAACCTCGTGCGGCAGCTTCACCCCGACAAGCTCTCGGAGCTCGAGGTGGACGACCCGGCGGGCAATGCGCAGAAGCTGTTCGCTGCGATGGGACAGGCGTTCTCGGTGTTGACCGATCCGGCGAAGCGGGCGGAGTACATCGCGGAGGTCACGGGCGACGCACCGCCGCCGCGCACGAAGACCGGGGACGAGGTCAATGTGACGCCGGCCATGGAAGCGTTCCGGCGTGGCGAGAGCGCGCTCCGCCGCGACGAGCCCCACGAGGCGTTCATCCACTTCCAGAAGGCGAACGAGCTGCAGCCGAACGACGTCGACTTCATGGCGATGCTCGGATGGGCCCAGTTCTGCGCGGCCACCGACAAGTTCCAGGCCGCTCCCGAGGCTCGCAAGCACCTCGAACGCGCGACCCAGCGCTCATCGAAGCCCCTCGCTGCGCGGTTCCTCCTCGGCCGCGTCGAGCGCATGCTCGGCCGTGATCGCGAGGCCTTGCGCCAGTTTCAAGTCGTCCTCGAGGAGCAGCCCTCGCATGCCGAGGCGCGCGCGGAGGTCCGCGTGATCGAAGCACGGCTCTCCGGCAACACCGGCAAGAAGCGCTGACGTTCCCGGCCAGTGTGGAGTATATGACCGGCCCATGAAGGCCGTGCGGGCGTGTGTGATCGCGACGATGCTCCTCGCGAGCTGTGGCGACGGTGCCACGAACGACGCGCCCCCCGTGATCTCGAGCGCGCTCGACCTGGCCACTGCCGAGGACACCGCCGCCGCCCTCGTGATCGAAGCACGCGACCCCGATGGGCTCGCCGTCACGATCGCCGTGGCCACCTCGCCGCTGCACGGCACCGCGACCCTCGTGGCGAAGACGCTGACCTACACACCGGCTGCGAACTACCACGGGCCCGATGCGGTCCGCGTCACCGTCTCCGACGGCGTGATGTCCACCGAGGCGCTCGTGACGATCCAGGTCACCGCGGTCAACGATCCACCCGTCGGAGTCGCGGACTCCTACGCGACGCTCGAGGACGTGGCGCTCGTCGTGCCGCAGAGCGCGCTGATCAGCAACGATACCGATGTCGATGGTGACCCGCTCGGCGTGACCGCCGTCGCCGACGCCAGCGGCGGCATGGTCACCTTCGCGGGTGGCAACGTGACGTTCACGCCGACCCCGAACTCGAGCGGCGCGGCGGCGTTCTCGTACACCCTTTCGGATGGGACGAGCACGGCGACCGTCGCAGTCACAGTCGCCGTCGGTGCGGTCAACGATCCACCCATCGCCAATGACGACACCGCAACGACACCCGAGGAGGTTCCGCTCGTGATCGCGGGCGCGACGCTCGTCGCGAACGACACCGACGCGGACGGCCAGACGCCGATGGTCATCGCCGTGATGAACTCGATCGGCGGCCAGGCGGTGTTCGTCGGCGGCATGGTCTCGTTCTCGCCCGCGCTCGACTTCAACGGCGCTGCCGGCTTCGACTACACCGCGAGCGACGGCACGGCGACCGACGTCGCGCACGTGGTGGTCATCGTCACGCCGGTCGAGGATGCCCCGGTCGCGATCGACGATGTCGCGACCACGCCGATCGGCACCCCGCTGATGATCGCTGCGACCTTTCTGCTCGCGAACGATACCGACGCGGATCCCGGCGCGACCAAGCAGCTCACCCTCGTGCAGAACCCGCAGCACGGCACGGTGTCGCTGAGCACGGGCACCGTGACCTTCACGCCTGCGGCCGGGTACGCTGGCCCCGCGAGCTTCGACTACGTCGTCGACGACGGCATGCTGACCGATGTCGGGACCGTCGCCATCGCCGTCACGCCGATCTGCGGGGACGGCCTGGTCAGCCTTGGCGAGGGTTGCGATGACGGCGGGATCGTCGCGGGCGATGGCTGCAGCATGACGTGCGCCTCCGAGCAGGGATGGACGTGCAGCGGTCAGCCGAGCGCGTGCACGCCGATCTGCAACGACGGCCTCGTGCGCGGCACCGAGCCATGCGATGACGGCGACCTCGACGAGACCAACGGCTGCACCACGAGCTGCACGATCGGCGTGGTGTGCACCGCCGCCGCGCTACCCGGCGCAGATCGGTTCGCGGTGATCCCGAGCACCGGCTCCTGCTACGCGTCGTTCGACGACGATCAGACGACGTTCGCCGCCGCCGAGGCGAGCTGCGTGGCGCTCGGCGGTCATCTCGCCACGATCACGACGCCCGCCGAGCAGGTCGCCGTGCACGCCGTCCACAACCCCGCACAGACGCCGTACATCGGCGCGACCGACGATGCGAACGACACCGACCTCGTGTTCGACTGGGTCACCGACGAGCCCTGGGGCGCGACGAGCTTCGCCCCCGGCCAGCCCGACGATGGCCCGGCCGGAGATGGCGAGTGCCTCGTGGTTACCGGCGCGACCTCGGGGTGGGCGGACGTGAGCTGCACGATCGTCGGTGCGGCGACCGGCCGGATCTGCGAGATCGAGCGCGCCGCGTGCGGCGACGGCATCGTGCAGGCCGCGCGCGGCGAGCAGTGCGACGACGGTGGCTTCGCGCCGGGCGACGGCTGCGATCCGACCTGCCTGACCGAGACCCTGTACATCAGCGAGTACGTCGAGGGGTCGAGCAACAACAAGCTGATCGAGATCGCGAATCCGCTGACCGCTCCGTTCGATCTCAGCGCGAACGCGTGCGCGCTGAAGCTGTACGCCAACGGCTCCGCGACCGTGAGCAACACGCTCGCGCTGACCGGCACCCTCGCGGGCGGCGACGTGTTCGTCGCGTGCAACACCAACGTTAGCGCGACCGTCAGCGGGCAATGCGACGTGTTCAACGGCGGCGTGATGGGCTTCAACGGCGACGACGCGATCACCCTCGAGTGCAACGGCAGCGTGGTCGACTCGTTCGGCCAGGTCGGCTTCGATCCCGGCACCGAGTGGGGCATCGGGCTGACCTCGACCGCCGACAACACGCTGCGCCGGACGTGCGGAATCACACACGGCGATCCGCTCCCAGCGGATGTCTTCGACCCGGCCACAACCTTCCGCGGCTTTGCGACCGATACCTTCGATGGCATCGGTGTTGCGACCTGCGCTCCGTGACGTTTTGGCTTTACCGGCAAACCACCCGTTGGGTAGGGTCCGCGACTCATGCGCAACCTACCTATCGTCGTGACGATCCTTGGACTCGCGGGCTGCGCGGGTACTGACCCCAGCGCCAGCGGCGTGTTCCCGACCGCCGGTTTTCTCGGTCGCTCCGTCCGCGTCGAGATCTCGGGCGACGCGACCGATTGGGGCGCCAGCTCCAAGGTGAGCTTTGGGGAGGGCATCACGGTCGACACCGTCACCGTGGCCAGCCGGACCGCGCTGTTCGCAGACATCACGATCTCCGACACCGCACCGGTGGGGCTCCGAGACGTCGTGGTCACCGGTGGCGACAACGTCACCCTCAAGCAGGCCTTCGAGATCGCCTCGCCGATCACGATCACGCTCCGTGGCTCCCTCGCCCAGGGCTCGATCGCAGCCATCGACGTCGTCAACCATGACTTCGACACGCCGTTCGACACGACGACCACCGGCGACGGCTTCTTCTCGGCGCTCGTCTACACGAACATCGCCGCCGCCGCGGGCAACGGCGTTCGCGTCCAGCTCGACAGCGTCACGCCGTACGGCCTGTCGGCGACCCTGCTGATCGACATCGACGCGCAGACCGGCCCGCTCGCGTTCACCAGCGGCCCGACTGGCGGCACCACGGTGAAGTTCCCGCTCGGCGCCGACGTGGCGATCGCGTCGCGTACCGCGATGCCGCTCACCGCCGGGACGAACGCAACCGCGACCAGCACCAAGCCGGTCGAGTCGTTCCTCTACGAGTTCACGCCGGCGATGTTTCCTGCACTCGCGCGGTTCCAGGCCTCGACCTCCGGCAATGGAGCGCCTGGCGTCGCCGTGCTCCCCGCGAGCGGCCATTTCGCGGACCTCCTCGGAGCGGCAGCCGATCAGCGCCAGGTCGCCAAGACCGCCGGCAAGTTCTACGCGGTCCTCTACGATCTCTCGGGAGAGACCGGCGCGTACACGATCCGCGCCGGCTCGTCGCTGCTGACGATCGCCGCCGACACCGAGCCCGGCAACAACACCCAGGCCGCCGCCACCGCGTGTGCGATCCCCTGTCTCGTCGAGAACGCCACGATCGCGAGCGCGACGGACCTGGATTGGTTCGTGTTCACCGCGGTCGCGAACGACGTGGGCAAGAAGGTCCGCGTTCGCACCCTTCCGGGCGATGACCTCACCGATACGCGCGTCGAAGTCCTGGCCGGCGCGACCTCGCTCGGTGGCCCGAGCGGCGACGGCGGCTATCACGAGAACTGGCTGTCGACGGCGATCACGGCAGCCGGCGCGATCTCGACGAAGATCTACGCGTCGCCGATGTTCAGCACGACGCAGACGCACTACGACGCACTGATCTATCTGGAGTAATGACCTGACTAGACTTTCGGGGCGATGTGCAGCGCGTGGTGCGTCGCGCCGATGCACTTGTCCATGACCACCGTCAGGCCGGCGGCCGTGGCGCGTGCAGCGGCATCGTCGTTCGTCACGCCGAGCTGCAGCCACAGGACCTTCGCCTTCGCGGCGATCGCTTCGTCGGCGACCGCCGGCGTATCCTCGGATCGGCGGAACACGTCGACGATATCGATCGGCTCGGCGATGTCGGCGAGCGAGCCAACGGCCTTCTGGCCGTGGACCTCGGTCTCCCGTGGGTTGACGGGAATCACCCGATAGCCGGCCGCGAGGAGCTGACCGAAGATCCGGTAGGAGGGTTTCTCGGGGTTGGAGGATGCGCCGACGATCGCGATGGTCTTCGCTCCGTTCAGGATCGTGCGCAGCTGGTCGTCTGTGGGATTGCTCATGGGATGCCTACGCGAGCGCCGCTTCGAGCTCGTCCATTGCCTCGCCGCAGTAGACCGCGAGGCGCTGGAGGTGGGGGACCGAGTCGCGACAGCCGGTGAACCCGAAGCACACATTCCCCGCGTAGCTGTTGCACGTGATGTTGAGCGCCTGGCCGTGGACCGGAATCGACATCGGATACGCGGCCTCGAGGCGCGCGCCGCGGAAGTACCGAGCATCCTCCGGGCCCGGCACGTTCGAGATCACGACGTTGAAGGTAGGCCGCACGTGGCCCGCGGTCGACGGGATCATCTGCACCATCGACGGTGCCGTGAGCAACGCGCTGTACGACAGGATCGCCGCCTTCGACATCCCCTGGAGCTGCTGCTTCGCGTGCATGGTCGACGCGACGATGGTCTGGATCCGCTTCGCCGGATCAGCGATGTCGGTGGCGAGCGAGGCCAGGATCGCGCCGACCGCGTTCCCGCCGCCGTCGTCGTCCTTCGTACGCACCGCGACCGGCAACATGGCCACCAGCGGCGCGGCCGGTAGCGCTTCTTGCTCGATGAGGTACTTGCGCAGGCTCCCCGCCGAGAGCGCGAGGATCACGTCGTTGAGCGTACCGCCCACCGTCTTCGCCACGGCCTTGAGCCGCGCGGTGGCGAGCTTCTGCGTCGCGAACCGACGGCTCCGGCTGATCTTCGCGTTGAAGATGCAGCGCGGCGCCTCGAGCGGCGACACCAGCTCGTTGTCGCGAGCGCGGCGCGAGCGGACCACGTTCATCAGCGCCCGCGCGACCGTCTTGCCTGCGCCATACTGCGCGCGCACCGCGGCGAGGAGCTCGGGGAAGTGGATGCCCTCGGGTTCGTGCGCCTCCTTGTCCTGCTTCGGTGGCCGCACGCGCGGCGGCACCGAGAAGAACAGCGGGTGCGTCCGGTCGTTCGGATCCGAGGACAGCGCGTTCGATAGCACGCGCATCGCCGAGAATCCGTCGACCAGGGCGTGATGAACCTTCACGTACATCGCGAACCGCCCACCCTCGAGGCCCTCGATCAGGTGCGTCTCCCACGGCGGGCGGTGGAAGTCGACGGGATAGCCGTGGAGGCGCGACACGAGGATGCCGAGCTCGCGCTCGTCGCCCGGCGTGGGCAGCGCGGAACGCCGCACGTGGTATTCGCGATCGACGTTGTCCTCCTCGACCCACGACTGCAGCGGGTTGCGCAGCATGTCGGGCGACTTGAGGCGCAGGTTCCACGGCGCGTGCACGGGCGCCTCGCGAATCTCATCCATGAGCTCGCGCAGGTGATCGGGCCGCGTCCCGGGTGCCGGCGTGAACGGCAGCATCCCCGCGACATGCATCATGGTCTCGCGCGATTCCCCGTAGAGGACCATCGCGTCGCTCGGCGACAGCCGTTTCCCGCTCACGAGGACGAGCTTACTCCGATGGCGGCGGGCGTGCGCCGATCGGCGCCTTGCGAAGTGGCAACGACGGCAAGAACAGGGTGATCGCGAGCGCCAGCGCCGCGATCGCGAGGGACACCATGAACACGCGCAGCAGGGCATCGGTGAACGCCCGCTTGAAGGCCGCCTCCACCTTGTCGACGGCGGCGTGCGTCTGGGCTTTGATCTCGGTGATCTTCTCGGGTGGCAGCTTGGAGGTACGATCGATGTCGGCGTCGATCGCGGCCTTGATCGCCTGCGCGTCGAACATCGCCCCGCCGCGCTCCCCGCTACCGCCCTGCGCCGGACCGTGCGCGAACCGCTGCTGCATCGCGGGAGGCAGCTCGGACATCACCTCGCTCATCCGTGCGGGCATCGACGTGGCGAGCGAGGTCGCGAACACGGTGCCGACGACGGCCAGCCCCACGGTCGCGCCCATCGAGCGGGAGAACGTCGCGGCCGCCGTGGCCACACCGATCTGCGGCGGGGCCACGGAGTTCTGGATCGCCAGCGTGAACAACGGGATCGCCGGCCCGAGCCCGATCCCGAGGACCACCATCTTCGCGCCGACCCCGAGCTGCGTCGCCGCCGGATCCAGCGTCAGCACGAGCAGCAGGAACCCGATCACGAGCACGACCTGCGATCCGATCAGCAGCCCCTTGTAGGACCCGAGCTTCGAGACGGCCTGGCCCGCGAGGATATTCGCGGTGACGATACCAAACGTCAGCGGCGTGGTCGTGAGCCCCGAGCTCGTCGCCGACAACCCGACGACGTTGACCATGAACAGCGGCAGAAACACGATCGCACCGAGGAACGACGCGCCGGCGACGAAGCTCGCGACCGATCCCACCGCGAACGTGCGGATCTTGAACAGGCGCAGATCGAGGATCGGGCTCGCGGCGCGCTGCTCGATCAGGACGAACACCACCACGCTTGCCACCGAGAGCGCGAACAGCCCGAGGATCTGCCACGAGCCCCAGGTCCAGCCGCCGGCCGCCGTGCCCTCCGTGTGCCCGAGCGACAGCGCGAGCAGGAGCGGCAGCGCGAAGCCCGCGAGCGCCACGGCGCCGGCGATATCGAGCTTCGGCCGCACCGCATGCTCGCGGGTCAACGGCGGCATCTTCGCCACGATGAAGCCGATCGCGACCAGGCCGATCGGCAGGTTGATGAAGAACGCCCAGTGCCAGCCGAAGTGATCCGTGATGAAGCCGCCCATCAGCGGGCCGATCACCGAGGAGACTCCGAACGCTGCTCCGAAGATGCCCTGGTACTTGCCGCGCTCCGCCGGCGGGAACAGATCCGCGACCACCGCGAATGCACTCGTGAACAACCCCGCCGAGCCGATGCCCTGGATCGCGCGGAATGCGATCAGCTGATTCGCCGATTGCGAGATGCCGCACAGCAGCGAGCCGCTCAGGAAGATGCAGATCGCGATCAGCAGTATCCGCCGCCGGCCGTAGAGGTCGGAGAGCTTGCCGTAGATCGGCACGAGCACCGTCGAAGCGACGATGTACGCGGTCGTGATCCACACGTAGAGCGCAGGCTCGATGTCGAGGTCGCGCTGGATCTTCGGGCCGGCCGTCGCGACGATCGTCTGATCGAGCGCTGCCAGCAGCAGCCCGAGCAGCGTCCCGAGCATCGTGAATACCTTCTGCGAGCGCGTCAGCGACTCTGGAGATGACGTCGGTACAGCCACCCACCGATTTGCCGCGAACCCGGGCCTCGGGGCAACTACCCGAACGACCGGATCGCATGGTTACATACGATCGTACGAATGCCGGAAGAGCTCTGCCCCTGCGGCTCGGGCGCACGGGAAGCAGCGTGCTGCGCACCGTTTCACGCCGGCGCCCCTGCCCCGACAGCCGTCGCGCTGATGCGCTCTCGCTACACGGCCTACGTGCGCGGCGCCATCGACTACGTGGTCGCGACCCACGACACCGCCACGCGCGCCAACGTCGACGCGGCGGGTGCGGCCCGATGGTCGCGCGACACCGTGTGGCAAGGGCTCGAGATCGTCAGCGCCGAGCGCGGCACGGAGGCCGACGACACAGGCATCGTCGAGTTCATCGCGCGCGGGATCACGGCAGGTGTCCCCTTCGCGCAGCAGGAACGCTCGCGATTCTCCCGGACCGATGGCCGCTGGTACTACGTCGACGGCGTCGCGCGCGCGAAGGCCGCCACCACCACCGGTCGCAACGAGCCGTGCCCGTGCGGCAGCGGAAAGAAGTTCAAGAAGTGCCACGGCGCCTGAACGAGCAGCGCTAGTCGTAGAGTCGGGTCAGCGGCTCCTCGAACATCTCGGCCCACAGCTCGGTCGCTGCGCGCCGCAACTCCACGGTGTTCTTGATCGAGAGCGGCCCGACGAGCGCCGCGAGACGATCACGATCGATCTCGCCGTTGTGCACCACCGGCCCGTGCGACTCGATGCCGAGCTCCCGCGCGAGTCCCTCGACCACCACCACGGCGACGAATGCCTCCTCGGTGCGCGGTCCACCGCGACGGAACGCGTGCCGCGCGAGGCTCCACAGCGTGAGCTGTGGCAACCACGTGTCGCTCGCGATCTGGCTCAGATATCCGGACAGCTCGTAGCGCGCTCGCACGGCGAACGGCTCGTTCTTGCGCTCCGGCAGGATCCGCGCCAGCGGCAGCGGATACACCAGTGCATCGGCGCGATCGAGCTTGTGCTGCGCCTCGTGGTGGCGGATCGATTGGACCACGAGCTGTCGCGCACGGACCGTCGCCGCCTCGGGCGACCGGATATCGGTGTACAGCGCCGCGAGCAGCTCCTTGCGGATCGCCACGCCCGCCGCCACCGAGAGCGAGCGTCCGCGCGTGCGCGCCCAGCTATCGTCGCCGAGCTGGAACGGCGCGCCGACGAGCACCGGTAGCACCTGCGTCGCGAGCTTGTGATCGATCGAGTCGAGCAGCACCACCGGATCGTCGAGCTCCTCCGAGGACAGGCCAAGCATCGCCGCCCCGCCGCCGATCGTATCGAGGCGGCGCAGGTCGAGCGTCCGCACCTGCGTATCGTTGGCCTTCACGAACGCCACCGTCTCGATCCGGTACGCGAAGATGCCGCGCTGGCGCCGCGGGTGTTCGCCGAGGATCTCCGGATCGACGTAGTAGCCGAGCTCGACCGCGGCGAGCTGATCCGAGACCACGTCGATCCGCGCGCGCAGCTCGGCGGAGGTATCGCCCCAGTCCATGCTGAGTCGCTTGAGTGGGAGCCATCGCTCGAGCGTGTCGAGCATCTCGGTCCATGCGGTACCGAGCGCAGGCCCGTGCGACGTCATCGCCGGATCCGCGCGTAACGTCGCGAGCAGCGCGGCGCGCTTGCCTTCGTCCACCGGTCGGTCCTGCGTGATCTCCGCGCTCGTCATCACCAGCGCCGGGAAGCCCTGCCCGAACACGCGCTCGATCCCCGGATCGCGGCGCGGCACACCGCCATCGCGGAACACCCCAATCGCCGGCGGTGGCGTCGGTCGCTCGTACACGTACGGCTGTGCCGGCCCCTTGACCACGAAGGCGGTTGCCGCGGCCACCGTGGTCGCGGTCGCGAACGCGATCGCACCGGCGACGATCGTGGCGATCGGCCAGGTCGTCGGCGGCGCGGGCTCGTGCGTCTCGTGGGCCGCCGCGACGCGTACTGCATCGGCGAGCGGGACACCGGTCTCGCCGCGGATGATCAGCGCCGCGGCACGCAGCACATGCCTCACACCGGCCGGATCCGTGTAGTCGGTGACGGCGGTCGCGAGCGCCGCCTCGAGGAGCGCTGCCTCGAGCATGCGCCGCGCGCGGCCGCGGAGGATCCAATCGATCCGCGCGAGCGCGGTGCGGGCGACGTTATCGTCGGCAGCCTCGATCGCAGCAGCAAGGGCGGCGAGGACGTGACGGCGGACCACAGCGATCCGACACCGTGGTTGTTGCGCGGTTCCGACGAAGTGCTAACCGCCCGGAACTAGCCGGTTTCGCGCGATCCACGACGGCGCCGGACCACGACGAACAACCCGGCGACCAGCAACATCATCCCTCCGTCCGCGCCTCCGGTGTTGCAACCGCCGGTCGAGAGCGGCATGCCGTCAGCGTCGAGCTCGTCGGTCGGGTCGCCGTCGTCGACGTCACCCGCGTCCGCGCTGCGTGCGACGTCGCCGTTCGGGGTTGCCATGACCGCAAGGTCGAACGTGCCGATCGGTCCGGTGACGCCGACGACCGCGAGGGTCACCGAGAACGGCGTCTCCTCGACGACCGCAGGCGCGACGAGGTCGAGGTCGAGATCGGCCGCTCCTCCCGCCGGTACCACGACGCCGATCGGGCCGACCTCGGTCGGCGACACCCAGGTCGCGGCATCGTAGAGCTCGCTCGCCGTCCGATCAGCGACCACGAGCCGGGTCGTCGCCGGCCAGTCGGTCGCGCTCGGATTCGAGATCGTGATGGTGTAGTGGGTCGGTGCGCCGGGCATGACGTAGTCCGGGCCATCGATCGAGAGCAAGTCGAGCTCCGACGCGGGCTCGCCCTCGACCGCCGCGAACCGAGCCGTCGAGCCGCACGCACCCTTCGCGAAGCCTTGGGCCGGTGCCAGCCGCAGGCGCGCCGCGGTCTGCGGGCCGTAGCCGCCGTCGACGGCGATCTTGTCGCCCGGATGGTTGCGGTTCCACAGGCGCTGGAACGCACGGACGTCCTCCCCGCGGTGATCGGGTGACGTCAGGTGATCGAAGTGAACCGGATCGCCGGGCACGTCGTGGGCCCAGTGGTGAGAGCCCATCGCGCTGACCCGCGATGACCAGTTGGCAAGATCGATCGCGCGTCCACTCTCGTGGTTCGACGTTCCCGGTGTCGCCACCACCTTGATCCCGCAGCGACCCGCCGCCTTCCAGCGCGCCAGCAAGTACTGCTGCGCGACCGTGCGATAGCCGCTGTTGACCTGGAGCGAGTGGCCCGCGGCGACGTTCACCAGATCGGTCTTCGCCGACGCGTGAAGGTAGGGCAGTACCGCGTTGCTGCTGAACTTGATCGTCGACGACGCCGAGAACCGCACGAGGCTCCCCGGCGTCATGCAGTTGACCTCCTGCGCGATCTGCACCGATAGGCCGCGCACGATCGAGGTCGAGCACGAGCTGGTGACGGCGCTGTTGACCGAGATCTCTGACACGGTCTGGCCGTAGTCGACCTTTTCGTCAGGGTCGACGCAGGCCCCGAGTCCCATGATCAGGACAATCGTGTGCAACCTGAACGGTGCGCTGTTCGAACAAGGCGCGAGCGAGGATGAGCGTGAGACGAGTGTGGACATGCAGTGGTTCTCCTACCGCCACACTCAGCAAGCGGTGAGCCGCGAGAGCGTGTACCAACATGTGCGACGAGCTGACGTCACTGACAGCGCGTCAAATCCAGCGCCTTCACGGATGCACGGCGTCGGTCTGAGGCCCGATGATGTTGCCGCCGAGGTCGCGGCACGGAATCGAAGCAAGGTTCTCGTCCTTGCACGCGTTCGTCGCACACGCGTACGGCGTGGTGAGCGCCGCCTTCGGCAGGATGAACATCGGATTGATGCGCCAGCTGTTCCCCTCATTGTTGTAGGCCTGGCACATCAGCTCCTTCTTGTTGCGGTTGATGACGAGCTTGTAGGTCGCATCGCGCAGGAACTCGATGTCGGTGTCGGAGTCGCCCGCCGCGAAATATTGGCGCTTGCCGTCGGCGCGCCGCTGCATCGCCGTCGGCGTCGTATCCCCGTAGACGACCTTGTTGATCCAGCACCGCTTGCCCTGGATGTACGTGATCATCTGCTGCTGGTCGTCCCCGAGCGAACCGCAGCCTTCGAACTTCGCCGTCATCTTGCCCGCGCCATCGACGCGCGATCGGATGCCGATCACGTGGTTCGGCTCCACGCCGGCCTGCATGGACACCGCTTCGATCGCGTCTTGCGGCGACGCGGTGATGATCCACACGTCAAAGCCGCGAGTCTTCGCCGCGGTGATCAGGTCCTTCGTCTGCGGATAGATCCGCAGCCACGCATTGAGCCCCGTCGTCGTGCCGATCGTCTGCACCGTGCCCTCGGCCGCTGCGAGTTGCGGCGTCACCGCCGCTGTCATGAACCCCTGCATCTCGGCGTGCGTGTATCCGGCCATCAGCTGCGAGGTCCACGCATACGACGGCTCGATCCACCGTGCGTTGTGCCCGCCGAACGCCAGCGCCCCACCCCGCGTCACGCTGTTGCCGTACACGCTGAGGATCTCGTCCGCGCACGCCGTGTTCGTGGTCGTCGGCAGCGGATCGCCTGCCACCACCGTGGTCCCGCACGCGGTCGAGAGGGCCGTGACCGCCGCCGCCGTCAAGTACGGGCTGGTCTGCGCCCAGTCCTGGTTCGGCGGCTGCTTCACCTTGTTGTTCGCGATCAGATAGAACGTGATCGCGTCGCCGAAGTCGTTCTTGCTGATCGTGTTGTCCCAGTCGAACATCGCCACCGGCTTCTTCGTGGCGTCGTAGCCGGCCGACTTGCACCCGACCGCATCGAGCCAGCCGATCAGGTCGGTCTTGTTGGCGCCAAACCACGCGAGCTGGGGGTCGAGCGCGCTCGGCTGCACCGTGCCGCATTTGTCCACCGGAGCGACCGGCGCATCCGGCATCGGCTGCACGGCCGCGTCGGGTTGAAGGGTTGCCCCGTCGTCACTGCACGCGGCGCCGAGGAGGAGGGAGGAGAACAGGAGCGTCTTGACGGTCTGCATTCACCACGAATGCGCCCTTCCTTCGTGAGGGCGACATGACCGCCACGTGATCATCGCGTGAGCCATCTGGGCTCACTTCACGACGAAGCTGCCGACGCACCCATGAAGGTCGGCAGGGGCCCCGAATCAGAGCCGCTCGATCGTGGCGGGCATCACGGAGCGAGCTCTCGCGGCTCCGAGCTGCGTGCGATCGAGATCATCGACGCGCGTCCCACGGTGCTAGTGGTGGAGCTACACGCACAACGAAGGAGATTGCCGATGTTCGATAGCCGCGCGACCGAGACCGATGACTCGACGAGCAACGACGCGCCCCGCGAAAGCGATTCGTGGGAGAACGTCGATCGTCGCCTTCGCGGCTACGCACGTAAGCGAGCGGCTCTCGACAAGGCCGAAACGCTCGACCTCGCCCGCGCCGCGGACATCGAGATCCACCACCACTACGGGTGCGCGACGTTTCTCGAGTACATGGAGCGGCGCCTCGGTTACATGCCGCACACGGCGCGCGAGCGGCTCCGCGTGGCACGCGCCGTCACCGTGATGCCGCTGATCGCGAAGGCGCTGTCGGTCGGTGAGCTGACGTACTCGCATGTTCGCGAGCTATCGCGCGTAGCCACGCCGGAGACCGAAGACGCGTGGCTCGTCGCGGTCGCCGGCAAGACGGCCGGCCAGGTTCAGGAGCTGGTGGCGGGCCACGCGTACGGCGACCTGCCGACCGATCCGACGCGCGCGGATCTGCGTGCTCGCACCCTG
>JBBRBG010000225.1:0-14299 GCA_038206055.1 Haliangiales bacterium
GCGCTTGACAGCGACGGCGCTGGGGGCTACCTACAGGGTCCGATTTTTCAAAACTGAATGCGCGGATGGCGGAATTGGTAGACGCGCTAGCTTGAGGTGCTAGTACTTAACCGTGTGGGGGTTCGAGTCCCCCTTCGCGCACGACTCAACCACTGGAAACAGTGGTTGTTTTGTTTTCGGCAGCGCACGCCGAGCGGCGGGAACTGCTCCGTGGGAACTCGGTTTCGGAGAAAGTTCCCACGCGCAATTCACGGCGCACCGCCTTGGAGCACGGTCAGCGCACGCCGCTGCTTGCCGGCTTGCTCCGCACCCTTTGCGAGGTAGTGGCGCCGGGTGACCGCCGGTCCCGTCTGGCCGAGCGCTTCAGCGACATGCTCGACACGGATCACGTTCGAGATCGGCTTCTCACGATCAGCGTCACCGGCGCGGGTGCGACGCTCGCCGAGCTCGAGGCCGGCGTGACGCTCGAGATCGGACCAACGACGATCGGCAAGGTTGCCGTCGACGGCGTGTCCGCAAGCCTGACGGCGAAGCGCGGCGCGTTCACGCTCGACAAGCTGACCGCGCGCGGACTCGGTTTCGAGATCAGCGCCACGGGCGAGCTCGCCGCGGATACGACACTGCACGGACGGTTCACTGCGACGGGCGAGTCCGACAAGGCCGTAGAAGTGCTGCGCGAGGCCGGCATCGCCGTGCCGGCGCGGGTGCCGCCTCGTCTCGCGCTGGCGGTCACCGCCAGGGGCACCGTCGATGGGAGGATCGACCTCGTGCTCGAGCCGCTGGACCTCGCGCTCGATCGCCGCCACAGGGACCGCACAGCTGGTGAAGCGCGAGCTCGTCGCGGCGCAGACCACCATCCGGTTGCGCAGCCTCGATCTCGCGGGGCTCGCGGGGCTCGCGCGGCTCGCGCGGCTCGCGAATCGACCGGCGCCGGTGCGCGGTCGCCTCAGCGGCACGATCCAGATCCATCGCACGGCGGCGAGCCAGCGCGCCGACTTCGACGTGGCGGTCTCGCTGCCGCAGGTCACCGTGCGCGCACGCGGGGAGGCGACGCCGACGCAAGTGGTGGCGAGCGCGCGGTTCGTCCGCGACGGCGTCGATCTTGGCGGTGTCGTGGCGACCGTGCCGCTCGACCAGAGCCGCGTGGCTCCATCGCAGCCATTTCACCTTCGGGTGAACTTCCCGGCGCGGGCGGTCGTCGACCTCATGGCGCTCGTGCCGCCGAACCGGCGCGCGAAGCTGCCCGCCGATCTCGACGGCGCCGCCGCGATTCACGCGGACCTGCAGGGCTCGCCGCGCGCTCCGACCGGGACGTTCGAGCTCGTCGTCACCGGCCGGCGTCACGGCGAGGTTCACGGCGTGATCGCCTCGGGCCCGACGGGAATCGTCGTGACCACCACCGGGAGCGCGGGCATCGGTGACGTCGCCGGCACGCTGCACGGCACGATCCCGAGCCTGTTTGCGGGCCCAAAGCTCGTGATCGACAAACGGATCGCGATCGACGAGACCGTGGAGCTCGCCGATCGACCGCTCTCCGGCCTGCCGTGCCACCGAAGATCGCGGCGCTCGGCGGGACGGTCGGCGGCCGCCGACGACACGCCGCTGCTGCCGCTCGTTCCGGCGCTGTTCGACGTCCCCGCGGCGGCGCGCGCCACCGCGGACGCGAGCCGGCTGCGCTGGGACATGCACGCCGACCTCGGACTTGCCCGGCGCGAAGGTACCTACGCCCTCGACCGCGTGAACCTCGATGGCTCGCTCGCGATCCGGGGCGGGACCTTCGCGATCCCGAACACGACCCGGGCGTGGCACGACATCGCGCTCGAGATCGCCGGCGATCCACACGGCGTCCGACTCGTCGGGCTCGACGTCCGCGAGGGCGCAGATCGCCGCCTCCACGCATCGGGGCTGCTCACGATGGAGGCGCTGAAGCCGACGAAGGTCGCACTCGCCCTCGAGACCACGAACTGGCTCTTGATCGGTGTCACCTCGCCAGTGTTCACGGATGCGCCGACCACCGAGCTCGATCTCGCGATGCGGATCGAGGGCGACCTCACGACCCCGATCCCAGCGATCGACGCGACGATCGATGCGATGTCGTTTCGCGCTCCCGATCGCAAGATGCGCGCGCACCAACCCGAGCGCATCTCGGCCGCGGGCGACGTCATCTTCGTCGATGCCGCGACCCCCACCGGCAAGCTGCCCGGGCTGGCGCCGTCGGGACCGCTGCCCGGCGGTCGCCCGCTCGATGTCCGCGTGCACATCCCGAATCCCGTCCACGTCCATCGTGATCCGCTCGACGTCGTCGCCCGCGGCGAGGTCACGCTCACCGTGCGGCCCGAGGCGAAGATCCCGAGCGGTGAGGTCACGCTGCTCTCGGGCACCCTCAACCTGTTCGCCTATCACCACGATCTCGTGCGTGGCCGCATCCTTGTGTCGCCAGAGCATCCGCGCGGCTGGCTCGACCTCGTGTTCGAGCGCCGACTGCCCGACGCGGACGTCCGCGATCTCGCTCACCCGGAGCGCGGCGCGCGGCTGACGCTCACGGGCGAACCCGCGAAGCCGCAGATCGCGGTGTCCGGCGCCGTCAACGCGTCGCTCCCCGAGGTGTTCTCGATGTACGACTCGGGGCACGCGATCTATGCGCCGAGCGTGGGCTTGCCGGCGACATCGACGGTGCGTGCGCCACGCGGCGACCAGACGAACATCCTGGCGTTCCTCTCGCTGGCGATGCCGCAGCTGTTGTTCCTCGACCGCGTCGCCGCGTGGGCCGATGCCTCCGAGCCGCGCGGCGGCTACGGCCGGATCCGCAACCTCGAGGCCGATCGGTACACCGCGGGCGATCGCAACCGCGTGCGGACCGTCGCGCGACCGACCACGCCGGGCCGAGCACGGCAGAGCTCCAGCTCGACCACATGTTCGTTCACGACGATCGCAAGGCGCTCGGGATCGGCCTCCGGGCCGGCGACCGCCTCGGTGGTGGCGTCGGCTTGATCTTCGAGTGGTCGAGTCGCCGACGGCTACTTCACGACGCCAACGCACTCGGCGGGTTTCGTCCTCGAATCGGCGCACGAGAGCTCATCGATCGCAGCGCGGCACTCGGCGAACTCCCGATACGTGGCGATCTCCGTCTGGAATCCCTGCTCGCAATCTCCGACGAACGCACAACACTCGACGACGAACCCGGTCCGACAAGTGGTTTCGGAGGTTACCGCGCGCTCATCGCACGCATCGCGGAGCGAGTCTATCGCGCAGCGGATGACCCCGGTTTCCTCGCACCACTCGCGAGCGGTCGTCGGGCGCGAGCCATCGTCGGCGCATGCACCGAGCGTCACGACAAACACGGTCATAGCCACGGCCCAGGAGTGCTTCATGGCGACATCGCGCTGCACCGGATGTGCCGCGGACGATCATAGGCGGGACGCATACCTACGGTGAAAGGAGGGTCCCCAGGCAACGTCGCTGGCCGGGTCACGCGACCCCACCTGGTCCGGGTGTGGCTCTCATCCTGATCAGGCGGCCACCCGGATGGACTTTCGCAGCGGTCGCAGCGTGAGTGCCATGGCCTCGCCCATCGATCGCTGGTTGCGAGCGCGCGAAGCTGGATGATGTGACGAGCGCTGTCTGCGTTCCACCGCGAGCCCGCCCGCTTCATGCGGACCTCGACGAGGGTCTTGCAAGTCGCCTCGGTATTGCCGCTGCCGATCGGAAGACCAGCGGCGCGAAGCGCGGCGAAGTTCATATGGTCGTGGCTGTCGAGATAGGTGATCGCGTCGTGGACCGGCTCGGTCTCGCCGACCCGGACGTGTTCGCGGCCGGAGACGCGAAGCTCACCGAGGATGTCGAGCGCGGCGTTCTCGACGTTGAGGAGCCAGAGCCGCCAGCGGGCGAACCGCTTCTCGTGATTGCCCTCGAGCAATCGCGACGCCGCGCCGAGCTTCTCGATGACGTGAACTTGAGTTGTGCCGAGCGCATCGTGAACGCCCGTATCAAGGAAGTTTGGATCGGAATTCAGGATCCCGATCCGAAGGTCGACCGCAAGGGCATCAAGTTCCTCCAGGATAACCGCCACCGCGGCCACGGTGCCGATCGGAAGGCTGCGCCCTCCGCTCAGGTTTGCGCCCCCAGACCATCCGCTCGCTTACACTCCTTGCAAGAGCTTCGGTTCTCGAGCGCCCCAGCGTGTATTCGCCGTCCCGAAAAACCCGCATCGAACGGCCTATCCTCGCAGTCACCGAGTTCGCCGATCATCGAGAGCGCGTGGTCGAGAATCCTGGCTCCGAGGCACTCGGCAAGCTCGCGCACGACCTTCGCAACCTGATGAGCACCGCACGGACGGCGTTCGACATCATCAAGCGCGGTCAAGTCGGTCTAGCGGGCTCGACCGGGATGGTTCTAGATCGAAGCCTGCGAGCAGTAAGCGAGCTTATTGACGGTACGCTCGCCAACATGCCATCGCCAAACCCCGCGAAGGCCTGAACGATTCAGTCAAGCCAGGCTCGGTGCGCGCGCAAGCTCGACGGTGAATACGCAGCCCTTCGCTGGTAGGTTGTCAACTCGTAACGTGCCACCGAGAGTTTGGGGTCCGCGTAGACAGATCGCGAGCCCGAGGCCGATCCCGCTCCGGTCGTGACCCACTTGCGCGAACGGTAAGAACATCGCCTCGGCAGCGCCCGGTGCCAACCCACCACATTCGTCCTCCACCTCGATCCGGACATGATCGGCCGTCGCGAGAACGCGAAGAATTATGTGGCTGTGCGAACGCGTGAACTTGCACGCGTTCTGGATGAGGTTCGATACCACCGACGCGAGGATCTGCCGATCGCCGACGATCTCCGCCGAACCGGCATCGTTCTGAAACGTGAGTTGATGCCCGCGTGCCTTTACGTCCATCACCCCAGATACCTCGACCTCCTGGATCAACTCGCCAATCAGAATTCGCTCATGCAAGAGCACGCCGGCGTCCAACCTCACGAGAGAGAGAGAGCGGTCGACCAGGTCGCGCATCCCCTTCAAGCTCCGTTCGAGGACGGCGCTCGTACTGCCCGAGCCACCAACGCTCCCGCGTCTCAGCGCCTCGCAAGCGAGCGTGGCCGTGCCGAGAAAATTGCGAAGTTCGTGAGCAAGGAATCCAAGATCCTGCGTCGCGTTCTTGGCATCCGCGGCGACGATATCGATCTTTTCGAGCCGGCCGAACTCACCGACCGCGTCCGCAATCGCGTCGTCGAGACACATGTTTAGAATCCGGAACTCCTCCGTGCTGATCGAAGCGGACCGTTCCGCCGCCATAGCGGTGATCGTTTGACAAACATCACCGTAGTCGTGCACGACCTGCCCGATCGTGAATCCTCGGCGAAGCAAGCTTCCGCCGTGTGTTGCGGCAGTCGTTGTTTTTGGTGTTCCCGATGATTCCAGCTTCAAGCGCAGCGTCGAGGCGAGCTGGTCGAGAAACAGCGGAATTCCCTCTTCGAGCTCGTGATCCGTTGGCCTCGGTGCCATTCGACGAGCAACGCGCTCGCGACAGCGCTCGATAATTTCGAGGCGATTGTCGCTGACGAACTCGCTGAGCATCAACGCACTATACTCCGCTACCGCGTTATCTCATCGTCGCTGTTGGGTCGAAGAAGCGATTCATGATTACAACGATGCGGTTTGCCCATGCGAATGCGCTGACTATGGCAACGTGAAGTGGAACGTGGCCCCATAGCCAACTCTCGCGTCCGCCCAGATTCGGCCTCCTTGGCGAGCAACAACTCGCCGCGTCGTCGCCAATCCTATGCCGGTGCCAGGAAATTCCCGCTCCGAGTGCATGCGCTGAAACGCACTGAACAGGCGATTTGCGCGACGCATGTCGAACCCGGCGCCATTGTCTCGTACGTAGTAACTGAGCTCGCCAGCCTGCGTTTCGGAGCCGAATTCGATCACCGGCAACGCGACCCTTGAGCTGAACTTCCACGCATTGCGCACGAGATTATCGATAGCGATGCGGATCAGTCTCGGATCGGTATTCGCGACGACGTTACGCTGGATGCGAGTCGTGACGTGACGAGTTGGCTCGGACTGGCGCAGCTCGTCCAGAAGCTGGCTCGTTGAATCGGCGATGGCCGCGCGAGACGGCCGTGCGTTACACCAAGGAAGGAGTGGAACCCGTTTGGCTTTGCAACGTATGCGTGTTTCATACATATTCCAGACGTATGACAACGATGACAACGCCCTCCACATCTCTCGACTTCGGTGGCACTTCGGCATCGTCAGCGAATATTCGGCGTGCGACGCGCGATGATGTCGCCGACGTTGTGCGCTTCGCTATTTCCCTTGGACGCCAGCATGAAGGCTACGCTCCCCGACGCTTCCCGGTGTCATCGTTCTCCGTCGATGGCGACCTGGAGCCCGTTTATACGGCGTTCTTCCACGCGCAGCTCGACCGTGCGGATGCCCGCGTGCTCGTGGCCGAGCTCGACACGGTGGTCGTTGGCTACGTTTTTGTCCGTCTCGCCGTCGAGAGCTTTCTCGATCTCAGTGGCCCGGCGGGCTGGATTCACGATGTGATGGTCGCCGATTCTGTTCGCACCGCCGGGGTTGGCGATGCGCTCCTCTCCGAGGCGCTGGCAACCCTGCGACAGCTCGGTGCGACGACGATCCGGCTGGTTGCTGCGCCGGAGAACACGCGAGCAAGGGCGTTCTTCGAGCGCCGTGGGTTTCGCCCGACGCTCATCGAATATTCCCAACTTCCAAACTTCGAGAGGTCGGCGTGATTCGTCCGGCCCTGCCATCAGACACATCGGCGCTTGTGGAGCTCGCGATCTCGACCGGACTGTTCACCGCCAAGGAGGCCGATGCGCTGCTCCGGACAACGTTGGACGCGGCCCACGCCGGCAGCCTCGGTCAAGGTCACGAGGTGCGGGTGCTGGACGATGACGCAACGGGCAGACCGGCGGGCTGGACGTACTTAGCGCCGGACGCCAACGCGGATCGCGTCTGGAATCTGTGGTGGATCGGGGTCGCACCATCCCTCCATGGCCGGGGCATCGGCGCGTCGCTCCTTGCGTGGGTCGAAGATCATGCGACGAACGCAGGCGGCAGGATCTTGCTCATCGAGACCAGCTCGCTCGCGAAGCTCGCCCGAACCCGCGCGTTTTACGCAAAGCGCGCTTACGTCGCCTGCGGCCAGGTGCCCGACTTCTACGCAGCTGGCGACGACAAGGTGATCTTCGTAAGACGTCTGAGCACGCAGCGACCTCCACATAGCAATCGTGAGCCTTTCTCTGGTCAGCTGTAACCTGGGCAAGCGCTCGTCGTATGCGTATCTCATACATCTGAGATTACAGGAGTCACCTTGTCCATGCACCCTCGCTCACTCGACAGCGCCACCGACCCCACTCACCTTCCCAACCGCAGTCAGTCCCGAGACGAACGGCGCGCTCGAATGCTCAGCGCGATCGGCACTGGGGTGCTGCGCTATGGGACCGTGTTCCTGCTCGGCCTGTTCGGCACGTTCAAATTCTTCGCGTTCGAGGCCGAAGGCATCCAGCCACTGCTGGCTAGCTCGCCGTTCATGTCCTGGCTGCTCCCACTGCTCGGGCTTCGCGGTGCATCCGGGCTCATCGGCGCGGCCGAGCTCAGCTTCGCGATCATGATTGCGATGCGGCGATGGTCACCTCGGCTGTCTGCGTACGGGAGCCTCGGTGCTAGCCTGACGTTCTCGTTACCTTGAGCTTTCTGTTCACGACGCCCGGTGCGACCTCACCCGAGAGCCCGATCGGCGGATTCCTCATGAAGGACCTGATCCTTCTCGGCGCCGCCCTCTACACGGCCGGCGAAGCCTGGCTCGCCGCGGTCGCGTCGCCGGCGCGGGCAGTAGCATCGAGGTAGTTTCGGTCGCTCGCCGCGTCAGCCAGCTTTTCCGTCAGGCGCGAACGCATCCGAGACCGGGCAGACCGTGCACACGCTGTAGTCGCATAGCCGGCAGCATCGAAGCGCATCCGCCGGGGACGTGATCCGCGCAGTCAGCATCTTCGAGATCAGGCGGCCGAGCTCCGCTTGCTCGGCCTCGGTGAGGGGAACGAGCGCTCCGACGAGACCACGCGCGCGCCGAGCAAGAACCTCGTCGACTTCGCGTCTACCTTTTCGCGTCAGATGCAAACCGACGCTGCGAGCATCGTCACCCGCTCGCCGCTCCAGCATACCTTGGTCGACCAGACGGTTCACGATACGTACGGAGCCCGAGTGAGTGACCGCTGTAGGCGCGCGCAGCTCGTCGATCCGGCACCCTGGATACTTGGAGATGTGAACGAGCGCCGCGGCTTCCACGACGTTGATGGCGCCCTGCTCCGCGCTCCGTACCACCTCGTCCCCGAGCGCTCCGACGAATGCGCCGAGCACGTTCGCGAGATTGTCTTTCGATCCGAGCGCGCTCATGCATGAACGTAGCATACGTCGACCTCACAGAAGTCACGGCCGGCGCACACAACACCACGCCCAGATCGCGCTCGGTTGGAGCCGCGCTGAAGGTTTTCCGAGCTGGATCTTGGGGTGCCCGAGCTAACGACTCGAACCCCGAAGCTGCGAGCGGCGTGTAGCGGACGTTCGAGCTTCCGTAGATTTCGCGAAACGTCGAAGGCTCGTTCGATCGGGAAGACCGGCTATGATCTGGACGTGCGATGGGCCGTGATCGTGTGGCCGGCTCGATTTCGCCGAAGTTACAGACGCGACGATGAACCACGACGGCATACCCGGCGATGCGTCATTCGACGGCAGCCATCCCACAGGCACGATCTCGTTCGTGCAGGTCGCTAACAATGGCGTGCAGGGCGGCTCCGCAATCGATGCGACGCTTTCAGTCGTCCAGGCTGGCGATCTGCTGCTTGCCGCGGTCGACTTCGCACCGCAAACGATCGTGCTGACCTCGATCTCCGACGACAACAACAACACGTATACGTTGCTCGGCCCCTTCGACGGCCCGAGTAACCCACCGAACCGCCAGTATCTCGCGTACGCGTTCGCGGCCACAACGGGAGCCGTGAAGTGCACCGTCAGGATCAGCGGCGTTAGCGATTACCTCGAGCTCCGCTTGCACGAATACGCCGGCGTCTCGAAGACGGCGCCGGTTGACGTCGTCGTGGGCAAGGGCGGCGTCGCGACAGGAGCGGATGGCGCGCAGGTCTCGATCACCACGACCGGGCCCGACGAGCTCATCTACGCGCTCGTGATCTTCGAGCAAGGGGGCGTCGGAGGAACCGGATACACGCTCCGTGACGGATTCCAGGATGACGTGAGTGAGGATCGTCAGGCGCCGCTAGCGATGACCTATCTCGCGAGCGCGACGATGACGGCAGGTTCCGCGTGGACCATCACCGCACTCGCGCTCCGCCCGCAGTGACGGACGAGAACCGGTACTGCGCGGGCGTTGCACGTACATGCCGCGATGAGGAAGCGCGCTCCCTACTGCCGTGCCCATTCATCCCGCGAGCGAACCTGGACGTGAGGCTGACCCGATCCTGCAGTCACGCTAACATCCGCGTCGCATGCTCGCGCTAACGATCGGAATCGTGGTGGTGTCGTCCGCTGGATTCGTCGGCTGGATGATGTGGTCGTTGAAACGCGATCGCCGGAAGTTGCGCGAGCTACCACGAACACCGATCGGCACCCTCACCACGAACACGCGCGTTCGCGTGATCGGCACCGCACGAAAGCTCGATGCCGATGTCAGCGCCATCTACACCGGAACACCGTGCCTCGCGTGCCACGGATGGACCTCGGGCGATGAAGACGCCAATCTGCCGGCGCCCGACGATCGCGTCGTCGCATTTCGCGTCGAGGACGAGACCGGCTCGATCGTGATCTCGCTCTCACACATCAAGCTCCAGCTCGGCGGCTCGGTCGTCGACGTCGCCAAGACCAAGGTGTTCGGTGCGAGCATCGTCGCGCGCGAAGCCGGATCGGCTGTCACCTACTGGGAAGATCGGCTCGACGCCGACACGCGCGTCGCGGTGATCGGGTATGTCGTCACGGGCGATGACGGCACGCTGCGACTCGCCGGCCGCGGCGACGAGCCTCTCGTGATCGCAAATGGATCCGCCGCGTTCGAGTGAATGGGACGTCTAGGTTGCGAGCAACTCGTCGAGTTGATCGAACTGCTCGGGCAGTCCACCCTCGGCGCCGCGGGATTGCTCGAACGCTGCTTTTGATGGGAACAGATCGTGGAGCACGACCCGCGTCTTGCCGGCAAGCTCCTCGAACGTCACGCTCGTGATCGGGCCACTGGCGCTTTCGTCGTTGGTCCAGACGAGGCGCGCATTCGGCGTTACCTCGAGATACTTGCCAAAGAACGGCATCGGCGCGGGAGCGCTCGGGTGGCGAATCTCGAGCCGGTAACCTCCGCCGACGCGCACGTCCATCTCGCATGACACGATCTCCATGCCCATCGACTTCGGCGTCCACCAGCGCCGGAACAGCTCGGGCTTGGTCCACGCTTCGAACACGAGCCGCGGGGGGCCATGGATGATTCGCGTGGTGACGAGCTCGCGCTCGGACGTTTGTTCGGTTTTCGTTTCGGTCTTCATCGGGATACCTTGCTTTCTTTCTGTTTGAGCTCTTCGACCACCGCGTCCAACTCGTCGAAGCGCGCTTCCCAGAGTTGGCGATACTTCTCGAGCCAGTCGGTCACTTCCTGCAGCCTCCGCGGGCCGAGCTTGCAGGTCCGCACGCGTCCGACCTTCTCCGTCATGACCAGCCCGGCGTGCTCCAAGACGCCGATGTGCTTCTTCATGCCGGTGAGGGTCATGTCGAATTTCTCGGCGAGGTCGGTGATCGAAGCGTCGGCACGCCCGAGCCGCTCGAGGACGCCACGCCGGGTGACGTCCGCGAGCGCGGCGAACGCCGAGTCCAGGTGGATGTTCGTAAACTGAACCATCTGGTTCAGTGTATAGCCGAAGGCTCCGAAGAGCGCAAGGGCTTGTCGGCTATCGCAGGGCTGCGGCCGTGGCGGCGTCGGCCGGGAAGAATGACTCGATCGCGAGCTCGGAGAGCGTGACGTCGACGGGCGTGCCGAAGATCGTTGTCGTCGACAGGAAGCTCAGCTCGCGATCGCCGATGCGGATGCGCAGCGTCGCGTAGAGCTCGGGTTGGATGTCGCGCCGCGTGGTCTTGCCATCACCTCCCAGCTCCTCGTGCAACGCGATCAGGATCGGGTCTCCGCTCGCCTCGATCTGCTGACCCAGGCGGTGGAGCACGTGCGCGCGCCACTCCGGTAGGTTCGCGATTCGGGGCGCGACGCCGTCGGGATGCAGACTCGCGCGCAGCACGTTGACCGGGGCCTCGAGTAGCCAGGGCGCGACGCCGTCGAGCAGTGGGGCGAATGCGCGGTTCGCGGCGACAAGGTTCCAGTGGCGGTCGACCGCGATCGCTGGGTAGGGCTCGTGACCGGCGAGCACCAAGTCGATCGCGTGGCGTGCGGCCGCTAGCTCGGGCGAGTCGATCGCGTGCTGCGAGTAGATCGGCGCGAACCCAGCGGCGAGGAGCAGCGCGTTCCGACCGCGCAACGGGATGGCGAGGGCTTCGGCGAGCGCTAGCACCATGTCGCGGCTCGGAGCGGCGCGACCCGACTCCAGGAAGCTGACGTGCTTCGTCGAAATCTGCGCATCCAGCGCGAGCGCCATCTGGCTCATGCGGCGGCGCTCGCGCCACTGTCGTAGGAGTCCGCCGATCGGCTGTGCAGGGATCATCGGTACAGCGTACCCAGGGACGCGCCGAACGCGATTACCTGCGAGGTAATGCGATCGCTACCTGCGAGGTAATCGCGGTGCCGCTCACAAATCTCCATGGTGACGGCATGCCGAATCACATCTCCGCCATCGTCGACCGCTACCTCACCACCTGGAACGAGACCGACGCCAAGCTTCGCGCCGAGCGTGTCGCACGCACGTTCTCCCCGGCAGCTCGCTACGTCGATCCACTCGCTGCGAGCGAGGGCCACGCGTCGATCGCCCAACTGATCGGCGCGGTGCAACACCAGTTTCCGAACCACGTGTTCATGCCGAGAGCCGTCGCGGACGCCCACTCGACGTTCGTTCGGTTTTCGTGGACGCTCGGCCCAGCAGGCGGCGACGCGATCGCCGGCGGCACCGACTTCGCAACACTCGATAGCGACGAGCGCCTCGCCGGCGTCACCGGCTTTCTCGACGCGATCACGCCGGCCGCGAGATCGACGCGTTTCGTCGACGCACGGGACGGCGCGCGCCTCTGGGTGGCAGACACCGGCGGCGAGGGTGTGCCGATCGTGTTCGCGGGGAGCTGGGCGATGACGAGCGCGATGTGGCACTACCAGGTCGCAACACTGGCCGGCGCCGGGCTGCGGTGCATCACGTACGACCGGCGCGGGCACGGAAATTCCAGCGGAACGGTAGACGAGCTCGACCTGCTCGCCGATGACCTCGCGTCGGTGCTCGACGCGCTCCACGTCACCGGCGCAGTCCTCGTCGGTCACTCCATCGGGTGCGCGGAGATCGTGCGATCCGTCGCGCGGCACGGCTCCGCGCGCGTCGCGAAGATCGTGCTGATCGCGCCCGCGTCGCGCACCCCGCGCGCAGCCGAGATGTCCGCGGCGTTGTGGGCCGAGTGGAGGCGCGACTTCCCGGCGTGGATTGCTGCGAACACCTCGGCGTTCTTCACGCCCGACACGCCGGCAGCGCTCGTCGCGTGGTTGGTCGCGGACATCTCACGCGTGCCCGTCGCCGTCGCGATCGCGACCGACCGCGCCATCGCAACCGCAGATCTCACCGCCGATTTGCGCGCGGTCGACCGTCCCACACTCGTCCTGCACGGTGACCACGACGCCTCGGCTCCACTCGACATCGGTCAGCGCATCGCCCACGACATCCGCGGCGCGCGGCTGTCGATCGTCGAGGGCGCACCGCATGGCTTGTTCGTGACCCACGCGGCTCGCGTCAACGCCGAGCTGCACGGCTTCGCGACGCGGTAGCGTGCGCGATTGCGATCTTCGGACGGTGCTGGCGATCAATCGGCGAGCTCTGCCCAGGTGTCGGCGGCGCCGTCGACGCGGCGAACGCGGACGTTGGCGATCAGTTCCGGCGCGAACAGGCGCATCTGGATGCCCATGCGATGTGGATCGGTATCGCCGATCGGTGACCAGTGCGTCGTACAGGCGCAGATCGGGCAGTGATGGAGCGCGAGCGCCTTGTCGCCCCAAACATAGGCGGTCGTCGGACCGGTGATGCGCACGTCGGCGGGCGCGTCGTACCCCCACAGGGTGCCGAGGCGGCGACAGATCGAACAGTTGCACGAGGTGATCTGCGTCGGTGCGTTCGGGATCTCGAGCTGCACCGCACCGCAGTGACACGAACCGGTGATCATGGCGGCAGCATCGCACTAGACCCCGAGGCCTGGATCGCCTTCGAGCCCTTGCTGCGCGAGCTGCGGTCGCTCGCCGGGACGCCAGAGCTTCGCGGTATGCACCAGGCGATAGCGCAGGGGACCACCGTCGGGGCGCTCGCTGCGCGCGATCGGCCGCGGGATGCAGACGAACTCGGTCCGCATTTGGTCGCCGTCGAGCCGAACCGTCGCATAGCCATGTCCGCCCATATCGACGAACGCCAGGTGCGGCGCGAGCGCGGGGTTCGAGAGCGCACGCGCACGCTCGCGATCGAACGTGTTCGCGTATTCGAGGCACGACCTGACGCCGTGCCTCAGTAGCATGTTGAACGTCCAGTCGGGCTTCGCGCCATTCGGCCGGTCGGCGAGGTACAGGGGCCGCAACGGCAAATCTTTGGCGAGCTTGTGCTCGTTGGCCTCCATCGCGCCCGGGCTGGTCAGCGAAGCCCCGACGAAGCTCAAACCCACGGGCTCGAACTTGTTGGGTGGAAGCTCGGCGGATGCGTAGCCGGCCCAGAAGCTGTGAAGGTCGCCCGAGACGATCGCGAAGCCCGTGATCTTCGCATCGCGAACCAGGTCGTAGATCTCGTTGCGCTCGACCCACGCGCTGCCGTAATCGCCACCGCCCAGATTCGCGAACTGACCGACCGGCCACGGCTGCTTCGTCAATCCAGCCGGCAAATTCTCCGGGTCCGCGCGCCACTCGAGCGTGCCTTGCGAATTGCCCCAGATCTTCCACGTCGCCGTCGCGCGCTTTAGCTGGTCCTTCAGCCCAGCGGGTGGGCTCATTCGCCAACGCCAACCTGCATTTTCATACGCTGGTCCCGGGGGGCGTCTGGCACGAGCGGCCCGACGGCTCGCTTGGCTTTCACCCACTGCCGCCACCCACCGACGAGGACGTCGCGGAGATCGC
>JBBRBG010000226.1:0-14231 GCA_038206055.1 Haliangiales bacterium
GCAACTACGTGGGTGCGCGCTAGAAAGCGCCATCGTCGAACGAGGTTCGACTACCACGGAAAGTGCGTCCACAAGCTCGCTCGGCGGAAGCGTGGGACTCGCACGTTCGCGACTGCGACCGCCAGGCAGTTGCGGTACGCCGGATCGGTGCTCGCAGTCCCGAACACCGACGAGACATCTCCTGTGCTGGCGAACGTCACCGTGAGATCCACCGGTTCGCCGCAGCTCGCGAGCTGAGGTCGCACGCGCTCGAGCGCGGCGCTCAACTCGGCACGCGACGGGCCATCGACTTGCACCACCGATGGCGATGCGAGCCACGCGCGCCAACGCTGCGCCGCGGCGCGCCGTGCGGACGGCGCTGCGTCGAATGCATAGTCGATGGCGTGCGCGACCTGCGCGGTCTGTTCCTCGGCGTACTCGTCGCGAAAGCCCTGACCTGCGCGAAAGCCGAGCTCGTTCGCCGCGACACCCTCGACGACGCGCTGTGCGTGCATGCGCGTCTCCTCGCGCTCCACGAGCAAGAGGTCGACCACCGGCGTGTAGTCGAGATGGAGCTCGTCGGCATCGGCGTCGAGCGCGACCACCAGCCGCTGCACGGCGGCGCTCGGCGGCGAGCACGCGGATGACGGCGCCGAAGGCTGCTTCGCCGGGCTGGGACCACAGCCCCAGGCCAACACCGCGACGATCCCAGCGCGGGCCTTCATGGTGGTCCGGACGCGAGCTCCCCCACCGCAGTCGCACGCGGCTGTCGCGCGCCTCCTGGCGACGGAGTTCCAGACGGTTGCCCGTGGATGCGACCGGGGAGTCCGACGAGCGTCTGGATCAGCATGAGGTACCGATTCCCTTTCCGGGTCTTCATGGTCGGCGCGGTCAGCCTGGTCGGTTGCGGCAACGACCTTCACCGTCATACGCGCGCATTCGTGGCGTCGACCGCGTGCGGCCAGGGGCCGTACGAGATCACGTTCCCGGCGGACGGCACCACCGGCGGTGACGGCGTGGAGGTCATCGCGTGTACGCCGCGTCGGATCTCCGGCCACGTCGTGTTCAGCGCCGGCCAGTTCGAGTTCGCGGACCAGACGTACGGGGAAGGTTCCGACAACCAGCGCTGTCTCGGCGGCCCATCCGCGATCGTTTCCAGCTCGAGCGGCGGTTCGCGGACCTCGTCCGCTGGCGGCACCGGTGTCGGCGACGCGAGCTTGCCTGCGCCGGTCTTGGTCGAGCGCCCGTTCACGAGCGCGGAGACGCCGTTCTCCGACCAGCTATGCGGCAAGTACGGCTTGACCGCGCAGGTCGTGCTGATGCCGACCGTCCTGACGCGGACGTCGACGGAGCACGACTTCCTACCTCGCGGCACCGAGCTCCGGGTCCGGTTGTGGTCAGACGCTCCCAACGATCTCGAGGGCGTGGTGTTCATGGTCCGGCAGCTCACCTCAAACCAGACGCCGGCGCAGGCCGCGAAGGAGGAGTCCAAGCGCGACAAGAGCCATGACATCAGGCGGCCGGCGAAGCTGTCGCCAGATCCGTCCGACCACGGCCCGCCGCCGGCTCCGCTCGCCGAGGAGCGCCCGCCACAGCCGATCGCCGCAGCGACGTGGATCCCGGGGTACTGGACCTTCGCCGCTGGCCAATGGGGATGGCGGGCCGGGTTCTGGCGCGACGAGCGCAACGCTCCCCCGCCGCCACGCTCCGAGCAGCCCGGCGCTCCGCCAACCGAGGGCGCGATCTGGATCGGCGGCACCTGGACCCTGCGCGCGACGGGATACGGCTGGGTGAGCGGCCGCTGGCGGCGGTAACGCGAGGACCGACGACACTGCCGCCGCGACAACACAGCCTGCTCGGCCGAGGCGCCGCTGCCCAAGGGAAAGAAGCTCAGCATCGGAGTGGTCTGCGCATGGAGCCAACCTCTGGGAACGGAATCGCGAAGAGCGCGGCTCTAACGCATGGTCGGCAGGTTGTCGCAAGCGAGCTTCACGCCGCTGTCGCAAGCGGCCTTCGCGAGCCGGATCGCGCGAGGCATATCGCGAGGACCGCCGAGGCCGTCGGCCAGGTAGCTCGCGAGGTTCGTACACGCGGGCATGTTTCCGGCGGTGCAGCCCTTGTCATAGAGCTGGCGCGCCCGCGCGAGATCTTTTGTGACGCCGTCACCAAGCTCGTGCGCGAGCGCGGCGTCGAAGCAGAGCTTCGGAGTCAGCGTGCAGGCCTCGTCGCACCTTCCGCAGCTCTTCTCGCTCGACCCGTTGCGCACCGACGCTCTCGATCTGTTCGTCAGTACGTGCCTCGCGAGTGGCGGAGTCTGGGACGGGCCCCGGAAATCGGACGGAACATACCCGAGGTGCTGCAGGCGCTGGACCAGTGCCGTGCAGTCCACTTCAGTGCAGGGATTGCGCCGTGACGGTCCCACTCGCAGACCTGGCGCGAACGGCAGCCTGAACCACCCCTTCGGAGCCCGAGTGCACGGGATGCGAGACCTCGACCTGGAACCGCTAGCCCCGTCGTGACTTCGCTACGAGACGATCGTGAGGACGTCATCGAGCGAGCGACGCGGTGCGACGTGCTGGACAGGTTCGGCTGGCACGCCGATCCGAAGCACCATCTGCGGGTACCCGACCGCCGGGACCAGTTCGGCCACCTGCCCACGCGATCCGGGGATCTCGAGCACCTGGTTGAGGAACGAAGCGGACAGTCCAAGCGACGTGGCGTGGAGCAAAACTGCCTGGAGCGCCTGACCACACGCGAGCCAGTCGGCCGCGTCGTCACCGGCGGTGCCGAGCACGATCACCACCGGCGCGCCGTTGACGAGCTCGTCCTCGATCTTCCCGACCTCGTCGCCCAACGAGGGCGAACGCAGAGATCTCATCACCGCGAACGGCATCCCCGAGCCGTACTCCTTCTCGACGAACGGAATGCCGTCCTTTCGCAGGCTGCCGCGCGCGGTCAACCAATGTGCGAGCTCCTTGCGGAAGGCAGGGTCACCGTACTGAATACGATCGGCGTGGTCGATCAAGTGTGCGAGCTGCTTCTTGTGGTCTGGTTCGAGGCGGATCATCGTCGCGCCTTCGCGTGAGGCGGTCTCGGCGAACGCGTCCGTGATCGCTGAGGCAACCGGGCGCGGTAAGAACGCGCGCCGATTGGTGCGGCGCTTCCCGATCGCGCCCATGAGCACGTGGTCGAGGTCGCTGGCCTGGTGGAATGCTCCGAGGCGGAGGGACGCGACATGCGCTGGGTCTTCGCCATCTGCGAGTACGACCGTCACCTCATCCGCGAAGCCCATCGTGCGCACCGCGACCCTGGCATTGAAGAGCGCGCACCCGCAGCTCTGCACCTGTTGCCGGCGTTCGCCGTCGATCACGTGGAGGTGGCGCGTCTGATCGGTGAGCACCTCGAGTGTCGAACCGGAGATCCGGAACCTCCACGGTTGGGTGTTGTGCGTGCTCGGCGCCATCACGGCCGCCGCGACCGCGTTACGCAACACGTCGGTCGGGGAGCGGGTGGTTGGCGTCGTCGGTGCGCTGGGCATGGGATCTCCCGAAATGGGTCTGAGGCTGTCGCATCACGAGAGCAAACAGCATGCCGCCGAAGTGCAGAACACGTTGACCCCTGCTGGCTGTGCTGAGCATCCGGATCCGCAGGATTTTCACCTCGTGCAGGCTACGCGAAAGAATTGCGCATCCTCACGAACGGAATCGCGCCCGAAGGTACTCGCTGCCTTCCCTCGGATCGACGGCCGATATCGAACGAGCCGCGTGCCATCAGTCGGCGTACAGTCAAGGTGTTGGTCCGCGACGTATGCGATGCATGTACTTGAATCCGCTGTTCGCCCTCGCGCTCTGTGCTTGCAGCGCGAATGACGATGTCCCCGCGCCCGCGATTGCAAACGTGTCCCCTGCACGAGCGATGATCGGAACGTCGATCGCGATCAGCGGTACGGCGTTCTGTCAGCAGCCGTCGGGCCACGAGGGCGACGAGCAGGATCCGCTCGCGTGCGACAATGTCGGCACCGTCCAGTTCGGAGCGTCCGCGGTTTCTTCCGTCCAGTACACCGATACGGCGGTGACCGCAGTGATCCCCGACCTTCCGCCGGGTTCGATCGAGGTGCGGATCAGCGTCGCGGGGCGAGTTTCGAATTCCGTTGCGCTGACGATCGAGTGAGCATCAAGGGGACAGGATGGCGCGCAGCGCGAAAGCGCCGCTGTGCTTCGGTTCGAGCTGCAGAGCCTGGTCAACGCGCGACCGTGCACCCGCGTCGTTGCCAAGCTCGTGCTCCACCGCGCCAAGCTGGACGATTGCATCGGCGTAGAATGGCCACAGGCTCACTACCCACAGTAGCTCGCGCTTCGCCATCTGCCAGTCCTTGCGCGCGCCCGCGGCTTGCCCGAGCTCGAGATGCGGGATGACCAGGCTCGAGCTTGCGGGATCCTTGGCCAGATGACGGAGTGCAGGCTCGCCGCGCGGGTCATGCAGATCGTACAAGGCGAGCGAGGCCGCGAGACGAACGCGCAGCGATGGATCGTCGAGATGGCGTGCGAGGGCGTCGCCCGCCGTCGGCGTCTTCGCGTCGGCAAGAGCCTCGGCCGCCTTCGCGCGAAGCACGATGCTCGGATCGTCGAGAAGTCGCGTCAGGACTCCCGTGGCTCGCGGGCCGCCACGGCGTCCGAGCGTGACCGCTGCGGCACCGCGCAACGTCGGAGCCTCCGTGGTATCCCGGATCACTGCGAGTAGCGGCTGCAGGCTGTCCTTGGCGGTCGCCGGGTCAAACGCATCGGCCAGCCGCACTCGACGCGCCTGTCTCGCTCGGGCACTGGGCCACCACGCATCGAGCGAGGCGGAAAGCTCCTCGGCCGTCTTGGCCGGATGGCACACGCCGCATGCGTTTGGCACAGCATGCTGACTCGTGTTCTGCGGCACCGGCACATCGATCGAGTGATCGGCGAAATGGTCGAGCACACCGGTCACGATCGGAGCCATGTGGCACGCGATGCACGATGCAGACTTGTGATGTGAGTGCGCCGACCCGGCCGCGCGAATGTCGGCGTGACAGCTTCCGCACAGCGCCGCCGGCGTATCGCGAAGCTCGGTCGCGTTGTGCTTCGGATCGTGCGGCGCGGTGTGGCACGTCAAGCAATCGGCCTTGCCCTGGCGGTAGCAGGCGGATTGCAGCATTGCCTGGTACTCGAAGCTGGATGTCTTCGGCTTCCCGTCGGCGAAGTAGTCCGGCGAGGCCCCGCCGTCTGGCATTGTCACGACGATCGGATCGTAGAGCTCGTCGTACGAATCGCCGAGCCGAAACTGATGCTCGGAGTCGAGCAGCGAGAACAGGGGCCGCCGAGGCCCGTGGCAACGAGCGCATGCTGACATGCCGACCGCGCCGGAGTGCACGGGGTGCACGATGTCGGCGGGCTCGGACGTCTCGGCGTGGCGGCTGCCCGGACCATGGCAGTCCTCGCACGCCACGCTGCCATCGACAAACGATGTGGTCCACGCACGTGTCGTCTCGCTGTAATCGACATGCAGTGCCGTCGTGTGGCAGTCGAGGCACTCGTGGTTCGCCATGCGACGCGTATTCGTCCAATAAAACGGGTGCTCCGGTGTCAGCGGTCCCTGCTTCGCCTCGGTGTAGTCGACCCACGACCGATCGGCGACGTGGAAGTAGACCGGCAACACCTGCCATCGGCCATCCGGGAACACCGTGACGGAGTCCTGCATCCGCTTGCCGCCGATCACGTAGTCAACGCGAAACGGTGCGAGCTCACCAGCGGGACCGTGGGTCCGCATCGTCGACACGTTGCCCTTGCGGGTCATCCACGCCTCGCTCGACGAGCCGGCGTAGTGTCCGTTGGCGAAGTTGCCCACGATCGATGTCGGCGATGCTGCTGCGAGGGCGCGCGCATGCCAGCTCGTCTTCCACGCTGCGTGTTCCTTCTCGTGGCAGTCGGCGCACCTCTCGCTGCCGATGTAGGTCGCGAGCGGCGGCTTCGGTGCGGCGTCGACGACCTTTCGTTCCGGCGCGTCTGCGATGGTCGCGGCGTCGGCGGTCACCGTGCGCGCCGACGGTCGGCTGCTGATCACACAGACCGTGACCGCGATACCACCCGCGACGAGCGCTCCTGCGGCGGCCACGTAACTCCACGCTCTCCCTCGTCTCGCACGAGGAGCGACCTGGCGCGATGGGACTCTCGCCGATCGTCGCTTTCGCTTCGCCATGCTCTCTAAAGACTTACCGGGGCTCGGCGATGTCCACAACTACGCGTTGCCGGCCATCTACTCGCCGGCATGGTGTGGCTCGGCCGCGAGCGGGATCGAAAGCGACAGATAGATCGAGCGCGGCGGAGCGAACGAGCTGCCAACGAAGCCATTGGCGATACGAAACGCGTAGCGCTCGTCGGTGACGTTGACAACGTCGATGCCGACGCGCACGGGATACGCGCGGGGCACGAGGAAGGTGTAGCCCATCGAGAGGTCCGCGCGGGCATGCGCGGGAACATGCGCGTTGTTCGATGCACCCGTTCGAAGGCCCGAGCCATGAGCGAGGATGCCGCTCACGCTGAACCTGCCGTCGCGGATGGTGACGCCGGCGTTGGAGGTGATGCTCTGGGCGTGGTCGAGCGTCTGCCACTGGTCGCTTGCGAGGTCCTCCGCTGAGAACAGAAACTTCGCCGACGAGATCCCGCGACCCTCGGCGCGCCCATACGAGACGTTGCCGAACCCCGACAGCCAGGGCCCGAGCCGGACCTCGAAGCTCGCTTCGAGGCCGAACGCGCGTCCGCGCCGGAAGTTGTAGTTCGAGAGCAGGCTCGTCGAGCCGACCGCCGTGTCGTCGAGCTGGTTCCATGCATAGCGACCCCAGGCGGTGAGGCCACCGCGCAACTGCGTTGCGAGCTTCGATGAGACACCAATCTCGCCGAATAGATCCGACTCGGGCTTCAGGTCGTACGCGACCGGCTGATCCGCGGAAACCACGCCGAGCGCACGTGCCGCATTCGCGGCGTCGAGCGGCGCAGGTGGCTGCCACAGCACCCCGGTGAACACGTGCACCACGGTGTCCTTGTCGACCGCGATCGAGGCGCCGGCACGAGGCGAGACCCCGAACGCATCGTCGGTCTTGCCGCCTTCGAGGCTCACGTGCTGCTCGTCGGCCCGGAGGCCTAGATCGAGCGCGAGCTTGCCGGAGGTCCAGCGATCCTGGAGGTAGACACCGGAGCTGACTGCGTTCGTCTTGTCCTTGCCGCGCGTCGTCATCGATGGATCGAGCGCACCCGCGGAGTCATCACGCGCGAACGCGACGAAGTCGGTGCGGCCGAGTAGCACGTCGAGCTGGCCGCCCGCCTTGAGGAGGTGGCGCCCGGTGGGGCGCGAGTAGGCAACAATCCCGCCGAGGTGGTGTGCGACGCGTTTGACATCGCTCGCGGACGCGCCCGGATCTGCACTCGCGCCGAGACCGTGCGCGGCATCTGCGAACAGCAATCCGCGAGACAGCTTGTACAGCGGCGCGACCTGGATCTGGCCGTGATCGAGCTTGCGCGTCATGGATACGGCGACGAACGCCTCGTCCTCGGTCTCCGTGGCATCGGTGTCGCGTGGGACGAACACGGGCGCGTCGTTGCCGAATCGGTCGGGCTCGCGCGGCTTGTTGGGGTTGAACGGCACGGCCGCCGGATCGAGCGGGATCTCGAACCGGTTATGCGCGTACGTCGTGAACAGCTCGTAGCGTGTCTTGTCGGACACTGCATAGTCGATGCGCGAGAACACGCGGCCCGTCGAGCCGGTATCGTGCAAGATCGGATCGATCGATGGAGGATCGAGTGCGCGCCGTGATGATAGATAGCTGCCGCCAACGACGACTCCGGTGTGTCCACTCGTACGCGAGTAGACAAACCCGGGCTCGATCGTCCCGAACGATCCGTACCGGATCTGCACCGCACCGTCGGGATGGTCGCCCGCCTGGCGCGTCACGAGGTTGACCACGGCGCCGAGCCGACTGCCGAACTCGGCGGGCATCCCGCCGGTGTAGATCTCGAGCCCCTGGATCAAGCGGACCGGGATGGATGCGGCGAACAGGCTTCCGACCGAGTCGGGCACCGGCACGCCGTCGATCTGGTACTGGATGTTGGCGTGGTTGCCGCGGGCGTAGACGTTGCCGAGCGCGTCGGGCACGAAACCAGGCTGGGTCGTGATCACCTCTGTGATCGGACGATCGTTGCCACCAGGCAGCTCGTCGAGTTGCTGGCGCGTCACGGTGGCGACGCTGCCTGTCGCTCGCGGTGGTTCCGGCACGGACCAGTCCTCGCTGATCGAGATGACCTCCTCGCTGTTGGTCAACACCAGTTCGAGCGCAGCGGTATCCGACGAATTGACGCGAACGTGCTGATGGTCGCCGGTGAGCCCGGGCGCGTCGGCCTCGACGGTGTAGTCGCCGAACGAGATCCCTGGGAACGCGAACTTGCCGTCGGGACCGGTGACGGCGCGCGCGACTTGTTTCCCATCCGCGTCGTGCACGACGACGGTGACACCGGCCAGCGGATGGAGGAACGCATCTTCGACGATGCCGGTGACGACGCCGTCGACAGACGCGATTGCGGGCGGAGCAACCAAGACTAGGAACGTGAGTGCGAGCAGCGCGAACGCGCGCCCGCGGCGGAGCAAATACATGACAGACCTCTCGCGTGAAGGGACAGCTCAGGTAGACGAAGTCACCCAGGCGTCCGGCGGCGAAGTCTTCGGTGCAATTCGATAGAGGAGGGTACTCGAGGCAGACTGGCGATCCGCGTGTGCTTGCTCGGCTGCGTGGAACGCACCAGCCGTGGCCGTTACTTGTAGAGTCGTCGGCGCCGAATGAGGGCAGAGACCGTCGGCGATCGCACAATGCGCGTGTGTATCGCTAGAGCCGTTGACGCCGACCAATCGTGCGCCCTCAGAAGATCGAGGGTTGCGCTCCAGCTTGTCGGCGGCCTCGGTGGCCTCCACGAGCTCCCCGTGCTCGGCGCACCGCACGTGCCGAACCCTGGCGTTGTGGATCAGCGCGCCAAGCTGCGCGACCAGAAGCACGAGTACCGCGCTCGCGGCGAGACCACGATGGAGCAACCTTTGGCGCCGAATGGCCACGAACCTACGTTGCCACAAACGCGACTTGATTGCATCTGTCGGCGGCGCTCGTAGGTTCGTCCGTTCGTGGCGAATCGGTCATGGCGTGCTGCGACTCGAGTTCCCGAAGGTCGAGCGAGCCCGGCCGCGCCAGATCTCGGTGCGAACAGATTGAGGGAGTCGAAGCCAGCCTCGTGACCGCTACGAGCTGGACCCGCGTGGTACGTGGTGCGGGTGACGTACTGATCGCGGGCGGCCGAGCTCAGCCGCGCGGGAGCAGCTGTTTCAGGTTCCAGGCTGTGATCTCGCTCTGTCGTTGCGCATTACGCCGTGAAGTCGCGAGCGCATTCGCAAACAGTGCGACCACCGCGATCGTCACGAGGTTCGAGCCGATCAAGATCGCGAGTGTGTGATGGCCCTCGATCGACATCACGTGCGAGGTCAGCATCAGCACATGCTTCTCGAGCTCGAATGTGCTCGGCACGACTCCCGTCAGCTCGAGCACCACCGGAACGAGCCAGCTCGCGAGGAGGAGCGCGACGACCGTCCACCGGCGATCGATGAGCAGCGGATACGATGTCAGCGAGACGGCCATGATGCAGGTGACCGCGGGGACGATGATCAGCGAACCAAAGGTGCGCGAGAGAAGGGCCGCGAGCATGGCGTTGGCGGCCGCCATCAGCACCATCTGCCACGGTCGAGCGCGCCGCTGCGTGGTGCGCCACACATAGCTCGCGAGCACGATGACGTAGCCCGCGATGCCGAGCACGAGCGGCAGGTTAGTGACGCCGTTCGCGGATGCGATGGCGAGGAACGCGAGGATGACGGCGAACGAGAACAACGCCGCTTTGCCTTGGCGCTTCTGCACCAATACCTCGGAGGCCATCAGCTCCTCCTGCAATTCGGCAGGATAGGTCGACGTGGGCTCGAACATGATCGTCTGCACGATCGCGCCGGCGTCGGTAGATAGGGGATCGAGCGCGAGCGCACGACCGGCCGCCTGCATTGCCTCGGCGCGGCGCATGACATCGCCGGAGGCGAGAGCGTCCTGGCCTCGCTTTGCGAATGTCGCGGCGAGAGCGCGGCGGTGCTCCACATCGCGATCCCCATCGAGGTAACCCTGGAGACTCTCGGCCAGCGAATCGGCGGATGGACGGTCGCTTGCGCGCGTCGCGAGCGCCGATATGCACAGCTCGTCGAGCTCGGGTGCGATCGTGCGATCGGGACTACGCAGCGCAGGACCGCCGGTGATGCCCCGCAACGTGCTCGTCAGCGCGCCCTGGCCCTTTGGGTGCAGCGCAGTTCCCGCGAGGACCTCGAACAGGATCGCGCCAAGCGCGTAGATGTCCGCAGGCGGACCGACATGCAACTGTCCCTCGATCTGCTCTGGCGCCATGTAGCCCGGAGTGCCGAGCAGCGCGCCGGCCTGCGTCTCGCCGCCGTCGAGGCTCGAGACGTCATCTCCGATCGGTCTCACGTCATCGGATTCGGTGAGCACGCGGGCAAGGCCCCAGTCGAGGACGTACACCTCGCCGAAATCGCCGACCATGATATTCGCCGGCTTGAGATCGCGATGCACCACGCCGCGCGAGTGCGCGAATTCCACGGCAAGACAGACGTCGGCGAACAGACGCAGAATGCGCGGAAGCGGTGGTGGCGTCGGCGAGGCGAGTAGCTCGGCGAGCGTGGTTCCCGTCAATCGCTTCATCGTGAAGTACGGACGACCCGCCTCGTCCCGTCCGAGCGTATGCACAGGGACGATCGACGGATGTTCGAGCCGCGCCTGGATCTTCGCCTCACGCAGGAACCTCGACATCTGACCAACGCTCGGGGTCGCAGTGCGCATCTGCTTGATCGCCACGTCGCGGCCGATCGTCTGGTCGTGGCCCAGGATGATGTCACCCATGCCGCCGCGCCCGAGCAGGGCACCGAGCTGGTAGCTCGGGATCGACAGCGAGAGGTGTGGGCCGTCGGCGGTCGGCTGGCTGGCGAGCGTCTCGGGAGGTGGCCCCGGCGCGATCGTCGCATCCAGTCCAAGGTCTTTGGAATCGGTCGCCATGCGCGATGGTATCGCGCCTAGACCGAACAAATTCTGTGGTGCTTGCCGCGGGCGTCCCGTCTCCAGAGAGGTGATGGATGCTCTCCTCGGCTCGACGCTCGGCAGCTACCGGATCGACCGCATCCTCGGCGAAGGCGGGATGGGCCGCGTCTATGGCGGAACCGAGCGAACGACGACAAGTGACGCTCGAACACCGCGACCGGCGCCACACTAGCGTGCGCACGGGAGTGCCAGGGCGAGCTCCGTACGTTTTAGAGCCACCGGCATCTGTTCGGCCGAGGTAATTCGCTCATGCTTCCTGCATGCCGGAACGACGCGAGCACGAGCGATTCGAGCTGCTTGCGGGGGTCGAGCTGAGTCATGGCGGCCAGGTCGAGACCTTCGTCGTCATCAACATCTCCGCGGGCGGGGTGCTCATGCGGAACGACCGCAACGTGCAGCTCGCCGTCGGCGAGCGGATTCGCATCACGATCGATGCCCCCGAGGTGGCACCTGCATTCTCGATCGACGCGAGGATCGTGCGCGTGGTGGGCCCGACCTCCAGGCCCGCCCTGCTGGCGGCGATGTGGACATCGAGCGACGCCGCCGAGAGTGCGTCGCTCGGCCAGATCCTGTGGAACCTGCGGAAGCCCTGACTCCGAGCTCTAGGTGCTCTCCGAGCCTGTGATCGACCACAGGGCTGCGAGCTGAGCGCGGAGGTTCACGAGCTCGGCGGCGAGGCGCTCGTCGTGTTCGGCTTCGTCGACCACCGCGGTGAGCTCGTCGCGTCGTGCCGGAGCGAGTCGATCGGCGATGGCGATCAACAACAGCGTCACGCTTTCCGCATGTGCCTCACCGACCGCGTGTTCGATGCGCGAGAACACCGCGAGGCTACGGATCGCAGCACGAGCGGCATCGAGTGCAGCGAGGTGTGCGGCGCTTCGAGTCGTGCGCACGGCGACGTTCGCCGCGAGGGGTGCGAGTGCATGCGCGAGGTCTTCGATGCGCGCCGCAGGGCCAAGGTCCCTCACCACGTCGGAGAGCTGGCGCGCAAACCCCTTGAGGTCGTCGCCTTTGCAGTTGAGGGTAAATCCGAGCGATCCGCCCTGGCTGCGACGGCGCAGCACGATCCAGCCTCGCGATCGTCCCGTCGATGGATCGATCGCGTGCATCGCCCGCCACAGGCGCTCGGCGGGGATCCAGTGTGGCGGATACTTGAACCGAGCAACGTCGAGGACAAGCACCAGGTCCCGCGCTGCGTGGTAACCCCCGATCGGCGAGAAGTGCCCCTCGCCGGTCTGATCCAGGTCGGAGCGATTGTACGAAGCGATCACGACCCCGTCACCCCGCGCGGCGGCGGTCAGCGACTCGCGCCACGCTGCCACATCGCTGGTCACGGCACGGTGGAGCTCCACGGCAGCGCCGTTGCACCGCGCGAGGCAGGTGACTTCGTCGAGGTCGAGGCCACGGCGCCGAACCTCTTCGAGCGAGACGCAACAGTCGAGGAGGTCCTCGGAGAACCAACGCCACGGACCTTTCCAGAGCCTTCCGGGATCGATCGCGAGCGCGTTGAGTCCGACCACGAGCGAGCCCAGGCCGCAGAACGCCGGCTCGGACTGCGTGTGAAACTGTTCCGCGAGCGGGAAGTAGCCGTCGAGCCCGCCCGCTGCGAGCGCTTCCGCAAACAGCTGTCGACCTGCCGGTGACGAGAACTCGGTGGCGTCGGCGGGAAGCGGTCGCCGGTAGAGGGTCTCGGTCATCCAGCAGCAGCGTAACTACTGGATCACGCCGATGCAGCAGCCATTCGAACAGTACGTGTTGGTCGGGCAGCTATCGTTCGCGCCGCACACGGTCGTACCCGTCGGGCACTGCTGCCCGGTGCAGTTTGTCGGGAGCGTGCTCGGGTCCTGGCCCGGACACAGGATGCAGCTGGTGCCGCCGCATGTGGTGTTGCCGCACGTCGTGTTCTTGACGCAGCGCTTGCAGATGTTCGGGTCGGCGAGGTTCGTATCGTTGCAGCCGGGCGACGTCGTTGGATTGATCGCGATGTCGTAGCACTGTGCCGGGTTCGTGCCGGCGACGCACTCCGTGCAGCACCCGAAGCAGTCGCAACCGGGCGGCGTGAGATGGCCGCAGTTTGCGATACAAGCGGGCGACAGCGGCGTGGTGCCGAGCGGTGGCGGGCACTCGTTGACATTGTACTGGTTCGCGCCGATCGGGCACTCGGCCCTGTTGTGCGCTCCGAGGATGCAGCAGACGTGGATGTTGCAGCGGTCGTCGCCGGCGCCGCTGTTGCCGTCGAAGAAGCAGTCCTGCTTGACCGCGTCGATGTTGTCGCCGGGGATGCCGGTCGAGAAGCTGCCCTCGTCGTTGTCGAGCGAGCCGGTGCACTCGATGTCGTCGCCGTCGATCTTGCCGTCACCGTCGTTGTCGATGCAATCCGAGCACTGCGTGCCGCCGGGGGTGCACATGCCGCTGAACGGCGGAGCATCCGTGCAAATCCCCGTGCAACCTCCATCGTCGCCGCCACCCCCATCGTCCCCGCCGCCATCGTTGCCGCCGGTGCCGGCGTTGTGACCGCACGCGACGAGCGCGCACAGGATCGCCGCGGAGAACAGGGTACGGATGGTCATGGGCGTGCTCCTTGAATTCTGTCCAGCAGGGTCTTCGCGTCCGCCGCATTGGCTCCCGCCGGGAACCTCCGCAGGTAGATCTCGAGAAAGGTCCGTGCGCGCGGGTCACCGCGGTCCGCGGAGAGCCGCGCGGCCGCAAACAGTCCGTTCGCTGCCCACGCCGAGTTGCCGCGCGAGATCTCGAGGTACCCAGCGAGCGCAGCTGCGGGATCCTTCGTCTCCAGGCGCGAGTAGCGTTCGAAGCTAACTTGCTCGCGCTCCAGCGAGGTCGTCGCGGGCAAGGTCGTCGGCGGCGTGGTCGTGGTGGGTGGAGTGGTCGTGATGGACGACGTGGTCGACGGAGCGAACGAGCTCGTATTGGCGGGCCGAGTCGAGGTCGGCGTCGTCGTCGTCGTCGGCGTCGGCGTCGTCGTCGTTGGCGGCGTCGTCGGCGTCGTCGTCGTCGTCGTTGGCGGCGTCGTCGTCGCAGCGGGGAGGCTCAT
>JBBRBG010000227.1:0-14103 GCA_038206055.1 Haliangiales bacterium
CCGGTGAACGCGCCGCGCTCGTGGCCGAACAGCTCGCTCTCGAGCAGCGTCTCGGGGAGAGCGGCGCAGTTGAGCTTGATCAGCGGCCGATCGCGCCGGCTGGAGCGGCGGTGGATCGCCTCGGTGACGAGCTCCTTGCCCACGCCGGTCTCGCCGAGAATGAGCACGGTCATCGCGGTGTCGGAGATCCGATCCACGAGCGTATACACGCGCTGCATCGCGGCATCCGCCACGACCGGCGCCTGCGGAACGTGGGTCTCGGCGCGCGGCAGCTTGCCGGTGCGGAGGCCGCTGCGGAGCTGGGACATCAACGTGTCGACGGTGGTGCCGTCATCGGGGCACAGCGCGCTCGACGCGGTGACGGGCGTGTTGGTGGCGCGGGCGAAATCGAGCGCGCGCTGGATCGCGGCGGCGCCGTCGGTGCGGCCGAGCTCGGGCAGGATCACGAGGTAGTCGTCGCCCGCGTCCTCGGCGATCAGATCCATCGGGCGCAGCGTGGCGGCGATCGAATCGATCACGGCATCGTTCGCGACGCGGATCATCGCGACGGTCACGGGGCGGTGGTAGCGGACGGCACGATCGACCTCGGCGGCGAGCCGGCCCTCGCCGGTCGCCGGATCGGCGATCGCGGTCCGGCGGCGCAGCGCGCTCGACACACCCACGATCGCGATGATCGGGCCGACGGAGATCTCGTCACCGTGGATCACCCGCTGCGTGCCCTCGATCTTCTCGCCGTTGACCCGGGTGCCGTTGCGGCTGCCGAGGTCCTCGATCTCGATCACGTCTCCGGTGCGTCGCACCTTGGTGTGCATGCGCGACACCTTTTCGTGATCGAGGTTGATGGTTGCACCCCGCGAGCGGCCGAACGTGACATCGATCCCGTCAGGCAGGTCAACGACCCGGGAACCGCCGTCATCGATGTGGATCACGAGGAACGCACGCGGCTCCGTCGGCGCGGCCATCTCGGTGACGCCGGCTTGCGTTTGTGGTTCCGTGCCCATGGCCTTGTACAGATCGTGCACAGTCGTCCTGTTCTGCGCAGCTCCGACGCGCACAAATTCGCGGCGTTGCGCCCTTGTGAGGTGTGGTCCCGGCGTTGCACCAATACTCGTGCCATGAAGTCCCTGCTCCCACTCATCGTCGCCGCCGCCGCGGGGTGCGGCGGGGGCGGCGGGGGCAACCCGACGACCGCCGATGGCAATGCATCGAACAGCGACGCGTCGAGCGGCGATGCCGCACCGGCGCCCCACGGCCTGCTCGTGAGCTGGAAGGCGATGCCGGTGCTCCCTGGGCCGCTGAAGACCGATCTGATTGTAGTGTCCGCCAAGTTCAATCTCTCGCGCCTTCAGGTGGTCGGCGACAGTGGCCAGCCGATGACCTCGACGCCATTCGCGATCGGGTGGTCGGCCGAGACCATTGGCGATCCGCCGACCATCGCGTTCTCCGGTGCCCCGGCTGGCCTGTACTCGCAGGTCACGATCGAGATGCAGGCGGTCGGGATGGTGAGCTACGAGATCACCGGCACCGTGAAGGTAGGTGCGGTCACCAAGCCGTTCCGCATCCACGACACCGCCGATGTCGACCTCGACGTCACGGGCTACAACGTCGCGTTTGCACCGGGCACGGATGCGACCCTGCCGATCAAGGTCGACCTCAGGCCGCCGGTCGAGTCGGTCGACTTCGCCATGGTCCAGGACATGAACGGCACCCTCGATGTGGGCCCGAGCGATCCGCAGATCAGCCAGCTCCGCGACAAGATCAACGATGCGTTCAAGCGCGGGCCTTAGGCGAGCGCGACCAGGTCCTCGAACGCGGCGTAGTAGCTCTTGCGGAACGCTGCGAGCGTGGCGACGCCGGCGCTCGCGCGGTGCGTCACGAGGTTTCTGACCGCGGCGAGCGTGTGGAGCCGGTGCGCGAGCGAGACCGTCTTCTCGGCGCTCTGCTTCACCTGACCACCGCTGCCAACCTTCATCAGATTCTTGAACCCTGTCGAGTGGTCGACGGCGAACAGGACCATCATACGCGCCCACTCGGTGACCGAGAGCGGCGAGTCGAGGCGCTTGCGGCGATGCTCCTGAAGCTCACGCACGCAGTTCGGGATCGCGCGCAGCGGGATCTCCACGCGCGCGCCGCCGACGTCGATCGGATCGCGCCACTTCGGCTCGAGCCAGCGCTGGAAGCCGGGCCAGTTGCCGCCGATCACGCGATCGACGTAGTCGAACAGCACGGCCGGATCGCGCTGCAGGCCGGCCATCCGCGGGCCGAGCCACGCGTGCACGTAGTTCTCGAGCACCTTCATCCACAAGGTGATCGACGGCGAGAGATCCGCGTCCTTCGCACCACCGGTGGAGTGGAACAGCGACTCCGCGGTGCGGAGACTGCGGACGAGCGTGTCGAAGCCGGAGAGCTTCGCGAGCTGAGCGAATGAGGGGAACACCAGCGTGATCTCGGCATCGACGTCGATCGCCGGGGGTGCGTCGCCGTCGAGCGATGCGGTCTCGAGCTTCATGCGCAGCAGCGGCTCGAAGGCAGGATCATCGGAGTCGACCTTGTCGAGCGCACGATCGATCGCCGGTGCGAGTGCGGCCGCGTGCGGGCGCGCGATCGTGATCGCAGCAGCGAGCAAACCGCGCGCGGTTGGATCTCCATCGCCAGCGACGAACGCGATCGCCTGCGCGAGCGCGGCCGGGGTGCCGAGGCGGAGCAGGCCCGTGGCGGCGCGCTCGTGGACCGCCGGATCGTCATCCTTGAACGCCGCGAGCAGCGCGGTCTCGGTCGCCGGATCGGCCAGCTTGCCGAGCGCCCACACCGCAGCGCCGCGGACCGCGGGCGCGTCGTCGGTGGCGAGCGGTGCGATCAGCAGCGCGCTGACGGCGCCGCCGAGGAGGCCGGCGATCTCCGCACCGGCCTCGCGCAGGCGCGGCTCCGGGGACGACAGGAGCTGCGTCGCGCGCGGCGCGAGCCCGCCGATCGCCGAGGCTTCCGGGTGCGCCGCGACCAGCGCATTCGATGCGGCGCCGAGCACCCGCGGGTCGTCCTCGCGCTTGATCGCGGCGACGACCTCCGCGACGACACCCGGCATCCGCAGCTCGCCCAGCGCGACGTACGCGGCGAGGCGCAGATCGGGCGGTTCGCCGGCAGCGCAGCGACGCACCAGCGCCGGCGCGAGCTCCGTGAGACCGAGGTTGCCGGCGACATATGCGGCGCGGCGGCGGACCATCTGATCGCTGTCGTCGAGCATCGGCGCGACGAGCCGCGCGATCGCCGCGGCATCACCGCCTGATCGCGCCGCGAGCTGGATCGCCCACAGGAACGCGCCGCGGATCGGCGCCGATGGCGAGGTGGCCAGCGAGCTGATCTTGTCGATCAGCTCCGTCGACGATGCGAAGGCACCCATCGCCTGCACGGCGGCGGCACGCAGCGACTCATCGGCATCGGCGCGGTGTGCGAGATCCGCGAGCGCCTGACGCTCCCACGCCTCGTCGGCCTCGATCGCCCCGACCGCGCGCGCGCGCAGATCCGCGGGCAGCTCCTTGCGGTCCGCGAGCTTGAGGAGATATCGCGTGACCTCTGCATCGCGGAGCTCGCCGAGGATCTGGACCACGCCGATCGCGTCCTCGGACAGCAGTACCTCGGCTTGCTCGATGATCTCGGTCACGGGCAGCGTGCGCAGCCGTCGTGCGAGCACGGCACGCACGGCACGATCTGGCTCGCTGAGCGCGATGAGGAAGCGCTCCGCCGCATCACGGCTGCGCTCCGCCTTGAGTGCGCGCGAGGCCAGGCTCGAGGCGATCCGGATCTCCGCGTCGTCGTGGCGCGCGAGCCGGCGCAGCACCGCGAGCACCTCGAGCGCACCGAGCTCGGCGAGATATCGTACGGCGGCGATCTGCACCTCGGGCTCGAGGTCCTGATCGAGCACGATCAGCGCGGACTCTCGCCCGGCGGGCGAGCGGATCTCCGTCAGCGCGGTCAGCGCTCCGGCGGCCTCGCTCGGATCGCCGAGGATCAGCGGCACCAGGCGATCGACCGCGCTCATGGCGCCCATTCGCCCGAGCGACGCGATCGCGGCCCGTCGCAGCGCCGGTGGCGCGCTCTCGCTGACGAACGCGGCGACCGATTCCTCGAGCGCGGGGAACCCGAGCCCACCGGCGGCCTGCAGCGCGGCGGCAGCGATCGTCTGATCTCGGTCCGAGAGCCGCCGGTGGACGAAGGGCAGCAGCCAGATGTTGCGGAACCCGCGGCCCATCGCGGCCAGCACGCCGCGCCGATCGGCGGCGGTATCGGCGACCCGCGCGGCCTCGAGAAGCGCGAACGCAGCGCGCTCGGCGGCATCCCAGTCTGCGCCGAGCGCGCGACCGGCGAGATCGCCGAGCAGCCGGCATGCGTCGAGACGCGCGGTGCGGGTCGGAGCTTCGAGTGCGGCGATCGCGAGTGCCTGCACGGCATCCGCGGCATGCGCCTGGCCCTGCTCGAGGCGGACGCGCAAGGTCCTGGCACTCGGATCGTCGATCATCCTGGGACGGTACCGCGACTGGCCGGGGACTGGGGTATTACCCAGGCCCTCGCCGTGACCGCCCGTTACTCCCTGCCGATCACCGTCGCCGAGCCCGACATCGACGAGCTCGGTCACGTCTCGAACCTCGTCTACCTCCGCTGGGTGCTCGACGTCGCGATGGCGCACTCGCGCTCCCTCGGCTGGGACCACGCGCGGTACCGCGAGCACGGCGCCGTGTTCGTCGTCCGTCGCCACGAGCTCGACTACCTGGGCCAGGTCACGCTCGGGCAGTTGCTCGTCGCCGAGACCTGGGTCGAGGAGTGGCGTGCTGCCTCGTGCATCCGCAAGACCGAGATCAAGCGCGATGGAACCGTGGTGGCGCGCGGGGCCACGACGTGGGCGTTCATGTCGTTCGCGAGCGGCCGCCCGGTGCGGATCCCCGAGGACATCCTCGCGCTGTTCAAGGCGTGAGCGCGCGGTCGATCGCGGCGCGCAACGCCGCCGGTTGATCGAGCGTGGGATCGTGCCCCGAGTCCGCGATCAGCTCGAGAGGCGCGGGCAGGGTGCGGGCGATCGCGACGAACTTCGCGTCGGCGGCACCGGCGATCAGGTGGAACCGCTGGTCGATCTCGCCGCGATAGTCGGGCATCTCCGCGAGGCCAAGGACCTCGAGCGTCCGCGCGCACTGTTCTGGATCGAGCGCGAGGCGCTGGGCTCGCCGGTCCGCGCGCGATCGCCCGGAGAACAGCGCCTGCGCCTCCCATGCATCGAGCACGTCGGCGAGCGGCTCGGTACGAAACCGCTTCGCCCAGGCCGCGTCGGCCGCGCGCCGCGCCGGTCGCTCTGCATGTGCGATGCCCGGATTGACGCTGATCAACACCGCGCGCGGTGCGTATCCCTCCACGACGAGCCCGAGCGCGAGCCGCGCACCGAGCGAGTAGCCGACGACCGCCTCGACCGGTCCGAGCTGCTCGGCGACCGCCGCCAGGTGCGCGCGCCAGCTCGGCGCGATGGGCGGCTGCGCGAGGCGAATCCCCGGGCCTTCGCCCCACACGTCGGGCGAGCCGAGGAAGCCGTGCAGGTAGCCGATCACACCAGCGTCGTCGGAGGCGCGACGACCAGCTTGATGAACTCCTCGCGCGTGGCCAGCTCGAGGAACACGCCGCGCACACCGCTCGTGACGAGCCGCGCCTCGTGCGCGCCGACGCCGCGCGCCGCCATGCACATGTGCAAGCCCTCGATGTAGACGGCGGAGCCCTGGCTCGCCAGGTGCTCGAACAGGAGGTCGGCGAGCTCGTGGGTCAGGTCCTCCTGGAGGCGCGGCGCGCGCGCGATCAGGCGCGCGAGGCGCGACAGCTTCGATAGCCCGAGCACCTTCTCCGTGGGGATGTACGCCATCGAGATCCGGTAGATGACGGGCAGCAGGTGGTGCGGGCACATCCCGAAGCACGTGTTGTGCTTCGAGATCACCATCTCGGTGTACTTCGCCGGGAACGTCTTCGCGAGCAGCGCGTCCACTTCGGAGCGCGCCTGCTTCTGATCGTGGATCAGCTCGTGGAGCCCTTTGGCCGCGCGCTTCGCCGTGTCCGCGAAGTTCTCGTCGTGGACATCGAAGCCGAGGAGGCCGATGCCTTGGAGGATCTTGTCGTAGCCCTCGGTGAAGAGGGCGAGCGCCTTGGGATCGAGGTCCATGGAGTGTCCTGGTACTTCGTCAGGATGGATGCGGTTGCGGCCGCGATGCCGAGCCGATTCGCGTCGGAGATCCGTACACGAACGATCGCGTCGTATCCCGGATCGGCCGGTTCGACAAGGCGCGTGGGCATCGCACCGCGGATCACGGTGACGCGGAGCCGGCGGTGAGTCAGCGTCTGGTCGTGATGTGCGACCGCCGTACGATCGACGGTAACGCCGAGCTGCTCCGCGATCTCCACCGGCGGCAGCTCCCACAGTCCGCCGAACAACCCCTCCGGCGCGCGCCGCACGAGGAGGATGTCGTCGCCGTGCGCGATCCACACGAGCGTGCGCGCGAGGACCGGCAGCTCGCTTGCCTTCTTCCTCACGGGCATCACGGGGAGCTCGGCCTGGCGGCCCGTCGCATTCGCGATGCACAGCTTCGCGAGCGGGCACACGAGGCAGCGCGGCTGGGTCGGCGAGCACACGGTGGCGCCGAGCTCCATCAGGCCCTGGTTGAGATCGCCGGGATCCGCCGGCTTCGGCAGGGCGGTCATCAGCTCGCCGGCGCGCGCCCACAACGCCTTGCCTCCGGTGGTGCTCTTGATGTCGTGCTCGATCGCGAACACGCGGCCGAGCACGCGCGCGACGTTGCCATCGACAAGCGGCGCTCGCTCGCCGTATGCGATCGAAGCGATCGCCCCCGCCGTGTAAGGGCCGATGCCAGGCACCTCGCGCAGCTCCGCGGCACGGCGGGGCAGGGCGCCGCCCCACGTGCTGCCCACTGCCTGCGCGCCGCGATGGAGATTCCGCGCGCGCGAGTAGTAGCCGAGGCCTGCCCACGCAGCGAGCACGTCGTCGAGCGGTGCGTCCGCGAGGATGCTCACCGTCGGGAACTTCGCCATCCAGCGCTCCCAGTACGGGATCACCGTGGCCACCCGCGTCTGCTGCAGCATGATCTCGCTGACCCAGATCGCATACGGGTCACGCGTGCGTCGCCACGGCAGATCGCGCTTCACACGGCCGTAGTGCGCGACCACGGCGCTGGCGATCTTGCTCGGGTCCACGGCCCCGAGATGTACCTCAGTTCTTCAGTCGGCGCGGATCGTCCAGACATGCCAGGCCACGCCGCCATCAGACACGCGGCGCACCACGCCGAGGTCGCCCGTCGTCGGGTCGTCCTTCTCGACGCGCAGGTACGCATTCGGCAGATCGAAGTCGTGCATCGTGCCGCACGAGGTCAGCCAGTTGACCGTGTCGTCGACGTCGGCCTTCACCGACAACCGCACGTCGGTGAGCGGCTGGACCACGATCTCGGTGGTCGAGCCGGGTGCGGCTGCGCCATCGATCATCATGTCGTCGAGCGAGGGATTCACGCGCGTCTCGCCGAGGAACACCGTCTTGAACGCGAGCAGGGTCTGCCCACTGTACGAGACGCCGACTTGAAGAGGGACGGGCGCGTCCGCCTTGAGCCCGAGCTCCGTGCGCGCCGCGGCGAGCCTCGCGGCATCGGGCGCGGTCACGTACCACTTGCCGGCATCGGGTGCGACGGTCCCCATCAGGCTCATCGGCGACACCACGGTCGCGATCTCCGGCGGCCGCTCGACTGGATGCTGCCCGACCGCACCGATCAGCGCATCGATCTCCGCGCGCTCGCCCGAGACAATACCGGGAGGCGTGGCGCGCACCGCGATGATCCGATCGTGGTCGAGCTGCCATTGCTCGTCGAGGTCACCGGCGCACGCACCGAGAACGAGGAGGCCGCCGAGACCGATCCACGCGGCCTTCACAGGATCCCCCGGAGACCGATCGATGGGATCAGCGGCAGCGAGGTGAACGCTGCGCGCTGCGAGTAATCGTAGTTGTAGAAGTACGTCACGATGCTCTTGTTCATGTAGGCGTTCTGCAGATCGAGGAACGCCGTCATCGCGACGGGCCCCCACTTCCACGAGTAGTCGACGCGGATGTCGAGCTGATGGTGGATCGGCGCGCGCGCGGAGTTCGCGTCCGCCAGGATCGGGACGTAGATGTTGTGGTCGCTATCGAAGACCGAGCCGGTGGCGGGGGTGAAGGGCAAGCCCGAGTAGACCTGGAACCGGCCGCCGAGCTGCCAGTGACCCTTCTGCCAGCTCAGCGCCGCGTTGAGGCTGTGCGGCTGGTCGTAGCTGAACAGGCGGCGCTCGGCGCCCGGCTGATCTACGCGCGTCGAGTGCGAGTAGGAGTAGCTGAGCCAGGCGAACCACGGCCCGCCGCGATACGTGGCGAGCAGCTCCGCGCCGGTCGTGGTGCCGCGTCCGTTGTTCGTGAGCTTGCCCATCGCGTCGTGCGTGATCAAGGCGCTGCGATCCGTGTAGTACGTCGAGGCCTGCACGCGCACGCCGTCCTTCGGCTCGTACTGGAGGCCGACGATCGCTTGCTTCGAGCGCTCCGACTGGATGCCCTTCTCGAGGAGCTCGGATTGGAACTCGGGTGGGCGGCGATATGCACCCGCGGACAGCCGCAGCTGCCACGGTTTTGCGAGCTGGAACTTGAGCTCGCCGCGCGGCTGGATCGCGACCTCGTTCGGGCGCTGGAAATACTCGGCGCGCACACCGGCGGTGCCGCGTACGCGCTTGTCGAAGCTCGCGGTGACCGAGCTCCAGCCCGCGAAGTCGGAAAACCAGACGTGCCCTTTGAACTGCTGGCTGACGTCCTTGGGATCGAACATCATCCCCGCCATCATCTCGCCCTCTCGCTTCTCGTTGGGGAGCGCCAGATCGACGCCGACGCGCGACACCTGGGCCTCCGCGCCGACGCGCCACACCACATCCTTGAGGCCACCGGCCGTCGCATCGGTGTGCGTGATGTCGATGCGCGGCGTGACGGCGGCGGTGCGCACGTCGATGTTCTGGTAGAGGCCGGCCTCGAACAGGAACTGCGTGTAGATGCCCGACAGTGCGATGTTCGCGAGCCAGGGGCCGTCCTTGTAGCGAGCGGACCCGGTCAGGCGATCGAACCGTGTGCGGTTGTAGAACCGCTTGGACGTCGCATTCTCGTCCTTCGTGGCGAACAGCTCGAAGATGTCGTCGGTGCCGACGTCAGACAGCGTCAGCTTCCACTTCTCGTTCAGCTGGTGGTCGAGACGGAGCTGGCCGTCGTAGTAGCGCGGCACCGTCGTCAGCGAGAGATCCGCGGAGGCGGGGATCACCTTCGGAAGCACGAAATCGATCGTCGAGCGCCGCAGCGCGAACAGGTACCGCGTGTCCTTGCCGATCGGCCCCTGTGCGAGCAGGCCTCCGTCGATCACGGAGATCTCGGCCTGGGTGCTGCGCTTCTCGTCGCCGGGGCGGGTGGTCAACGCGACGATGCCCGACGACGCGCGACCGTAGCCGACGTCGAAGCCACCGGGGATGTAGTCGAGCGATGCGATCGTCTCCGCCGGGATCACCGCGCGAAAGCCGACGTTGTGGAACAGCACGGGCACTTCGAAGTCATCGATCAACACGCGCGAGTCCTGCGGCGAGCTACCGCGGATGACCACGCCCGAGTAGCCGAGCGGGAGCTGGAGGTTGACCACGCCGGGCATCACGGTGAGTGCGCGGACGATGTCGCCGCCAGTGCCGGGGATGCGCTGCAGCTCCTTGCGATCGAGCTGTGCGGCGCCGGGCGCGACCGCCGGAGCCTCGCTGTTGACCTCGATGGTCTCGCCGAGCTGCTTCTCGGTGAGCAACACGATGTCGTCGACCGTGTTCCCGATCACGGTCGCGAGGCCGACACCGAATGCCTTCTGCTCGACGATGAGCGTGGCGCCGATCGGCGCATCGATCACGAACGTGCCGTCGCGACCGGTCTTTGCCACCGTGCCGTCGACCTGGCCCTCGATGGTGATCGTCGCGTTACGGACCGGCCTTCCCAGGGCGTCGATCACGCGACCGGCGACCTTGATGGTCGGCGTCGGCGCGGGTGCCTGTTCAGGCGGAGACGTCGGCTGTTCGGGTGCCGGAGGCTGTGCGGCTGCCGCCCCGCCTCCGAGAACCAACGCCACTGCAGTACCACGCAGGAGCTTCATGAGTTTGCGCCAGGGAAGCAACGCCCGTGCCCCTGTGATGCCGCCCTCCGGCGGGCAGTTACGCGCATGTGCCTGTCGTGGGATCCGACAGGTGTCTCCCGTGGCGACAGCGAGGGCGGGCTATGATCCGTCGGTGCGACACGTGTGTCCCGAGTGCGGCGACGCGGGCGACCGCGGGACGTGCGCGCGCGACGGAATGTCGCGGGCTCCCGTCGGATCCGATGCGCTGCTCGGCGAGCGCATCGGATCGTGGCGTGTTGCCAGCCTGCTCGGCGCCGGCGGTATGGGCCGCGTCTACAAGGCAGTTCAGCCCGAGATCGGCGCGCGGGTCGCGATCAAGGTCCTGAAGCGCGAGGCAGCTTCGGATCCCGATCTCGTCGAGCGATTCTTCAACGAAGCGCGCGCGGTGAACGTGATCCGTCACGACAGCATCGTCGACGTCATCGACCTCGGTCGCCTGCCCGACGGCGCGCCTTACATCGTCATGGAGTACCTCGAGGGCGCGTCGCTGAACGCGCTCCTTCGCCGTCCGGGTCGACTCCCGCTCGGGACATTCGCGCGCTGGATGGCCGAGGCGCTCGACGCGCTGGCCGCCGCGCACGCGAAGGGCATCGTTCATCGCGACCTCAAGCCCGACAACATCTTCATCAGCCCGACCGGTCGCGTGACCGTGCTCGACTTCGGCATCGCGAAGCTCGGCGACCTCGCGGGCATCGTCGGTGGGACTACGCAGACCGGCAGTCTGCTCGGCACGCCGGCCTACATGGCTCCCGAGCAGGCACGGTCGCAGCCGGTCGATGCACGCGCGGATCTCTATGCTGCCGGGGTGATCCTGTTCGAGGGCACCACCGGCAAGCAGCCGTTCTCCGCCGCGAGCCTATACGAGCTCCTCGACATGCACGTCAAGGTCGCGCCGCCGTCGCCGCGCTCTCTCGAGCCCACGCTGCCCGCGGCCGTGGAATCGTTGATCCTGCGCGCGCTCGCGAAGGATCCGGCCGATCGGTTCGAGAGCGCCGCGGCGATGAAGGCCGCACTCCTCGCTGCCGTTGCCGAGCTGCCCTCCGAGGCGTTCGCGCCGATCATGATCGAGAGCCCGGCGAAATCCGGACCTCCGTCGGATCCGTACGCCGCGACCGCCGCAACTCATTCGACGCAGGCCTCGCTCGCGCACGGCGAGACGATGCCGAGCACGCCGCCCGCGAGCACGCCGGAGCCTCGCCGGGGTGTCGTGGTGTCGCGCTCCCTGGTGTTCGGACTCGGTGGCGCAGCCGTGCTCGGCATCGGCGCGGTCGTCGTGATGATGGCGCGCTCGCCGTCGTCGTCACCGGCTCCACAAGCGCCCGTCGTGGTCGTGCCTGTCGATGCGCTGGTCGTGCCCGTGGTCGAGCGCATGCGCGAGCCGCCGCCGGATGCCGCTGCCATGGTCGCCGCGGCTCCCGTCGATGCTTCGGCCCCCGCGGATGCGAAGCGCCGCTCGCCCGTCGACGCCGCGCCGGTGATCGCCCAGACACCAACGCCGCCGGCATTCGTCGACGCGGGTGCGCCGGTCGATGCACCGCCGTCACCGCCTCCACCCCCGGCGAGCACGAAGGCGTTGTTCGAGAGCGGCACCGTGTCCCTGGCGCTTGGAGATCTCCGCCACTTCGACGTGTTCGGCGGTATGACGCGGCTGCGGACCCTCGGCGAGCGCCTCACCGAGGGCAAGCTGTCGCTGTTCTCCGCGAACTGGGCCGGCGTCGATCGGAACGGTCAGCTCGATGCGACCGCCGGCGGCTGGGCGACGTACACGTTCGTCCGAACCGACGTGCGCGAGAAGGACCTGTGCATCTTCGAGGTCGACATCCACCGCGGCCAGGCGCTCGGCTCGCTCGGCTCGGCGGACTGCGGGCCGAACCGCGTGATCTCCACGTCGTGCACGATCACGCAGATCTGGGACAAGGCACTCGCCGCGGGCATGCCGGCAACCACGCAGCGGATCCACCTCAACCGGATCGGTCGGATGTGGTCGACCTCCCTTGCCGACACCGAGCCGACGAAGTGGAGCGAGACCATCCGCGATGACTGCGAACCGTGACTACGGCTTGCGCGAGCGCTTGTCGTCCTTGAGCGCCTGATCCGCGCGCTCGGTCAGCGCCGCGATCGTCTCCTTTTCGAGGGCCTCGACCACGCCGAAGCTCGCGGTCACGGTGCCCTCGCACAGCTTCGCGTCGCTGATGTACTGCCTGCAGCGCTCGGTGAACGTCTTCGCGCCGTCGAGCGCGGTGCCCGGCATCAGGATCGCGAACTCGTCGCCGCCGAGACGGAATGCCGCGTCCATCACCCGGGTGTGCGTGTTCATGATCGTCGCGATCGATCGGAGCAGCTCGTCGCCCGCGGCCTCGCCGAACCGATCGTTCGCCGTGTTGAAGCCATCGAGGTCCATCACCGCCAGGCTGAACGACTGCGCGTACCGCGTGCGGCGGGCGAGCTCGACCTCGACGCGCTCCTCGAACGCGCGGCGATTGAGCATGCCCGTCAGTGCGTCGTGCGTGTTGTCGCGCCGCGGCTGCGGGTAGCTGCGCGTGCGGTGCATGGCGATCGAGACGATCGGCGAGAGCAGGCGCAGCGTCTCGAGATCTTCCTCGCTGAAGCCACCGCCCTCGCTCGCGACGGCGCCGATCGCGCCGATCGCATATTCGCCGTGCAGCAGCGGGGCGTAGATCGAACCACCGGCGTCATCGCGCAGAGCCTTGCGCTGCGCAACGCACCTGCCGGCCGGGCTCGATTTCTGCGACCGCCGGGTGCCGAGCTGCGGCTTCGCGCTGCCCGTCGCCGCGCGCACCACGATGTCGTCATCGCCTTCGACGAGCTCGACCACGGCGCCGCCCGCCGCGGTCAACCCGGGCGCGCGCTCGGTGACAAACCGCATCACCTCGTCGCCGTTCATCCCCGCTGCGGAGATTGCGTTCTGGAGCTCGATGATCGCGAGCAGGCGCTCCGTCCTGGGTGCGGTTTCGCCCATGCACTCCATGATACCGAAAATACGAAGGGCCGGCGCAACGGCCGGCCCTTCTTCAACGGTTACCCGCTGTCAGACTACTCGTAGTCGTGGCCGTGACCCTCGTGGCCACCGCCCTTCTCGTCCTTCTTCGGCTTCTCGGCGATCAGCGTCTCGGTGGTCAGCATGAGGCCCGACACCGAAGCCGCGTTCTGGATCGCGATACGAACGACCTTGGCCGGGTCGATGACGCCCGCCTTGACGAGGTCCTCGTACTCGAGCTTCGCGGCGTTGAAGCCGAACGAGCCCGAGCCCTCCTTGACCTTCGAGACGACGATCGAACCGTCGACGCCGGCATTGCCAGCGATCTGGCGCAACGGCTCCTCGAGCGCGCGGCGGATGATGTTGACACCATAGCGGCGGTCATCATCGAACGTCAGCTTGTCGAGGCCGGCGAGGCAGCGGATGAGCGCCACACCACCGCCGGGGACAATGCCCTCTTCCACGGCCGCGCGGGTCGCGTACATCGCGTCCTCGACGCGGGCCTTCTTCTCCTTCATCTCGACCTCGGTCGCAGCGCCGACCTTGATCACGGCGACGCCACCGACGAGCTTCGCCAGGCGCTCCTGGAGCTTCTCGCGGTCGTAGTCCGACGTGGTGTCCTCGACCTCGCGGCGGATGGTCTTGACGCGCGCCTCGATGGTCTCCTTCTTACCGGCGCCCTCGATGATCGTCGTGTTGTCCTTGTCGATCGTGACGCGCTTGGCGCGGCCGAGATCGGTGAGCTGGAGGTTCTCGAGCTTCTGGCCGAGATCCTCGGTGAACGCCTCGCCGCCGGTGAGGGCCGCGATGTCCTGCAGCATCGCCTTGCGACGATCGCCAAAGCCCGGGGCCTTGACGGCCGCGACCTGG
>JBBRBG010000228.1:0-14095 GCA_038206055.1 Haliangiales bacterium
TCGCCGGGCAGCTCGCGCACGCGAACATCTGCCAGATCTTCGAGCTCGGCCGGATCGACGGCTCGCACTTCATCGCGATGGAGTACATCTGGGGCAAGGATCTGCTCCAGATCCAGAACCGGCTCCGCAAGATCAAGCAGCAGATGCCGGTGCCGATGGCGTGCTTCTCCATCGCCAAGGTCCTCGAGGGTCTCGACTACGCGCACCGCAAGCGGGACCCGCTCGGCCGCCCGCTCGAGATCGTGCACCGTGACTGTTCGCCGCAGAACGTGCTCGTCTCGTACGAGGGCGAGGTCAAGGTCATCGACTTCGGTATCGCGAAGGCCACGTCGCGCAACTCGCGCACGATGGCCGGCGTGCTCAAGGGCAAGTTCGGGTACATGTCGCCCGAGCAGGTCCGCGGCCTGCCGCTCGATCGCCGCAGCGACATCTTCGCGATCGGCACGATGCTCTACGAGTGCCTGACAGGCGAGCGGCTGTTCCAGGGCGAGACCGATTTCTCGACGCTGGAGAAGGTCCGTAACGTCGACATCCAGAACCCCCGCGCGATCAACCCGAACATCCCCGAGGTGGTCGAGCGCGTGATCCTGAAGGCGCTCGCGAAGGACGTCGACGATCGCTACCAGTGGTGCAGCGAGATGCTCGCCGACCTGCAGCAGTTCCTGATGACCCAGGAGGTCGTGTACACGCCGAAGTCGCTCTCGGCCTGGCTGAAGGAAGTGTTCACCGGCGAGATCGAGAAGGAGCGCCAGCTTCTCGAGCAGTACAAGCGCGTCGGCCGCGATGGCCTGATCGCAGGCGTGCCGTCGGCGGAGGCGAAGGTCGACGTCGTCGAGACCTTCGGCGAAGCCGGTGTGCCCGAGGGCGACGCCACGATGCTCGGCAGCCCGAACTTCGACGACCTCGAGCAGCAGGTCGCCGCGAGCGTCGCGCCCGAGATGTCACCGTCGGCGAAGGCGCCCCGCGCGGCCGCAGCGCCGGCCCAGAACAAGCGCAGGGGCGGAGACGACGACGATGGCGACTTCGGCGAGGAGGCTCCGACGGAGATCTTCGGCGAGATCGACAACCCGGCGAAGCCGGGCGCGCCGGTAGCTCCGCCGATGGCCGCGTCGCGGGCTCCCACCGCCGCCGCCTCGCCACAGTCAAAGCCGCCGCGCCCGCCGCCGCGCGCGCCGACGCAGGGACAGCCTGCGCAGCCCGCGCCGATGGCCGCGAGCCCGAACGGCGGCGGTCAACCGATGGCGCCGCAGCGCACGCAGTCGCCGTCGATGCCGCCCCAGATGCACATCCAGATGCCGACCGCGTCGCCGATGAGCGCGACGATGGGTCCGCCGATGCATGCCGATCCGTACAACGCGGCGCAGCCGTCGCCGCAGCACGGCTATCCAACCGCGTATCCCGCGGCGCAGCAGCCGAACCAGTATCCGGGTGGCTACTACGCACAGCCGGGCGCCCAGCAGATGCACCCCGGCTCGGGGCCGATGCAGATGCCGCAGGGGACGCCGAACTCGATGCAGGCATCGCAGCCGATGAACGCGCTCGCGCCGCCGGAATCGAACAACGCGGCCGCGAAGACGATGATGGGCGGCATGGCCGCACCGCCGGGCAACTACGGCCAGCAGTACCGCGTGACGGGACAGCACGCATCGGCGTCGCCCTACCCGCAGGCGTATCCATCAAATCCGTCGAATCAGTACGGGCAGGTCCAGCCGCCGTACTCGTCGGGCCAGATGCCGCAGCAGGGCTACGGTCAGCCCGGGATGTACCAGCAGCAGCCGGCCGGCGCTGTCGATCAGCAGCCGCCGCACGATGCGAAGAAGAAGTCATCGATCGGTCGCGACGTGGCGATCGGTGTGGCGATCGCGGGCCTCGTACTCGGCGGCTTTCTCGCGGTGAAGTTCTTGATCCTCGACTCGGGCTCGAGCAGCTCGCAGAGCGGGAGCAACAGCGGTGCCCCGTCGTCGATCGCGACGATCCGGCTCGCGCTGCCCGCGGGAATCTCGGCGGACCTGTTCGTCGACGACAAGAAGATCGCCACGGTCAGCGACAAGCAGGAGATCCCCGTCGGCGCGGGCCAGCGGAAGGTCAAGCTCGTCGGACCGAACGGCGCGAAGTGCGAGCAGGAGCTGAAGCTCGCGGCCGGCAAGACCACGCCGCTCGAGTGCCCGATGAAGGCCGGGCCGACCGAGACGCCGGCCGGTAGCGGCAGCGGCTCGAGCGCCGGGACGACGGGCACGGGGAGCGCGTCGGTCGCGACGGTGAAGCCGGCCGAGACCAAGCCGGCCGAGACCAAGCCGGCCGAGACCAAGCCGGCGGAGACCAAGCCGGCCGAGACCAAGCCGGCGGAGACCAAGCCCGCCGAGACCAAGCCGGCGGAGACCAAGACGGTCAAGCCCGCGGACACGAAGGTGGCCGAGACCAAGCCGGCAGAGACCAAGACCACCAAGCCGGTAGAGACCAAGACCACCAAGCCGGCAGAGACCAAGACCACCAAGCCGGCGGAGACCAAGACCACCAAGCCGGCGGAGACCAAGGCCAGTACGACGACGAAGCCCGCCGAGACCAAGACGACCGAGCTCAAGCCGGCCGATACGAAGACCACCAAGCCCGCCGACACCAAGACGACGAAGCCTGCCGAGGCCAAGGTCGTCAAGACGGACAAGATGCCCGCCGAGGCCGATGTGGCGAAGGGCTACCTGCAGGTGCAGAGCACGCCGAGCGCGAAGATCTTCGTCGACGGCGTCGATACCGGCATGTCGACGCCGATCGCCGGCAAGCAGCTCTCGCTCGCCCCTGGCAAGCACAAGGTCACGTTCGCGATCGGCGGCGACAAATTCACGTTCGCCGTGATGATCAAGGCCGGCGCGACCGAAGTCCTCAAGAAGGACCTGCAGTAGCTCGAGCTGCTAGTGCTGTTCGGGCGTCGCTTTGGCTTCGTCCGCGGCGAGGCCGGTCAGCTTGGCCTCCAGCTCGGCGATCCGGTCGGCGAGGGCGCGGACGTCCTTGTTGACGCTCGCGAATGGGGAGATGCCCTCGATGGTCGTCCGGATCTTCGTATCGACCTGCTTCTGCCACTCCTCGAGGCGGACCTTCGAGTGATCGACCCAGTCGCGGAGTGACTGCAGGCTCCGCTTCTTGACCATCGCCTCGTCCTGGACCTCGCCGGGGGTCTCCGGCGGGGCCTGGTCGTGGTCGTCGTCCTTGCGCTTGCCGGGCAGGATGCTCTGCACCCGGCGCTGCGCCTCGGCGAACCACTCGCCGCCGCTCTGGATGATGTTGCGCATCGCGCCAAGCGGCAGGAAGCTGCGCTGCTTCTTCTCTTCTTCGAAGATGATCTGGGCCAGGGTGACCGTGGTCAGGTCTTCCTTGGTCTTGTTGTCGACGATCTTCACGTCGTCGCCGTTCCGGATCATCTCGCTGATCTGGTCGAGCGTGACGTAGCGACTGTGCTCCGTGTCGTAGAGCTTTCGGTTCGCGTAACGCTTGATGATCCGCGTCTCAGGCATCGTCGATCACCTTGTTTCCAAACCTATCACGCACCGCGCCATGACCTCAACGTGCCAGAATGTCTCGTCGTGGGGCCAGACCACATCCTCCAGCGCCTGAAGGCTATCCGCGACGCACGGATGCGGGTCCTGGCGCTGATCGAGGCCTTCGAGCAGGGCGATCCCGCGACCTGGGTCGAGGCGCTCGAGGCCATCGTGACCCGGTCCCTCGTGATGGACGACCCCGATGCCGTGGCGGCCGTCCAGGTGATCACCCTGGCTGCCGCGGAATCGGGCCTGTCCTACGAAACGCGCAAGAACATGTACGTCGCTGCGACCGAGCGCGGGATGACGGCGATCGCGCGGCTGTTCCTGTCTGCGAGCCCGACCGTGGTGCCCGAGGCGCTGCTCAAGAAGGCGCTGGCTCCCGAGCGGGCGCTACAGCCGCGCGGCCGGCCGCTGACCCTCGGCGAGCGCAAGTCGCTGGCCCGTACGCACCGGCGCGATCAGATCCTGTTGTTGATCCGCGATCCGCACCCCGACGTGGTCGCGATCCTGCTCGAGAATCCACACGTCACCGAGACGGAGATCCTGAAGATCGCGTCGGCGCGGCCCGCGGTTCCCGACTCGCTCGCGAAGATCGCGTCTCATCCGCGGTGGTCGGTGCAGCACGCGGTGAAGCGCGCGCTCGTCCAGAATCCGATGACGCCGCTCGCCGACGCGATCCGCATCATGACAACGCTACGCACCGCCGAGCTGGCGGAGTTCGCGCAGGATCCGGCGCTGCCGGAGATGCTCCGGCGCCATGCCGCGGATCTACATACCGCTTCGCAGCGGCGACCGCAGGCTTAGCTCTCGGACGCCGACTTCTTCTTGCGACGCACGACGACTTCTTCCCATTCGCCATCGTCCTCGGCACCGGCATCGAGCTGCTTCGACGCCTTCTTGGCGGGAAGCTGCTTCTTGCCATCCTTGGCGTCGGCCTTGTCGTCGTCCTTGTCGTCGCCATCCACGTTGGAGGCGCGTTTGAAGTTCTTGATACTCCGGCCCAACGCGTCGCCGATGCCCGGCAGCTTGTTGGCGCCGAACACGACGAGGACGATGAGGAGGATGACGACTAGCTCGCCCATGCCGGGCATGAGGGACTCCTTGGGTTGCTCCGCAATCTAGCACTGTTTGCGTGGAGGACTGAAAACAGGCTTGAAAACTTGGTTCATTCCCGTCGAGGCGCCTATGTTCGGCCCATGCGCATCGTCGGTCGCGCCTGGCTCGTCATCTGCGCCGCAGTGGGCATTGTGCATGCACAACCGGTCGCCCAACCGGTGCATCCGGGCCCACAGGTCGCGCCTCCGGTGCAGGCCGGAGATCCCGTCCTCGCACAGCAGTTCGATGGTCGCCGCGCGGTCCGCGGCTGCGCGGTTGGCGAGACCTGCGTGGCCCCCGGCGACGTGATGCGCGAGATCGACGTCGAGCTGTTTCCCAAGCCCGGCGCGAGCCCGTGGATCGACGAGCAGTCGTCTCCGCCGAGCAAGCTCGAGGCCGGCCCGGTCCGCATCGTCAAGAAGCCGAGCGAGCTGCGCCCCGATCAGCCGTGGCTCGATCAGCTCGAGCTACCGGATCTGCCGGTGCGGTGGTCGCAAAAGCTCGTCGACTACCTGGTGTTCTACAAGAACGATCCGCGTGGCCGCTCGATCATCTCGAGCTGGCTCGTCGATCAGGGACGCTACAAGGACCTCATCACCTCGCGCCTTCGCGCCGCGAAGCTGCCACAGGATCTGCTCTACGTCGCGATGATCGAGAGCTCGTACGACAACACCACCCTGTCGTCGGCGGGTGCGCTCGGCCTGTGGCAGTTCATGCCCGAGGGCGGCAAGATCTACGGCCTCCGTCAGGACCGCTGGGTCGACGAGCGCCGCGATCCGTTCCGCTCGACGATCGCGCAGATGGACTACTTCACCGACCTCTATCAGCGGTTCGGCGACTGGCACATCGCGCTCGCGTCGTTCAACGTCGGCTACGGCGCGATGCTGCGCTCGATCGCGCGCTACAACACCAACGACTACTACAAGCTGTGCGAGTACGAGAACGCGGTCCCGTGGGAGACCTGCCTGTACACGCCGAAGGTGCTCGCGACCGCGATCGTCGGCCACAACCGCGCGCTCTACGGGATGGACAAGCTCAAGGTCCTACCCGCCGAGAGCTGGGATGAGGTCAGCGTGCCCGCCTCCGTCTCGCTCGGCGTGATCGCGCGCGCGGCCGGAACGAGCGAGACCGCGATCAAGAACCTCAACCCGCACCTCCGCCGCGGCCGCACGCCGCCCGGCGAGACCGGGTACATCGTGCGCGTCCCCGTCGGCACCAAGGCCGAGACCCAGCGCCGGATCGTCGAGCTGTCGACGGAGTGGGACAACTACGACGCGTACGTGGTCGCCCACGGGGAGCGCTTCGAAGACGTTGCCACCACGTTCGGCACCTCCACCGCGGCGCTGCGCAAGCTCAACGGCGTCGACCACGAGTCCGAGATCACCGGCGGCACCGTGCTCGTGGTCCCGAGGATCTCCGCCGAGCAGCGCGCGAAGAACCAGACCAAGGCGCGCGCGAAGCTCCTCGGCTCGGGCATCGATCAGAAGGATGGCGAGGCGCTCATCGTCCCGGTCCCCGACAAGGACTTTGTTCTCGATGGCCAGCAGCGCGTGTTCTATCGGGTCGTCACCGGTGACTCGCTGAAGACCATCGCGAAGGCATTCGGCGTCTCGCAGGACAATCTCAAGGACTGGAACGGCCTCGACGACGACGCGAACCTCCACCCGAAGATGGTGCTCGTTGCGTGGGTCTCGCCGACCTTCGATGCCGAGAAGCATCGCATCGCCCTCCTCGACGAGACCCAGCTCGTGGTCGTCACCCGCGGTTCACCCGAGCACCTGGACCTCGCCGAGTCGCGGACCGGCCGCGTGCGTGTCGAGTACGTCGCGGGCGGCAAGGAGAAGCTCTCCGAGATCGCGAAGCGCTACGGCATGGGCTCGCACGATCTCGCGCGCATCAACCGCATCTCGTACGACACCGTGCTCGCCAAGGGCGACAAGGTCATCGTCTATCAGGTTGCCGATCCCACGCGCTCCAAGCGCGCCGACGAGCAATGGAAGAAGACCCCGCGCGCTCGCCGCGGCAAGGTCTCCGGCCAGCGCGCGCAGACCACCGCGAGCGCCCGCCGAGACGATGAGGACGACCAGGACGAAGGCGACGCGAAGGCGAACGACGCCGACGACGAGCCGAAGCCGACGAAGAAATCCGACGAACCGAAGCCGGCCCCGAAGAAGACGGAGCCGAAGGCTTCGACCAAGAAGCCGTCGGGCGACCGCAAGTCACCGGCGACCGAGCCCAAGACCGTGAAATCGGGACCGATTTCCGCGCCCGTGACGAAGCCCGGCCAGGACTAACATCGATCCCTGATGCGACATCCCGTGGGATGGGGCCTCGAGATCGCGAACGCAGAACAAGGAGCTTTCCATGTCGATGACCCGCAAACAGTTTCTCCGCACCATCGTCGGCGCCGGCATCGGTGTCGCCGGCGTTGCCACGCTCGCCGCATGTGGCGGTGACGACGGCGGTCCGGCCGATGCGCCCGGCGGCAGCTGCACCACCCCGACCGCGACGATCGCCGGAAACCACGGCCACATCATCACGGTGACCAAAGCCGAGGTCACCGCGGCCACCGCGAAGTCCTACGACATCATGGGCACCGCCACGCATACGCACACGGTGATGGTCACCGCGGGCAACTTCGCCACGCTTGCCGGCGGCGGCACGGTGACGATCACGTCGTCGGCCAGCGGGCACACGCACGACGTCGTCGTGATGTGCGCCTAGCTCTGGGATTAGAAGTCGAAGCCGGCCGACATCGACAGCGTGCGCTGCGCTTTTGACTGGTCCTTCGAATCGCAGTTCGACGTGGTCGAGTTCGGCATGCACGCATCGGAGGTGCCGCTGCGGTCGTCGACCGAGGTGCCCTTGAGCGCGAACTGCGCCTCGATGGTGAGCTGGAAGACGTAGTACTGGAGCTTCGCGCCGACGAGGATCCGCTGCCGGTAGATGTTGTCCTGGTCGCGGAACACGAAGTTGAAGTCGCTATCCATCTCGTTGCCAGGCTTCAGCGAATCGACCTCGGGGGTGGGGTCGATGACCTCGCTGCGCGGGATGATCATCAGCATGTTCCAGCCGGCGTAGGGATCGAAGCGCCAGGTGCCGCCGATGCCGAGGTGCTTGGAGACCACGACGTCGACGGAGGCGATGGTCAGGTCGAGCTCGTGCTGCGTCATCATGCGCGAGACGGCGCCGCGCACCGCGAGGCTCGGGATCGGGAGGTCGTGATAGCCCTCGTGGAGCGCGAGCTTCGCGTAGACCTGACCGGTCCAGGTGTGCGAGTCGATCAGGTGGATCGCGCCGCCGCCGATCTCGAACGACGGGACCGGGAACCAGAACCCCTTGCGGGCGAACAGACCCACGGTGTTGAGCGAGCTCGGCCCGTGCGCCACGCCGCCGGTGCCCGCGGGATCCGGGCTGCCCACGCGCGCGCGCCAGTAGGAGGCGCTCGGATCGATCTGGGTGGTCGCGTAGTCGACGGTGAGCTGGAAGCCGCCGAATCCGACGGTGTCGGCGGGCGTCAGGAGGTGTGGGGCGAGGACCACGCCCATCTGCGACGCGAGCGACCGGAACTCGAGGTTCTGCCCGACCACGTTGGTGAGCGCGCCGGAGTTGTTCGTGATCCGCGTGCCGAGGCGGCTCAGGATCAGGTCGTTGCTATCGGCGGCGGCCAGACGCGGCGCGCCCAGGCTCAGTGCGAGCAACCCCAGAGCGACGCGGCGGACCACGACGGAAGCGTAGGCCCCCGCGCGACCGGGAGTCAACGCTGCGCGCACGACGCCACTTGGTTTCATCGAGATACGCCCTGATGATACACACGCCGAATGAGCGAGTACGCGACGATCCTCGTCGAGGAGCAAGGCCCGGTCGCACGGCTGACCCTGAACCGGCCTGACAAGCGCAACCCGATCGGTCCGGCCACCTGCGGCGAGCTCGTTCACGCGTTCGCGAAGCTCAAGGCGAACGCGGCGCTGCGCGTCGCGGTGTTGACGGGTGCGGGCACCGTGTTCTCCGCCGGCGGTGACCTCGCCGCCATGCAAGCGCCTCCGGGTGGTCCGCCGCCGGCGACGCTCGTCGAGCTGCTCGTGGCGATGCACGAGGTCGGCAAGCCGATCATCGCGATGGTCAACGGCCCGGCGCTCGCCGGTGGTCTCGGCCTCATGGTCGCGTGCGATCTGGTCGTCGCTGCCGACACGGCGACGTTCGGCACCACGGAGATCGCGGTGGGACTGTGGCCGATGATGATCACCGCGGAGATCACGCGGTCGGTCGGCCGCAAGAAGACGCTCGAGATGATGCTCACCGGGCGCAAGCTCGACGCGGCCGAGGCGCTCGCGTGTGGGCTCGTCAACAAGGTCGTGGCCCCTGCGGACCTCGAGCACGCGACGAAGGCGCTCGCGTTCGAGCTCGCCGATCGCAGCCCGGCCGCGATGGCGCTCGGCCTGCACGCGTTCTATCGCTCGCAGGACATGGAGTTCGAGCCGCAACTCCGCTACCTCCAGGCGGAGCTCGGTCGCGTGCTCGCACTCGAGGACGCGGCGGAGGGCATCGCGGCGTTCCTCGGCAAGCGCAAGCCGGTGTGGAAGGGGCGGTGAAGCGGCTCGCGATCCTCGGCGCGCTCGCGGCGTGCGGTGGTCGCGACGCCCAGCCGAGCGGCCCCGTCGATCGGGCGCCCCGGCTGCAACTGCTCCAGTGCGCGCCGGCGACGGCGTGGCCGATCCTCGCCGACGATGGCGTCAGCTTCGGCGGCCTGACCAAGGCGGAGATCCTCGAGATGAAGCGCGGATCTCGGCCCGGCGCCGCGACGCTCCCACGCGTGGTGATCGGCACACCGACGACCTCCGTGGGTGGCATCGACGCGGCGGTGCTCGCGCGCGTGTTGCGGAGCGAGCTCGACAAGCTGCGAAGTTGCTACGACCGCGAGCTCGCGACGAATCCACTGCTCGCGGCGCGGATCGAGGTCGTGTTCACGATCTCAGCGGATGGCCGCGTCGCCGGCGTGAGTACGGGGACCAAGGCACCCGTGATGCTCGGACAATGCCTGTCTCGCGTGATCGCCGGCGTGCGGTTCCCGGCACTGCAGGGCGGTAGCAGCGTGCGCGTGACCTATCCGCTGACGTTCGATCACGGCGCCCCAGGCCTCCCACCATCACAGCCGCAGCCGGCGGTGGTGCCCGAGGTGTTGCCCACGGTGCCGTGGACGCCGTACTCCGTCGACGGCAGCCCGCCCGACGCGGGTGCGGCCGGGGTGGCGCGGCTGACGGAGCGCGCGCTGCGAGCGCGGCTGGATCCGCTCGCTGCGTGCTTCACCGGCGCGGCGCCGACCGGATCGCTACGCGCGATGGTCGCCATCGATGCCGAGGGCACGGTGCATCGTGCGCGCGTCGGCGGCCTCGGCGATGCGAGGAGCGAGAGCTGCATGGTGAAGGTGCTCGCATCGCTCAAGATCGCGCGCGGGAACCTCGATACGGAGATCGCGTGCGATCTGTCGCGTGGCGATGCGCAGCGGTGGCGCGTGACGCCCGAGAGCTACGAGGTGATCACCACGACGCGCACGTCGATCTCGCACCGCGGGCGCACCGTGGAGCTCGGCGCGGGCGAGCCCGATGCGCTGCCGCCGAATCGTAGCTACATGATCCTCGTCCATCCCGATACGCCGGGCACGGTGCTGGAGGCGGCGATCGGCTGGGCGTTCGAAGGCGATTCGACGCTGATCGCGGTGCAAGGCGACCATGGAGCTCCGGTGCTGCTCGGCATGGGCCGCTCCGCGTTCGCGCTCGGCGACGCGCACGACGACATCAACGCCATCGACGTCTCGCTCGAGGTCGATCACACACAGCTCGCCGCATGTGTGCGGGTCGATGCACAGGCCGCGCGTCTGGCCGATCCGAAGGCCGTGCGTGACGTGCTGGAGAACCTCGCCGTGCGTTGCAAGAATGCGCGGTGCGCGTCGACGGTCGGGTTGACCCTCGAGGGCGGCGGGACCGTCGGAGCGCTCGCAGAGGTGGTCGATGCGGTCCGGCACGCGGGGTTCTCGCGCGTCCTGATCGGAGGAGGCATCGGATGTCGCGCCGTGAAGGAATGAAGCTCGCGCTGGCGGTCGTCGCCCTCGCGGCGTGCCAGGCGAGATCCGCGGAGCCGACCGGGTCGGGATCGAGCGCGGGCTCCGCGGCGCTGCCGGCAGTGCCTGCGCTCCAGCTCACCGCGTGCGCCGTCGCAGATCCGCGGCCGTCGCACATGCGAGCCGGCTTCCCGTCGGTGCAGGGGATCGGCATCCGCGGACCCGAGGTTGGCGAGATCGGGAGCAAGGGCGGCGGCGCCGGCCTGGGCCGGGTCGCAATACGTCCTCGGATCTCGATCGGTCCGATCGAGGTCATTGGCGCGCTCGACAAGCAGATCGTGCGCCGGTTCGTGCGCCGACAGTTCACCCAGCTCGACGGGTGCTATGCGACCGCCCTGGCGACGACGCCGAAGCTCGCAGGCATGCTCGCGGTGGCGTTCGATCTCGGCACGACCGGCATGGTCAAGAACGTACGCGCGACCGGCATGACCGGCTCGCTGCCCGCGTGTGCGGCGAAGGTCGTCGAGGACACGAAGTTCCCGTCAGCGGAGGGCGGCACGAATCGGATCAAGATCTCCCTCGCGTTCTCCCCACAGGCTGCTCCACCGCCGGCCGTTGCCCGCCCTCCGACCGCGTGGAGCCCGTACGCGATCGTGCTCGGGCAAGCGCCCGCCGATCCGTCGACGGTCGAGGCGATGCAGGTCGCGATCCAAGCGCAACTCGCGGAGCTCGATGCGTGCTTCGGCACCGTGAACGGGAGCGTTCGCGCGATGATCGGCGTGACTGCCGATGGCCACGTCCAGCGTGCGCGCGTCGGTGGGCTCGGCGTGCAGGCCCCCGAGGTCTGCATCGCGCGCGCGCTGCAGAAGCTCGCGGTCGCCGCACCCGCCGCGCCGGTCGAGCTCGCGTGCGATCTCGTGCGCGCCGCACCACAACCGTGGCGGGTGACGCGCGAGGCCTACGCGGTGGTCGAGGTCGATGCCACGCGGATCCTGAGCCCGGATGGCTCGTCCCATGCGTTGACCGAGGACCTCTCGTGGAATGCTGTGGCCGATGGGGCATACCTGGTCCTCGCCACGCCCGATGCCCCGGGCTCCGCGATCCAGCGCGCCGTGCTGGCAGCGAGCGGCGATAGCCTCACGATCGTCGCGATCACCGCGACCGGCGGCCCGCCGGTGTTCGTCGGCATCGGGCCGGATCTCGAGACGTCGATCGAGGGCGCCGGCAACCTCGGCATCGCCGTGACCAAGGGCATCGCACGGGTATGCACCGATGGTGCGGACGTGACCCAGACTGCGCCGGTGATCGATCCGTCGGCGCTCGATCGACTGATCGCCGCAGGCGTCGCCGCGTGCAGGACGCCGTGTACCGCCGCGAGCGTGAGCGTGGTCGGCGACTATGTCGGCAAGGACCTGGTCGCCATCACCGCCGCCGCACGCCGCGCGAAGCTCGCGACGATCGTGGCCGGGCAGGGCTGTCTGCCCTGATGATCGGGTCGGCGCGGACCCAGCTCACGAGCGTAACTCCGTGAAGTACCGTTCGCCGCGCACGGCACGAAACGTGATGTAGCTCGGGCCCATGATGATTCGCACTTCGCTCCTGTTCATCGCTCTCACCTCCCTCGCCACCACCACCGCCTGCAGCAAGAAGGACGGCGGCTCCGCCGGCAAGTCCGCCGAATCGGCGAAGGCCGGCCCGACCAAGCTCCCGAAGCTCGGCCTGACCGTCGAGGTTCCCGGCGAGGCCACCGTCGGTGACGGCGTGCTCGGCGACGGGCAGTCGGTCACGGGCGAGGACATCGGCATGATGAACATCGAGGTCGCCGAGAAGCCGGAGACACTCGACGAGGCGAAGTCCGACGCGGACATGTACACCCCGAAGAACGTCAAGGCCGACAAGCTCGCCGACGGCTGGTCGCTATCGTTCGACAACACCGGCGGCGCCGGCGCGAACTACTTCGTCGAGGTCCGCCGCGAGATCGGCGGCAAGACCTACAAATGCACGACCACGCAGGGCGACAAGGATCGCGCCGCGGCCGTGCTCGCCGCCTGCAAGACGCTGAAGAAGGGCTAGTCCGAAAATGGGGTCCGACCCCATTACCGGACACATTACCGGACAGGAATACGCTGAAGATCTCGCACGTTCACCGATGGATGTGTGCCACGAGGGGCCCGACCAAGGGCGATGCGGCACTCGTCTCGCCGCTCGAGGCAACGCGCGTCACCGCGAGAGCGCCCGAGCTCGACGAGCCGGACTTCCACAGCGCGCGCACGTTCGACGACGATCAGCGCGAGCGGTTCCCGATCTTGGCGCACCAAAAAGCGGGCTCCGAGGAGCCCGCGCTGACGACCGCACGCGAGGTGTCGCCGTGTCGTCTCGCCTGAGACCCTAGTCCCGGCGGTACATCGTGATGACGCAGGCGCCGCCCAACCCGAGGTTGTGCTGCAGCGCTACCTTGGCGCCCTCGACCTGGCGCTGCTCCGCCGTGCCGCGGAGGTGCCACACGAGCTCTGTGCATTGCGCGAGGCCCGTGGCGCCCAGCGGGTGCCCCTTCGAGAGCAGACCGCCCGACGGGTTCGTCACGTACTTGCCGCCGTAGGTGTTGTCGCCGTCCCAGATGAACTTCTCGGCCTCGCCCTCCTTGCACAGGCCAAGCGCCTCGTACGTGAGGAGCTCGTTCGCCGTGAAGCAGTCGTGCAGCTCGACGACCTGGATGTCCTTCGGGCCGATGCCCGACTGCTCGTACACCTTCGCGGCGCACGCCTTGGCCATATCGTAGCCGACCATCTTGATCATCGAGTGCTCCTCGAAGGTCGAGGGATAGTCGGTGGTCATCGCCTGCGCGGCGATGTAGACGGGCTTCGAGATGTTGTGCTTCGCGGCGAAGTCATCCGAGCACAGCACCGCGGCGGCCGCGCCACAGGTCGGCGGGCAGCACTGGAACCGGGTCAACGGATCGAACACCTCGGGAGACGCCATGATCTCCTCGACGGAGAGCACCTCCTTGAACAGCGCGTAGGGGTTCTTCGACGCGTGCTGGCGGGCCTTCGCGCTGATCTTCGCGAACGTCTCTTTCTTCGTGCCGTACTTCCAGCGGTACTCGCGGCCGGCGCCACCGAACATCTGCGCGGCGGGCGGGGCGGAGTTGAACCCCTGCTCCTCGTTCATCACGTTGACGAAGCGATCGAGCGGGTTCGCGCGGTCGGTCCACTTCGCCTGGAGCGCACCGGCCTCCATCTGCTCGAAGCCGACGACGATCACGCATTCGGCCATACCGCCGGCGACCGCCTGCGCACCGAGCATCAGCGCGGAGCTGCCGGTCGAGCAGTTGTTGTTGACGTTGAACACCGGGATGCCGGTCTGGCCGAGCTGGTAGATCGCGCGCTGGCCGCACGTCGAGTCGCCGTAC
>JBBRBG010000229.1:0-13981 GCA_038206055.1 Haliangiales bacterium
AAGCTCGGCAAGCTGCCGTACTCCACGCGCGAGGAGCAGCAGGCGGAGAACTTCCGCAAGATGCTGCTCGCGATGGCGCGCGACATCCGCGTCATCCTGGTCAAGCTGTGCGACCGCCTCGACAACATGCGCTCGCTCGGCCACCTCCCGCCGGAGAAGCAGGAGCGCATCGCCGCCGAGACGATGCAGATCTACGCCCCCCTCGCGAACCGGCTCGGTATCCAGTGGGTCAAGGTGGAGCTCGAGGACCTCGCGTTCAAGTACATGTACCCAGGCGAGTACGAGCAGCTCGCCACCGACGTTGCGAAGAGCCGCGCCGAGCGCCTCGAGTACATCCACACCGTCGAGAAGTTGATCGCGAAGGAGATGAGCGAGAACGGCGTGCCCTGCCAGGTGATGGGCCGCGCCAAGCACCTGTGGTCGATCTACCAGAAGATGAAGCGCACCCAGCGCCCGTTCGAGGAGATCCACGACGCGATCGGGTTCCGCGTGATCACCGACTCGCAGATGCATTGCTACCAGGGCCTCGGCGTCGCCCACCAGACGTGGACCCCGATCCCCGGCCGGTTCAAGGACTACATCGCGCTCCCCAAGCCGAACCTCTACCAGTCACTGCACACCGCGGTGATCGGTCCGCGCGGCGAGCGCATCGAGATCCAGATCCGCACCGGCGAGATGAACCTCGTCGCGGAGCACGGCATTGCCGCGCACTGGAAGTACAAGGAGGGCAAGCCGATCGCCCCCGACACCGACAAGAAGTTCGGCTGGCTCCGGCAGCTCATGGAGTCGCAGAAGGAGCTTCGCGATCCCACCGAGTTTCTCGAGAGCGTCAAGATCGATCTGTTCGGCGACGAGGTCTACGTGTTCACACCGGGCGGCGACGTGAAGGCGCTACCGAAAGGGAGCTGCCCGATCGACTTCGCCTACGCCGTTCACTCGTCGATCGGCGACCACTGCTCGGGCGCGCGCGTCAACGGCATGATCGTCCCGCTGCGCTACCAGCTCCGCAACGGCGACACGATCGAGATCATCACGAACCCGAACCAGAAGCCGAACAAGGACTGGCTCAAGCTCGTCAAGACCGCGAAGGCGCGCACGAAGGTCCGCTACCTGCTGCGCACCGAGCAGCGCGACAAGGCGGTCGCGCTCGGCACCGACCTGCTCGACAAGGCGCTGCGGAAGCACGACACCACGCTCGCGCGCGCGGAGAAGCAGCTCAAGAACGCGGCCACCGAGCTCAAGTGCATGACCGTCGACGAGCTGATCATCCAGATCGGCTACGGCAAGATCACCACGCAGCAGGTGCTCGAGAAGGCGCTGCCCGAGCTCGCGAAGCTAGGGGACGAGCTACCGCAGAAGACCGAGGGCATGCTGAAGACGCTGCTCCGCAAGGTCACGCGCAGGCAGTCATCGACGGGCATCAAGGTCGCCGGCGAGGAGGACATCCTCGTCAGGTTCGCCAAGTGCTGCTCGCCGCTTCCCGGTGATCCGATCGTCGGCTTCATCACGCGTGGCCGCGGCGTCACCGTGCACCGCCGCGATTGCGACAAGGGCCTCGATCCCGATCCCGAGCGCCGCATCGACGTCGAGTGGGACGGCAACTCGAAGACGCAGCACGAGGTCGCGATCCAGGTCCTGTGCTCCGACAAGCCCGGCCTGCTCGCGCACATCTCGCAGTCGTTCACCGACCAGGGCGTCAACATCAACCAGGCCCACTGCCGCGCGACCGAGGATGGCCGCGCGGTCAACACGTTCCATGCCTCGGTGAAGGACCTCGATCAGCTGAAGAGCGTGATCCGGTCACTCACGAGAATCAAAGGCGTGTTCTCCGTCGACCGCGTCTCGGCCGACGTCGGCTAGGAGCGCGTAGGTCATAGACCTGCGCGAGCGGCAATCCGCAGTGCCGGCTGCGAACCGCAAGTCCGCTGGCTCATCTTTCTGGAAGCACGGTCGCGTGGATTCGTCGCCGAGGAACGCCGGATCCTCATCGGGCTGCGACGAGGATCGCGACCAGCGCCACGACCAGCATGGCGGTGACGCGCGCCGCGAGCGGGAGCTCGACGAAGGAGATCGCCAGCCGCTGCCACGGTGTCGCGACCGGCACCTGCCCGGGGGGAAGCGTGCGCGCCGCGGCGAGCGTCTCGGTCCGGCACGCGCGGCCATCGAACGGCCGCTTGCGCTTGCACGCCGGGCAGGTGGTCTCGCCGATCGCGCCGGTCGGCACGCGGAGGCGGCGCATGCAGAAGCAGCGGATGATCACGGTCGGCTCGAGCGCGCGGAACGGCAGCGGGCGGCGCGTGATCCGCGGCCACAGCAAGGTCACGTGGAGGCGCGCGGGCAGAACGTCGAGCGAGCGGGACAGGCCGAGGGCGAGCGAGCGCGCGACCCGCACGTAGGCGTAGTGGAGGAGGCGAGGACGCAGCGCGAACGTCGCGAGCTCGGCGGTGACTCCGCGCAGCAGCGGCGCGCCGAGGCCGCAAAGCATCGCGGCAAGCTCGAGATCGGCAGCACCGACGACACCGCTCGCGCGCGCGACCTTTCTATCCGCGAACAGTGCACGCACCGCCTCGCGCGCGACGATCACCCCGAGCATCTCGGCGTTGGTCTTCCACGAGGTATCGATCTCGAAGAACCAGCTATCGCCGTCGCGATCGACCTTCGTCGCGCCCAGAGCGGGCCGCCACAGGACGACCGCGGCATCGCAGCGGACGCCAGCGTGCTCGAACATGCGCTTGATCGCGCGCTGGAGCGTGATGTCCGACTCGGTGCACGACACGCGAAATGCGTGATCGGCGTCGAACAGGAATCCCTCCCTGACCGGGCAGGGCAGATGCAGTGCAGCGGCGAGCGCGACGAGGCGCGCCTCGGTCCAGCGCTCCGTCGCCTCGAGCTTCAAGCGAGATCAGCGCTTCGCAGGAGCGGGCTTACCCGGCTCCCCGAGACCGGCGAACAGCTCGACGGTCGACTTCGTCGACTTCCGGGCGAGCTTGTTCTTGCGACGGCGACCCGCCTTCTCGTGCTTGTTCTTGCGCTTGACGCGGGTGGAGGACGTGTTGGAGGCCATAGGGAGGGGTTTCTAGCGCCCTGTCGAGGATATTGTCAACGCGCTCGACGTGGCAGAACCGGCAGGCTAGATTGCTTTCCCTCACGGATCTCCTTACGATTCAGTGAATTAGAGGGACGGGATGAAGCTCTGCCCCAAGTGCCAGAAGCAGTTCAGCGACGACGCAAATTTTTGTCCTGTCGACGCTGCGCGTTTGATCCCCCTCGAGGGTCGAACGGCCGGGGCCGACCCGCTGACATCACGATTCGAGCTCGGCGACCGCCTCGGCGGAAGCCGGACCGGCACCGTGTCGCGTGCGAAGGACAAGACCACCGGCGCTGCCGTGGCGGTCAAGGTCGTAGCGCCGGCAGTGACCGCCTTGCCGGGCGTGGCGCAGCGGCTGGAGCGCGAGCTCAAGCAACTCGAACGGGTGCAGTCGAGCGGCGTCGCGAAGGTGGTCGCCTCGGGCAAACGCCCCGGTGCGACTGGCGATGAGACCTGGGTAGCGCTCGAGCTCCTCGAGGGAGCGCAGACGCTGCAGGAAGCGATCTCCGCGCGCGGACCGATCGCGCCGGATTTCGCCGCGCACCTCATCGAGGTGATCGGCGAGGCGCTGATCGAGGCCGCGCAGGTCGGCGTGGTCCACCGCGACCTCGCGCCCAAGAACGTGTTGTTTGCGGGCAACGACATCAAGCTGATCAACTTCTCGCTGCCCGTACCGACCAGCGACAAGGTGCCGGGCGTGCCCGAGTTCGTCGCGCCCGAGCAGGTCGATGGCAAGGCGGTCGATCAGCGCTCGAACCTCTACAACCTCGGCGCGCTCTACTACTACATCCTCACCGGTCAGACGGTGCACGCGGGCTCGACCGAGGAGGTGCACCGCGCGCACGTCATCGGTGCGATCAAGACACCGTCGTCGCTCGCTCCCGTGCCGGCGAACGTCGAGGCCGTGATCATGCGCGCGCTCGATCGCAGCCCGACGAAGCGGTTCCTCACCGTGCGTCAGTTCGTCGACGAGGTCGGTCGCGTGGCACGCGGCGAGGCCGATCCGAAGGCCACGCAATCGATGGGCAAGGTAGGCCGGCCCAAGGCCGAGCTCGTGCAGACCTTGATGGGTCTGCGCGGCGGCACGATCCCGATGGGCTCGAACATCCAGGGTCAGGCCGCGATCGCGTCGGCACCGACCGTCGCGCCCACACCTGCGCTGCAGGCGCCGGCCATGCCCGTGCCGATGGCGGTTGCGCAGCCCGGTGACGCCACGATGTCTCCCGATCGCTCTCCGTGGGCTCCACCCGGTGGTGAGCCGAACGCGGTGGCGGCGGTTGCCCCCGTGGTCGCGGCCCGGGTCGTCGCGGCCCCGGTCGTCGCGGCCCCGGTCGTCGCAGCGCCGGTGGTGGCGGCGCCTGTCCTCGCCGCTCCGGTCGTTGCAGCCCCGCAGGTCGCAGCACAACCCGCCGGCAAGAAGAAGGCGGAGGAGCCCGGCTCGAAGGGCAAATTCCGCGAGACGATGTGGTTCAAGAAGGGCGATCTCGATGCCCAGGCCGCGGTCACGGCCGCCGAGGAACGCGCGCGTACCGGCAAGGACGCCGCGACAGACAAGGCCGACTCGCTCCCGATGGACGAGCGCTACAAGGACGACGGCTCGATCTCTCGCGGCGACAAGGAGAAGTACTCGCTGCGCACCGGCGCCACGCAGATGATGTCTGCGGTTCAGGATCCGCGGAACAAGGGCGCCTCGGGCGACAGCATGAGCAGCGGCAAGGTCTCCGAGGACGCGCTGATCGGCGAGATGAAGGGCGGCCGCACGAAGTACCTCGTGATCGGCGTCGCGGTGCTGATCGTGCTCGTCGTGATCATCGTCCTCGTGATGCGCTGATTAGCGGTCGTCGTTACTCTGCTTCGTGACGACGCGCGCGGAGGCGGCGCGGACCTGGAACGCGCCCATGGCCGAGGTGTCGCGGCGCACCGGGATGCGCACGGTCTGCGCCGAGAACCCGACCGCTTCGATCGCCTTCGAGAGATCGCCATCCGTTGCGGGCAGCGCGACCACGCGCTCGATGCCGAGCGAGCTGCGCAGCGGGATCGGGATCAGGCCGACGCCGATGATCACGCCACACCAACCCTGCTCGCGGATCGCGTGGAGCTGGAGCATCGCGCCGGCATCCATCTGGTCGAAGTCGATGACGACCAGCGCGGGGCGGGGCGGTGGATCCTCGATCAGCGCCGCGATCACGTTCTCGACGTTGCGCTCGATCTGAACGAAGGCGTCGACTCGGGAGATCTCGGAGATGATCCAGTCTTCGACCTCGCTTCCCGGGGCGAAGGCGAGGACCCGAAGTCCCGGCTCGCGGCGCGGAATGTCACGGGTACGACGAACACGGGGATGCGGCGCCATACCGCGTGTATCGGCCGGCCCGTTCCGACGCGTAGCCCTCGAACCCCGGATCCAAGCTAGCGCGCCGAGACGATCGCCCGGTGATCGCCCGTCGCATCCGCGGCGGTGCCGGCGGAGAGGTCGATGTCGCCCTTGACGCACATCGCCGCCACTTCCACCACGAGGTCCGGATGCGCGCCGGCAACCATGATCACGGTGACCTCGCGCTCGGCGAGATCGCCCGGGAGCGCGGCGATCGGCGCCAGCACCGTCAGCGTTGCGCGCGGGCCGGCGAGCGCAGCGGCCATCGCGACGCCGTCGGCCGTGGTCGAGATCACCCGCCATGGCTTGCCGCCGAGGCCGTGGGCGGAGAATGCGGCGATGCAGGTGGCACGCGCGTCATCGATCTGCGTGGTGCGAGCGATCGTGACGCCCTTCGCGAGCAGCCAGTCCGTCCAGGCGGCGGGGTGCGGATCGGCGACCACCGCGATCGTCGCGCTCTTCGCGAGCAGGATCTCCACGAGGAACCGCGTCACCGGAGATGCGCCCGTGACCACGACTGGCTCACGCGGCGCCACGCCGGTGCGCGCGTAGAGCGTGTATGCGAGCGCGACCACGCCCGGGACCGCCGCTCCCGCGGGCGGCAGCTCGAGGCCATCTGCGAGCGCCACGACCCAGCGCGCGGCCGCCGTGATCGTCCGTTCGGCCGTGGTCGTACGTCGGCGCGCGAGCGGGCACACCGACCCGCCACCGCGCCGGCAGACCTCGCACTCGCCGCACGGATCGATCGGGCCGACGAGCACCCGCTTGCCCAGCAACACGGCTGCGCGCTCGCCTACCTCGACGACCCGCCCGATTCCGGAGCCGGGCTCGGAGACCGCTTCGAGCTCGATCCGGACGTCGTCGTCGCCGAGACTCACCAGTCGTCGTTGCGATTGGGGGTGCGCGGCGCGCCCGTCGGCGGCGCGACCTCGGTGCCGCCCTCGTCGAGCGTCATCTCCGAGGGGCGACCGAGCGGCGGCGGCTGGTGACCGATTGCAGTCGAGTCCTCTTCGTCAGCCGGCGGCGCGTTCGCGGCGAACGCCCTCGCGTAGTCTGCGCCTTCGGTCTCGTAGTGCGTCTCCTCGCGGAGTGCGGCGTCAACGACGTCCAGCGAGTCCTCGGCCTGCGCGGCGAGCGGCGGCGGCGTGGCGACGTTGCCGAGGAAGCCTTGTCCCTTCGGCGGCGGCGGACCGGGCGGCGTGGTCATCGGCGCGTAGCCCGGGGCCGACATCGCCGAGACCACGGGCGGCGGGGGCGGCGTCAGTGCGCCCGACAGCTGCGCGACCGGGAGCCCCTGCTTCGCACGCCACGTCTGCAGCGCGATCACCAGATCCTCGTACGGAATCATGGCTCGACGTTACCATGGTAAGCCCCTCGCGATGACCGCGCCTGGCATTCGGCTGCACCGCTCGCCCGTGCTCCCCACCGAGGGATTCGTCCACGGCTTTCCCGAGCGGACCGGCGGGGTCTCGGTCGGTCCGCGCAGCTCGCTGAACCTCGGCAAGCGGTGGGGGGACGACGAGGCGAACGTCGCCACCAACCGGCGCTTGCTCGCCGAGCACGCCGGCTACGATCCGGCGCAACTCGTGGCCACGCGCCACGTCCATGGCACCAACGTGTGGCGGTTCGGCGAGCCGCTCGCCGCCGATGCCGAGTTCGACGGTCTGGTCTGCGATCGCGTGGGTCCCGTCCTCGGCGCGTTCGCCGCGGACTGCATTCCGCTCCTGTTCGCAGAGCCCGAGGCGCGCGTGTGCGGGGCGGCCCATGCGGGCTGGCGCGGCACCGTCGGCGGCGTCGGGGCCAACGTCGTCACCCGGATGGCCGAGCACGGCGCCGTGCCGGCACGCATCCGCGCGGCGCTCGGCCCGTCGATCGGACCGTGCTGCTTCGAAGTGGGGCCCGAGGTCGTCGCCGAGTTCACCGCCGCGTTCGGCGATGTTCCGGGCATGGTTGTCGATGGGCCCCACAAGCAGCACATCGATCTCCGCGTCGCGACGCGCCACGTGCTCGAGCGCGCGGGGCTCGCGCCCGAGCACATCGACGACCGGCCGCCCTGCACGCGGTGCGAGGGCGACCGGTTCTTCAGCTACCGCCGGGATGGCCGCGAGGGCGGCGTCCACATGGGCTTCATCGGCCTCGTCTAGTTACTGGCAGGTGCCGGCGGTCCACGCGGTGTAGTAGTCACCGGTAGTCGCGTCGATCATCTCGTCGCTGGTCACGCACTGGCCCGTGGTGGCCGTGACGCCGTACTGCGCCGGGTTCGTGGCGATCTTGAACGAGCCGCTGAGGACCTCGAGCTGGTCGCCACCGTGCAGGCTGCCGTCGAGGCGGACCTGGGTGACGTCGTAGACGCTGGCCGAGTCACCGAGCACCGCATGGTTCGTCGCGATCTCCACGTCGAGGTGCGGGGTCACGCTGAGCGTCTCGGCGCCCGTGGCCTGGTCGAACGAGATCGCGGCGTCGAGCTTGCGGCCGCCGTTCTTGTTGAGGTCGATCGCGATGCCGACCGCCCCGTTCTTCGACAGGGTCGTCGTGCGATTGCCGAGCGAGAGGTTCGTGATCTGGAGCGGCTGGTTCGCGGCGAGCGCGAACGCGGCGGTCGCGCCGGGGAGGTCGAGGTCGTACGTGTCGGCCCCGGGCGCGTGGAAGGTGGTCGCGCCGAGGCCCAGCTTGACCGCACCGGTGCCGGCGTTGCCATCGAGCTCGACGTCGATGACGTGGGCCGCGGCGGAGGTCACCCGGAACGCCTGCGGGCTGGTCAGCGCGACGCCAGCGTCGGCGACCTTGATGTCGACCGCGCGATCGATATCGAACGCGACCGTAGCGTGCGCGGTGCCGAGGATGGTCAGACTGCCTGTGACCTTGCCGGACAGGTCCGCGTTCGGGGTCATCTCACCGAACGCCGTGGCGATCGCGGCGGCCGCGGCCTGGGCCTGGTCGAGGTCGACCGAGAGCGCGAGCGAGTTGTGTGTCAGCGCGACCTCGAGCGGCTCGTCGTGCGCCACGCCGAGCTGCACGGCGAACTTCAATGCGCTGCCGTTCTCCGAGACGCGGATGCGGAGCGCGAGCTTGTCCCAGCTCGCGGCGCAGTCGGGATCGATCGTCTTCACCTCCGTGCCATTCATGTCGATCGCCGTGACCGAGCACGCGAGATCCGCGTGCACGGCATAGACGCCATCCTCGACCTCGTTCGCATCGGTGAACACCGTGGTGTTGAGCTGCGCGATGATCGCGTCGGCATCGAACGCGTCGCCCATCGCGGTGTCGGCGTGCTTGATGAAGCTCGAGGTCGCGGCACCGCCGCTTCCGCCGAGCACGCGGTCGAGCATCGAGAACGTGCCGCTCGGGATCAGCGACTGTGCGCTCTTGCTCGCGGCCGCGGACTCGTGGAGGACGTTGCCCAGGTCGCTCGTGATCCGCGAGCGAACGCTCGTCGGCGAGGGCGGCGGATCATCGGAGCAGGCTCCGAGCCCGAAGGTGAGGAGCGAGGTAGTGAACAGCAAAGCTGGCTTGCGCATCCTGCAGAGACCCTCCAACACGCATGCCAGCCACCTCGAATCGACCCGCAGCCGTCGATTGCCGGGGGTTGCCGAGACACTGACGTCGCACGATCACAGCTTCCGCATAGTTCCAGCGGTGTCAGCCGCCGCGACATTGCTGACAGGTATGACGGTGCGTTCACGTTCGCACGTGAAATCCGTCGGCTATTGGACGCTGATGCCGTACGTCGGGAGGATGTCGCCGGTCAGCGCCTGGATCACGGCCTCGGCCTTGTGCCAGTCGATCAGCGCGGACGTCTTGCGCAGCTCGGATTGCCGCAGCTCCTCGAGCCGGTTCAAGACGTCGAAGTTCGTCGACTTGCCGAGGTTGAAGCGATCCGTCTCGATCTTGATGTTCTCGTTGGCGAGATCGATCGCGCGCTGCGAGAGCGTGACGCGGCGACGTGCGACCTCGCGCTGCGCGATCGCACGCGCCATGGTCTGCGCTAGCTGCGCGCGCAGATCGAACGCGGTGACGGAAAGCCGGCGGCGGTTCTCGCGGAGCTCGCGGGCACGGCCGCGGACGTCCTCCTGGCCGATCTGATGTTCGAACGTCAGCGAGCCGCTGATCGCGATCGATTTCAGCGTGACGAGGTTCTTCGCCGCGGTGCCGAAGTTCTGGTCCTGGCCGCTCGGGCCGAGGTTGAGCGCCGCGTCGAGGCGCGGCAGGAGGCCGTTCTCGCTGACCTCGATGTCGAGCGCCGTCACCGAATCGGTCTTCGCGAGCCGCGCCAGCTCGGGGCTCGCCGCGTACGCGCGCTCGGTCAGCTCGTCGAGCGTGCCCTTCACGGCGAGCTCGTCGAGATCGGTGGGGACGCGGAGGCCGAGGTTGCCGCCACCGATCGGCAGGCCGGTCGCGCGGCGCAGCGCGATCGAGCGATCGAGCACCGACAGCTCGCCCGAGAGCACGTCCTCCTCGCGCGTGGCGATGATCTGCTGGACCGCAGGAATCTCGCTGCGGGGGATCTTGCCGCCCTCGTTGCCGAGCGTGGTGATCCGGAGGCGCTCCTTCGCGAGGTCGAGGCTCTGCTGCGTGATCGCGACCTGGCGCTCCGCAAACACGAGATCCCAGTACGCCGAAACGACGGTCTGCACCGCGTTGATCGCGGCAAGCCGGCGAGCGAGCACCACGGAGTCGCGCGAGAGCACCGCTCGGCGCTCGTACTGGTCGTAGAGCAAGCGGCCGCGTCCGCGTAGCAACGGCTGATTGATGCCGACGGTGACGCTGTCGGACCAGTTGTTCGTTGGAGCGCCGCCGGTGATGAAGTCCGGGTTGCGCGAGAACTGGCTGTCGCCGTGGAAGTTGATCGTGCCGCCGGTCGGCAACAGGCGGAACACGTCGACCGCGAGTGACGCTTGCGTTGCGCGGTCGATCTGGACACCCGAGATGTAGCCCTGCGAGCTGTTGACCTGGAGCACGGCCTTGATGTGCCAGTCGTCGCGCGCGTAGGTCTGTTCGATCTGCGCCTCGGCGATCGCGATATCGATCCGCGCGGCGGCGAGGTCCGGCGAATGCTGCACGGCAGCCTGCAGGAGATCGGGCAGGGACGACGGCTGAGCGGCCCCGGCCCACACCGTCAGATCATCCGATTGCGGCGGCGGCGGCGTTCCACCACCGGTGGTGTCACCGTCGGCGGCGGTCAGCGCACGCGACAGAAGATCGGCGCGAGCGCCACGCGGCGCTCCGAGGAGCGCGACCAGAACAAGACCCTTTGCGAGCCGCATCGAAGCGGGCGCATCATGGCACCACTTTGCCGAGTTCGCACTGCGACCGAGCCGCGACACCTGCGACCGAAGTTTTGAGCCGCCCGCGTGGAACACCGGAAACGAGGCGTGTTAGCGTCCGCTGCACCGATGGCAACGGTCCTGCGTACCTACTGCTTTCTCGATGCGCTCCAGCCGCAGCAGGCGACGTTCATCGGCAAGACCGCGCGCGGCTTCTTGCCGGTGCCGTACCAGGCCTCGCTGTGGGTCGAGATCGCTCCGGGCATCGCGATCAATCAGGTCACGGACGCCGCGCTGAAGGCGACCGCCGTCCAGCCGGCCGTTCAGGTCGTCGAGCGCGCCTACGGTCTCCTCGAGATCCATCACAACGACAAGGGTGAGGTTCTCCAGGCCGGCGCGACCATCCTCAAGTACCTCGGCGTCGAAGAGGGCCAGCGCCTCAAGCCGAAGGTGCTCACCAACCAGATCATCCGCGGCGTCGAGGCCTACCAGACGCAGATCATCAACCGCTCGAGCGCGGGCATGATGGTGCTGCCGGGCCAGTCGCTGTTCATCTTCGAGTGCGAGCCGGCCGGATACGCGGTGCTCGCGGCCAACGAAGCGGAGAAGGCGGCCCAGGTCAACCTGGTCAACGTGACACCTTACGGCGCGTTCGGGCGGCTCTACATGGCAGGCCCGGAAGCGGAGATCGATGCGGCGGCGGCGGCGGCGACTGCGGCGTTGTCCGCGGTCACCGGCAAGGAACCAGAGAAGTTCGTCGACAAGTAGGAGAACACGATGGCTGACGCTCTCGGAATGATCGAAGTAAAAGGCTTTGTCGGCATGGTCGAGGCCGCCGATGCCATGGTGAAGGCTGCCAAGGTCGAGCTCGTTGGTTTCGAGAAGACCGGCGGTGGCTACGTCACCGCGATCGTCCGCGGCGATGTCGCGGCCGTCAAGGCGGCGACCGAGGCCGGTCAGCGCGCCGCCGAGCGCGTCGGCGAGGTCGTCTCGGTGCACGTGATCCCGCGGCCGCACGCGAACGTCGATGCGGTGCTCCCGCTCGGCCGCGCCGGCGCTGGTAACGGCAAGTAACCCATGGTCCTCGGCAGGGTCATCGGCACGCTGGTCGCGAGCCGCAAGGAGCCGACGCTCGAAGGGCTCAAGCTCCTCGTGGTGCGGGCCTGCGATGTCGACGGGAAGGCGACGGGCGCGATCGCGATCGCGGTCGACGCAGTCGGAGCGGGCATCGACGAGGTCGTGCTGTACTGCTCCGGCTCGTCCGCGCGCCAGACCCAGGTGACCCAGAACCGACCGGTCGACGCGACGATCATGGCGATCGTCGACGAGATCGCGGTCGGCAACGAACGTCGCTACGTGAAGGACTAGCCCATGGCTCTCCTCGACGAGCGACGGATCGAAGAGATCGTCACGCGCGTGCTCGAGCGGCTGGGTGGGGGGCCAACCGCCGCTCCAGCACGTGCCGTGGCTCCGCAGCCCGAAGCGAAGAAGGGCGCGAACATTCCGCGTGGCACGAACGGCGTCTACGCCGATGCCGATGCGGCGGCGAAGGCCTCGCGCAAGGCGTTCGAGCAGAACGAGAAGACGCCCGTCTCGATCAAGGTCGCGATGGTGGCGGCGATGCGGAAGGCGGTGCTGTCGAACCTCGAGAAGCTGTCGCAGTACGCCGTCGAGGAGACCGGCCTCGGTCGCTACGAGGACAAGCTGTCGAAGAACCGCCTCGTCGCGGAGAAGACCCCGGGCCCCGAGATCCTGCAGACCATCGCGTACACCGGCGACCACGGCCTGATGCTCACCGAGCGCGCGCCGTACGGCGTGATCCTCGCGATCACGCCGACGACGAACCCGACCGAGACCATCCTGTGCAACGCGATCGGCATGGTCGCGGCCGGGAACGCGGTCGTGTTCAACGTGCATCCGTCGGCGGCGCAGGTCTCCAACTGGTGCGTGCACCTCCTGAACGATGCGATCCAGTCTGCCGGCGGACCGCGCGACGTGATCATCTCGGTCGAGAAGCCGACGATCGAGAGCGCGAATCTGTTGATGAAGCACCCCCTGGTGCGCCTCATCGTCGTGACCGGCGGCCCCGCCGTCGTCAAGGCGGCGATGAACTCGGGCAAGAAGGCGATCGGCGCCGGCCCCGGCAACCCGCCCGCCGTCGTCGACGAGACAGCGAACCTCGACAAGGCCGCCGATGCGATCGTGCGCGGTGCGTCGCTCGACAACAACATCGTCTGCATCGCGGAGAAGGAGATCATCGCCGTCGACTCGATCGCGACGGACCTCGTTCGCCACCTCGAGAAGCACCGTGCGCTCCGCGTCGACGCCCGCGGCATCAAGGCGCTCGAGCAGACGGTTCTCGAGGGCGATCACGTCAACAAGGACTTCATCGGCAAGGACGCGGGCGTGATCGCGAAGGCGGCCGGTCTCGGCGGTAATCACGGTCACGACCTCAAGATCCTGTTGTGCGAGGTCGACGAGCAGCACCCGTTCGTCCAGCACGAGCTGCTGATGCCGGTGATCCCGCTGTTCCGCGTGCGCGACGCCGTCGAGGGCATCGCCGCGGCGCTGCGCGTGGAGCACGGTTTCCACCACACCGCCACGATGCACTCGCTGAACATCGACAACATGGCGACCATGGCGCGCCTGTGCAACTGCAGCATCTTCGTCAAGAACGAGGCCTCGTACGCGGGCCTCGCGCTCGGCGGTGAGGGCTACACCTCGTTCACGATCGCGAGTCCCACCGGCGAGGGTCTGACCACCGCGGTGCACTTCACGCGCGAGCGCCGCTGCACGCTCAAAGAAGCGTTCCGGTTCGTCTGACCATGGCGCGCGGTCCCGCACTCGGCGTGCTCGAGGTCGGGACGATCGCGAAGGGAATCGTCGTCGCCGACGCTGCGCTCAAGCGCTCGCCCGCACTGCTCGTTCACTCGCGCGCCGTCTCCGGCGGCAAGCACCTGGTGATCCTCGAGGGCGGCGTCGCGGAGGTCGCCGAGGCGATGGCCGCCGGTCGGTTCGCCGCCGGCACCGTGCTGCTCGACTCCGTGGAGCTCGCCGCCGCCGACGATCAGGTGTGGCCGATGCTCGGCGCGCCGGTCGCGCCACCCGACTGGACCGACGATCCGAACGCCGAGGCCGTGGCGATCATCGAGACCCGCACCGTATGCGCCGCGATCGCCGCCGCCGACGCCGCGTGCAAGGTCGCCGAGGTCACGGTGCAGGACGTGCGGTTCGCGATCGATCTCGCGGGCAAGGCCT
>JBBRBG010000230.1:0-13968 GCA_038206055.1 Haliangiales bacterium
AAGGCCCCGAAGGTCCCGAAGCAGAGTCTTCTCCAGCAGGAGAAAGCCTCTCCTTAGGGCCTTCGAGAACTTCGGGGCTCATCTTTCTGGAAGCACGGTCGCGTGGATTCGTCGCCGTCCGTCCGGCCGGGGCGCCCTAGCAAGGAGCCTGGGAGCTTCGGGTCGTTGGGGCGCAACTGAACCAGCGAGCTCGGTCGTGGCGTGCGGAGTAGCTGCGACCGAGCGGCCGCTCCTCCGTCGTCGCCGCGCTTCCGCCGGTGTGGCTATGCCGCGCCCTAGTCGGTGTCGTCGGGCTCGATGAAGCTCCACTTCACCTCGGGCACGCGCTTCTCGAGCTCGACCTCGAAGGCGTTGATCGCGGCGACCAGCTCCTTGGTGTTCATGCCATCGCGGAACTTGAGCTTCATCGCGACCACGATCTCGCCCGGGCCCTGCTGGATCGAGAGGATGCGGATCATCTTCTCGACGTTCGGATCGTCCTCGACGAGCTTCTCGGCGGCGGCGATCACGTGCGGAGCGGCGCCCTCGCCGACGAGGAGGCTCTTGACCTCCCTCGCGAGGAACGTGGCCACGCCGACGAGGACGAGGCCGATCGAGAGCGAACCGACGGCATCCCAGCGCCCGTCGTTCGTGACCTTCGAGATGACGATGAACAGGGTCGCGAGCAGGAGGCCGAGTACGGCAGCCGAGTTCTCGCCGAACACCACGATGAGATCGGAGTCCTTGGTCTCGCGCATGTAGCGGAAGAACCCGGTCTTGCCGCGCCGCGCGTTCATCACCTTGACGTTGCCGTAGGTCGACCAGCCCTCGAGCGCGAGCGAGAGGCCGAGAATGATCATCGCGATCGTGATGTCGCCGACGGGTTCCGGGTGGAGGACCTTGTGGACGCCCTCATAGACCGAGAATACGCCACCGCCGAAGAACAGCAGCAGCGCCACGATGAACGACCAGAAGTACATCGTGCGGCCGTAGCCGAGCGGGTGCTTCGCGTCGGGGGGGCGCTTGCTCTGGCGGATGCCGAGCAGCAGCAGGAGCTGGTTGCCGCAGTCGGCGAACGAGTGCAGCGTCTCGGCGATCATCGCGCCGGAACCGGTGAGGCCGGCCGCGATACCCTTCGAGACCGCGATCACCACGTTGACCGCGAGGGACTTGAGAACCTCGCCGGTGTTCCCCGCCATTACTTGATCGTCCGCGACAGCGCCTTGAACGCGTCGGTACCGGCCTGCCGGAGCAGATCGAACACGATGGTCTCGGTCGAGGTCACGCGCGCCCCCGTCTCCCGCGCGAGTTCGAGGCCGATCTTCCAGTTCGCCTTCGTGCGGCTCGACACCGCATCGGCGACGACGTGCACGGCGCACGCGGGGCCGACCAGATCGCGCACGGTCTGATACACGCAGACGTGGGTCTCCATGCCGCACACGAGCCACTGCTCGCGCTCCATCAGCGCACCCGACTTGATGGCCGGCGGAAGGACCTCGAACGCCGGCGCAGCGGCGGCGGAGAACTCCACCTTGTCGAACCGATAGACCGCCGCACCGGCGGCCTCCGCGGCCGCGAGCGCCTCGGCGATCGGCGCCACCGTGGGGCCGAGGCCCTTCGGATACTGCTGGCTGACCACGATCGGCGTCCCGAACTGAGCCATCGCATTGATCAGGATCTGCGTGTTCTTGATGACCTGCTCCACCACGGTCGGCGGCATCGCCGGTACCAGGCGCTCCTGGATATCGACGACGAGCAAGCACACGCGCGCCGGCAACAGGCGCTCGCGACGGCGGCTGTACTCGACCTCGAGTAGCTCGCTCACGACTTCCCTGCTTTCTCCAGGGTCGCCAGTGCGTCCTTCAAGCGGGCCTTGCGGGACTGTTCCTCGGAGAGGCGCGTGCGCTGCTCGGCGACCACGTCCTCGGGCGCGCGCGCCAGGAAGTCGGCGTTGCCGAGCTTCTTCTCGAGCCCCCCGATCTCCTTGTCGCACTTCCCGATGTCCTTCAGGATGCGCGCGGTCTCCGCGGTCACGTCGATCTGCCCGAGCGGCATCACGATCTCGACCTCGGAGTTGATGACCTCCTTGCCGGCCACGCCGGTCAGCGCATCGGCGGAGCCATCGTGGAGCGTGAACGCCTCGCTCGAGCCGGCGAACGTGGCGCCGATCTGCGCCTTGACGCGCGCGGTACGCTCGATCGCCTCGCGATAGCGCTTCAGCACCTCGGCCTTGTCACCGCTGACGCGGATGCCGACCGGCACCGTCTTCGCAGGCTCGATGCCGTACGTCGCCTTCAGCATGCGGCAGCCGACCGCGACGTCCTGGATCAACTTCATCTCGGCCTCGGCGGCCGGATCGACGAACGACGCGTCGTTGCGCGGGAACACCGTGATCATCAGCGAGCCGGGAAGTTGCGGCGGCTTCGGGAGCTTCTGCCAGATCTCCTCGGTGACGTACGGCGCGAACGGATGCAGGAGGCGCATCGTGGTCTCGAGCGCGGTGGCGAGCACACCCTGCACCACGTGGCGCTTCGCGGCCTTCGCCTGGTCCTGGACGAGATCCTCGGTCTGATGCAGGTGCGGCTTCGCGAGCTCGATGTACCAGTCGCACAGCTCGTGCCACACGAAGTGATAGATCGCGTTCGCGGCGTCGGAGAAGCGAAATGCCTCGAGCGCGGTATCGACGTCGTTCGACACCGCCTGCAGCCGCGACAGGATCCACCGCTCGGGCATGCCGAGCGACTGGCGGCCGGCCTGCGTGGTGAGCTGCGCCTCGAACCGCTCCGGGTCGTACCCGTCGAGGTTCATCAGCGCGAACCGCGACGCGTTCCACAGCTTGTTGATGAAGTTGCGATAGCCCTCGACACGCTCGATCGACAGCCGGATGTACCGGCCGCTCGTGTTGAGCGCCGCGAGCGCGAACCGCAGCGCATCGGCTCCCATCGACGGGATGCCCTTCGCGAAGTTCTTCTTGATCGTCTTCACCGCCGCATCGGGCGCGTTCTCGGAATCGGCGCGCTTGAGCAGCGCCTCGAGGGACGCGCCGTAGACGATGTCGAGCGGGTCGATGACGTTGCCCTTCATCTTCGACATCTTGTCGCCGTTCTCGTCGGTGACGATCGATGTCAGGTACACGGTGCGGAACGGCACCTTCCCCATGAAGTGAAGGCCGAACATCATCATGCGCGCGACCCAGAAGAAGATGATGTCGGGGCCGGTGACGAGGACGTTGTTCGGATAGAACGTCGAGAGCGCGCGCGTCTTCTCCGGCCAGCCGAGCGTGGAGAACGGCCACAGCGCCGACGAGAACCACGTGTCGAGCACGTCTTCGTCCTGCTTCAGCGTGTCGGACTTGCCGCAGCTCGTGCACACCGTCGGCGCGGTGCGCGCGACGATCGTGGTGCCGCACGTGCAGTAGTACGCGGGGATGCGATGGCCCCACCACAGCTGGCGCGAAATGCACCAGTCGCGGATGTTGGTCATCCAGTGCATGTACGTCTTCGTCCACAGCTCGGGGACGAACTTGACCTTGCCGGTCTCGGCGGCGGCGGCGGCCTTCTCGGCGAGCGGCCCCGCCTTGACCCACCACTGATCCATCAGCATCGGCTCGATCACCGCGCCCGAGCGCTGGCTCCTGCCGCGCGGCACCTTGTGGTCCTTGACCTCGCCGAGGTGACCACCGGCCTCGAGATCGGCGACCACGGCCTTACGGGCTTCGTCGACGGTCATGCCGACATACTTCGCCGGCGCCGGCGCGCACATCTTGCCCTTCGCATCGATGACCTGGATCGCCTCGAGGTTGTGGCGCTGGCCGATCTCGAAGTCGTTCGGATCGTGCGCGGGCGTGACCTTGACGGCGCCCGAGCCGAACTCCGGGTCCGGCCACGGATCGGCGACGATCGGAATCTGGCGGCCGGTCAGCGGCAGCGTCACGAGCTTGCCGACCACGGCCGTGTAGCGCGTGTCCTTCGGGTTCACGGCGACGGCGGTATCGCCGAGCATCGTCTCGGGCCGCGTGGTGGCAACGATGATCTCGCCGCTACCATCCACGAACGGATACTTGATCTCCCAGAGGTGGCCCTTCTCCTCGACGGTGTCGACCTCGAGATCCGAGACCACGGTCGCGCTCGCGGGATCCCAGTTGATCATCCGCTTCGCGCGGAAGATCAGGCCTTCTTCGTAGAGACGCACGAACGCCTCGAGCACCGCCGCGTTGGACTTGTCGTCCATCGTGAAGCGCTCGCGCGCCCAGTCGAGCGAGAAGCCCATCAGCTTCTCCTGCTCGGAGATCCGATTGCCGCTCTTCTCCTTCCACGCCCACGCGCGCTTCATGAAGTCGTCGCGACCGAGGTCGAAGCGCGTCTTGTCCTCGCGCCGCTTGAGATCCTTCTCGAGCAGCACGTGCACCGCGATCGACGCGTGGTCGGTGCCCGGCATCCACATCGCGTTGAAGCCCTGCATCCGCTTCCAGCGGACCAGGATGTCCTGCATCGTCGAACCGAGGGCGTGGCCGATGTGGAGCGACCCCGTCACGTTCGGCGGAGGTAGCGTGATCGCGTACGGTACCGTCGGGCTGGTCTCGTCGGCGTGGAAGAAACCGTTCTCCAGCCAGAACCTGAGCCAGCGGGGCTCGACCTCGGAAGGGTCGTACTGCTTCGGAAGCGCCGACGACGTTGTCACGGCGCGAAAGCTAGCACGCCCACACGCTCCTCGTAACGCGGCGCGGCGCTGCTACGACGACTGCTTGCGCGCCGTCAGATCCTGAAGATTCTCGCGGATGATCTGCTCCGCAAGCTCCGGCACGACCTCCCACACGATCCGCTCCACCACCTCGGTCGACAGCTTGAGCAACGCGAGCAGCTCCGGGCTTCCCGCTTCGAGGCCCGATGCCTCGGCGAGTCGTGCGGCCATCTTCGCGAGGGTGCGCTCGACGAGCGCAGAACGCTTGGTGGGGGTACCGCTGACCATGGGGGCTCTGTTTGCTCCTGACGGATTGAATGACGGGGCAGGTGCCGCTGCAGCGACGGGCGCGGCAACAGCGGGGGCAGCGACCGGTGCAGGCGCGCGCATGGGCGCAGCCGGCGCCTTCATGTTTCCGTCGGGCGCGACGGTGGGCACGGCCATCATCGTGGTCTTGCTCGCGGCCGGAACCGGGGTTGCGGTCGGGGCCACGCCACCGGGCAGCTTGATCGTCGGCATGCCCATGATCGTTGCCGAGCGCGGAGGCTGGTTCGCCGCGTTGCCCGCGCCGGCTGTAGATACAGGAGCCGCGGCCTTCGCCGCTGCCGCTGCTGCCACGACCGGAGCCACGGAGGCCGACGGTGCGGCTGCCGCACCCTGACCCGGCTTGGCCACGCCACTCGCCGCCTTCGCGACGATCTCGAGGACCTTCTCGAGCATGGTCTGCGTGTCCCACGGCTTGGGAAGGTTCCCATCGGCACCGACCTGCACGCCCTTCGCGGAGTCGTACGGGGCGCCGTTGCCGATCAGGATCACCACCGGAACGTCGGCGGTCTTCGCATCGGATTTGAGGGCGAGGCACAGGTCATAGCCCGTCTTGCCCGTCATGACGGAATCGGCGAGCACGACCGTGGGCTTCTGACCCTTGGCCTTCTCGACGGCTTCGTCGTAGTTGCGCGCACCGACGTAGGTGAATTCCGTGCCGCGGAACGTGATGTCCGCCACCTGCTGCATCGTTACGCTGTCATCGACGCACAAGACGATCTTGCTCACGCGGTTCCTCCAGGAAGCATTCCCACGAGCTTCTACGTTGGTAACACGCGCTTCGCGCGGGGGTCAAACCAACTGCCGGGAATCCGTGGGCCTTTTGCCGATTGGCGGTGATCGGTGCTAGCTTGCCCGCCGCCATGCCGACCCACCACACGCCGATCCATCTCGCCGCGGCCGATGCGGTCGCAGCGCGTGCGGGCGTGGCGGCCACCGATCTCAAGGTCGAGGTCCCGCCCCGCCCCGACCTCGGGGATCTGGCGGTCGGGTGCTTCGCGATCGCGAAGGCACAGGGCAAGAGCCCCGCCCAGGTGGCCAAGGAGCTCGCCGAGGGCTTCATGCCCGGCGGCTTCCTCGCGCGCGCCACCGCCGCGGGCCCGTTCGTCAACTTCACGCTCGACCGCACGGCGGCGTTCCGCTGGGTCGTCGATGCGTGCGTGAGCGGAACGCTCCTCCCCAGCGACGTGGGCACCGGCAAGACGATCTGCATCGACTACAGCTCGCCGAACATCTCGAAGCACCTCGCGTATCACCACATCCGCGGCACCTCGATCGGGCGCGCGCTCGTGAACATCTTCCGGGCGCTCGGCTACACCGTCGTCGGGATCAACTTCCTGGGCGACTGGGGCACCACGCACGGCATGGTGATCGCCGCGTACGAGAAGTGGGGCGCCGATGAGCCTCTCGATGTCACGAAGATCAACGACCTGTACACGCGGTTCCGCGCCGCGATGAAGGACAACCCTGCCGTCGAGCAGGAGGGCCGCAACGCGTTCAAGCGGCTCGAGGACGGCGATCCCACCGTGCGCGCCCTGTGGCAGCGGTTCCGCGACATCTCGTGGGCCGAGTTCGAGGACGTCTACAACATCCTCGGCGTGAAGTTCGAGGAAGTCCGCGGCGAGTCGGCGTACGAGCCAGACATGCCGCGCGTGCTCGCCGAGCTCGCGCCGTTCATGACCCAGAGCGACGGCGCCCAGGTCGTGGAGCTCGAGGGCGAGAAGAACCCGATCCTCCTGAAGACCAAGGATGGCACCACGCTGTACGCGACGCGCGACGTCGCCGCGGCCGAGTACCGGTGGAACACGTTCCACCCCACCCGATCGCTGTACGTCGTGGATCGCGGCCAGGCCACGCACTTCCGCATGCTGTTCAAGCTGCTGAAGAAGGCCGGCCATGCGTGGGCAGACTGCTGCGAGCACGTGCCGTACGGCCTCATCCGGGTCGCCGGCAAGAAGACCACCTCGCGGCTCGGCGGCGTGGTGCTGATGCGCGACGTGTTCAAGATCGCCGAGGCCGAGGTCCGCGAGATCATCGCGACCGTCAACCCGGACCTGCCGGCGGCGATCGTCGACGACGTCGCGCCGAAGATCGGCATCGGCGCCGTCGTGTTCGCGAACCTCGCGACCCAGCGCGACAAGGACATCGATTTCGATCTCGAGAAGGCGATCTCGCTCGAGGGGGACTCGGGTCCGTACGTGCAGATGGCGCACGCGCGGTGCGCATCCATCGCGCGCAAGGCCGGTGAGGCGGTCACGTCGGTCGACGGCGTGGACTTCTCCCTCCTCGCGCACGACGCGGAGTGGGCGGTCGCGAAGAAGCTGCTCGACTTCCCCGACGTCATCGTCCGCGCCGCGGACAACAGCGAGCCACACGGCGTTCCGCACTATCTGCTCCAGCTCGCGAGCGAGTTCTCGCGCTGGTACACGCAGGGCAACGGCGACGCATCGTTGCGCGTGCTCGTCGAAGGCAACCCGCCGTTGCGCCGCGCGCGCCTCGCCCTCGTCGCCGCGGTGCAGGCGACGTTCGCGACCGGGCTGGGCCTGCTCGGCATCGCCGCTCCACAGCAGATGTAGCGCCGCTGCGCGCGCTCGCGCTGTTCGGATCGCTGACCCGGCGACTGCGCCTGCCGGTGGCCGGCTACCGGACAGCGCCGCACGCGAATCCGTGAGGTTGCGCGCGAAACTGCGTGGTCCCGCGCTTGCTCGGCTGCGCTATCATGGAGGCGCGATGGACGAGCATTCCGACAAGGTGTGGACGTACGACGATCTGGTCGCGATGGACGGCGAGCCGGACGGCCGCAAATACGAGATCTTCGACGGCGAGCTCGTCGTGAGCCCGTCTCCGACGTTCGGCCATCAGGAGATCGTCAAGTACCTGTTCCTGGCGTTGGTCGAACAGGTCGAGAAGCGCGGCCTCGCAACCGTCCACTTCGCTCCGCTGGACGTGATCCTGTCGAGGACGCGCGTGGTCCAACCCGACCTGTTGGTGATCGGGTCGCAGCAACGCGAGATCATCGCGCTGCACGGACTGATCGGTGCGCCGATGCTCGTCGTCGAGGTGGTTTCGCCGAGTAACGCGGCTCACGATCGAGTGCGCAAACGAAGATTCTATGCACGCGGAGGAATGCTCGAGTACTGGATCGTCGATCCCTCGTCACAGGAGGTTCAGGTTCTCGGCCTCGTGCCCGGCGGTCTATCGTACCGCCAGGTCGGCTGGTTCGGGCCAGGCGACACGATCACGAGCCCTAGCTTCGATCTCGCGATTCCGCTCAACGCCGTGTTCGGTCTACCCGACGAACCGACAACCGACGGCTGATCACGGCACGCGCGCGTCGACGATCATGAAACCGTCACCGAAGTTCGAGCTCGCGCTCTTCTTCAGCGTCAGCTGATACGTCGTGCCCGTGGAGAGGCCGGTGCCCGCCAGGTTCCCGGCGGCGGGTGCGCTGCTCGGCCCGCATTGCTCGAAGTGCGCCCACAGCTTCGGCGGCACGCTGCCCGTCACGGTCTTCGCGACCGCGAGCTCGTACGAGCGCTGCGAGCACTTCCCGTCGCCGATCGGACCTGCGTCCGTGATCTTCGCGATCACCACCACGCTGCCCGCGCCCGCGCTCGGGGTCAGGCCAGCGCCGCCGTTCGGCATCGGCGTCGCATCCCCCCCGGGTGGCGCGTTCGGGCCCGGCGTCGGCAGCGCGCTCGGGCCGCCTTCGTTCGGACCCGGCGTCGGCGTCGCGAGCGGCATCACCGGCTGCGCGTTCGGCGATTCGTCCGCGACGCGGTCCTCCTTCGTGGCGGTCGCCGCGCCCGGCGCGCTCTTCGATCCACCGCATCCAACCAGCAGCACCACGAGCAGCGCGCGCCTCATGGCCGTAGCGTTACACAGCGCGCGGCGCGATGCCCGCGTCACAGCTTGCCGAGGGACTGCGGCGGCTTGCCGTGCTTGCCGCCGGCGATGCCGAGCACGAGGAGGGTGAGCACGTACGGCGCGAGCTGCGCGAGCTCGTGCGGGATGCCGATGGCGGAGACCTGGAGCTGGATGTTGAACGCCTCGGCGAACGCGATGCCCGCGCACGCGAGCGCCGCCACGAGCGGGCGCCATCCGGCGAGGATCACCATCGCGAGCGCGATGTAACCGCGGCCACCCGACATGTCCGCGACGAAGCCACCGACGGCGAGCGTGAGCTGCGCGCCCCCCGCGCCGGTCAGCGCGCCACCCACGAGCGCCGCCGCGATCCGCGCACGATGCGGCGACACACCCACGGCGACGAGCGCATCGGGCCGATCTCCCGCGGCGCGCAGCCGCAGGCCCCAGCGCGTGCGCTTGATCGCGATCGGCACGGCGACCGCGGCGACGAACGCGAGCCACACGAGCGGGTTCGCGAGCACGGCGTGACCGAAGCCGGGGACGGGCGGCGAGTTCGCGCCCTCGTGATAGACGAGCTGCAGCAGGAACCGGGTGCCGCCCAGCGCGATCACGTTGAGCGCGATGCCGACGATCACCTGATCCGCGCGCAAGCGCAGCGCGCAGAACAGCTGTACGCCGGTGACGAGCACGCCCGCGAACATGCCGCCGACAACGCCTGCGAACGCGGAACCTGTCGCGTGCGCGAACGCGGCGGCGGTGAACGCGCCGAACAGCAGCTTTGCCTCGAGCGCGAGATCCACCACGCCCGCGCGCTCGGTGATCGAGCCGCCCATCGCCGCGAGCGCGTACGGGACCGCGATGCGCACGACCTGCGCGAGGAACGCGAGCGAGAGTAGCGACGCGATCACGGGGCGGCCTCCATCGGAGTCGGCCTGCGACGCACCCACGGACCGGCGCACGCGACGGCGAGCACGACCACGCCCTGCAGCATCTCGATCAGCTCCTTCGGAACCTCCTGCGCGACCGACAGGCCGCCGGCGGAGAAGAAGCCGAGGAGCAGCGCCGCGACCGCGACGCCCGCGGGGTGCGTGCGGCCAAGCAGCGCCACGCTGATCCCGAGCAGGCCGGTGCCGCGGCCAAGGCCTTCCTCGAACGCGTGCTTGTGACCGAGGACGAAGTTCGCTGCGGCGAGGCCCGCGAGTGCGCCCGAGCCGGCCATCGCGAGCACGCGCACGCGCCCGACGTTGATCCCCACGCTGCGCGCCGCCGCCGGATCGCGGCCGACGGCGAGCCACGCCATGCCCCACGTGGTGCGCGCGCGTAGCCACCACACGCCGGCGACGGCGAGGACCGAGATGACGATGGCCAGGCTCGCCGAGCTACCGGCGAGCCCGAGCTGCGGTAGCTGTGCACCGGGCGCGATCTGCGCGCCGGTGGTGGTGCCACCCTGGAACAGAGCGATGTTGCCGATGTAGAGCGCCACGCCGGCGACGATCGCGTTCAGCATGATCGAGGTGATCACCTCGTGGGCATCGCGCGCGACCCGCAGGTAGCCGATCGCCGCACCGACCGCACCGCCGGCGAGCGCCGCGCCGACAAGGCAGAGCGGGATCGCGAGGATCGCAGGCGTCCCGGCGGGGATCGAGGTCCCGATCACGGCGCACGCGAGCACGCCGGCGGTGAGCTGGCCCTCGGCGCCGATGTTGAACATGCCGGCATCGAGCGCGATCGCGACGGCGAGGCCGGTGAGCGCGAGCGCGGTGGCGCGGTAGAGCAAGTAGCCGAACCAGTACGGCTCGGTGAACGTGTGGAACAGCATCTGCGACCACACGTGACCCGGCGACTTGCCGACGATCAACATCAGCACGCTGCCGATGGCGACCGTGACGAGCAGCGCGATCACCGCGGCTTCGAGCTCGCGCCGCACGTTATCGCTCGGGCGCAACCAGCGGAGGATCATGTAGCCCCGGTCATCAGTGCGCCGAGGTCATCGCGCGTGGTCCGCTCGCCGACCAGCTTGCCGCGCAGGATCACGACGATGCGGTGGCACAGCGCGAGCAGCTCGTCGAGATCCGCGGAGATCACGAGCACGCCGGCGCCGGCGGTCGCGGCCGCGCGCAGCCGCTCGTGGATCCGGGTCACGGCACCGAGGTCAACACCGCGCGTCGGCTGCGCCGCGACAACCGCGACGAGGTGCGGCCGCGACAGCTCGCGCCCGACCACGACCTTCTGCTGATTACCACCGGAGAGCGCCTCGACGAGTGCGGTCGCGACGGGCGGGCGGATATCGAGCTGCTCGATCTGTGTTGCCGCGTTGGCCGCGACGCGCGCGTGATCGATCCGGAATCGCCCCGTCAGATCGGTACGACCGAGCGCGAGGTTGTCGGCGACAGACGCGACGAGGATCAGGCCGCCGTGGTGCCGGTCCTCGGGGATGTGCGCGAGGCCAGCGGCGAGGCGCGCGGCCGGCGACGCGCGCGTGACATCGCGCCCGCCGATCTTCACGGTGCCGCTCGCGCGCTCGAGGCCCGCGATCGCGAGGGCGAGCTCGCGCTGGCCGTTGCCATCGACGCCGGCGATGCCCACGATCTCCCCGGCGCGCACCGCCAGCGTGGCCGAGCGGAGCTCGCCGAGCTTCACGTCGACAAGCTCGAGGCAGACCTTCGCATCGGCCGCCGGCGGGGGGACCTTGGTCGGTGCGGGGAGGTCAGCGCCCACCATCGCGCGCGCGATCGCATGGGTATCGAGCGGCGCATCCACGGTCGAGAACGTCGCCACGGTCTTGCCGCCGCGGAGCACGGTGACGTCGTCGGCGACCGTCTTCACCTCGTCGAGCTTGTGGGTGACGATGATGATCGTGGTGCCCTCGCCCGCGAGCTTGCGCAGCGTCGCGAGCAGCCCCTCGACCTCGATCGGCGTGAGCACCGCCGTCGGCTCGTCGAGGATCAGCAGCTTCGCGCCGTGGTAGAGCGCGGCCACGATCTCCGCGCGCTGCGCCGCGCCGAGCGTGAGATCCTCGGCGTGCGCGCGCGGATCGATCGGCAGTCCGACCTGATCGCCCATGCGTCTCAGCGCATCCGCGGGCGCATCGAGCGCGAGGACCGGACCGCCCTCGACGCCGAGGATCGCGTTCTCGACCACCGTCAGCGTTGGCGCGGACGCACCGTGCTGTTGCACGATGCCCACGCCCGCCGCGCGCGCCGCGATCCGGTTCCAGCTCACGAGCGGCACGCCCTGACCATCGAGCGCCAGCGTGCCGCGGTCGGAGGGAGTGATGCCCGCGAGGATCTTCACGAGCGTGGACTTCCCTGCCCCGTTCTCGCCGACCAGTGCGTGCACGGTCCCGGGCCGCACGGTCAGCGTGGCACCGCGCAGCACCACACAGCCGGGGTACGCCTTGTCGAGCTCGGCGCGGATCGCCGACGTCATTTGTCGGGCACCACGATCGTGCCCTTCACGATCTCGTCGCCGAGCCGATGGACCTCGTTGACGACCTCGATCGGCAGCAACGTGCGGTTGCGGTCATCGGAGATGAAGCCCACGCCGTGCTCCGCGAGCCCGAGCTCGTGCAGTCCCGGCTTGAACTTATTCGCGATGACGTCCTTGATGATCTCGAGCACCGCGACGTCGACGCCCTTGACCATGCTCGTCACCACGCAGCACGGCGCGGCCTCGTACTGATCGCTGTCGACGCCGATCGCGCGCATGCCGGTGTGCTTCGCCGCCGCGAACACGCCGTCGCCGGTCTTCCCCGCCGCGTGGAAGATCACGTCGGCGCCCTTGGAGTACTGTGCGCTCGCGAGCTCCTCTCCGAGCGAGGGATCTGCAAATGCCTTCGGCTCCGTGCCGGCGTACGCCGAGACCACGACGCACGTCGGGCACACGTAGTGGACGCCCGCCTCGTAGCCGGCCTCGAACTTGCGGATCAGCGGAATCTTCATCCCGCCGACGAAGCCGACCATCTTCGTGTGCGTGATGAGGCCGGCGATCGCACCGACGAGGAAGCTGCCCTCGTGCTCGCGGAACGCCAGCCCCGCGAGGTTCGGGAGGTCTTTCACGCCCGGCGATGGGCTGTAGTCGATACCCGCGAACTTCACGTCGGGGAACTGCTTCGCGAGGCGCTCGAGATCCGGGCCGAAGATGAACCCGACGCCGATCACCAGATTCACGCCGCGCGCCGCGAGCGTCCGCAGCGCGCTCTCACGATCTGCGCCCTCGGTGGGCTCGATGAACTGGACGTCCACGCCGAGCTCGACCTCGGCCCGCTGCAGACCGCGCCACGCCGCCTCGTTGAACGACTTGTCGTTCTTGCCGCCGACGTCGAACACCAGGCCGACGCGCAGCCCGGAGCCAGAGCGCCTGGCAGGTGGCGCCACGACGAGCACGCCGACGATCACCAGCACGGCGTTGATCGCGACGAGCGCTGCGATCAACCGGCGCGAGGTCATCCGCGCCGACGGTAACTTAATTCACTAGAGGATGATCGGGCCCGAGCAGTCCGAGACCAGCGACGGGTCGAACTTGATCGACCACTTGAACATGAAGCCGTTGTCCGATCCCCAGAGGTCGGTGACTCGCATCGTCCAGTCGCCATTGAGCGGCACATTGGTCATCGAGCTCCACGGCGACATCGACTTGTAGTCACCCGGGACGAGCTCGGAGTGGCCACCCACGCTCGTAACCGGCCCCGCGACGCCACCGGCGTCGATCATCGGGACGGGAGCGGTGGCGGTCCAGCAGTACTTTGCACCGATGCCCGGGACCGGCGGACCGAGGTCGTCGGTGTCGTTCGCCATGCCCAGGTAGATCTCCTGGAGCGTGGTGCGATCGTGCCACTTGTCGAGGACGACGACGTGCTTCGTGCCCATCGCGTCGGGCGGGGTGATCAGCTCGATCTGCAGATCGCGGAGCCAGCTGTGCTCGATCTCGACGCACACGTTGATGAGCTTCGTGGGATCGACGAGCGTGGCGCCGGCGGCGAAGCCGATGAACGACAAGGTCGACGTGTACGAGGCGTGGCACTCGCTCTGGACGCAGTTCGGCGTGGCGGCGGTGCACTGCTCATCGGTCGAGCACGCCGCGCCGCTACTGATGCCATCGGGCAGCGCGAGGGGCGTG
>JBBRBG010000231.1:0-13829 GCA_038206055.1 Haliangiales bacterium
CGCGACGTACTCGCCGCGGTCCGCAAGGCGCGGAACGATCTGGCTCGGCGAGCAGTCGCGAAACTCCGCGCTGGTCGCGATCTCGAGGACCTTGCGACGCTCGGCGTCCGAGAGCCTGTTCGCCGGCACGGTGTTCGGCCCCTGCCGGCCATCGTCGTCGTCGGCCCCCCAGCGCTCGAGCGTGCGCACAGTCAAGCCGAGCACCTCGCACGCACGCCAGCGGCGAGCACCGGCGGCGACCGCTTCGTCGACAAGCACACGAATCATTCGTCGTTCTCCGGGGTCGTGTCGTCGTCCTCGCCCCCCCAGATCGCCTGGGCTTTTTTTTTTCAGGATGAGCAGCGCGGCCGCCTCGGCGAGCGCCTTCTCCTTGCGAGCAAGTTCGCGCTCGAGATCTCGAACCCGGCGCGCTTCGACGCTTGCCGTCTTGCGGTCGCGTTTGCTCGGCCCGCGGAAAGCGGCGACTGCACTCTGCGTGACCTGCTGCCGCCACTCCGCGAGCTGCGCCTCGTGCACTCCCTTGCGTCGGAGGAACGCACCGAGCTCGGCCTCGGGCACAGCTGCCGCCTCGAGCACCAACGCCACCTTCTGCTCGGCGGTAAGATCTTGGGGCCGCTTCGTCGAAGTCGGCGGTGTCTTCTGCTTGTCGCGGCGGGCCATCTTGGGCGCGACCGTACCTGCCACTTTCAGCCAACGCGAGAGCGTGGCCTGGGCGACGCCGGTCTCGCCCGCGAGCTGGGTCGCGGAGGGCGCATGTGGTCCGGAGAGTCGTTCGACCATCCGGTTTCGGAAGCCTTCAGAGTAGAGAGACAATAGGTCCTCGGTCCCCCGTGTGCGAACGGTGGTGGAGAGAACGCCGACGCTCAGGCCGCCAGCGTCATGCGACAACTACCCTGGCACAGGGGGCGGTGGCTGCAATCATCGCAGCCGAGGCCGACGTCTCCGATGACGTGATGTCAAAGCCTAAACCTTAGTCGGCGACAGACCGCGGACGCGCTGGGCAGTACGCATGTTCTAGCGGCATCCAGTTGTTCGGCCGCCGAGTCGTGACTCTCGTGCGCGGCGTCCAGGTAGAGGCCAGGCGGAGCTCTCGGGCGAATCGGTGAATCCGCGGTGTCAGGCGTCCGGGATGAAGCTCGTGCCTCAGGCCAATAGCTGTCCGTTGCGCTAGGCTTGCCCTCGTCGAACCGTGGCGTCGAAACTCACACCGCACCCGAGTAATGCAGGCGGGCCGTTCTACGTCGAGAACGGGTGTTGCACGGCTTGCGGGGTGCCGCGGCACTTCGCCCCCGAGCTTTTCGCCGAGGACGAACAGCATCATTGTTTCGTGCGGCGCCAACCGCAAGATGCTGCGGAGACGGACGCGATGATCAGAGTTGTGGCGACCCAGGAACTTGGTTGCGTTCGGTATAGGGGAACGGACTTGGTGATTCAGCGCCGCCTGGCCGAGGCGGGCGAGGGTGAGCAGTGTGACGTCCCTCCTGCGGCCGGAGTGGAACCACTTCATCGCGATCACGTTTCGTTCCTTGCAGCGGATCGCGCCGAGCCCCTCACTGGGCGTGCAATCCTCGATCGCCTCGTCAGCTACCTGGCCAAGCAACCACAGGCCTACAAGTCAACGGCCGTCTCTTCGGGGGAAGGCGAGACGCTGGCTTCGCTGGCTGTCTCCTGGTTCGAGGATCGATTTCATCGAATCGAATTGCGCGCGGCACATTCGCCGGGCTCATGGCTGCTGCGTCACTTCGGACCGCCACGATTCTCAGACACGCTTCACGACTGGCTCAATTCAGACGAGGCGTTCGCGGACGTTCGCTGGCAGACGTTGGGACAACACGAAGCGGCAGGCTCGTGGCTGCGAACGCCCTGGTAGTTGAGCGCGGCAATGCGTCCAATGCGCTCCTTGGATGTGGGCGCCCGCAAGGTCGCCGTTGGTGCCTGCTGCCAGCCTAACGGCGAACGGCTCCTCGTGACCGAGCAGCACGAACTCGCTCGTTTGCTCGGGTGGACCGCCTCATGGAGGCCCGGGATCGCGCGGCGGAGTGATAAACCTGAATGGAACGTCTTCAAGCCCGAGTCCGCGTACGACGTACTGGCACATCGCTCTCCCCAGTGCCGTCACTCGGTAGGTTGCCGCAGCCGCAAGAGCCACCCCGATGACTGCATCATCGGTGAGAGGCACAGGCTGCACATGCATTCGAATCGCACCAAGCTCTAGTAGCTTGGAGATCGCTGCAACCCTCGCCAAGGGCGCGATCATCCCGACAGGCATCCGGATCGCGTGCGTGATCGTTTCCTTGGAGGCAGCTTCGAAGAGCAGCTCCATCGCGGGGACGTCTAGAAGCGATGTGGCCCTCCTGACCTGTTCGGCTCTTGTCACATCGATCGAGCGGAGACGGTCCTCAGCGAGACGCCGCAGCTCGCGCCGCGCCTCAATCGAGTCCTTCGGATCGTAGTAGAACGCGCGAAACTGGGTCAGGTCGAAGATTGATTTGTCCGTATCTGATCGAATGACAAGAACCTCGTCGGGCAGTCGCATCACATGAGCGAGGCCGAGTTCCCACATGACATTCGCGCTGCGATGTCGCGATTCCTCGGGCTTGCTTCGTATGGGCTTCGATGTGATGTCAGCGATCACCAGTCGCGCATGCGCGATGCCGTCGAGGATGTCGTGAACGATCGACTCGCCGGACTCGTTGTAGTCAACGCGCACGGCCTTCAACTTGAGGTCTTCTCGAATGCAAGGCTCGATCACGTCTCGCCATCGCGGTTCGAACTCGTCAGTGAAGCTGACGATGACGAAGACCTCGTCCCGTTTCTCCGGCTCAAACAGGGTCGTGTAGAACGTGTGCGGGTGCATGACCGGATGAGTCTCTCACCAGCACACCTGGCGGGAACCCCTCGCGGCTCAGTGCAGGTGGAGAATCGAGGTCAAGCTGCTGCCCGTCCAGTTGAGATCCTGCGCTTTCGCTTCGACGGCTCGACCGTCGAGGCGGACGCGACGATCGCGATGTGAATGCGACCGGAGACAGCGCAGACCGCGCACTTGTTAGCGCGGCGGCGGATCCAGCCGGCCCGGTGCGCGGAGCCTTGGTTGAGGGCAAGGTAGCGCCGAAACTCCGCCTGGGACTCGTCGGCGCGGCCCAGGCGATCGAGAACCCGTGCGCGCCCCTCGATGATGTCGAGGTCGTCGGGGCGTTCCGTGCAGAGGGCGTCGAGAAGATCAAGCGCGCCATCGGGGTCCCCGAGCTCGACAGCCGGGTTCGCTGTGCTCAGGGCCCAGTTGTCGATGGGGATCGCAACGGTCCACGCAGGCGGCGAACGGAACTGCCTTGCGACCTCCGCAGAACAGGCCGCCTCAAGCGATCCGATGTCGTCCTGCGCGCTCAAGTTGGGTCGCCCTTCGACGGATCCGCTGACGGCTCCGGCGCTGGTGGCGTGGGTGGGGTTGGTGGCTTCGGAATCAGGGGGCGAACGACCATGTACAGGGTAAGCCACCAGAAGTACGCGCTCGCCATCCCGACCATTTGGTCGACCTCGATCAGGCCATGCGCCATGACGTTGCGAAGGTTCGAGCCCCAGCGCTCGATCAACAGGCCGCGCATGTCGAACACGACGTCTTCGCCGAAGATCTTGTCCACGTCATCACAGGTGAGCAGCCATCCCAGATCGCGCTCGTCCTGAATCCCGTCGTCGTCGATCTTCGAAGTGACGGTGCCGTTCTGCGCGAGGATCGTCCGGATCGCGTTTTCAAACTGCGGCATGAGCATATGAAGCGCCCCCGCAAAATCTCCATTGAAGCCGGCCGCTAGCCCAACGGCAAACGGCTCCTCACGCCCGAGCGGCACGAACCCGCTCGCCTGCGTGAAGGGCACCAGGTCGCGGTAGGAGATGTAGTGTTCGTCCGCAACCTGGCTGCGAGCGGGCAGGATCGTCGAGATCGTTAGGTAGTCGCGTTGCTGCTGTGCGCGCTCGAACATCATCTGTCGCAGGACCAGCTCGCGTTCTTCGTCCGTGCCGACGAGCAGCGAGCCCCGCTTCGCGACGACTTTGCCTTGCCGGTTCATCATGACGCGCGGGACGGCGCTCATGATCACCGCCTGCCTCGCAGTAACCAACACGGCTTCTTGGATTTTCGCGATCGGGTCGGGTCGCCAGAGTAGGGACATGCGCATGATCGCCTGCTGCAACGTCTGTCCGGTCACGTGGGCCCGAGCCCGCTCGGGGTTCTCGCCGAGGTTGATCGGCGTCGAGTGCTCCTTGAGTTCTTTCAATGACTCGCGCTCGACCTCGACCAGGCGCTCGTGGAGCCTCGTTACCTCAGCCTGTGTTCCGCCGAGGGTTCGTAGTGACTGGATCGCCTGCTGGAGGAAGGTGCCTTCGAGCGAGCGCGACTCCGCAGCTGCCGCCTGTTCGACGTAGCAGTTTGCAGAGTCCCGTCGGGCCTGCTGGTCCCCAGCGCTGTCGCCGATCTTCCGACGCCAGTGCGCCAGAAGCGCGAAGTATTCACGCGCCCGGTCCCATTCCTTGGCCGCAAACGCGGCCTGAGCGGCTTCTTCGGCCACGGTGGCCATCGCGGCGGCGTCACCCAAGCGATGATCTTGAAACGCCTGCATCATCTTCGCCGAGAAGTACCCGCTGTCGACGCGCTTCTTGTTGATCTCGTCGACGACTCTTGCCACGACGCGGTCTCGCTCCGACCGTACGGACGAGCTGATGGCGAGCGCACGTTCGAGCCTGTGCGACGCCTCGACCCACTGTTCTGGCGTCATCAGAGCATCTGCTGCATCGAGGTAGGCATCGATCGCAGCGCGAGCGAACTGCTGGTGGCGTCGACGCACGAAGACTACGTCCGCAACCCGCGCTCGAAGTTCGCCGGCCGGTAGCCCCTCATAAATCTCCACGAGGAAAGCTAGCTGTGGCTCATCGAGATCTTCGATCGACGCCGATCTCCAGCCGGCGCCCCGGACACGTGGCCCGTACGGCTCGCGCGTGTCGTCCGGTTTGAGACCGTACGTGCACACGTCGGAAAGCAGTGAGAGCACTGCCCCGCCATCGTGATCTCCAGCCGCGTCGAGGTCCTTCGATTTGGCATCCAGGACGCTGGAGTAACGGGAGCACGTGGGCTCGACGCCCGCGAGGACGGCCGCGAGGTCGAGCCGATCGTAGGTGGTCTTGCTCAGAGTCGCCATGGGATCACTTTCCTCAGCTGTTCACACATTGGCTGGGTGAGGAAGCGCACTGGGCCGAGTTCCGCGTGTAGTGCCGGAGCGAATCTGGTCGGCGCGTCGGCTGTTGTAACCGCCGGCCGACTGCCCGAAGGCGATGTGGAGCATCGTCGGAACGCTCGATGTCGGCGTTCGCTTCTTCATTCGGAAACGCTCGGTGTGCCACTCCGCGGCGTCATCGGTTGTGGCGCGGCAGCTTCCACGACCACCGCATATCGGGCGAGTTCGGGACGTCGGACAACGACGCGATCCACCAGCTGATAGAGCGACTCGGGAGTCGCTCCTTGAGGAAGTAGGAGCGCATATGCGGCACCTTCAGCGATGGAAGCGACGTTCTCCTCGTCTTCGTCCATGCTCGGCATGTGCGCGAACATCGGTCCACCGAGCTTGAACTCCTCGCGGAGCGCCTGCAGATCGAGGAGGGCTTCGACGCTCTCCTCGTAACGACGACGAGTCCACTCGCAGAGCACGAGTCCTGCTAGTGCTGTGATTCGGTAGTCTGGCGGCTTTGAGGCATCGGCACCGAGCCGCCGTAGTCGCCCGACCGCTGCGACGACCTCGGGATCATCAGCGTTCGGCTCCGATAGGCATAAGGCGTGGGCACTGCTGGATTGCCACGCCAGGCTCCCCGAAAGCACTGCGAAGCGGTGGAGGCTGTGTGCCGCGTTCGCTGCGTCTTCCTTGTTGCCCAGCGCGCGCTCCACACGAAGTGCGGATGAGAGCAACTGATACCAGCCGTAGATATCTTGGTGGTGCTCAACCTTCGCCGACATCCGCAGGCTGTGCGCTCGTTCCAGATGTTCACGCGCTTCGTCCCAGCGCTCGGCGCCAACAAGGATGAGCCCCATCGACTGCTCTACCTCGGCTTCCTCTCGTTGGAGTTGTGCATCCCGTGCTTCCTGCAATGCGCCCGCTAACAGCTTCATCGCGGAGTCGACGCCCGACGTGCTGGGCATGCCGAGCGCCAATCCGATTCTTGCTTCGACTCTCGTTCCGATGTCATCCGACTTACACAGTGCCTCGTAGATCGGGTCCGCCTCTTCACGTCGCCCAAGTTCGCAGAGCACGGAGGCCTTCTCGTACTGACACACATCCCGACCCCGACCCTCCTTGGCGAGAGATTCGCCGACGGCGTACTCGGCGAGGGCAGCATCGAGTTCCCCGGTCATGCGCTTGCACTTTCCGAGGACGAAGTGCGGGTACCACTCGCGGCTCGATTCCGGATCTTGGGTAAGGCTCAGAGCTGCCTCTTGCACCAAAGGCCAGAGTCCCTTTCGCATCGCAAAGTTGAGGAGAGTGGTGCCCGCATTTCGTGAGATCTCGTGAAGTGACGCAGCTCGCGCGTGCATCAGCATCGCGCGTACCTCGAACCACGTCGGTTTCTCGAGGGTGCGCAAGAAGAGGGCGATTCGCTCTCGTATTTCGAGCTGTTCCTCAGCGCTCGTCGTCTGCGCGACTAGTGTGGCGACGATCTCGTGGACTCGATAAGCGTTTCCGCCGGCGCGCACGATCAATGAACGTGATGCGAGATCGTTGATCGTCGTCAGCGTTCCACCAAGACCCGCCGCGTATGCGGCAGGGAACGGGAAGCCGAGCCACGCGAGCTTGCTAAGGAGTCGCTTCTGATCGGGCGCAAGCGTCGACATCAGGTCTGAGACGAAGGCCGGACCGCCCTGCGTCGATATTGTCGCAAGCGCCGTTTCGAGATCGACCGTGGAGGCCGCGCCGATCAGTAGCTGCACGAGGTAAGGGTGGCCTTGCGTGATTTCGTCGGCTCCTTCGAGTTGCGGGATGCGCGCTTCGGGATACGCAGCCGCAAGCAATGAACGCACCGATGGCTTAGGGAGCCGGCTAACTTGGACGACATCAGAAGATGCGGCTCGTCCGACCTCTCTGACCTCTTGCGTTGTGACGATCTGCAGTGCGCTCGATATCGTCGATGCGATCGCGTCGACCGTGGGGCGGAGTCGTTCGCCTTGAACGAGATCGAGGCCATCCCAGACCAGGACGCATCCGTGTGCTGCGAGCCGCTGACCTGCGAGGCGAGCTAGGCCTCTAGCCTGCGCGCCGCCTCCTGATAGCGCGCGGGTGACGCTGTCGTCATCCGCCTGCTTGAGCAGGAACTCGCCGATCGCGCCGAGAGCTTCGATCGGAGATGGCACGACCTCGCAATCGATCCAGCATACTGGCGCCTTCGCTTCAGCGGCGTACTGCGAGGCAACGACAGTCTTGCCGATGCCGCTGATGCCCGCGATGAAGATCGTCGACTTCCCGCCGTTCGACAGCTCGCGGATGTGCTCGAGTTCCGCAGCTCGCCGAATGCCGACGGCTGTAGGCGCTTGAATCGTTCTGGCAATGGATTGCGTTCCGCCCGTCGTGATCGGATTGAATCCGCGCTCTGTGAGGCGCTTGGTGACGTCGGCTGCTCGAAGCTCGCGATGGACCGATTCGAGTGCGAACTCGACCAGAACGGCTCGTGCCGCCGCAGGATTTCCGTCAACGAGAAGCTGCAGGATCGCATCGGTGTTCTGTTGCAGATCCTCCTCGGCTGTCGCGCCGGCCCACACTCGTTTCAGGCGCTCGTACGTCACGTCGTCGTCGGTTCCCCAAATCGCCTTCAGCTGAGGCCAGGCGTTCTTCATCCACTGCGGTTCGAGGAACTTGGATGTGAATTCCGCCAGGTCCTTCGCGTCACGGGCGCGCTCGCTCAGCTCCTTCAGTTCCGAGGCAGCGTGCTCGGAGGTGAACAGGCACCTCAATTCAGGTTCCGCTGCCAGAAGCTCCCCGAAGTCATCGATGACGTCGCTCAGTGCCGATATCGTCCAGTGTCCGCCGCCTGAGATTCCACGTTTGATCTGGTGAGCCTCGGCGCGTTCTTCCGAAGCGCAGCGGAACTCGATCGCGTCTTCGCCGGGAACCTCCAGGCGCAACCAATCGAGCCGGCCGGTGATGAGGTCGAGCATGCGCCGGACGACGACGCGCAACTCATATCGATTGCCGAGCTTGTCACTCGGGCCGCCCGGCAGTGGCATGCGGTAGACGTTACCATCTGCAATCCGAATCCTAGACGGGTCCGACGAACCGCGGCGGGCAGGGCGTCGCGCGCCTGTCGCGATTTGCGCCACCTTCGAAACGTCCATACTGCGGACTCGCCGCCCGGGTTGGGTCCGCTACGGCTCATTGGGCGGAGTTCCGCGTCTGATTGGCCACGCGCTCGCCAGTGTGATCCAGAGGCTTCTCGCTGCATCGTCAGGGCGCTACACTAGAGTGGCGGATGGCGAAGGCACGGACGAGAAGGGCGAAGCAGCGGCGAGTCACGCTCGACGAGTTCGATCGTGACATCCCGCGCGTCCTGCTCGCGGCTCGTAAGGCGGGTGGGGTGGTGGTGGTTGACGCCGATGGGAACACCCGGTTCCACCTGAGCATCCCGCACGCAGCGCTTCCCGATTCGCGTCGGTAGGCTCATTGGCTGACGAGCACCTGCGCCAGTGGCTGGTGCGGATCCAGGTTCTGGCAGCGACGTGGCAGCGTGATAAAGTGACGTCGATGGCCAGCTCACGCGTTTTGACTTGGAATGGCACGGATCTCCCCGAGGAGCTTCGTGACCTGCCGGCTGGTCGCTATGTCGTCGAGTCCGCGGATGATGTTCCTCAGCTCACGCACGACGAGGAGGAGGGCCTGCGGCAGGCACTCGCTTCGATGCGCGCGGGCAAAGGTCGAAGCGTCGAGCAGGTTCGCGGGACGATCGACGCGCTGCTTCGCCGGTGACGATCCACTTCGCACCGGAAGCGGAGGATGACTTCGCCGCTGTGATCGGATATCTCGCCGAGCGAAATCCGACCGCCGCCGCTGAGCTCGGTCAGCGCATCTTCGCCACGATCGACAAGCTCGCAGCCAGGAACCTCGAAGGTACCGAGCAAGTGCTGAGCACGGGGGAGGTCGTCCGCGGTTGGCCCGTACCGCCCGTACGCATCTACTACCAACGTCACGGCGACGCGTTCTGGGTGCTGCGCATCTATCATCAGGCGCGCATACCGATTGCCCCCTGAGTCGGAGGGTGTCGCACGATGACCGCAGCGGTCGCTGAAGCCGCTACTCGTTCGAGTCGAGACTCACGGCAGTGTCCGAGCTGCGACTGGTAGTCCCTCACAGATCTTCGGGGTGATCGTCGCGAGCGACTGTAGTGTGGTTGTCCATCGCGCGTCGTGTGCAGGCTCGCGAAGGAGCAGGTCGGCCCGTTCATGAACCCCGCGGAGTTGAGGCGGCGTGCAACCCGAGCGTAGAGATGCGGACAGGGCCGCGATCGCGACCTGCTCGGCACCGGGTTCCGGCATCGCTCTCACTGCATTGTCGACTACCGCGAACCAGTCGGTGCCCCACTGCGCGTACGCGGCGAGGTAATGCGCCTCGCGAGTCTCCCGCTCGCCCAGTGGCGTGCTGGCCGCCCGTGCGCACATCGGTTCGATGGGCGTGGCTTCGGTGACGACGGCGATGCGACACACGAGTGATCGAGCGAGCGAAGCGCAGTTTGTCGACCCGGCCGCGACGTTCCGGATCTTGGTCAGCGACTGCGGCACGAACGTTTCGAGCGCCGTGTTCAACTCCGAGCAACCCGTTTGCGGCGGCGGTGGCGGCGGCAAGTGGGTCCGGACCACAGCCTCATCTTCCTCTCGCCCCAGCCCGCTGTAGATGGCCGCGAGTTTGTCGAGGGCGCCCGGCGGCGCGGCGACCTTGTCGAGAACGCGCATCGCGGTCGCGGCATCATGGGCATCCGCGACGACGTTCACCAGGTCGGCAAGAGCTGCCGCCCGAAGCCCTGGGACCGTTGAGGACATGAACCCGGCGAGCCCGCGTTCCAGATCGCCTGTGCCATCACGCGCATACCGACACCACGCCATCGCGTAGTTGAACACGTCGTCGGTAAGCGCTCCTCGCCGTTCGCAGATCGTCGGCCATGCCATCGCCACGGTGGCGAAGTGCGGCGACAACCGGGGCACTGCTACGACCGCTACTTGTGGGATCCCGTCGACCCCGATTGCGGCCTCGCGCAAGGCGATGCTCGGTAGCGGAATCGTCAGCAAGTTCGACTCCGCGCGCCGTCGCACGATGTCCCACGCGACGAGCCGCGTCGCTAGGTCGTCGTCGACGCGGGGCTTTCGATTCGCGGCCTCGGGGTGTGCACACGCGACGACCAGGCTACAGAGGACGGCGATCAACCTCGGTAGCACCCGACATGGACACCGAGAAGGGTCTGGAGTTGCGACCATGGCTATGCCTTGCCTCGCTCGCGGCGAACGGTGACCCCGAACTCGATCAGCGGTAACTCCGCTGGACCAGATCCGGATCCACCGCCTCCTCCGGTCCATGGGGGCGGTACCCCTACGTCGTCCCTCGTCGGAAGCATCCGCTCGACATCGTCGCGCAACTCGTGCACGAGGGGGAGGGTTGCTGGGGGCGAGGGTCCGAGTACCGCGACGACGAACAGTTGGCGCCTGGCGATGCCCACGGCGACGTCGCGATCGTCCAACGTCAGCACAGGCTCTCCCCTTCGAGCAGCCGCGATGCGAGGTCGCCGCTCTTGAGCCGGTACACGACGAGGGCGGCGAGCGGCATCGCCTCCGCTTCGGTGATGGATCCCGCGAGACCGATCGTGTTGCCATCGCGGTCAACGAGTGCCGCCGCAACCAGGCCGTCCTCCACCGCACGGCTCAACACCCCGAGAACCGCATCACCTTCATACGATCAGTATACGGCGCGAAGGCAGGTCCGGTGCGCTGCTAGATCTCTCGCAGGCTCGGCTACTGAAGTCACCGTGATCGCAGCTCAACTGTAGTGTCGGAGCGCGGCCTGCAACTCGCCCGAGACCTGTTCGACGAGCTCGCGCGGCTCGATGACCTTGGCGTACGGGCCCCACTCGAGGATCCACGAGACGACCGGACGCAGGTTGTTGCACGTGAACTCGAGCCGGAGCCTATCCGGGGTTTCGTGGAACTTCTGCGTCCTGTGCCAGAGTCGGGCGCGTACGTAGGATGCCTTGCTCTTGTCGAACTCGATGACGACGCGCTGGGTGTCCTTCGGATCTCCTGCGAACGGACCGAAAGCATCGTGGAGGAAGTCGGAGAGCTTGAAGTCTGACGGCGGTGTGAATGCAGCACCCTTGAGAAATTCTGCCGAGACGAAGCGCTCCGCGGCGAACACGCCGACGTCGGAGGCATCGGGAATGCTGGCGCCGTCATCCGGTCGACGAAGCCGGCACCCGATCACGTAGAGGCCGTGCTTGTAGAGCACCATCGCGAACGGTGCGAGGTGGCCACGCTGCGACCGACCGCGCGCGTCCCGGTAGTCGAACTTCACAACGCGGCGTGACAGCACCCCGGTCAGCAGGCCGTCGAGAACGTCCTCCTTGCCTTCGTACACCTTGGTGCCGCCATCGGCGACGTAGGCGAATCGCTCCCCGAACGTCTGGTGCTCGGCGCGTTCCTCCACGGTCATGCGCTGTTCGAGCTTGCGCAGGACTGACGCGACATCGTCGTAGAACGAAGTTCCGCGCAGGACATCGAACATCGCGCGTACCGCCAGCAGGGTGTACCGCTCGCGCTTGGTGATCGCGACGTAGCTGTAGGCGCGCTCGACGAGGCACGCAGCAGCGCGACCCTCGATCGGGGTCCGGCTGATCTCGATTCCGGAGTCCTGGAGCGCGGCGAGGTCGCGCTTGACGGTGCGTTCGCTCGCGTCGACCTCGGCGGCCAGTTCGGAGAGCAGACGGCCATGTCTGAAACCGCGCAGTGCGTCCAGCACCCGCATGGCGCGCGCGACCTGCCCGATGTCACCGCGGCGGTACATGATCCGTTTCCGCGGAAACAGCGGGAGAAAGGCGGCGGCGAACGACCGCGGATGGGGGAGCGGATTGCTTCGAGAAGGGTTCGCGAAAGGGTTCGCGGAAGGTTCTAGAGAAGGATTCCAACAAGGGATTCAGCCGATGGTCACCCGGGATCTTCTCGCCCGGCAAGGGTTGTCCAGGCCCGATCGTAGGTTGGATCCATGAGAGCTGCGACGACCACGAGCCCGACTCCTGAACATCCACCGCTGGCCCGCGATGCGACCGGCAACCTCGTCTCGTACCCGGAAGGAACGCTTGCGTGGCGGCTGTGTCGACACACCGGCGGCCGACCGCGTGTCGTGCACGGGCCGGATCGCGAGCCGCTGCGAGTGCCCCTCGACGTGACGCCCGAGGATGTGCTCGACCTCTGCGGTCCCGACACATATCGCGTGTATGCGCTCGACGAGGTTGGCAACGTCCTCGACTACGTGACCACCGTGGAGGTGGGCTTGCGGCATCGGAACGCCGCAGCCGAGCCCGAGCCACAAGCGTTCACGGCCAACCGCGGACAGAGCAACGACCTGCGGTACGCCCTCGAGGCGATCACGCACATGGCGCGGACCTGCGCGGATTCGCTGCGTGCAGTGAGCGAGGCACAGGCCGATTGGGTGAAGACGATCGCGATGGCCAAGGGATTGCCTCGCAACGTGGCGCTGCCACTTCCGCTGCCTGACCGCGATGAAGAAGAAGACGACGACGATGAAGAGGAAGGCGACGCGGAGCCGGCGACGCCACAAAGCGGCATCGAGGCGATCACGAAGATGATCGCGCCCTACGTTCCAGGTCTCATGGAGAACTGGAGCGCGAAGAAGGCCTCCGGCCAACCCAACGCGATGGGCCATCTGGCAAGGATTCAGCGCCAGCTCGCGCCGAATGAACGAGCGTTCCTCGACGTACTGCTACAAGACAGCGACTCGGACGCGATCGCCGCCGACCTCTCTAGCCGTACCGTCGAGGATGCGGTCGCGATGATCCGAAGCGAGGTCACGAAGCCCGCCGGGGCCGTGCCATTCCCGGCGGCACGTAAGGAGCGAGCGACGCCGAGGCTCGATCCTGCGCTGATGCAGAAGGTCGCAGCGGTTGCCGCTGTGCTCCAACCAGAGGAACGCGCGCGTCTCATGAAGCTCGGACCCAAGCTCATGGGGTCACGCGAGGCGATCGACCTGGCAGAAACGCTCGTGCCCTTGTCCACCGAAGCTGCCGCCGAGTGGGTGCGAAGCAACCTCGACGAGATCGAGCGAAGGTTCGCATCGTGACCAGCAAGCTCGCGCTGGCCGAGAAGCCCGATGTGATCGAGTTCAGCGGTGGCGACCCGACCGAGCTCGTCAAGGTGATCACGCTCGGCATCTGCACGGCCGGTCTCCACGCATTCCAGCGCCTCGCTGGGCGAGGTTTGCCACCTCCCTCGCCGCAGCCAAGCAACGAAGTGATGACGGCCGACGATGTCGCCGTGTTCCTGGGCGTCGATCGGAAGACCGTCTACGACTTCGCAGGTCGCGGCGTGATCCCGCATCGTCGTCTCGGTAAGCGCATGCTGTTCAGTCGCTCTGGGCTCGTGTCATGGTTGAGCGCATGGAGCAAGGGCTCGTCGGATGGAGGCTCTGGATGAGCGTTCGACGAGACAAGCGGAACGGGCACTGGACGTTCCGGAAACAGGTTCGCGCGAGCAATGGACGCAGCGTGCGGATCTCAGGTGTACCGATGCCGATGGGCTTGCCCAATAC
>JBBRBG010000232.1:0-13581 GCA_038206055.1 Haliangiales bacterium
CGCCACCGACGCCGAGCACGATCTCCTGCGCCAGCCGATCCTCGGTCCCCCCACCGTAGAGGCGGGCGGTGATCCACCGATCCGCCTCGCGCTCGGGCTCCAGGAGGTAGAGGTTCGATGTGATGTACCTCTCGACCTTCCAGGCGCGGAGCGGAACGCTTTTGCCCTTCACCGTGACCTCGACACGCGCTTCGACACGGCGCACCGCGTCGCGCTGGGTCTTCGGATACTGGTCTTCCAGGCCTCCCCTGGCGGCCAGTACCTGCTGCGTGTAGCCCTCGTCCCAGAGCAGACCTACACCGGTCACCGGTGCCCGGAGGTCACCGACGGACTTCATGTGGTCTCCGGCGAGGATGCCGAGGCCGCCGGCATAGATCGGAAACGCGGGATCCAGGCCGTACTCCATGCAGAAGTACGCGACGCGGGGACAGGAGGGCATCCGCCGGACCTTGCCCGTTCCGGCGAGGTCCTCGCAAGCCGGGCCGCGTTGCCAAATTCAACGTGATCCAGATTTCTGGCGGCCAGACGGCGTCCGCAGTACACAATCTAGGAATGCGCCCCAAACGACCCCTGGTGTCCCCCGAGGACCAGGCGTTGTTCATGGAAGCGATCGGAGGTGCCACACCCTTATCCGGCCGCGATCGCGTGCCGGTGGTGAAGCCGCCATCGGTGGTGAGGATCGTGGAGCTGCCGCCGCAGGTCTCGCTCACGGTCGAAGGCGATGGTCAGCGCTACGCCGCGCGCGGTCCCGGCGTGTCGCGCACACAGGTCCAGGAGCTCCGCACCGGAAAGATCCACGCGGAGCAGACGCTCGATCTGCACGGCGAGCTGGTCGAGAAGGGACTGCAACAGCTGCGCGCCTTCATGCTCGAAGCAAACCGGATCGGTCGCCGGTGCGTACTGATCGTGCATGGCAAGGGCACACACTCGGAGCACGGTGCGCCGCTGCGCGAAGCCGTTCTGGGTGAATTACTGGGCCCGCTCTCCGGTCTCATCCACGCACTGTCCACCGCAGCCCCCGCCGACGGCGGCGAAGGCGCCACTTACGTGATGCTGCGAGGCCTGCGATGAGCACCATGAGCCGCGCCCTCCTCGCCATCCTCGTGCTCGGAACCAGCGCGACCGCTGGCGCGACCCCGAAGGCGAACCTCCGCCTCAAGGCACGCACCGCTACCAAGGTCGCCGCCGTGCGTGCGAAGCCCGTGGCCGTTGGCACCGATGGCGCGCACGCGACCATCGCGATCGGCGCCGACCTGCGCCCGATCAAGGAGCTGCTCGCGAAGGCAACCTCGCTCACCTTCGAGGAAGAGGCCGCGACGAAGATCGCGAAGCTGCTGCGCGGCCCGCTGCGCAACGGCGACACCGGCCTCTACGTCGCCGACGCGCGCACCGGTCAGCCCGTGTTCGCGATCAACGCCGACGAGGCGTTCAACCCGGCGTCGAACGTGAAGATGATCTCGACCGCCACCGCCCTCGAGCTCCTGGGCCCGACGTTTCGCTATCCGACGCGGCTCCTCGGCGCCGCGCCCGATGCGGGCGTCATCCACGGCGACGTCTATCTGCTCGGCAGCTACGACCCAACGCTGACCTCGGCCGACCTCGTCGAGATCGCGCAGGCCGTCTCCGAGCGCGGCATCACCACGATCGAAGGCAGCGTCGTCATTGGCAGCGATCCGACGCGCGATGGCATCTACCGCGCCGTGATCCCGATCGAGATCACCGCCGGCGAGCCCGGCACCGCTCCGACCGCCACGGTCCCGATGGGCGCAGAGCAGGTGTTCGTCACCGTCACTGCGAAGACCGCGAAGCGCGCGATGCGCCCGCGCCTGACCTACAAGGTCGAGACCACGAAGAACCCGGCCGGCCTGCCGCGCATCCATCTCACGATCGGCGGCACCATCGGCCTCGGTGGCGCGACCATGTTCCCGATCGCCACGAAGGAGCGCACGGCCACCGCCGCGTATGCGCTCAAGGGCGCGCTCGCCGCGCACAACATCCACGTCGCCGGCGACCTCAAGTTCCTCGAGCTCGGCGACTTCGTTGGCGAGGCTGTCGGTTCCGGCACGCTGCCGATCGAGCTCGGTCGCCACGAGTCGCGTCCGCTCTCCGAGATCGTCACGCGCGTCAACAAGTGGAGCATCAACTGGCTCGCCGACCGCGTGATCATGACCGCCGCTGCACTCACGCGCCGCCAGCCGCCTTCGATGGAGCTCGCACTCGACGCGATGTACACGTGGCTCGCACGGCGCCCGCACATCGCGAAGGCCGACCTGTTCGTCGATACCGGCTCCGGCCTGTCGTACCGCACGAAGATCTCCCCGATCGAGCTCGTATCGATCGTCCGCAGCGCTTCTGGCTACGCGCAGGACTCCGACCCAACGCTCGGCGCCGCATGGACCAGCTCGCTGTCGATCGCCGGCACCGACGGCACCCTGCGCCACCGCGTGCGCGGCGCCGAGATCAGCGCGCGCGTGCGCGGCAAGACCGGCACGCTGTCCACGGCGATCGCGATGTCGGGCCTCGTCGATGTCGATCCGGATCATCCGCTCGCATTCGCGCTCGTGACGAACACCAAGCGCCCGCTCTCGAAGGCAGCGGTCCGCAAGGCGCACGATCAGGTGGTCGGCGCACTCTGCACGTACGTCGCGAAGACCTCGAAGGTCAACCCGCTCGTCGTCACGCCGCTCGCTGCGACGACTCCGTCGCCTGCGCCCTCGCCCACCATCGTCGATCCCGAAGATGTCGAGCACGATCCGTCGCTCGACGCCGAGACCTCCGGTCAGGAATGACCGTGCTCGACGTGTGAGCTAGGGCTTCACGAACCGGAGCGTGAATCGATCGCTCTGACCGCGACGCTCGGCGGCGGCCTTCGGCGAGCTGTTCCAATCGCGCGCATCGGCCGGATTCCGCAGCACGTCGCTCTCGGCATCGAGCTTGAAGCCCGCGGCGAGGATCTCCTGCTTCAACGTGTCCTCGTCGATACGGTGCAACGACTCCACGTCGGCGAGGCCCGTGCCTGCCTTCGCGCTGTGATCGACGACGCCGTAGATACCGCCGGGCTTGAGCGCGGCGAGCACGGCGGTGTTGACCTTCGCGCGATCGACCTTCTGCCATACGAAGTCGTGATAGTTCAGGATGCAGATCACGGCATCGAGCTCGCCGGGCCCCACGGGAAACGGCGTCTCGGTCGGCGCCTCGATCGCCTTCGTGTTGGCCATGAACACCTTCGCGAGGCGCTCGTCGAGCGGCTTGCGCGCGAACTTGTCGAGGATCTCCTTCGTGTTCTGCGCGTACAGCTTGCCCTCGGATCCGAGGATCCGAGCCATCAACTCCGTGGAGTAGCCCGGACCCGAGAACACCTCGCCGACCTTCTGGCCCGGCGCGAGTTTGAAGAACGCGAACACCTCGCCGGGCTTGCGACCGGCATCGAGGGCACGGTCCTTGTCGGTGCGATCGGGCGCGGCGATCGCGGCCTTGATCGGCGCAGGCACGTCGGCGGCCGGCGTGTACGGCGGAATGACGAGCTTCTCCGCGGAGCCCGCTCCGGCATCACCGGCTTTCTTCGAGCAGCTGGGCGCGAGCAACAGAGCGACGGCGAGGAGGACGGACTTCATGGGACTCCCTCAACCGCGCTCGGGTGCGCGGGCATTCCTACAATTGTAGTAATCAGTCGTCAGATGCAAACGACTGGGCGAGCTTTTCGAGCACGCCCTGGTCTTCAAGCGTGGTCGTATCGCCGCGCGCTTTCGAGCCGGAGGCCACCTCGCGGAGCAGGCGCCGCATGATCTTGCCCGAGCGCGTCTTCGGCAGGGCCTCGGCAAACCGGATCTCCTCGGGCCGCGCCAGCGCCCCGATCTGCTTGGCCACGTGTTCGCGCAGCTCCTTCGCGAGCGCATCGTCGCCGACGAACCCCGAGCGCGGGGTGACGAACGCGACGATCGCCTGCCCCTTCAGGTCATCGGGCCGCCCCACGACCGCGGCCTCGGCGACCTTCGGATGACTGACCAGCGCGCTCTCGACCTCCATCGTCGACAGCCGGTGCCCGGCGACGTTGATGACGTCGTCGACGCGCCCCATGATCCAGAAGTAGCCGTCCGCGTCCTTGCGCGCGCCATCGCCGGCGAAGTACACGCCCTCGACCTCGCCGAAGTACGTCGCCTTGAACCTGTCGTGATCGCCCCAGATCGTGCGCAGCATCGACGGCCACGGCCGCGTGATCACCAGGAACCCGCCCTGGTTCTTGCCGACGGGTACGCCATCCTTCGTCACCACGTCCACGCTGATGCCCGGGAGGGGCCGCGTCGCCGAGCCCGGCTTCGTCGGGGTGGCGCCTGGCAACGGCGAGATCATGATCGAGCCCGTCTCGGTCTGCCACCACGTGTCGACGATCGGGCAGCGGTCCCCGCCGATCTCCTTGCGGTACCACATCCATGCCTCGGGATTGATCGGCTCGCCCACCGACCCGAGCAGGCGCAGCGACGATAGATCGTGCGCCGCCGGATACTGATCGCCCCACTTCATGAACGCGCGGATCGCCGTCGGTGCCGTATAGAACACCGTGACGCCCCAGCGCTCGATGATGTCCCAGAACCGGTCGAGCCCCGCCCCCGGATCACGCCCCGACGTGAACTCCTTCGTGCGCGCCGCATTCGGCGCGCCCTCGTACATCATCACCGTCGCGCCGTTCGCGAGCGGCCCGTAGACCACGTAGCTGTGCCCGGTGACCCAGCCGATATCGGCGGTGCACCAGAACACGTCGTCGTCGCGAAGGTCGAATACGAGCTTCGTCGTGTACGCGGCGTTCGTCAGGTATCCGCCCGTGGTGTGGAGGATCCCCTTCGGCTTGCCGGTGGTGCCGCTCGTGTACAGCGAGAACAGCGGGTGCTCGCTATCGAACGCCTCGGGCGCGTGCTTCGCCGACGCCGTGTCCACCGCGTCGTGCCACCACACGTCGCGCTTGCCCCACACGACCTTGTTGCCTGCGCGCTTCACCACGAGCACGTGCTCGACCGCCGTCCCCTCGATCGCCTTGTCGACGTTGTCCTTGAGCGGAATGACCGCGCCGCGTCGCCACCCTCCATCCGCCGTGATCACGGCCTTCGCCGCACAGTCCTTGATGCGATCCGCGAGCGCCTCCGACGAGAACCCGCCGAACACCACCGTGTGCGGCGCCCCGATCCGCGCGCACGCGAGCATCGCGATCGCCGCCTCGGGGATCATCGGCAAGTAGATCGCGACGAAGTCCCCGGCTTCGATGCCCATCGCGGTCAGTGCGTTCGCCGCCTTGCACACCTCGCGGTGCAACTGACCGTACGTGATCACCCGCGTGTCGCCGGGCTCCCCCTCGAACAGGATCGCCGCCTTGTTCTTGCGCGGGCCCGTCGCGTGCCGGTCCACGCAGCTCACGCTCGCATTGAGCTGCCCTCCGACGAACCACTTCGCATCCGGCAGCTTCCATTCCAGCACCCGGTCCCATCGCTTCTCCCAGGCGAGCTCGCCCGCGACCTCGGCCCAGAACCCCTCGGGGTCCCGCTCCGCGTGCGCGTACAGCGCCTCGTACTCGGCGAGGCTCTTGACCCGCGCCGCCCGCGCGAACGCATCGGGTGGCGGGAAGCTGCGCGTCTCGGTCAGGACCGATTCGATCTGCGACGACATACGCCTCCGTGGCTAGAGAATCGCGATCGCGTCGATCTCGACGCGCGCATCCTTGGGCAACCGCGCGGCTTGCACCGTCGCGCGCGCCGGCGGATCCGAGGAAAACCGTTCGCCGTAGATGCCGTTCACCGCCGCGAAGTCGCCCATGTCGGCGAGGAAGATCGTGGTCTTCACGACGTTCGCGAACGAGCCGCCCGCCGCCGCCAGCACCGCATTGAGGTTCTCGAGCACCTGCCGGGTCTGGGCCTCCACGTCCCCCTCGACCATCAGCCCCGTGACCGGGTTCAGCGGGATCTGACCGCTGCAGAACATCATTCGCTTCCCGTCCCCGATCGGGACGACCACGGCCTGCGAATACGGGCCGATCGCCGCCGGAGCCGCCGACGTCCGCACGATGCTGCGTTCCATGCCTGCCGTCGTATCATGGCCGCCCGGCCCCCCCGCGGCAGCCCTCGGTGAGAAATCAGACAGGCTTGACGCCGCCCTGCCGGGGCGGTACTCAAGTTGCCCTTCCCGGGCGATTAACTCAGCGGGAGAGTGATTCCTTCACACGGAATAAGTCGGGGGTTCAATCCCCTCATCGCCCACCAAGAAAACGGCCGGTTACCGACGAGGTAGCCGGCCGTTCTCGCGTGTGCCTGACCTATAGTCGGGCCCGGATGGACACCCTCGTCGCCGCGCCGTACATGACGCAGTTCCGCTGTCTGGGCGGGGACTGCGAGGACACGTGCTGCGCCGGGTGGGACATCCCGATCTCGCCCGAGGATCATCAGCGGCTCACCGACGCGATCGGACCGGCCGCGGACGAGATGACCAAGCGCATCCCCGATGGGCGCGGCGGATCGCTGCTCGTGATCGCGAAGCGCAAGAGCGATGGAAAATGCCCGCAGCTCGCTCCCGAGGGGCTGTGCTCGCTGCATGCCCGCCTCGGCGAGAAGGTGCTTCCCGACATCTGCTCCGGGTACCCGCGGTTCATCAACCGGCTTGCCGATAGCTACGAGCTGACGGGGCGACTGTCGTGCCCCGAGGTGGTCCGCCTGTGCTTGCTCGGAGACGCGACGGAGGTCGTGGTGCCGTCGACCCCCGAGCCGTTCGGCCGGATCGATATCCGGTTCGAGGTCACGCCCGACGACGAGGTGCCGTACCTGACCCCGTTCGTCCACGTTCGCAACGCGCTGATCGCCATCTGCAGGGATACGTCCGTGCCGATCGCGAGCCGGCTGTACGCGATCGCGGCGCTCGGCGAGAGGGTCGGGTCGTTTTACCACCGCGACGCGAGGACGCACGAGCCCGAGCGGCTGGTGCACGAGCTCGTCGCGAGCCGGCGGCCCGAGATGATGGCCGAGCTGCACGCGCAGCTCCAGGCGAGCCCGATCGATGGCGCGGCCCTCACGTCGGTGATGGGCATGATCCAGTCGCGGCTCACCGCAGCACCGGCGTTCGCGCGCGTGGTGGGAACGATCACGAGGCATCTGGGAGAAGTCGCGGGCGTCCCCGATCCGGGCGATCCGTGGAAACAGCTGATGGCGATGGGGCCGCAGCGGATCTGGGAGGGGCACATCGAGAGGCGCAAGGCGATGTCCGCGCTGCAGGCCGAGCGGCTCGAGCAGTACCTCGAGCGCTATGCGGCGAACTACTGGCTCCAGGACTGGTACCCGCTCTCGCCGACGCTGCTCGAGCACGCGATGAAGCTCCTCCTTCGCGTCGCCCTGCTCCGGTATCTGCTGCTCGCCCACCCCGGGTTCACGCCGACCGCGGATGTCGCGCAGCTCGACCGCACCGCCGTGGAGCTGTTCTACGCCACCACCCGCGTGTATGACCACAGTGAGTCGGTCCGCGAGGCGCTGTCAAACACCCTGAACAAGCGCAAGCTGCTAAACCTGTCCCACGCAGCCGCGCTGCTCAGATTATGAAGAGCAAGGTCATCCTCGAAGTTCCCCTGCGCGTCGATAGCGCGGATTTCGTCCACCTCGATGTGCCCCTCACCGAGCTCGACGAGGTCATCACCGACGAGCCCGAGCTGAAGTTCACGCTCCTGTACCCGTTCGACAAGCCGTACGCCGGGACGATCCAGACCGGGGGCGGTGCCACGCGCCGGCAGATCCTCGATGCGATCCGCGCCGGCTTTCGCACCATGTACGAAGGCGGTGCATATGGGCGCGCTCACCAGGAGATCGATCATATGTTCATCGATCGGGTCGAGCTCACCGACGGCGTGCTCGCGATCGACGTGTCTACCTAGTCGCGAGCTTCGCAAGCCGTGCCGTCGCGCCCGACGCCGCGCTCGTAGTGCGCGCACGCGTTCGGGGTCGTGAAGCACGCGATCGGCGAGCACAGCGCCGCGGTCGGGCGGAACCCGCACGCCTGGAACTGCTGGTCGGCCGGTGCGTTGCGATTCGCGCCGGTACGGTCGGCCTCGCAGACGCCGGGGCGCCGCGAGCACGCGCCGAACTCGGCGTTCGCGAAGCACCACCAGCCGCCCTTTCCGATGGTCGCGATCTTCGGCTTCGCCGGTTTGTCGTCGTCGTCGTCGTCGTCCTTGTCGTCGTCGTCCTTGTCATCGTCGCGCGCCGTGCACTCGGTGGTCGGCGGGCTGAACATGTGGTTCTCGGTGATGCAGCCGTTGGAGTCCGGACGGTTCCAGCTGGACGCAGGCGACTGCGAGCCGCCGCACGACACGAGAGCGATCAGCAGCACGAGGCGGAGGGAGCGCATGCCCCGACGCTATCACCGACGCCGGCGCTTGCGTCGCAACGTGAGGAGGACCACGCCCATCACGGTCAGCCAGTCGCCGCGCACCGGCCGCTGCGCGTTGCACTCGCCGCAGCCGCGTTTGATCAAAAGGATGTCGCCGTCGTCGAGATTCGGCGCCGGCGAGCCGGCCTCGGCGATCACGCGAGCGAGGACAAGGGCGACGAGCATGTCTGCATCGTGGTCCACGTCACGTGCCACGGTGGTGGCGGCAATCATCGTGAAAGGTTAGGCGTCGCGCGTTGCGCGGATCGCGGACATCCGGGACATCGCTGTCACGGAAGCCGCTCGGGCGAGCTCAGCGCTTGCGCGAGTGCGCGTCGCCTTCGGTCGTTGTCATGGTCTCCTCCGACGACGACCAATCGACGAGCTGTTCGTCCTCGACCGCGAGCGCAGTGCGCCAGTCATCAGACGACTTCACGTCGGTCTCGATCTCCACCTCGATCTCGGTCTCGCCACGACGCGGACGCGCCTGCGGAACCTCGGGTGGCGCCACCGCGGCCTGTGCCTGCGGGCGGCGCTGCTGCTGCTGGTTCGCTTGCGCGAGCCGGCCGATGTTCGTGTTGGTCTGACGGAACCGCTGGCCCGTCGGCGTGCGCGCGCGCGCCGGCGGTGACGACTCGGCGTCGAGCTCGGCGACCACGTCCTCGATGCCGATCGGCACCGAGGCTCCGGGCGCCGGGATGTTCGTGCCGACGGCCTTCGCCGGCGGCGGGGTCGGCGTCGGCTTCGTCTCCATGGGTGGCGGCGAACCGATCGAGAGCGGCTTCACGGGCGTGCCCTTCGCCGGAGTGGGATGGCCCGCAACCGGGCCCGCCGCGCTCGACGAGGTCAGGGCCTTTGGTCCCGTCACGACAGGCCTGGCGATCGGCACCGCACCGCCAAGGGTGCGCGCCGCGATCTCGGCGATACACGCCCAGATCGCGGTCGCCGGAGTGTACTCGCACAGGTTCGAGACACCGACCGTCTCGACGACAAGCTGCGCATCGACCTTTGGCGCGCCGACGCACGCGGTCAGCAAGCGAGCCCACAGGGGCCTCGGCAGGTGCTCGGCGAGCAGATCCGGCGTGGCGTGCTTGAGCACGTCCTCCGGCGTGCCGATGCCGAGGTCCAGCGCTGACTGCAGCGCTGCGACGAAGAACGCCTTCATGTTCACGACGTCGAGACTCCGGCGCGAGCGGCCGCGGCCGCGATACACGCCCAGAGGACGTCGTGGGGGAGGTGCTTGGCGAGCAGCTCGGGGGTGACGGTCTCGAGTACGCGCTCGGGCGTCATCGAGCCGGCGGCGAGCGAGGCCGTGAGTACCTTCGACAGGAGATCTGCCGGCAGGTGGGAAGCGAGAACGTCGGGCGTCGCGTGGGCGAGGACGTCACTCGGCTTGAAGATCGAGTGCTCGAGACCCGATTCCATCATCCGCGCGAACCACGCCTGGCGCTGATCTTGGCTCATCTGGATCGACGGTACACGAGGCTCCGAGCGGCAACCACCGGCGAGCCACCGGGGATGGCAACTGGCTGAGATTCCTGGAAACGACCGCAAGAAGCTTGCATCGGCCCCCGGAGCGCCGCACGGTCAAGTGGGATGTCCGAAGCACGCGGCAAGCTGTCATCGGGCACCCTGCTCTACCGCTACGTCGGCGAAGCGATCGAGGTGCTGCTCGTGCATCCCGCCGGCAACTACAACCGCCGCGCGCCATGGGGCATCCCGAAGGGCGCGCCGGATCCAGACGAGACGATGGAAGACACCGCGCGCCGCGAGACGCGCGAGGAGACCGGGCTCGATTACACGGAGCCGCTCGCGGATCTCGGTTACGTCGACTACACGCGATCGAAGAAGCGCGTCCACGGGTTCGCGGGAAAGGCGCCGGAGGGTGCGTCACCGCGCTGCGCATCGTGCGAAGTCGACAAGGCCGAGTTCATCGAGATCACGCGTGCGCGCCGGATCATCCACCCCGATCAGGCAGCGCTGCTCGATCGACTCGTGCGCCATATCGGCGCCGAGAACAGTACGACTGCTGCCGAAAAAACCTCGGCGTAAGTGCTCCTACGCACGCCGATGCCGCGAATCCTCGTCGGTGACGCAGGATGTCGCAGGGGCTGTCGCGTCGTCGACGGTTGTCACGGAAGCTGACACCCAGATCATTTGTCCTGGACAAAAGTGCGTTCCGATCTAGAGTGCGCAGCCGCTGTTTTCCACCCTCGGGAAATAGCCGATCCGCCAAGCAGCTGATTCTGCTGTGGCGATCTGTCCTACCCGGACGGTCGGCTAGTTCACACGAGGATCGGTGCGCAACGTGCACATGTAACGGGCAAGCGTCCTCGCTCGTACTGCGTGTGAAGGAACAGAACCGTTAATGCAACGGTTCCGATCCCAGCGACGTCTCAACAGAGGATTAGGAGTAACACCGCCATGGCCACCACCCATACAGCACGTCGCCCGCAGCGCCCCGCGCGTGGGACGACCACGGCCACAGGGACCGTTCGTCCTCACCGTCCGGCACCTTCGCGTCAGAATCGCGCGGGTGCCGCCGGCACTGTGGCAACCACGCTCGCTCCCGAGATCGAGCCTGTCGTGGTAGCGCCGGTGAAGGCCGTGCGCCCGATGCGCTCGCCCGACTCGGACGATCACCTCGCGGCATATTTCCGTCAGCTCGCAGCGCACGAGCTGCTCACGCCAGAGGACGAGCGCGAGCTCAGCCAGGGCATCGAGGACACCGAGATCCTGACGTGGGAGCGCGTGCTCTCGCGGCCGGACGTGGTGCGTCCGTTGCTCGCGCTGATCACCCCGAACCTCGAGGCGCCGGTGGAGTTCCCGAAGCTCCAGAAGGTCCTCGATGAGATGTTGAAGTCGAAGAAGGCGCGCAAGGACGAGAAGCTGTGCAAGAAGCTTCGTGCATGCGCGCGCGATGCGGCTCTCGAGATGCGCAAGCTCGATCTCGATCGCGTGCATATCGATGCCGCCGTGCGCGAGCTGTTCCGCGCGCGCGAGGCGGCGGGCGCCGGCACCGAGACCTGGTGGACCGATGGCTCGGCCCGTGATGCGGGCACGTACTTCGATGAGGTCCGTCAGGCGCATCGCGATGCGATGAATCTGCGCGACGAGTTCGTGCGCGCGAACCTGCGCCTCGTCGTGACGATGGCGCGCCGGTACGACCGCGGCGGAATGCCGCTCGCGGACCTGATCCAGGAAGGCAACCTCGGCCTGATGCACGCGGTCGCGCGGTTCGACTATCGCCGTGGCCTCCGGTTCTCGACGTACGCGTGCTGGTGGATCCGGCATGCGATCGGTCGCGCGCTGGCGGACAAGGCGCGCGCCGTCCGCATCCCGGTGCACATGCTCGAGGCGCAGCAGCAGCTCGAGAAGGTGCGCCAGGCGCTGGTCGGCGAGCTCGGGCGCCCGCCCACGCCGCAGGAGCTTGCCAAGGCTGCACGGGTTCCGCTCGCAAAGCTGAACCAGATGCACCGCTACATCATGGGACAGCCGATGTCGCTCGACCGGCCGGTCCACGATGACGATGACCGCAGCTTCGGCGAGACGATGGCCGATCCGGACTCCGAGGAGCACTCGCCCGAGGACGACATGACGACGGCGACGCTGACCTCGCAGGTCACGCGCCTCCTGCATCATCTGTCCCCCATCGAGGCCGACGTCCTGACCAAGCGGTTCGGGCTCGGCGACGACGAGGAGCGGACGTTCCGCGAGATCGGTGACCAGTATCACCTGTCGCGCGAGCGCATCCGGCAGATCCAGAACTCGGCCCTCGACAAGCTGAAGCGCGCCCTCGAGCGCGAGCACCGCGGTCACGTCGTGATGTAGTAGCGTCCGGGCATGATCCGGACGTCGATCTGCCTCGGGCTGGCTCTGGTCTCCTCCCTCGCGATCGCTGACTCGGGCCGGCCGAGGATCGATCCGTTCGCTACTTCGAAGCCGCCGCCGCCTCCACGGGCATCGGCGGCTTCGGGCTATTCCGGACTCGGCGCGGAGAGCGTCACGGCGGAGCTGATCGCGGAGTTCGCGCCGAAGCCGCTCGACGAGCGCGTGTCCCGGAAGATCCAGACGATGCTGGACACCCGTGGCGCCGGCGGCGGCATCCTCACGTCGAAGGGCGATCGCATGGTGTTCAACACGCGCGTCACCGGGACGACGCAGGTGTGGCGCCAGGACGGCCCGATGAAGTTCGCGGTGCAGCTCACCGCCGGCGAGGACAAGACCTCGGCGATCGCGATCACGCCCGATGACAAGTGGCTGGTAGTTAGCCGCGATATCGGCGGTGCGGAGAATCCCGGCCTCTATCTGCTCTCGATCGAGGGCGGACCGCTCAAGATCATTCACCACACGCCGAAAGTGCAGACGGCGCTGCAGTTCATCGCGGAGGACGGCAAGTCGCTCGTCTACACCGCGAACGACATCACGGCGGACTCGTACGCGATCTATCGCTACGACATCGCGGCCGACAAGGCCGAGCTCGTGTTCGATACGCCAGGCCTGTGGTCGGTCGCGGATCACCGCGGAGCGGAGTGGCTCCTCGTCAAGCAGCTGGGCAACGCGCAGAACGAGGTCTACCAGTACGACACCACGACCAAGGCCCTGACTCCGCTCATGGGCCAGGGTGAAGTGTTCGAGTTCGACGTGGCCTACGGGCCGAAGCCGAACCAGGTGCTCGTGCGCACCGACAAGCTCGGCGACTTCCAGCGGCTGTACGCGTTCGATGGCAAATTGTTCACACCGGTCACGCCCGACATCAAGCATGACGTCGAGGGCTACTCGATCGACGAGGCGCGCACCCGCATCTACTACCGGGTCAACGAGGACGGCTTCGCGCGGCTCTTGATCCTCGATGCGAAGAGCCTGAAGCCGGTCGCACTCCCGAAGCTGCCGGCAGCCGACAACGTGATCGTCGCCGGCCTGTCGCGTACCGGAACCTACGCACAGTTCGCGATCGACAGCGCGAACCTGGTTCCGCAGGCGGTGGTCTACGACTGGAAGACCCGCAAGACCACGACGTGGCGCATCGCGAGTACGCCGGAGGTCGACACCACGCAGTTCGCGAAGGTGACGCTCGAGTCGTATCCGGCGCGCGATGGGACGACCATCCCGATGTTCGTACGACGCCCCGCGAGCTGCGCGGGACCGTGTCCGGTGGTGGTGGACTTCCACGGCGGGCCCGAGGGGCAA
>JBBRBG010000233.1:0-13579 GCA_038206055.1 Haliangiales bacterium
GGCCCCGAAGGTCCCGAAGCAGAGTCTTCTCCAGCAGGAGAAAGCCTCTCCTTAGGGCCTTCGAGAACTTCGGGGCTCATCTTTCTGGAAGCACGGTCGCGTGGATTCGTCGCCGTCCGTCCGGCCGGGGCGCCCTAGGCCGAGAGCTGCGATGGCCGGGTGTGGCTGCGGCGCACCGAGCGCCGATCGAGGAGCTGGCGGCGCGCAGCGCGGAACGCATCCGCGACTGCGACGTAGACGTCCTCGCCATGGATGTGCGACGCGGCAATCTCGTCCCCGGGAATCGCAAGGTGAACGTGAACCTCGAAATCCTTACCGGTGCGCTGGCGGCCGTGGGGCTGCATCACGAACACGCGGCAGTACGAGATGCGCTCCGCCACGTGCTCGAGGCGAGCGACCCAGCGCTGGATGGAGGCTTCGACGGCTTCGCTGCTGGGCAGGTCGTGGAACGTGATCTCCGTAGGAATTTCCATGACGGTCTCTCCTTCAGGACGAGAGACATTGCTGCACACCCCGCGCCGATGTCAGTCCGACCGATTGCGCGATGCCACGAGGACGACACTGGCGCCTGCGACAAGCGCTGAGGTAGCGACTATCGACGCGAATCCACGGCCGTAATCGTAGAGCGCGCCGAGCAGCAGGCTGCCGGCCCACCATGCGAGACCCCAGATCAGGTAGTAGAGCCCGTATGCGCGGCCGCGCTCGCCGCGCGGTACGAGCGTGGCGATCATCGCCTTGCCGATCGACTCGGTCGCCGATCGCGCAAGCGACCACATCGCGATGCCGCCGATCGCGAGGTACGCCGACGACCGTGGCGCTCGCGCCGAGCATCGCGAGGTACGGGCCGATCGCGCCGCGCATGCCCTCGTAGCAGAGGTCGGCGAACAGGCTGACCCAGCCGAGGAGGATCACGAACCTGCGCGCGCGACCTGGCTCGTTCGCGGGTTCCGGTTCAGCGGTCACGCAGCCTCGGATCGAGCCATATCAGAACGAGATCGACGAGCATGTTGGCGACCGCGATCGCGACCGCAGCGACCACCACCGTACCCAGGATCAGCGGCAAGTCGACCTCGAGCACCGCCTGAAGGACCTCGCGGCCCAGGCCCGGCCAGGCAAAGATCGCCTCGACCACCACGGCACCGCCGAGCAGCACGCCGAGGTCGAGGCCGATCAGCGTGACGAGCGGACCGAGCGAGTTGCGCAGCGCATGCTTGAGCACGACCGTGCGCTCCGACACGCCCTTCGCGCGGGCCGTGCGGATGTAGTCCTCGCCGAGCACGTCGCCGAGCTCCGAGCGGATGGCGCGCGCGTAGTACGCGATGCCGACGGACGCGAGCGTGCACGCGGGCAGGACGAGGTGCCAGAGGCGGTCGAGCCCCGGCTCGCCGTAGCCGCTGATCGGGAACCAGCCGAAGCGATAAGCGAACACGTAGAGGATCAGCGTGCCGAGGAAGAACTGGGGCGCGCTCTGCGCGAGCAAGGTGACCACGGTGGTCGCGCGATCTGGCCACCGCCGCCTGCGCACGGCGGCGAGGATGCCGAGCGGCACGCCGATCACGAGCTGCAGGAAGATCGCCGCGAGCGCGAGCTGCACGGTGGGCCAGATCCGATCCGCGAGGATCTCGGTGACCGGGCGCTTGCTCCGGTAGCTCTCGCCGAGGTCGCCCTTGATGACACTGCCGACCCAGCACCCGTACTGCGCGAACAGGCCGCGATCGAGGCAGTAGTGTGCGCGGACGCGCTCGACCGCAGCCTCGTCGGCGTGCGGACCGAGCAGCGCCTTCGCCGGATCCGCGGGGATCGCAGCGGTCAGGAGGAAGGTCGCCGTGATCACGAACCAGATCACGACGAGCGCCCAACCGATGCGGCGTGCGACGAGGCGGATCATCGCGGGATGCGCTCCCCGTTCGCGTCGAGATCGAGCCACGTGTGCGTGTAGTCCCGGACCCAGATCGGGTGCAGCTCGAAGCCCCGCACGTACGGCTGCGTCACCTCGGTGGTCACCGGGTGGTAGTCGTAGATCCACGGCGCGTCGTCGTAGAGGATGCGCTCGGCCCGCTTGTACATCGCGGTGCGCTTCGCTGGATCGAGCTCGCCGCGGGCGGCATCGAGCAGCGTATCGAGCTCGGGGTTCGAATAGCGGGTGTCGTTCGTGGCATTCTCGTCGGCGATCGCGCGCGAGTGGAACCGCACGTCGAGGAAGTTCGTCGGATCCGGATAGTCGCCGACCCAGCTCGTGATCGAGAAGTCCGGGCCATCGACGCTGCCGCTGATCGTCGACAGCGTGGCGAACGAGACGAGCTGCACGTTGACGATGAGTCCGACGTCCTCGAGATCGCCCTTGAGCGACGCGGCGAGCGTCTCGCCTTGCTCGTCGTTCTGCGTCACATACGTGAGCTCGGTGCCCGGAGGCACGCCGGCCTCCGCGAGGAGCTTGCGCGCTGTCGCGGGATCGTGCGGGTAGGGTACGAGGCCATCGTCGCGCCCGAGCATGCCGGGCGGTAACATGCCGTGCGATGGGACGGCCGCGTTGTTGAGGAGCTTCACCGTGTGCGACTTGTCGAGCGCGTAGTTGAGCGCCCGGCGCACGCGGACGTCCTTGAACGGCCACTTCGTCACGTTCATCCGCGCGCCGAACACCCGCATCAGCGCCGTCTGGTGCAGATACGGCTGCCACGCCGGCTGTCCCACGATCCACACATAGTCGGGTGCCGAGAGTCTCTCGGCGGTGTCGAGCTCGCCGCGCTCGAACATGAGGAACTGCGTGTCGCGCGGGATGTTCTCCAGCATCTCGATCCTGTCGAGGTAGGGCTGGGATGGATCCCAGTAGTGCGTGTTCCGCACGAACGAGATCTTCGTGCCCTCGTCCCAGTCGCCGCGGATGAACGGGCCGGAGGCGAGCGGGTGCCGCCTGAGCTGGTCGCCCCACTGCGCGACCCACTCCGCGCGCTGCGGAGTCGCGAACTTCATCGTCAGGATGAACACGAATGATGGCGATGGCCGCACGAGACGGATCTGCAGCTCGCGCTCGGAGATGGCGACGATGCCGGCGCAGTCGGTGGCCCTGCCCTGGATGACGTCGCCCGCGCCCACGACGTCGACGAGATAGGGGTAGAACGGCGAGTCGGCGGCGCGCAGCGCGCGCTCGAGCGAGTACTTGAAGTCCCCGGCGACGATCGGCGTGCCGTCGGCATAGACGAGCTTGTCGCGCAGGTGGAACCGATACGTCACCCCATCTGCGTCGAGCTCCCAGCGCTCCGCGAGATCCGGGACGAGCTCCGCACTGGTCGGTGCGTAGGTGACCAGCGTCGCGAACAGCGGCTGCGCCGCATAGGTCGAGACCTCGTCGTTCGCGAACGTGGGATCGAGGGACTTGATCTGATCGTTCGTCGCCACGTGTAGCGTGCCGCCTCTGCGCGGCGTCTTGGCGCCGGCCCCTCGCCACCGCGGATCGCGGTCCGGCGCACCGCACGCGCAGACCACGAGGACGAGCGCGGCGATCCTCATGCGCGCTCCTTCGGATCGAACATGTCGCGCAGTCCCTCGCCGACGAGGTTGAACGCGACCACCGCGAGGAGGATCGCGATCCCCGGCGCGAGCACGAGGTGAGGCGACGTGCGGTAGTACGGCCGGCCCTCGTACAGCATGCGGCCCCAGGTCGGCGCGGGCGGGGCGGGTCCGAGGCCGAGGTACGACAGCGCGGCCTCGGCGAGGAGGTTCTGCGCGAACCCGAGCACCGCCACCACGACCACAACGCCGGCGACGTTCGGCAGGATATGCCGGAGCATGATCCGCATCGGGCTGGCCCCGAGGGCACGCGCCGCGACCACGTGCTCCGCGCGCGCGATGCTCATCGCCTTGCCGCGGATCACGCGCGCCATCGTGGTCCAGCTCACCGCGCCGAGCGTCAGGATCACCGGCGCCGTCGACGACGCGAGATCCGCTTCGCGCAACAGGGCCGCGAGCAGGATCGCCAGCAGCAGGAACGGGAACGACAGCACGAGATCGACCACGCGCATGAGCGCGCCATCGACCCAGCCGCCGGCGTAACCGGCGACGAGGCCAACCGCGAGGCCGATCAGAAGCGCGAGCAGCGTGCCCAGCGTGGCGATCGTCAGCGAGGCACCGGCACCGGAGACCACGCGCGACCACACATCCCGTCCCAGCGTGTCGGTGCCGAGCAGGGCATCGGCCGAGGGCCCGAGCGGCGCGCCCATCGCCGACAGCCCGTGGTCGATGTCGCGTGCGGTCGGGCTCCTCGCGACAACGTGCGGACCGATCACGGCGATGCCCACGAGGACGAGGATGAGGACCATCCCGACCACGGCGCCGCGGTGGGCGAGGATCCGGCGGGACACCGCGGAGATCATATCGCGTACGGCGTGGAGGAGGCTCCAGGTGGTAGGAGCTATCCCACAGTAAACCCGGCTGATCTCGCCCTGAGTGACAGCGGCGCTCGTGCGTTGCAGCCCGCGCGTGATCTGAGCGCCCACGAAGAAGGCCTAACTCCTACAAGAATTCGTAAGTCACATCGCACCGTATGCACTGACGTGGCGTTCACGACGACTCGGCAAAGAGGCATCGCGAGTGCACCTCAGTCGCACCATGCCGACGGACTTCCTCACGCTCCTTCGCCGTGACCACGCCGAGCTGCAAGACGAGCTGACGCAGCTGCTGGAGCCGTCCGCGAGTATCGCCGAGATGCGGACAGCGCTCGATGGCGTTCGCCTCGGCCTGATCGCCCACTCGGAGGCGGAGGACATCGTCCTTGCGGCGTTCGACTTGATCCCCGAGCTCGAGATCCTGATCGCGCAGGCACGCGCCGCGCACGTGGTTGAGGAGAAGGCGCTGTCGGCTCTGGTCACCGCCCGGCCGCAGACCTCCATCTGGCGAGACCGCGCGTACCAGCTGCGCGAGCTCGTCGAGTACCACGCGGTCCAGGAGGAGACGTATCTGCTGCCGGCGCTCCGCTACCACGTCCCGCCAGATCACTACCGCAAGCTCGCGGGCTCGTTCGCTACCCAGCGTCTGCGCCAGTTCGCGATGCTGCAGCCTTCGGGCTTGTATCCGCTTCCCGGCCTCGCGGCGGAGGCGCAGGCCTCCTGACGGCGCTGTCTCGCTCGTTCCCGTTCCCAGGGTGCACCCCACCTCGAAGTTGTTTGCGCGCTACCAAGCGCGTCGAACGGGCACGAGCGAGCCAGCGCGGTGGTGGCGGTCGATCCGTCCCTTGTCACAGCTCGATCTGGAGACCGAGCTCGACGACGCGGTTCGGCGGGAGCATGAAGAACGCGCTCGGCGGCCGCGAGTTGCGCGCGAGGAACGAGAACAGCATCTTCCGCCAGCGCGCGACCTTGGACTTGCCGGTGGTCAGCAGCGTCTGGCGACCGAGGTAGTACGTGGTGTCGGACTCGTTCGTCGTGAGGCCATGCTTCACGCAGCGCGCGAGGATCTTCGGAACGTTCGGCTGCTGCATGAAGCCCACGCGCGCGAGCACGCGATAGAACCCGTGATCGAGCTCGCGCACGGCGAGCGACGAGGCGCCGACCGCGAACGGTACGTTCTCGGTGACGATCGAGAGGAGGATGACCTGCTTGTGCAGCACCTTGTTGTGCTTCACGTGGTGCAGCAGCACGTTGGGAATGCCATCGGTGCCCGACGTCATGAACACGGCGGTGCCGGAGACGCGCGGGATCTGAGTCTCGGCGATATCGGCGAGGAACAGATCATCGGGGATGGTGCCCATCTCCATGGTCTTCGACAGCTCGACGCGACCGCGCCACCACGTGGTCATGATCGCGAACATGCCAACGCCGATCGCGAGCGGGAACCAGCCACCGGCCGCGATCTTGACGAGGTTCGACGAGAAGAACAGCCCGTCGACGATGAGGAGCGGGATGTAGAGGCACAGCGCGGCGCCGAGCGACCAGCCCCAGTTCCGCCGGCACACGAGGAAGATCAGGTACGAGGTGATCATCATCAGACCGGTGACGGCGATGCCGTACGCCGCCGCGAGGTTCGAGCTGGTCTTGAACGCGAGCACCAGCGCGACACACGCGATCATGAAGAAGTAGTTGACCTCGGGGATGTAGATCTGGCCCTCGTGCTTGTGCGAGGTGTGGATCACCGTGGTGCGCGGCAAGAAGCCGAGCTGCACCGCCTGGTTGGTCAGCGAGAACGCGCCGGAGATCAGCGCTTGCGATGCGATCACCGCGGCCATGGTGGCGAGGATGATCATCGGGATCAGGAACGGGCCCTCGACGAGCTGGTAGAACGGATTTGTGACCGCGACGCCCCTCTGTAGATACAGCGCGCCCTGGCCGAAGTAGTTGAGCAGCAGGCCGGGGAACACGACGAACGACCAGGCGATCCGGATCGGGGTCTTTCCGAAGTGACCCATGTCGGCGTAGAGCGCCTCGCAGCCGGTGACGCAGAGGACGACCGAGCCGAGGAGCAGGAAGCCGCTCGCGCCGTGGTGGATGAGGAAGCTCGCGGCGTGATGCGGGCTGACCGCGGAGAGCACCTCGGGGGTACGGAGGATCGCGGGGATGCCGGCGGCGCCGAGCGCGACGAACCAGACCAGCATGATCCAACCGAAGATCGAGCCGATCTTGCCGGTGCCCCAGCGCTGGACCCAGAACAGCCCGACGAGGATCGCGCACGAGATCGGGATGACGAGGTGCGAGAGCGATTCGTTCTGCTCGGATAGGCCTTCGACGGCGGAGAGCACGGAGATCGCCGGGGTGATCAGGCCCTCGCCGTAGAGCAAGCCGGTGCCAAACAGCGCGAGCAGGATCGGGATCGCGATCTTGTTCTTGTTGCCGGTCAGCTTCTGTTGCACGAGGGCAGCGAGCGACATCGTCCCGCCCTCGCCCTTGTTATCGGCACGGAGGACGAACACGAGATACTTGAGGCAGACGACGATCAGGAGCGACCAGAACACCAGCGACAGCACGCCGAGCACGTTCTCGGAGAACGCCGCGTCGGTGTGGTGCGGGTTGGTCGAGCCGAAGCACTCGCGCATCGCGTAGAGCGGCGACGTGCCGATGTCACCGTAGACCACGCCCAGCGCGCCGAGCGAGAGCCAGGCGAGCTCCTTGCGGTTGTGCGGCGTCTTGTGCGCGCCAGGACCGTGTCCCGTGTGCGCGTCGCCCGTGCCCGTCGCATCCGTTCTGGCGGCGTCGTTCATGCGGGCACGAGAGGCCAGGCGGCCGTCCTCTCTCTGGTAACACGGCCGATCGCCGGATCCAATGGGTGCGCCGTGCAGGTTGACAGCCTGAAGCCTCAGCAGATATCCCATGCCCCAACCACAGGAGAATGCCGTGAATTTGAGTGCTTGGAACAAGGTCCTGGTGATCGCGGCAACTCTGAGTGCGGCGGCTTTCGGATGCGGCAAGAAGGGTGGCGGAAGCGACGCGATCCTGATCGGGCACTACGCATCGCTGACCGGATCCGAGGCCACGTTCGGCGTGTCCACGGACCACGGCGTCATCCTCGCGCTCGAGGAGCGCAACGCGGCGGGCGGCGTGAAGGGCAAGAAGATCGAGCTGAAGACACTCGATGACGCGTCGAAGGCAAACGAGGCCGGCAGCGTGGTGCAGCGCCTGATCAGCGAGGATCACGTGGTCGCGCTGATCGGCGAGGTGGCGTCGGGCAGCTCGCTGTCGGGCGGCAAGATCGCGCAGCAGTTCGGTGTGCCGATGATCTCGCCGTCGTCGACGAACAAGAAGGTCACCGAGGGCCGCGACATGGTGTCTCGCGTGTGCTTCCTCGACGAGTTCCAGGGCTACGTGGTTGCGAAGTTCGCGAAGGACCAGAAGTTCGACAAGGTCGCCATCCTGTTCGATCAGGCGGCGCCGTACTCCAAGGGCCTCGCCGAGTCGTTCCAGTCCGAGCTCGAGGGGCTCGGCGGGGTGATCGCGACGAAGCAGGCGTACACCGCCGGCGACGCTGACGTGTCTGCGCAGCTCCAGTCGATCAAGACCTCCGGCGCGCAGGCGGTGTTCCTGCCGGGCTACTACACCGACGTCGGCAACATCGTGAACCAGGCGCGCAAGCTCGGCGTCACGGTGCCGTTCCTCGGCGGTGATGGCTGGGATAGCTCGAAGCTCGCCGAGATCGGCGGCGAGGCGATCGAGGGCAGCTATTACTCGAACCATTACTCGTTCGAGGAGTCGCGTCCCGAGGTGCAGGAGTTCGTGACGAAGTTCCAGAAGCGCTGGAACGAGACGCCCGATGGCCTCGCGGCGCTCGGCTACGACGCGGCGCGCGTGCTGTTCGCGGCGATGGACAAGGCGCCCACGCTCAGCGGCAAGGATCTCGGAGCCGCGATCGCGGCGACCAAGGACTTCCCGGGCGTCACCGGCAAGATCACGTTGGATAAGAACCGCGATGCCGTGAAGCAGGCCGTCGTGGTCCAGATGAAGGGCGGCAAGCCGCACTACGTGGCGACCATCGTTCCCAAGGGCTGGCCGTCGCCAGCGACGCCTGCGGACGGGCCAGCCCCGACGGGCGCTGGTTCGGGCTCGGGTTCGGCCGCTCCGGCTGCGGGTTCGGCCGCGGGTTCGGATGCTGGTTCGGATGCTGGCTCCGCTGCAGGCTCTGCCGCGAAGAAGTAAGGTCCTCGTAGCGTGAGCGCCAAGAGCAAACAAACGACGTGGATCGTCGTCGGTGTGCTCGCGCTCGCGTTCGCCGCGACGCTCGGGAAGACGATCGCGCTCGGCCTGGTGGAGGGCGGCCCGACGAAGCTGCTGCAGACGGTGGTCAACACGGTCGCGCTCGGCAGCATGTACGCGCTGACCGCGCTCGGCTACACGCTGGTCTACGGCGTGCTGCGGTTCATCAACTTCGCGCACTCCGACGTGTTCACGTTCGGCGCGTGGATCTCGTTCGCGATCGCGAGCGCGTTCGGCTGGGCTGTCACCGAGTCGCCGCTGTTCGCGATGCCGATGATCCTGTTGCTCGCGATGGCCGCCTGCGCGGCGCTCGGCGTCACCATCGAAGCGCTCGCCTACCGTCCCCTACGACGCGCCCCGCGGCTCAACGTGCTGATCACCGCGATCGGCGTGTCGCTGCTGCTGCAGAACGTGGGGCAGCTCAAGTTCGTGTTCGGCACCCAGCCGCAGCACATGCCCGCGCTGATCCACGACAGCTCGCTGATCGAGATCTCCGGCGTGCACATCCGGGTCGTCGACGTCACGGTGGTGCTTCTCGCCGCGGTCCTCCTGGTCGCGCTCGAAGCCCTCGTCTACCGGACCAAGCTCGGTCGTGCGATGCGCGCGGTGTCGTTCGATGAACGCGTGGCGTCGCTGATGGGCATCAACGTCAACCGGATCGTCTCGATCACGTTCGGCATCGGCTCGGCGCTCGCCGCCGCCGGCGGGCTTCTGTTCGCGCTCAAGTACGAGAGCATCAAGCAGACGGCCGATTCGACGTGGGTGCTGCTCGGCCTCAAGGCGTTCGTCGCTGCGGTCGTTGGCGGCATTGGCAACGTGCGCGGTGCGGTCGCGGGCGCGGTGCTGATCGCGTTCGTCGAGATGTTCGGCGCGGCGTACCTGTCGCCGCACATGCGCGACCTCTACGTGTTCGTGATCCTGATCGTGGTGTTGCTGGTCAAGCCGAGCGGCCTGTTCGGCAAGTCGGTGGTGGAGAAGGTATGACGACGCCGCGCGATCCGACGCGCCTCCTGGCCGCTCGCGTGGGCGGGTTCATGCCGAACCCGATCGTGACCGCGGCGCGCTCTCTGTGGCCGCTCGTGTTCGGCCTGGTCATCGCGTTCGCGCTGCAGTCGTTGGTCGCGCCGATGATCGGCCCGTTCTACGCGAAGATGCTCCTCGATATCGGCATCGCGATCGTCCTCGCGTCGTCGCTCAATATCGTCAACGGCTTCGCCGGGCAGTTTTCGATCGGCCACGCCGGCTTCATGATGGTCGGCGGTTACGCGGCCGCGCTGGTCACGTATTACGGCTCGATCAAGCTCGGCTGGATCGCGCCAGATGCGTATGGCGTCGATGTCCACGGCGGGTTCATGGGCAGCGGCGACGCGCTGTTCATGTTCGCGTGCGTGTTCGGCGGCGTCGTCGCGGCGCTCGCCGGCCTCGTCGTTGGCTTGCCGTCACTGCGCTTGCGCGGCGACTACCTCGCGATCGTCACGCTCGGCTTCGGCGAGATCGTGCGCGTCCTCGTCCAGCAGTCCTCGGAGGTCCTCGAGCCCAAGGTCGCCGCCGGTGCCACACTGCTCGATGCCGTGAAGCACATCGGCGGTCCGCTCGGCTTCACCGGCACGCCGACGTACGTCTCGGCGACGCCGTGGATCGAGAACGCGGCCGGCGAGCAAACCGGCCATGCCGGCATCTTCTTCACGTTCATGTTCGTCGCGATCGTGCTGATCGCGGCGTACCGGCTGAAGTCCTCGAGCCACGGCCGCGCGCTGCTCGCGGTGCGCGAGAACGAGATCGCCGCCGAGGCGATGGGCGTCAACACCGCGCGAGCGAAGGTGTCTGCATTCGTGATGGCCGCGTTCTTCGCCGGTGTCGGTGGCGCGCTGTTCGCGCACGAGATCGGCACCACGCTCAACCCGAAGGAGCTCGGGTTTCAGAAGTCGATCGATCTCGTGATCATGGTCGTCCTCGGCGGGATGGGCTCGATCACGGGCGTCGTGCTCGCGGCGACGATCCTGACGATCCTCCCCGAGCTGTTCCGCGAGTTCGCGCAGTACCGGATGCCCGTCTACGCACTCGCGCTGATCATCGTGATGATCGTACGTCCGCAGGGACTGTTCGGCATCAAGGAGCTGTGGGACCTGAAGGTGTGGCGGCGCTACGTGATCCCGGTGTGGCGAAAGGTCGCCGGCGGCTGGCTGATCCCGAAGCAAGAAGGCGACCTGCCGATCGCCATGGCGCGCGATCTGTCGAGCGAGCGCGCGGGTGCGCAGCCGGCGGTGGCGGAGGACTCCCCGAAGGCCGAGGCCACGCCCCCCGACGAGGACAAGGCGCCGTGACGGAGACCGCCCTCGCCGCCGTGGATCTGTCGCTGTCGTTCGGCGGCCTGAAGGCCGTCGACAAGTTCTCGTTCACGCTGCCAAAGCGCGGGCTGTGCGGCCTGATCGGCCCGAACGGCGCCGGCAAGACCACGGTGTTCAATCTGCTGACCGGCGTGTACCAGGCCGATGCGGGCACGATCACGCTCGGTACGCGGGTGCTGAACGGCATGAAGTCGTCGGCGATCGCGCAGGCGGGGCTCGCGCGCACGTTCCAGAACATCCGGTTGTTCGGCGAGCTCAGTGTGATCGACAACGTGCGCACCGCCGCCGGCGTGCGCGCGAAGAGCGGGATCTGGCGCAGCCTGTTGCGCACGCCGCTCTACCTCGCCGAGGAGAACGCGATCGTCGAGCGCTCGCTCGATCTCCTCGACGTGCTCGGCATCGCCCACCGCGCCGGTGAGCAGGCGAAGAGCCTGCCGTACGGCGACCAGCGCCGCCTCGAGATCGCGCGCGCGCTGGCCACCGAGCCGAAGGTGCTGCTCCTCGACGAGCCGGTCGCCGGCATGAACAGCCAGGAGAAGCATCAGATGCGCAGCCTGATCGAATCGCTGCGCGAGCGATTCGATGTGGGCATCCTGCTGATCGAGCACGATATGGGCCTCGTGATGGATATCTGCGAGCACATCACGGTGCTCGACCACGGCGTCACCATCGCGGCCGGCAAGCCCCAGGACATGCAGAAGGATCCGAAGGTGATCGAGGCGTATCTCGGCGCACCCGAAGAAGAAGACGCCGCGGAGTCCGCCTGATGCCGCCGCTTCTCGAGGTCACCGGGCTCGATGTCCACTACGGCGGAATTCACGCGCTGAAGGACGTGTCGTTCTCCGTCGACCAGGGTCAGGTCGTGACGCTGATCGGCGCGAACGGCGCCGGCAAGACCACCACGCTGCGCGCGATCTCGGGGCTCGTGAAGCCGTCCAAGGGGACCGTGAAGTTCAACGGTTTCCCGATCACCGGCATGCCGGCACACCAGATCGTCTCGCTCGGGCTCGCGCACGCGCCGGAGGGACGCGGCATCTTCGCGAACCTCACCGTCGACGAGAACCTCCAGATGGGCGCGTATCTGCGCAATGATCCGGGCGCGGTCAGGAAGGATCGCGAACGCGCACTCGAGCTGTTCCCGCGGGTCAAGGAGCGGCTCGCGCAGAACGCCGGCACGCTCTCCGGTGGCGAGCAGCAGATGCTCGCGATCGCCCGCGCGCTCATGCAGAAGCCGAAGCTGCTGCTGCTCGACGAGCCGTCGCTCGGCCTCGCGCCGCAGATCGTGCAGCTGATCTTCAAGATCGTGAAGCAGATCGCCGCGGAGGGCGTGACGATCCTGCTGGTCGAGCAGAACGCCTACCAGGCCCTCAATGTCGCGCACACGGCGCACGTGCTCGAGGTCGGATCTCTTGTGACCTCCGGCCCGGCGAAGGAACTCGCCAAGGACGACACGATCCGCAAGGCGTACCTCGGCGTGCACTGACTCGCCTTCGCAACACTCCGTTGCGAGGGCCTGCTTGCCCTCCGAAGATCGCTCGGCGACTATCCGCGGCATGAAGACCTTCGTTCTCTTCGCCTCGTTGCTCGCGGCTTCGTGCGGCGGAAAGTCCACGCCCACGACCACTCCCACCGGCGGCGGTGGAGGATCCGACGAGGGCTCTGCTGCGAGTAAGCCGCTGCCCGACGTGCCGTTCGATAGCCTCGATCACGAGCAGCGCATCCAGTTCATGAAGGAGGTCGTCCTGCCCACGATGGAGCCGCTGTTCAAGGGCCACGACGCGACGAAGTACGCCGAGTTCGGCTGCAAGACCTGCCACGGTCCGAGCGCCGAGCAGGGAAAGTTCGACATGCCGAACGAGGGGCTGCCGAAGCTGTTCGGTCCCGGCATGTCGAAGTTCAAGAAGGAAGATCTCGAGTGGATGGGCACGAAGGTCAAGCCCACGATGGCGAAGCTGCTCAAGCAGACCGAGTACTCGGAGACGAACCCGAAGGGCTTCGGCTGCCTCGAGTGCCACACCATGGAACCGAAGTAATTTCGTAGACGTTCCTCGAGCGCGTGCGCCTGCGTCGCGCCGGCGAGGGACGCCCACTCTGATCCCGAGGACGATGCTCGATGTGCGGGGATTCAAACACCGCAGCGCTTCGAGCGTCGTGGCGTGGCCATTGCACTTCTCTGGTGTGGAAATCAACCAGGGAGACGACAGCCATGGCCAACGACAACCGCAAGAACCAGAACCAGAGCAAGCCTGACCAGCGCGACGGGATGCGCGATCCGTCGCAGAAGCAAGAGCAGGGCGGCAACCAGCAGGTCAACCGCGACCAGGACAACAAGGATCGCGGCAAGCTCGGTGAGCAAGAAGGCATGGACCGCCAGCAGCAGAGCGGGCAGGGCCAGCAGAAGAACCCGGACCCGAGCAACAACGCGCCGGGGAACGAGAACGAGATCGAGGGCGACGACGAGCTTGGCGATGACGACGTCGAGGACGAGGACGAGACCCGCATCACGCAGCGCAATCCGTCGCAGCGCGATGGCCGCGACCCGAGCTCGGCCAAGTAAGC
>JBBRBG010000234.1:0-13360 GCA_038206055.1 Haliangiales bacterium
CGTCGTCGTGAAGCAGCTGGGCTGCGGTGCTCTGAGGGTCGGCCCGTAGGTGGCCGTGGGATCTCGGCGCGTCGGCAAGTCCCGCCGCCACTTCTTCCGATGGGCGCTCGCGAGCGCCGCCGAGGTCACCATGGAGCTCGACCAGGCGGTCGCGCTCGAGTACATCGCGCCCGCTGGTCGCCGAGGCACTCGAGCTCGCCGACCGAGTCCGCGCGATGACCTACCGGCTCTCCACCCGGTGAGCCTCCCGGGGCCGCAGCCGCGCGCCTCGCTGTCCGAATATGGGGTCCGACCCCATTACCGGACACGAACCCGAACCCGATGCCGATGCCGAACCCGAACCCGACCACCGACGCCGACCACCGACGCCGTGCCCAATGCCGATCACCGACGCCGACCGCCGTACACGAGGAAGCCGCGAGCGCTGCGCGCGAGCTCAGCCGACGAGTGCGAGCAGATGTCGCGGGTGATGCGCGGCCGACCACGCGGCAGATCCGGGCTGCGTCGCGCACAGCACGCGGAGGCCCCATGCCTCTGGGATCGCGGACGCGCCATCGCGTGCGCCGAGCAGCGCACCGACGATCGCGGCGTTCGTATCCGAGTCGCCGCCGCGGCTCGCCACGTCGACCAGGGCATCGCGCCACGACGGCGTGTGCGCGAGATGCCAGACCGCGAGGCGCAGCGCGACGCGCACGAATCCACCGGTCTTGTAGAGATGATGCTCGGGACGATCGACGCCCGGCGTCGCGTCGTGCGCGGAGGCGAGGTCGTCCTCGAGATCGACGACGGCCGACTCGACGCACGCGAGGTCAGCGGCATCGGTCCATCGCGCGCGCAGATCCTGGGCGCCGCAGCGCAGGCCGCGCGCAGCGGCGGGCAGCATGGTCGCGGCATCGCCTGTCGTGATCGCCGAGGCGATCGCGGCATCGAACGCGGCACATGCGAGCGCGCATCGCGGATCGGCGTGCGTGATCAGCGACTCGGTGATCGCGGCGGCGACGAGGTCGTCGAAGGGTCGCTGCGCGTAGGCCACCGCGATCGGCGCGGTGCGCATCAGCGAGCCGTTGCCGGCGGCGCGGCGCTCGCTCGCGCGCCAAACGGCGACGCCGGCGGTGAGCGCGGAACCGCCCGCGGCGATGCGATCGAGCGACCACCGCGTCTGGTTGCCGATGTCGAACGCCTCGGTCATCCAGGCGACGTAGCGCCGGCCGACATCCTCGGGGTCGAGCGCACCGCGATCGGCGAGGCTGCGCGCGAGACACACTGCGAGCTGGGTATCGTCGGTGACCGCGCCGGCGGGCAGGTCGAAGGGTCCGTTCCCCACGACGTCGGTCGCGGGACCGGTAGCGAGCCGCGGGTAGCTCGGCTGCTCCATGCGCTCGAACTCGTACGTCGTACCGAGCGCATCCCCGACCGCCATCCCCAGCAGTGCCCCACGCGCGCTCTCGTTCATGGTGTCAGTTCTACACTATGTTCACCGTCCGCGAAAGGCCGCGATCATCATCACCCAGCTTCCCACCTGGTTGACGTTCGCGGTCGCGGTGTAGGCGTCGGGTATCTGCACCTCCAACGCCTCGACGAGGTCGCCGTCGGAGCTGTCCTGTTCGAGGAAAGGTGCGATGGGTGTGCTGATGCCGTTGATCACGTTCGCCGCGAACAGCAGCACGTGCGGCGTGGTCGTGGTGATCGTGCCGCTCGATGCGAGGCTGCTGTTACCGCTGGACGAGGCACCGCGCTCGAACGGCGCGGGCGCGAGACCGGAGTACTCGAAGATGCGCAGCTTCGGGAACGACAGGGCCGCGGACAACTGCGCGCTGATGCGGTTTCCGCCGGGCGACGCCACGATGCGGGGTGCGTAGTAGATCCGCATCGAGTACGTGCCGGCGATCGTGATATTGGTCGACGTGTAGCTGTTGCCGGCGGAGTCGCTGATGCCCAGGACCTCGCCGGTGCTGGCGAACCAGCTCACGACGATGATGTTCGCGTTGCCCGCCGTTTGCGCCAGCGTGAACACACAGTCGACGCTGAGCGCAGCGGTCACGTAGTTCGCTGCCCTCTGCACGAGCATGATCGGCGGTCCAGGTGCATCGGGTGGCGCGTCGATCGCTGCATCGATCGCCGCGTCGGGCTGGCGTGCGGCGTCGATGCCGGCGCCGACCTCGAAGCCACAGCCGGCGAGCAGCACTGCCACGAGCCGCGCCCTCATCGCGACCAGGATCCCACGGCCGGCGATCGAGCGGTAGTAGGCTGTGGCGTGGACCTCACCCGCCCGGCCTCGCCGATCGTCCGCTGGGCACTCGACCCCACCATTGTCCACCTCAACCACGGCTCGTACGGCGGCTGCCCGCGCGCCGTGATCGAGGCGGCGACGGCGTTCCGCACTCGCCTCGAGGCCGCGCCGATGCGGTTCTTCATCCTCGAGTGGCAGGCCGAGCTCGATCGCGCGCGCGCCGCGGTCGCATCGTTCGTCGGCGCGGATCCGGCGCACATGGCGTTCGTGCCAAGCGCGACCTCCGGCGTAGCGATCGCGCTCCACGCCGCGGACCTCGCTGCCGGCGACGAGGTCGTGACCACGTCGCACATCTATCCCGCGTGCCGCCATCAGCTGACGCGGCTTGCCGAGGCGCGGGGCGTGAAGCTCGCGATCGCCGAGACGCCACTACCGTTCGATGCCGATGCACTGGTCGATCGCGTGACCGCCGCGATCACGTCGCGCACGAAGCTCGCGCTCCTCGATCACATCACGAGCGCGACCGCCCTCGTCTATCCGATCGAGCGCCTGATGGCGCCGTTCGTCGCGCGCGGCATCCCCGTGCTCGTCGATGGTGCGCACGCGCCCGGGCAGATTCCTCTCGATGTCACTGCGCTCGGCGCGACCTGGTACGTCGGCAATCACCACAAGTGGATGTGCGGACCAAAAGCGAGCGCGTTCCTCGTCAGCGCCGGCGCCGTGCGCCCCCTCGTCACGTCGCACGGTGCGAATCCGCAGTACGGCCCGCCGAATCGCATGCATGCCGAGCTCGACTGGAGCGGCACCTACGATCCGACCTCGCAGCTCGCGGTGCCCGCCGCGATCGCGACCGTCGGCGCCGAGGGCGGCGGCTGGCCGGCCGTCTACGCACGCAATCACGCACTCGCGCTCGCGCTCCGCGATCGTCTCGGCCGCGGCATCGCGCCCGACTCCGCGATCGGCACCATGGCCGTCGTCCCGATCACCCTTCCCGCCGGCGTCACGCCCCAGGCTCTCGAGCGCACCCTGCTCACCGATGGCTGGGAGGTGCCGATCGTCGACTTCCCCGGCCAGACGTTCGCTCGCGTGTCGGCGCATCTCTACAACCATGTCGGCGAGGCCGACGCGCTCGCGAACAAGCTCCACGCCGAGCGCGTCTCGATCGGCTAACGCCCGCCAGACCGCGCCTAGACCTTCTTGTTGCGGCGCTGCTGGAACGAGTACGGACGGTGCGACGGGCCCTTCTTGTCGTCGTCGTCGTTGCCATCGACCGGCGTGCCGGCCAACGGCTCCTCGGCGCCCGGGCGGAACTTGATCGAGGACAGCGGGCTATCGCCGACGAGCACGCGCTCGCCGCCGCCGAGCAGCGTCTCCATGCCCTCGAGCTTGTCGATATCGTCGAGAATGTCGTCGACAGTCGCGTAGCGCTCCGCCTTCGCATCGCGCGTCATCCGATCGAAGATGTCGTCCACGCCACGCGGCATGCTCGGGTTGACCTGCGACGGCATCGGCGAGCGCCGACCCGGCAGCTTCCGCGTCAGCAGCTCGTAGAAGATGATGCCGAGCGCGTAGATATCGCCTTGCGGACCGGCGGCCATCGGATCCGTGTAGAGCTCCGGAGCCATGTACGCGACGTTGCCCATGCCGACATAGATCTGACGGATCACGGCGTGATCGCGCTCGACGATGCGCGTGAAGCCGAAGTCCGAGACCTTGACGTTGCCGTAGCCATCGATCAGCAACTGCTCGGGTTTGAGGCCACGGTGAAAGACGCGCTGCTGATGCGCCGCGCGCAACGCGTGCAGCGTCTGGAGCAGATACTTGAACACGAGCTCGACGGGCAGCTCTTCCGCGTCGTTGATCAGCCGGCGCGCGGAGCCATTCGGCGCGAGCTCGGTGACGACGTTCGGATACTCGGTCCACAGGTTGACGTCGTGGATCGGCAGGATGTTCGGGTGCGCGAGATTGCCCCACGCGCGGACCACGTCGGTGAACCGCCGCACGATCTCGTTGCGCTGATCTTCGCTGAAGAAGCCGAACAGGTCGCGGACTTCCTTGAGCGCGACCTCGCGATTGAGCGCGACCTGGCGCGCCCGATACACGGTGCCCATGCCGCCCGAGCCGATCGACGCCAGCTTCTCGTAGCGGTTCTCCATGTCAGCACCGAGCTGGATCTCGCCACCCGCTACCGCGGAAGGCCGTCCACCAGAGGTCGTCATCTTGGGATCCTTTCGCGGGAGCGGTGCTGCCTGGGAAACCTCGCGTTCACGCTCGCGCTCGCGCACGGGCTCGGCGGGACGCATCTGCGACGACGACAGCACGCCCGACTGCGTCCCCATCGGCACCTGCGCGCCGGGGACCGCCATCGCGCGGCTCTGCCGCAGCTTCTTGAAGTGACTGACCGCGCGCTCGGTGAACTCGGTCAGGTTGCCGCCGTTGACCACGGTCTCGCCGTCGGGCGTGACCTCGAGCGATTCGTTTCCCCTGTCGTGTCGGAGATATCCGGACTTCTCGAGGAAGCCGATGTACTCGGAGAACGGAATCGAAACCGCGCCTTCGCACACCCGGCGGATGTCGTCGTAGCGGTTCTGACGGCCGTACCGAGCCTCCGCCATGACATTGGCGAGGATGAAGCGTGCCTCTTCGCAGAGGACTTCCTTCGTGACCTTGGCGCGGCCTTCCATCCAGCGAATTGTAGGCAGCTCACGGAGATAGAATCAATTACGCAAGCCCCACGAACGTGGGGCGCGAAGCATCGCGAAGCGCTGCGCAGGTCAGTCGACGGGGGTCCCCTCTGCGACGAGACGGTCCACCAGAGGACGATCGGCCGGCAGAATGTCCCAGGCTCCGGGCAGCTCGGAGGTGGCCACCCAGGCCAGATCTGCGACCTCGACCGCACGCGGCGGAGCGGATCCACCAGCAAGGCGGCACGCATAGACCAGCATGACGAGATCGAAGGTGGGATACGCGTGGAACAGGACCTCCCAGATCCGGCCGACCTCGGCGGTGATGCCAACCTCCTCCATCAGCTCGCGCGCCAGGGCGGCGGTCGGCGCCTCGCCTGGTTCGACCTTCCCGCCCGGGAACTCCCACTGCAGCGGCAAGCTCTGATCGGCGCGGCGCTGCGTGATGAGGACGCGGCCGTCATCGCCGATGATCAGGCCGGCGACCACGAGCTTGCGTGCGCGCGGCTCGCTCATGCGGCCTCCACGAGCGCGCGGCCATCGATCAGCGGATGCGTGCACGGCGAGCCATCCGTGTAGAGATAGTCGATCACCCTGCCCGGCCCGAGCGCGAGGATGGTCGACGACCGCGTGCCGTAGTGATCGCTGTGGATGCAGGTGGCCGTCAGCTCGCGCGCGAGCTCGACCGGCAGGTGCGAGGGCGGCACCTCCGCGAGCGGTACGCGCGTGTGATCGCCAAGCGCTGTGTGCAGGCGCGGAGCGAGCGCGGGCCACGCAAGGCCTTCTGCGAGCGCCGCTTCGATCGCGGCGCGCAGGCGATCACCACGCGGGAATCCGGGAGCGCCGAGCGTGTCGTTGCACAGCACATGAACGCCGTGCGGAAGCGTGACGACATCGAGCGCGCCCTCCTGTCGGCCGTAGGCGATCGAGACCCCGCGTGCATCGCCCCACGCGAGGTTCATGCTCGCGTAGTGCGTTGGATCGAGATCCGCGACGTACACGGATGGATCATCGGCGGCCACGAGCTCCTTCACCGCGAGTCCGCGCGAGCGCAGACCCGGCGGTGGTGTTGCGAGTGCGCGCTGATTCGTCACGGCGGCGAAGCGTCCACTGCGATGAACGGCGAGCCAGGTTCCTCCCGAGAGCACATCGACACCACCGACCAGCGAGGGTCCTAGCCGTTCGGGCGGCCGCGTCGGTCGCGCGTACAGCTCGTCGCGATTCGCAGCGACCACGAGTGGAACGCCAGCGACAACTTCGACGAGAAAAGCGATCGTGCACATCGACGAGAAATCCTCAGAAAATGCAAGCGAGAGTATGCGCCGCGCCTTGCATGTGTAGCCTGCGGACCCTACAGTGCCGCCGAGATGAGACTGTATCCAGGCAAGGTCGATACCATCGCGGCGGAGATCATCTCCACGATGACCCAGGCGGGTGATATCGAGGTCAGCGACCACAACGAGGCGCAGCAGGACGCTGCCTCGGTCCTCAAAGAATACATCCGTCTCGACAAAGAGCTCACGGAGCGCGCGAAGGACATCCTGGAGATCCGCGGCCTTCCGTACAGCCACCTCGGCCGGACCAAGCGTCAGCTCGCGGATCAGAAGGAGTTCGGGCTCGGCGAAGAGGGCCTGTCCTGGATCGCAAATCAGATGCTCGAAGCGTTCATGTCGTCGCGACACATCGATGAGGTGTTCGCCGAGGACGCGCTCATGCGGCGCAAGATCAAGGACATCTGCAAGAAGCACATGCAGGTGGACGAAGCGATCGATCAGGAAGTCCGCGATCGGATCAAGAACCTCGAGGAAGGCTCCCAGGCGTGGGACGTCGAGTACTCGAAGGTTCTCGAGCAGATCAAGGGCAAGCACGGCATCGGCGGCAAGGAATAACTCTCCTCACGGCGCCGCCTCGAACACTTCGAGGTAGTCAAACGACACGCCGACGTCTCCGTGGATGCGCAGGCCCACCGCCCCATCCAGGAAGTGCGCCGGCTTCCCCGCCTCCGTGAACTCGAGCAAGTTCGGCGGCTGCGCAACGGTGGTGGATTCGGCTGCTGCACCTCGACGAGGTGCGCGAAGTGCGAACCGTCGTCGACGAGCTCGAACACGGTGCCGGTGGGGAACACCGTCTGCGGTGCATGGAGGTCGGCCTCCGCCCACAGGCCGAAGCTGTGCGCGCCGACGACCGGCGGCCCAGCGACGATCAAGTTCGCGCGCGTTCGAACCACGACATTGGCCGAGTTCGCATCGTACGTCGCGATGTAGTCGGCGGTGGCCGCGGTGGGACCGACGAGGAGCGCGTCCTTCTCGATCTTCCACGGTCCGCTCGGTGTGAGTACGAGGTCCGTCGGAAGCGCATCGAACGCCATGAATCGAACGCGCGGTGAGAACTTCTCGAGCTGCGGATCGCAGACGTCGCCGACGCCGTCCATGTCCTGAACGGCGCCCTGCGGATTGTCCGCGAGCGCGGGGCAGTTGTCGCAGCGATCCGGGATGCCGTCACTGTCCTCGTCGTGCTCGAGCGGATCACAACCGCATGCCCGCGTCGTCACGGACAAGGCCCCACACGACATCACACCCACTCAAAAAGGTGAGCGCGATCGCTAACTGCGTGGCCCAGCCGCCGCCCATGCCTCCTAGCATCGTCCGTGTTCCTCGCGATGTCACGGCGTTAGCGCGCGCGATCCGCAGCGTGAGCGATGCCCCTTGGCGGCGCGAAGCATTCGGGCACAGTAGAAGAATGGCCATTCGTCGCTGTGCGGAATGCGCGAATCGCCCGGTCATGCGATGCGGGCGCTGCGCCCTCACCTGCTGCGCCGAGCATGTGCTGCTCGCAGGCGAACGCTGCGATGGATGCGAGCGCGACTGGCAGGAGGAAGCCACGACGAGGCGGCATGCGAAGGTGCTGTTCGCGCCGTCCACGGCGATCCTCACCAGCGGAGTGTTGTTCGCGGTGCTCATGCCGATCGCATTCGGCGCGATCGGCCTCACGATCATGGCAGCGGTCGCGTGCGGTCTCGGAGTCAGCGCCGGCGCCGGCATGTGCAAGGTCGTCGACCGCAGCGCGCGCGCGATGTTCCTTCGCGAACGTGGCACCGGGATTCCTGCAGCGCGCCTGCTGCCTGCAGGCCGCCATCCTCCGCGCTGATCAGGCGACCGGGAGACCGAGCGCTTCGCGCACTTCGCCGACCACCATGTCGGCGAGGCGATGGATCAGCTGGTTGCCCTCGCCCACCGATGCCGCGGCCGGATCGCCCGCGTACGCGAGCTCCATGCCCATCGCGAGGAACGTGGTCACGCCCTCACCGAGCTTCTGCGACAGGCTGATCGGCACGGGTGGCAGCACGTTGCGCATCGGCTCGTCGACCATCTCGGGCGCGGCGGCCATCATGATCGATGTCTCGTACTGCCCCGCGTGACACGCACCGCTCTTGAACTCGGCCGAGAGGGTGCGCGCCCACTTCTTCGTCAGCGGGCACGCGACGCTGACCTTGCCTTCGCGGCCGGCGAGCACCGCGCGGATCGCCGCATCGTGGGCGGGCTCGAGGTGATTGTTGACGAGGCAGACGTGACGGATGCCCGAGGCGAGCAGGCCATCGCACGCTGCGGCTGCGTACGCGGTGAGCACGGCGGCGGGCACGGAGACCGCACCCGCGAACCCCGTCGCGCACTCGGTGACGCCGTAGGGAATCGCCGGCGCAACGACCGCGGTGAGCGGCCCACGCTTCTCGAACAGCTCGCACGCCTTCACGCATGCGGCGGCGGAGATCACGACATCGGTGCCGAGCCCGAGGTGCGGACCGTGCGGCTCGGTCGAGCCCACGGGGATCAGGGCGACGACCGGCTTCTTGCCGTCGAGCAGCGCGCGCAGGCTGGCGGTCGTGTGTCGTGCGAGGAACTTCTCGGCCACTGGTGTCAATCCTCGCGCAATTCGCCGCGCTTCTCGCGCTCGCCGAGCAACTTCTTGTCGACCTTGCCGCGATCGTTCTTCGGGAGATCGTCGACGAACACGACCCAGCGTGGATACTTGTGCTTGGACAGCTTGCTCTGGACGTGCGCCTTGAGCTCGGCGATCAGCGCCTGCCTTGCCACGGGCGTGGCGATCCGCTCGCGCGCATCGGGCCGCAACTCGAGCACTGCCTTCGGCTTCGTCAGACCGCCGTCCTCGGCGGGGATCACGGCGGCGACGGAGACGGCGGGATGAGCGAGCAAACAGTCCTCGACCTCGCGCGGCGCCACGAAGATGCCGCCGACCTTGAACAGGTCATCGGCGCGGCCCTGAAACCACAGGTAGCCGCGCTCGTCGATCGAGAACAGGTCTCCGGTGCGGCACCAGTGGCCGTGGAACATCTTCCAGCTCTTGTCGCGATCCTGGAAGTAGCCGTGCGCCACCGAGTCGCCCTTGACCCAGAGCACCCCGATCTCGCCGGGCGGTAACGGCGGCGCACCCGCACCCGCCGCATCCTCGGGGAGGATCGCGAGCGTGTAGCCTTCGACGGCGCGGCCGAGCGAGCCGGGCATCACGTCGCCGGGGCGGTTCGAGCAATAGATGTGGAACATCTCGGCGGAGCCGATGCCGTCGTAGACCTCGCCGCCGAAGCGCGCGGTGAACCGGCGCATCAGCGGTTCGGGCAGCGCCTCGCCGGCAGAGAGGTGAAAGCGTACGCAGGAGAGATCGAGGCCGGGCTGACCCTTTGCCTTCCGCTCGTCGTCGAGATCGAGCAGCTTGCCGAGCATCGTGGGGACGTTCGTGACGATCGTTGGCCGGTAGCGCTCGATCGCGGCGGCCACGCTCTCGGCGGTCGGCCGCTCGGCGAACAGGCCCACGGTCGCGCCGACCGCGAACGGGAACCACAGGTTCGTGCCCGTGGCGTAACCGAAGAACAAGCGCGGCACGCTGATCGTGACGTCGTCCTCGCGATAGCCGACGGTGCGCTTCGCGTAGACCTCGGTGTTGAACGCGAAGTCGCGGTGGCTGTGCATCGCGGCCTTCGCACGGCCAGTGGAGCCCGAGGTGAACAGCCAGATCGCCGGGTCATCCCGACGCGTACGCGGCAGCGGCCGGTCGGTGTCGAACGCGAGCGTACGACCGCGCGCAATGGCCCTCGCGAGACAGTGGCTGCGCGGCTGCGGGTGCACGGCGCGGGCGAGCAGCTCGTCGATCTCGTCGAGCGTCGCCTTTGGCGTTTCGGCCTCGGGATCCTCGCCGGTCGCCGCGTCGGGGACAACGAGCACGCGACGCAGGTGCGGGAGCTCCCCGTAGTGCGGACCGAGCGCGCGCGCCACGGCCGCGGTGGTCACCAAAACTTTCGCGCGGACGTAGTCGATCACGTAGCGGAGATCGTCGACCGGCGCGATCGAGTTACCCATCGTCACCACGCCACCCGCGGCGAGCGTAGCGAAGATGCTCCACGCGAACGGCGGCATGTCGGGCAGCACGATGTACACGCGCTCCTCGGGCTGCAGGCCCTGCTCGAGCAAGCTCCGGGCGAGCGCGCGTGATCGATCGGCGACCTCGGCGTACGTCCAGCTGCGATCGCCAAACCGCAGCGCGACGTTGCCGCCCTTGCCCTCGCGCTCGCGTTCGAACAGGTAGTAGTCGGCGAGATTGAAGTCCTCGGGGAACGTGGTCATGGCTTCGTGGCTCCCTGGGCGAGCGCGCGGCCGATGATCGTCCGCTGGATCTCGCTCGTGCCCTCGTAGATCCGCAGCGGCCGGATCGCGCGGTACAGATGCTCCACCACCGCACCGGCCATCACGCCGCGCCCGCCGAACAGTTGCACGGCGCGATCGATCACGCGCGAAGCCGCCTCGGTGGCGCCGAGCTTCGCGATCGAGACCTCGGTCGTGACGCGCGCGCCGGTGGTGTCCTTCTTGTGCGCGGCGCGGAGCACGAGCAGTCGAGCACTATCGAGGTCGACGATCATGTCGGCGAGGTGCGCCTGGATCAGGGGCTGCTCGGCGAGCACCTTGCCGAACTGCCTGCGCGCCGCGACAAAGGCGAGCGCCTCGTCGAACGCGCGCCGTGCCATGCCGACCGCCGCGGCGCCGACCGACACACGGAACGCATCGAGGGTCTGCAGTGCGAGCTTCATGCCCTGCCCGGCCGCGCCGATCCGCGCCGACGCCGGCACGCTCGCGCCACGGAGCTCGAGCGCGCCGATCGGATGCGATGCCGTCGCGGCCATCGGCTTCACGGTCACCCCCGGGGTGTCCAGCGGCACCCAGAACGCCGTGAGCCCCGCGCTGCCGAGCGCCGGGTCGGTCGTCGCCACCACCGTGGCGTGATCGGCGATGCCGAGGTTCGAGATGAACAGCTTGTCGCCATCCAGGCGGTAGCCATCGGGGGTCGGCGTGGCACGCGTGGCGATCGCGGCGACATCGGAGCCGGCCTCGGGCTCGGTCAGCGCGAATGCGGCGACGCCGGCACCGCGCGCGAATCCCGTGAGCTGCGCGCGCTGCTCCGGACTACCGGCGAGCACCAGCGAGTGTGTACCGAGCCCCTGTACCGCGAAGATCGAATCGGCGCGCGGCGAGACGTAGCCGAGCATCTCGCGCGCGAGGCACAGTGCGCGCGTATCGAGCACGGCGCCCGGCCCGGGTACCACGAGGTCGAACAGACCCGCATCGCCGAGCGCCCGCGCCGCTGCGCGATCGCGTTCGGTCTCGGTTGCGTACGCGCCGGGAGCTTCGACCGCCTCGAGCGCTGGCATCGCCGCGCGCAACCGCGACGCGAGCTCGGTGTGCGGCGGCTCGAAGAACATCGTCAGATCGTCGCTGGACAGCCGCATCACGCCACCGCCCCGAGCGCACGCGTCCGCGCGCGACGCCCGCACCGGAACGTCTCCCGCTGTTGATGCATTGGTGCCACATTCACTCCGGCGCACCGCGGAACTTTGCGGGGCGCTTGTCCTTGAACGCGGCGTGGGCCTCTCCGAAATCCGGGTGCTGCATGCACAACGCCTGCGCCTGGGCCTCGGCTTCGATCGCCTCGCCGAGGGCCATGGTGTGCTCGCTCTCGATCATCTGCTTCGTCATCGCGTGTGCGAACGCGGGGCCGGCGGCGAGGCGCGCGGCCCACTCCTGCGCGAGCGCCACGCACGCCTCGGCATCGGCGACCACCCGGTTGACGAGCCCGATCTCGAGGGCGCGCTGCGCGAGGATGATGTCGCCGAAGAACAGCAGCTCCGAAGCGTGCGTCAGGCCGACGATCCGCGGCAACAGATACGTGATGCCCATGTCGGCGCCGCACAGGCCGACCTGCGGGAAGATGAAACCGAACTTCGCGCCTGCAGCCGCGATCCGCATGTCGCTCGCGCACGCGATCACGGCGCCCGCGCCGACCGCGGTGCCGTTGACGGCCGCGATGATCGGCCGCTTGCACGCACGCATCGCTTCGATCAGCCGGCCGGTCGCGCGTGTGAACGCGAGCAGCGCCGGCGTATCGCGCCCGAGGAGATGCTTGATGATGTCGTCCTGGTCGCCGCCCGAGCAGAACCCACGGCCGCGACCGGTGATGACGATGGCGCGAACCTCCTCGACGCGATCGAGCTGCTCGAATGTCTCCGCGAGCTCCTGGTAGACCTCGAACGTGAGCGCGTTGAGGCGCTTCTCGCGATCGAGCGTGATCGTCGCGACGCCGCGCTCGATCGACATCGCGAAGGTCTCGGGCTTCGGCAACTTCACGCGGCACCTCCCACGAACGCGACGGCCTGGATCTCGACCAGCGCGTCGGGCTCGAACAGCTCCTTGACGGCGACGAGCGCCATCGCCGGATAGTGCTTGCCAAGCCGCTCGCGCCACACGGTCGCGAGCTCCTTGCGGGCGTTGCGATAGGACGGCATGTCGACGACGAACACGGTCATCTCGGCGAGATCCTCGACGGCGCCGCCCGCGGCCTTGACCACGGCGTTCACGTTATCGAGGGTCTGCGCGAACTGCGCGACGAAGCCACTGGCGAACTTTCCGTCGGCGTCCCAGCCGATCTGGCCGCCGACGAGAACCATCTTACCGATGCCGATGCGGCCGTTGGAGTAGCCCTTCGGCGTGGGCCAGCCGGGAACGATGACGTCTTGCGTACTCACTTCAGCACCGCTCCCCCATCGATCACGATGGTCTGGCCGTGGATCCCGCGCGCCGCGTGATCGCACAGCATCAGCGTCGCGTGGGCGACTTCCGCCGGCTCGATCATCCGCTTCTGCGGGCTCATCGAGGCGAGGGAGCTGCGGGCCTCCTCGACGGTGCGCCCTGTCTTCGATGCGATCCGCGTGACCGCTTCCTCGACCATCTGGGTCTCGACCCAGCCGGGGCACAGCGCGTTGATCGTGACGCCGGTGCGCGCGAGATCGATCGCGAGCGACCGGGTGAGACCGACCATCGCGTGCTTCGCCGCGCAGTACGCCGCGGTGTACCCGTATCCAGAGACGCCGGCGTTCGAGGCGATGTTG
>JBBRBG010000235.1:0-13163 GCA_038206055.1 Haliangiales bacterium
GGTGCGCATGGTCTTGTTGTCATTGCAGGATCGCGAATCAGTTGTTGATTTCGATCATCGCGCCCAGGGTTAGAAGCACTCCTTCGTAGCCAACTACGAAGCGCGTCGTCACCACGCAGTGGCGGCGCCTTCCGGAAGGCGATCCAGATGGGTTGGGCAGATGGTCACATCGCGCGTCTCGCGCTCGGCGAGACCGTGCAATTTCGGCCGCGCGGTCATTCGATGACCGGCAAGGTCAACGACGGGCAGCTGTGCACGGTCGCGCCGCTCGGCGAGTCCGTGGTGAATCCAGGCGACATCGTGCTGTGTCGCGTGAAGGGCAGCCAGTACTTGCACCTCGTGAAGGCCGTGCAGGGCGAGCGGTTCCAGATCGGCAACAACCGCGGCGGCATCAACGGCTGGGTGACACGGCGGCAGATCTTCGGCCGGCTGACAGCGGTCGGCGACTGACACACCAGCTCGAGCGGATCGCGACCACCGCGCACGTCCTCGCGACGATCCACGACTCACTCCAGGCGGCAGTTCGCGTCACAGCCGTCGTTGTTGGTCGAGTTCCCGTCGTCGCACTGCTCTCCCAGGTCTTTTTCCAGCAACCCGTTGCCGCAGGTCTTCTCCGTCCTGCAGGTGGCACCGCAGCCGTCGCCATTGAGCGTGTTGCCGTCGTCGCATACCTCGAAGGGATCGCGGTAACCGTTCCCACAGGTCTCGTTCGACATGCAGTTGCTGTTGCAGCCATCCCCGGCAGTCGTATTGCCGTCGTCACACACTTCGCGCGGATCGATGAAGTTGTTCCCGCAGGTCTCGTTGGAGGTGCACGTGGCGTTGCAGCCATCGCTGCTGTTCGTGTTGCCGTCGTCGCAGGCCTCGTTGGGCTCGATGATGCCATTGCCACAGATCGGGATCACACAGCCCCCGTGGACGCAGATCCCCGTGCCTACGTCGGCAACCGAGCACCTCACGCCTTCCGTTCTGCCCTCGCAGGCTATCTGTGCGGGTGAAGAGCAACTCCCGCAGTCGTCCGTGACAGTGATGTTGTCCCCACAGCCGATCGCGATGCACAGAGCCACGACGGCCGGCCATTGCCACCTCATCGCAACAAACCTAACAGAACGGCTCTCCGCGATGTGGACGATCGGCCGAGGCGCAGTGGCGGTTCCTGTTCGGCGAGATCAGGATCAACCTGCGCGACGACTGCCCGCAGCCGTGAAGCTCACCTGCACGGGTTCGCTCCGACGACATCGGTCACGAGTGCGTGCGCGTCGGTGAACCCGTTCGTGGCGGCGGCTTCGCAACCCGGCTTGATCAGCCGCGCGTGCTTGACGCCGAGCCGAAGCTCGAGCGCGCTCTGGCCGCAATCGCAGCACGCGGTCACGTCGTCCATCGTGATGCCCGCATCGAGCATCGCGCGCTGATCGAGCGCGGCGAGCAGAGCCGCGACCCGGTCTCGCGGCAGCGTGGCGCGGCGCGGCGCCGTGCAGGCGTGGCCGGCAAAGCGCACGGTCCCATCGAGCCACACGTCGAGGCGCTCCTCGCTGCGGCCTGACATGGCACCGCCGTCGTCGATGAAGGCGATCGACGGCGCCTCCTCGGGGAACGGCACCGTCGGAGCAGACGCGGGTGCCAGCGCAGCGGGTGGCGCCGTGGGGAGTCGCGTCCGCGGCGGCGGGGCGATGTCGCACACGGGATACCAGCCGGATCGCTGGAAGACGCGCAACCACTACATCCTGTGGTTCCACGACTCCACGTTCGAGTGCATCGCCGAGTCGTTCACCGTCGAGCACCACGGGTGCTCGATGCCGGAGCTGCTCGCGCTCGCATGCCGGAGGCTCGTCTAGTGACGCCGCGGCAGGCGCTCGACATGCTCGTCGACCTCGGTGCCTCGCCGTGGCTCGTGCGGCATCACGAGCTCGTGCTGGAGGCGGCGCTCCTCGTCTGCGATCGCCTCACGGACGTGACCTTCGACCGCGTGGCGGTGCTCGTCGGCGCGGCGCTGCACGACGCCGGCAAGATCGTGCACCCCGAGGAGATGAGCGTCGCCGGCAGCAACCACGAGGAATCAGGCCGCGACCTGCTGTGTGGGCGCGGAGTCTCGCCTTCGATCGCGCGGTTCTGCGTGACGCATGCGGCGTGGGACGCGGCGGGGTGCAGCCTCGAAGATCGTCTCGTCGCGCTCGCGGACAAGCTGTGGAAGGGCAAGCGCGATGCGGCACTCGAGAAGTGGCTCGTTGACGAGATCGCGGTCGCAACGCACGTGGAGCCGTGGGAGGTCTTCGATCGGTTCGATGCGATCTGCGAAGCAGTTGCGGCTGACGGTCCGGCTCGTCTCGCGCGATCGAACCTCTGAGACCCGCGATCGTCTTGTTGGTAGGATTGTCGCGACGTGTTGCTTCTCGGTGTGGACCACCTGCTCGCGCTCGATGCGGGAACCGCCTTCGAAGGCAAGATGGTCATCAATGAACGCGGGGCGGTGTTCGGACCCGTATCCAGCCAGCATCGCGATCTGAGGGCAGAGGGCATCGCGTACGCGGACGAGTACAAGGGAAACGCTCTCGCCGCGATGCTTGGACCCGGCAAGATCGAGGTTCGCTTTCACAAAGGCTTCACCGATGCGGAGGTCGCGCGACTACTGAGCGCACTCGCCGCGGAGCACGGGCTCCGGTTCATCCTTTCATGGCGGGCCACGTACCAGGGTCGCCCACTCGCCGTCGGCGCCACGCCGTAGGCGACGAGATCAACGGCCTTTCTTGCGAGCACGCTGTTCGCGTGCGGTGGCGGCCATGCGCTCGCGGTCGGCCAGGCGGATCGCCTCCTGGATCTCGGGGCTGGGGTGGCGACGAAGCTCCGGGGGGACCCCACCGGCGCACTGATAGTTTTGAATCGCGCCGAGGAAATAGATGACGTCTGGGATCGGGGTCTTCGGATCGGTCACGGCGGCGTACAGCCCATCGTTGGGATCGATCCAGGGCAATCCAGCCAGCAACTCGCGCTTGGCTTCGAGCACGCCGTCGCCGCTGAACTCGAGCGCGCTCGTGCCGAACACGGTCTGCTGCGTGAGCGCGAGCCCGCCGCGCGTCCAGGTGTCCCCGGCGCGCGTGAAGCCGGCGCCACCGAGTGTTGACTCGACCTGTGCGGGCGTCACCGAACGCTGGAGCACGATCGGAGAGTGAGGAAACTCGGGGCCTTCGTTGATCAGCCACCGCGCACGGTGAGCGACGGCCCATTGCCCGGCGGATCGTACGTCGTCCCTGGCGGCCGGCCCTCGCCGCCTTGATAGCCCTCAGGTTCGGCCACGAACCGTGGTGCTCGCGAGGAGAACCCCCAGGACCGACCAGGCGCGCATCGTGACGGAACGCCCGGCGGGGGGGCACTATTTCAGGTCTGCTCGACGAGCTGCGCCGTGATCGACTGCGACGTGCGGCGATACACCACCTGCACGTGTTCGAGGTACCACCCGATCTCGTCGACGACGCGCAAGAGCTCCGTGCGATGCGCATCGTTTGCGGACTGCTCGAGCCGTTCACCGAGGACTGACAGGGCGTCGAATCCGAAGGTGCCGCCGGAGCCCCTGAGCTTGTGCCCGAACGCTTTGACGGTCGCGAGATCGCCAACGCGCGCGGCTTCGCGAACGGGTAGCAGGTCGGCGCGCCGGTTCTCGAGGAACCGCGGGATGTGGTGGGCCATGTACGGATCGGCGCGGATCACGGGGCAGATCGGCCACGGGCGCGAGGCGACGACCTGGCCCGTCACGTCGGCATCCGAGCACCACCGGTTGCGCCCATTGTCCTTCGCCCGGAACAGCGCGGCATCGGCGGCGGACACCAGCGTGGTGGCGGGGCGATCGAGCGAGGGGGCCATCGTGGCAACGCCGGCGCTGATCGTCACGACCCTCGCGCACCGCGAGCGCTCGTGCTCGATCCCGAGCTCTTCGACCGCCGCGCGCAGCCGCTCGGCAACGGCGCACGCGCCCGCGGCATCGGTATCCGGAAGCAGGGCCACGAACTCCTCTCCGCCGTAGCGCGCGAGCACGTCGGACGGACGCCGCAGGCAGCTCGCCATCGCCGCGGCGACGTCCTTCAAGCAGCTGTCGCCACCGAGGTGACTGTAGTGCTCGTTGAACGCGTGAAAATCATCGACGTCGACGAGCACCAGCGACAGGGGCGAGCCAGGGCGCGAGGCGCGATTCCATTCGCTGCGCAGCAGCTCGTCGAAGTGGCCGCGGTTGGCAACGCCGGTCAGCGCGTCGATGTAGACCATGCGCTCGAGCTCGCGCGTGGTCTCTTCCAGACGCTGCGCCTGTGCGGCGAGCTCGGACTCGCGATGGCCGCGGATCAACCGCTCGGACCGGAGCTTGAGGGCCGCCCGTGCGCGCGCGGCCAGCTCACCGAGGCGAAATGGCTTGGCGACGTAGTCCTGCGCGCCGGCCTCGAAGGCGACCTGGATCACGGAGTCGTCGCTGCGCGCGGTGATGATGACCACCGGGACGGTCGGAAGCAGCGTCGAGAGCTGGCGACAGACGTCGAGCCCGTCGATGTCCGGAAGGCCGAGATCGAGGAGTACGAGGTCGGGCCCCAGCGCCTGTGCGACCCGAAGGGCTTCGACGCCCGAGGCAATGAAGTGCACATCTGTGCACCCGACACTGTTCAGGACGTCCCGCACCACGCCCGTCAACGACGCGTCGTCCTCGATCACGAGCGCGCGGAGCGCCGGCGCTTCGGTCGGGCAGAGGGTGGTGACTTGTGCAAGCAAGGGTGAGTCCGATGCGCTCGTTAGGCGTGTCGCGCTCGGTCCGAACTGCGGGCGAGGCGGCGGAGGCGTGATCGTGCGGTGAATCCTCATATCTGCATGCTCCGCACCAAGCGGGAGCAGATCAGAGATTCGCCGACGACGGCAGTGCCATGGCTCCGGCCTCGGGATGCGCCCCGCGGTCGAGCGTCAGTTCGAAGCAGTGAACTCGAGCGATAGCTTCAGCTCGGCCTGCGCGTCTCCGGGCTGCACGACGCGCATGGCGCAACCGGCGAGCGCGCCGGCAGCTCGAGAACCTCCGCGGCGCATAGGGCGGCTTCAGCTCCAGCCGCGTAGCGAGCGAACGTAGTCGTGGAGCAGGAGAAACTTCTCGTAGACCACGACGCCTTTGCGCTTACGGCCCAGCTCCGCGAACAGCTCGCGAAGGCGGCCACGCCGCGTGACGTAGTATCGGAACGTCTCGGCGAAGTCCTCCTGTGGGTGCTTGCCTGCGTAGGTCGTCACGTGGTTCGTGGGCGCGATCGCGACCTGGCGGCGCTGGAAGTAGACCCACGTATCGTCCATCGCGCGGTAGGCCTTGTTGACCTCACCGAACGTGCGCCGAAACCGCGGAGAGCGCGTCCACGCCCAGTTGTGAAACAAGAAGCTGTGGCCGAGCTCGTGGGTGATCAGACCGACGATCATCGACCATGGGATCTCGTCGCGGCGCTTGGGCTCGACGATGTAGCGCTGCTCGAGCTCGACCGCCTTGGGGTAGCGCGGATCGACACCCGAGACTCCAGGGCGGAGGAGGAGACGATAGCCCCAGTTCGAGATCCCGCAGATCCGGAGCAGGCGCCTCACTTCGCGCTGCGCCGGACCGATCAGGTCGCGACCGGTCGCGTCCTCGCCGCACCACGGGCACGTGTCCATCCAGTCGTCGACACCACGCTCGCAGCGCGGGCAGCTTCCCTCGAACAGCGCATCCTCGTTCCACTGCTGCGTCTTGCCGCACCACGGGCAGAACGACATCGGGTATTGCACGCCGCCACCGCAACCGTGATCGCAGCGCGAGTCCATGCGGAACCCCTTGGGCTCCTTCAGCGGGATCGGACTCGTCACACCCTTCTCGAAGACGTCCACGCCGCACCACGCGCAGAAGTGAGACTTGTCGGAGACGACCCACCCGCAGCGGTAGCACTCGGCTCCGGTCACCCGGCCGAAATCGCGCCACACCTGGGCTCGCCCACAGGAAGGGCAGTGGTTCCAGAACTTGCCGAGGAGATGTCCACAGGCGCACCGGGTCTCTGGGCGGGGGAGGTCGCGCTTAGGCATCGCGGGCCATCGCTTCGTCGACGATGCGCTGGATGAATGCGTCGTAGCGCAGTCCGGCCTTGTGCGCGGCTTCGGCGGAGTCGTGGCCGTAGCTCAGGAACGGATTCGCGTTCGCCTCCATGAACCAGACCTCGTTCTCGGCGGTGAGCCGGACGTCGAGCCGGGCGTAGTCGCGTAACCACAGCGCGCGGTAGGCGGTCGTGCAGCAGGTCACGAGCCGGCTTTTTGCGACCTTCGACATCCGGCGAGCGAACACGTTCTTGATGCCTCGACGTGCGCGATACTTGAGGTCCCACTTCGCGCTCTGGGTCGCGATCCGATCTTCGGGTCGTGAGCCAGCGTCGTCGAAGACCATCTCCACGACCGGGAGCATCTCGACCGTGGCGGCGTTCCCGATCATCGTGACGTACAACTCGCGGCCCTCGATGTACTCCTCCGCGATCGCCGGCTGGAAGAACTTCTGGTGGACGAAGTGGACGCGATCGGCGAGCGCCGAGACGTCGTGCACGATCGACGCTTGCGCGATTCCCTCGGAGGCGTCGGCCTGGAGGGGCTTCACGATCAGCGGGAACCGCATCGAGACCTCTTTCGGCACTTGTTCTCCGACGCGATACGACTTGAACATCGGCACGTGGATGCCGTGGTACGCCAGGATCTTCTTGCTCATCGCCTTGTTGCGCGTGACGAGCAACGCGAGCGGTGGCGCCCCCGTGTAGCGGTAGCCCTCCGCCTCGAGCAACGCGGGGACGAGGTAGTCGAGGTGCGAGTTCTCCTGGAATGCCTCGGTCGCGTTGAACACGAGATCCGGCTTCCACGTGCCAAGAAGTGACGACATCTCGCGAAGATCGTCGTTGACGCCGATGAGCAAGACCGCGTGACCAGACCTCTCGAGCGCATTCGCGACCTGGTACTCCATCTCGGGCTCGACGTCGCGCGCGCGAGAGATCTCCGCGCTCATCTCAGCGGCGTGACGCTCGGGAGTCCACCCCTCGTTGGGTGTATCGAAGACGACGGCGATTCGCATGGCGTGCGACTCTACCCCCACCTCGCGCGCAGAACATCAGGATGCGCGCTCTCACGGTCCGACGGTCAGCACCCCCTCGATCGGAACGGCGATCGTGGTGCCGGCCTGCAGCGCCCGCGCGCGAATCTGTACGTGGTAGGTGCCGCCGTCGAGGTTGAACGGCGAGAGTTGCAAGCGGTGCGCACCGTCCTGGTAGGCGGCGTCGTGGAGCTCCCCGGCACTGGGTCGCGTGTAGATGGCTTCATACACGTCGCTGACGAGCGCGAGATCGTCGACGCGCACGACGCCCGGAGCGCCGCCCTCGAACGGGAGCTCCTGGACGAACACATGCTTCCGGCGAATGCCGCGGAGTGCGACCTCGTTGGGGGCTCCATCGCTGGTCGCCACCAGCTCGAGGTCCTCGGCTCCATCCTCGCGAAGGATCAATCGAGCAGAACCGCCCTCGCATCGCTTTGGGATGCGGCCGAACAGGTTGTCTTGTGCAGAGATGCAGGTGACCGGGCTCGTGGGGAGCACCACGCCATCGACGGTGAGCGACCACGGCGCGCTTTCGCACTGGCTTTCCGACTCGCACGGGATATCGGGATTCGCGATCCGGATGTCGACGCTTCGCGTGCCGTCGGTCTCCCACCGCATCGTGATCGATAGATTGGAGACATCGGGCGCCGGTGGCTCATCCGTGCAGGCGGTGATGGCAAACAGGGGCAACACGAGAAGGCGGCTGCTGGACGGCATGGCAACCGAATGTGCAAGCGAGGGACCGAGCGGTAACTGCGTGCGCCTGGTCGCCGAGCGTCAGCTTCTCGACAAGCTCGAACTGTGGAGACGCGAGCCCACTCGGATCTCGACGCGCACGTTCGCCGATCACAGCACGGGAGGTGACGTCATCGTGAGGGCACCGACGTGCCGGTACTGGAGGATCACGCCCGCGCCGCCGCCACCTCCGCCGCCACCATCACTGTTGTTGGTGCCACTTGCAGCCGGTTGGCCGGTTCCGGCCCCCATCGAGCCCGTGCCTCCTGCGCCGCCACTGCCGGCTTTGGCGCCGCCGGCTGCACCTCCAACGGCGGGTGGCTCGCTTCCAGGGGAGGCCGCCGAGCCGCCACTGCTGCCACCACCGCCGCCGCCGCCGTTCGCGTGAACCGGTCCGCTGACGGTGATCGTCACCGCATCGAACACGATCATCCCTCCCGACCCCGCACCGCCGCCGCCGTGCTTACCAACCGGCGCGCCCGCGCCGGGAGATCCGGACGCGTTGATGATGCCGCTGACCGTGATCGTCTCCGCGATCAACAGCACGGCACCGCCGCCGTGACCCTGCGACGACGGGCTCCCGGCACCATCTGCGCCGATACAGCCGCCACGCAACGTCGTCGGCACGGTGATGGCGCCGAACGTGCCACGGTCGATCGAGCCCTCACTGTTGCCGCCGTTGCCGCCCACCGATCCGAAGCTGCCACCTTGGCCTCCGCCGTTCACCGTTGGATCGACGCCCGCGTTGCAAGCCGATGCGTCCCCGCCGGGTCCTTTGGCAGACCCACGATGGCTCGCGACATCAAGCGACTGGTTGATCGTCATCGCGCCAAGGGAGAGCAGGACAAGCGGACGCATCCCGGTGACGGTCACGGGGGCGCTGATGGTGAGCGCGGTGGCCGCGATGACGCATACGTTGGAGCTACCCGCTTTCAACGCTGCGCACCTCACCGAAGAGGTATTGGTGTCGAACGACGTCGCCACGTCGAAGGTGAGCTCGGAAACCGGGAGGCTTTCCAGACACACCAACGCGAGCCCGCTCGTCCCGAAGCAGTTGACGGTCGGCGGCGGTACGTCGGGCGGTGCGTCGGGAGGTCCGTCGACTGACGCGTCCGGTTCCAGCATCCCGTCGCTGGTCCCACCATTGACCTGAAAGCCGCAGCCGGTCATGAGCGCGAGGGCCGCGGACCAAGCCAGGGAGGTTCGCGTCATCTCTCAAGGTATCACGCGCTCGGCGCCGACCAATCACCTCGCTCGGGTCGGCAAACGCCGACATGCGTTGGCGTGTTAGATCCGCCGGCCTGCGACGTTGAACTCGTCCGTGCAACGCCTCCTCTCACTTGCGCTCGTCGTTTCGGTGACCTCGGTCGCATCCGCGGATCGCGGTCCGTGGATCTTCGGTCAATGTGCGCGGATCTCGGATGGCACCGTCCGGACGTGGATGCCCATCCCCGAGCGGGCGCACGTGATCCCGCATGGCGAACGAGACGTCAGCTGCGGGACATTCGCCGGCAACCTCGTCCTGGGACCGCGCGGCGAGATCCGATCCCAGGACTTTCTCGATCCGTCGAAGATCTACGATCTCGGCGTCGAGTCCGATGCACGCCAACTCGGGGTGCTCGAGCGCAGCGCATGCTGGGTCGACTCGGCGGGGAGGGTCGGCTGCGTCAACCAACCGCCGACCTCGCCAGCCGCGAAGCTTGCCGCGCTGTTCAACGCCCAGGGCGCCGTCGATCGCCTGCTGCCGGGAGCTTCGTGCGCGCTGATGCGGGATCACCGTGTGTTGTGCACGCGCCGCAATGCCGCCATCGGGCTCGTCACGCTGTGGACCGATGCGAGGCAGGCGTCGGTCTGGCCGCAGGACGTTGATGACTATGCAGGGTGCGCACTGCTTCGAACAGGCACCGTGAGCTGTCTGGGCGACAACTCGGTGGGCCAGCGTGGTGAGTGGGGCAAGCTCGATCCGAAGCAGCCGACTCCGATCCGCGGTCTCGAAGGGTTCGACGAGATCAGCGCCTGGCAGGACCGCGGATGCGCCCGCAAGGGGGGGCAAGTGTGGTGCTGGGGCGCCGCGGCGCAGCGGCAGAGTGGCGACGCCGCACTGGCCGCGAGCAAGGGCATTCGCAGCTGCGAGATCGATGCGGTCGCCACGCGCGCGGCCAAACAGAACTACGACGACGTCGAGCGCGCGTGCCACGACGGGTCTCGCGGCTCCGGGGACGATCCAATGTGTCGCGGGGCGTGGTTAGCGCCGCCGCCGGGGGTGATTTACAAGGACCTCGGCGAACGCTGTGATCCTTCGAGCGACCACAGCTCGATCCGCTGGGCGCCACCGACCCGGGTCGACGGGATCGACGACGCGGTCGCGCTGTTCGTCGGCGAGCGGACCTGTGTGTTGACCGCACGCGACTCGGTGGTGTGCTTCGGCTTCGACAAGCCCGGTCTCCACGAGGTCGTCCGCTTCAAGGCCGGCCCCGTCGCGGTCCCGCCGGTCGAGGCCCGGGTAGTGGTGCCGCCGCGTGGACTCTCGGTCGTCGTCGGAGACGCGGGCGTGATCGTCACGTCGAGCAGCGGCAAGCACACGCTCCACACCGTCGACCATGGCCTCGGTCAGGCCACGCCGCTCGCCAATGACGTGCGCGATGCGGTCGCGTTTCCGAGGAGGTGTCTGCTCCACGCCGATGGCGCGGTCGGCTGCGAGCCGCAGGAGGGCTGGACGGGCGCGTTTCCGTCGTTCGCCGACACTGTGCAGCTATCGTCGGTGGGAGGTCAGGGCTGCGCTCTCCGGCACACGGGCGTGCTCCAGTGCGGACCAGCCGGCTCGTCTTCGAGCGCGTCCCGCGCGGCGCTTCATCTATCGTCGGAGGGCGCGATCATCGCGCACGGCGGGTTCTGTGCCCTGTACGCGGGCGGCGTCGTACGCTGCCTCGATGGCTACGACTCGCCGGCCCGTCAGATCTGGACCGGAATCGTCGCGCTCGCGGCGGATCCGATCTTCGGCGCTGCCTGTGCGTTGACCACGGAGCACACGGTCGAGTGCGCGGGCTACAACGGCACGTTCCAGCGCGGCGACGAGCTCGCCATCACCAAGCACGTCACGAAGGTGTCGGGCCTGCCGGCGATCACGCAGCTCTCGGCGTCGAGCTCGCACGTCTGCGCGCTGACCGGCGGCGGCGAGGTGTGGTGCTGGGGACGCGCCACGGAGCGCGAGACCGGGACGGCCGCATACGACGCGGCGAAGGTCCACACGCAGTGCGCGTTCGACGTCAAGGCGATGGATCGGATGGCCGCCGCGCTCGCGAAGTCTCGTGCCGAGTGCCGCACCAGGACGCCACCCGCGAGCTGTCGCCCCGAGCAGCGAATCCAGGTCGGCGACTGCGAGTGGCCCGACGGCTACGGTCCGGTGCGTCGGGTCGCCGCGCCGATGAAGGTCCCCGGCGTGGATCACGCGCTCGCGATCGGCGCCGGCGAAGCCCGCACCTGCGCGATCACACAAACGGGAACGCAGCCAGCCCGGCTCGTGTGCTGGGGTCGCGGGTTCAAGGGAATCGAAACGACGCCGACAACCGCGGAGTGAGAGTCAGTGCGCGACGCACTTGCCGGGGATATCCGGCATGCTGACCGTGAGCTGGCACGTGTAGCCGCTCGTGCACTGGTGCGGATGCGCGGTGAACCCGCCGCAGCGGATGTCCTCCGGCGCGACCATCTCGCAGTGGTTCGTCGCGAAGTTACACTGCGCGGCGCGGCGGTCGAGGATCACCGCGAACGGGCATACGGGGTGTGGCGTGGTCGTGCACGCGCTGGCAGCGGCGTAGTCATCTTCGGCGCCGGTCGAGACCGCGACGTTGACGCCGTTCGGGCAGCAGCCACCGCGCGAGACGGCGACGCAATCGCTATCGGTCTGGCACGAGGTGCTGTACGCCGGGCCACCCGTCAGCTCGACCGCGAAGTGCGAGCTCGAGAGGCTGTAGTCGCGATAGACGATGTAGTGCGTCGTGCTCGTCGAGGCCGGTAGCGTCGCGGTGATGTGCGCATCGAGCGTCGTGTCGTTCGCATCGTCGTTCGAGGCGAGCACCTTGAAGCTCTTGTCGAGGAGCCATGCGACGGCGTCGCCGTCATCCGAGCGAACCCACACGTCGACCTTGTCGTTCAGCGCGCCGTCGAACTTGTACGTGCGATAGCGCGGGGTGCTCGAGTACGCCTTCGACGTCGACGTCTGCCCGTAGGTCAGCGTGCCGAGCGTCTTCATCTGGTAGGAGAAGGAGTCGGACTTCTCGTCGAGCCCTGACAGCTCGCTGAAGTCGTCGGTGGCGGGAGTCTTCACGTCCTGGGCGCAGGCGGGGACGAGCGCGAACACGAGCAAGCTAGGGAGGAGCCTCATATGCCGCGCTCAATATCGAAGTGCAGAACTCTGCGCAATGGCTAGTGAAGGAGCCACCTGCCAAGTGCTCGTCGTTGCTGAGTCACGCGCTGCTAGGATCAGCGAATAGCCCGCGGTGGACTCGTCGCCGGTTTCGCGTGCGCTGAGCCCGCTACGGAGCGGGGTTCGAGCCGCGACTCGGCGTGCCGTTGCCGACCACCGGCCAGCCTCCGGCCCACGTGATCGGATCGAGCATCAGCTTGCGCGCGCCATCGTCGCCGCACGCATGCGCACCGCTCCACGCGTGATAGACGATCCACGCGCGTCCGCCGGTCCTGACCACGGAGTTGTGCCCGGGGCCCGACCACGCGCTGTTGCTCGCGAGGATCGGCCGGCTGCGCTTCACGAACGGTCCGAGCGGCGACTTCGATCGCGCGACGCCGGTCCCGTAGGTCGCGTTGCAGTAGCGAAAGCCGCTGTAGAACAGATAGTAGTAGCTGCCGCGGTGAGTCACCCACGGCGCCTCGACCACGTCGCCCTCCCACGCGAGCGTGTTGCGGAGCAGCGCCCGCCGCGCACCGACGAAGCCCACACCGTCGCCGCGCAGCTCGTGCCCGTAGAGGATCGTCTTCTCCTGAGGCCGCAGGCCGTTGCCGTCGGTCTTGTAGTAGAGGTAGTGCTTGCCGTCGGCTGCGGTGTAGACATTCGCGTCGATCAAGCTGACGTGCGCATCGCACACCAGTGGATGCCCGATGTCCTTCCACGGCCCGGCCATCGTCGCGGCGCGCGCGGCACCGATACACATCTTGCCGCGGCTCGGCGACAGCGCCGTGAAGTACGCGACGAGGCCATCGCCCACGTGATGGATCTCCGGAGCCCACCAGTTGCCATTGGCCCACGCGGGCTTCGTCCCGGCGGTGAAGATGTGGCCGGCCGCCGTCCAGTGCACGAGGTCGCGCGATCGGAACA
>JBBRBG010000236.1:0-13038 GCA_038206055.1 Haliangiales bacterium
AACGCGGGCATCGTCGACGTCGGCTGGGCGTTGTCGTTCGTGCTCGTCGTCGGCCTGTTCGCCTGGCGTGCGACCGCGCCTGCCGCGGCGTGGTGGCCGATCGCCGCGATCGCAAGCATGTGGAGCCTGCGGCTCGGCGGCTACCTGATCGCCCGCGGTGCGGCGCGCAGCCCCGAGGAGGGTCGCTACGTCGATCTGCGCGCGCGCTGGGCACCGCACGCCGCGCGGAAGTTCTTCGTGTTCTTCCAGGCGCAGGCAGCGCTGACCGGCGTCTTGTCGTCGGCGTTCGTGGTGCCGTTCGTCGCGCTGCCGTGGGATAGCGGCTGGCTCCGCGGGCTCGGTATCGCGACCGCGGTGATCGGTGTCACCGGCGAGTCGATCGCGGATCGCCAGCTCGCGCGGTTCAAGCGCGACCCGGCGAGTCGCGGCAAGGTCTGCGAGGTCGGGCTGTGGAGCTGGTCGCGGCACCCGAACTACTTATTCGAGTGGTGCGTGTGGCTCGGGTATGCGGTGTATGGATTGGCGTTCGGAGCGTGGGGGCTCACCGCGCTGTTCCCGCAGGCGCTGTTGCTGTGCTCGATCTTGTTTGTTACGGGTATTCCACCGACGGAGATGCAGTCACTCCGGTCACGTGGTGACGCGTATCGCGCGTATCAGAAGCGGGTCTCGAAGTTCGTTCCGTGGCCGCCGAAATCGCGCGGCAGCGACGCGTAGTGGGTCTCCGAAATCGACGTTCTACCCCGGTTCTACCCCGACTTGTCGGAGGCCTGTTGTAGGCTCGGTGTCATGATCAAGGTGCGCGTGGCGGAGGACGGGACGAAATCGTTCCAGGTTTACGAGCGCGCCCGGGTCCGCGAGAAAAGCATCAAGGTCTACGTCGGATCGTTCTCATCGCGGCGCGAAGCCGAGTTCGCGGCACAGCAGCACCGGGTCACGCAGCGCGGGATCAAGGCGGGCGAGCTCCCCGCAGCCGTGGACCATAAGCGCACCATGGGCGACGCGCTCGATGCGTGGCTCAAGGCGATCAAGGACCAGCGCTCGCACGACGAATACGAGAGCCGGATGCGGCTCTACGTGCGGCCGACGTTCGACAGCACGCCGCTCGTAAAGATCACGAAGGCGAAGATGATCGACCTCCGCACCTCGCTGAAGGAGCGCGTGGAGCCGATCGGCAACGCGACGATCAACACGCTGTTCGCCTCGCTATCCGCCGCCTACAGCTACTTCATCGAGCAGGGCTGGTGCTCCGAGAATCCGCTCAAGTTCATCCGCGACCTCGAGGTCGCCGACCGCCCGTTCCTCTGGCTTCAGTCCGCCGGCGAGGTGCAGAAGCTGCTCGGCGGCTGCAACGAGAACATCCGCACGCTCGTGGCCGTGCTGGTCGGCACGGGCATGCGGCTCGACGAAGCCCTGCACCTGATGTGGACCGACGTCGATCTGCAGCACCGCGTGATCCACGTGCACCGCGGCCGCCGTGGCGCTCCCAAGTCCGGCCGCCTACGCCACGTCCCGATCTTCGATTCGGTGCTCACGGTGCTGCGCGAGAAGAGGCTGGCGAAGGGCAATAACACCCTCCTCTGGCCAGGCGCGAAAGTCGACAAGTTCGACGAGCAGCTCCCTCGCAACAAGACGAGTGTGTTCCGGCCATTCAAAGCCGCCGTCCTCCGCGCCGGGCTGTCGAAGAAGCTCCGCCTGCATGACCTGCGGCACACCTTCGCCGGCCTCTTCCTCGCCTCCGGCGGCGACATCTTCAAGCTGTCGAAGATCCTCGGCCATTCGAGCGTCGCGATCACGCAACAGGTCTACGCGCACCTTCACCCGGACGCGTTCGCCGAGGACTACAGCCGCGTCTCCTTCGCGATGCCCAATAACGCATCGAACGTCATCTCGTTTCGCGCTTAACGTCCGACGGGGCTAACAGATGTCGTTCGGGCATCAAGCCGGCGAATCGCCTGGGATCTCGTACCCAGTGTGCATCCGAGGACGCTCACCACGTTCGAGTGCATCCTGCCATCGAGCAACGCGTGCCGGATCCCAGAACGTCGCACAGCGATCCAGGTACGCACGCACCGCCTCGAGTTCACCGATCGCGAGCAGCCGCTGCGCGAGGCTGAAGTCGGGGCCGAACGAACGGAGCACTGGCGCTTGCTCGCTACCTTGCGCTGCCGCCTGCTCTAACTCACGCTTCGCCGCTCCAACGTCTCCCGCCTCGATGGCGACGTGGCCACGAACGATGTGAGCACTGTGCATCCGATCGGAGCGATGACGATCGTCCATGCACGTCGGAGCCAGATCTAGGATTGCATCCGCGTAGCGCGCGGCTTGCTCGATACCACCGCTTGCGAGGGCTGCCCGAGCGCAGTCTTCATTCAGCTCGAACCGCCACGCATCCGACGGCGCCAGCGCTAGGGCTCGCACGAAGTGGCCGAGAGCTTGATTCGCGAGTGTCTTCAGTTGGTCTTCGTTGGCGTCCGGCGTCCTTCCGCTTCCCATCGTCGTCCGCGCTACCCTGACCGAGCAGAATATCTGCTCACCGAGGCTCGAAGCCCAGTTCGGCCACGATGGCTCCTCACGTTCTCCGCGCTCGAGAAGTTGGCGGCACTGATCAGGATCACTGAGCCTGAAGAATCCCGCTGCGTTCAGGATCATGATTGGCGCAACCGTTCGACTCCCAAGCACTCGCTTCCACGCGTCGCATGCCCGCGCGAAGTTGGGGTCCTCGCGCTCTATCCAGCAGTGAGGAGTGCCGACGATCTGGCGGTCTGGTTGGTCCTCGATGAGCCACAGGATGTGTTCTGCACGTCGATCGCGTGCGGGACCGACCCTGTGTTGCCAGTAGTAACCGAGGAGTTTCAGGCGGGACGTGACGTGTGATGGCGCGACCGCGACCGCGTGCTCGAGCGTGGCGACCTCGCCCTCCGTGAGTCTGCTGCCGGTGAGCACCGTCTGAAGATCTTGGCCCTTCACGGGTCTACTTTATCGGAGATGGCACGTTCGCATTGCGTCATCTCGCCGTCGGCATGCATACGGCTTCATCGCGAATCAAGGGCAGCTCCGACTCTGGCTTCACGAACCTGCAGAACGCGTGGCGCGCGGAACCCGACGCCTCCCATGGGCGACGCCAAGCGCCCGCCGCAAAATGCGGCAGGTCGCCATGACCGGTAGCCCCCACCGAAAGGTACGGTCGCGAACAAAGGAAGGGTGGTCGTGAACAGAGACGCGTTGCTCGAGTTGCTATCGAACACGAATCGAACGTTCTCAGAGCTCCCTGCAGGCAGCAGGCTCCATTCGCTTCGAGAAGATATCGCGCGAGGGAGGGCCGCGGCACCCGCGGAGGAGAGCGCAGCTACCGTTCCGACGCCGCCGACGCACGAGCTCGGCGACATGCGACTCGACGAGATTCCAGAGCTCTCGGCTCAGATCGAAAACGCACATCTGTACGTCGTCGCATCGTTCGCTGGTGGCGACGACCAATGGGTGGCGGCAGCGGCGGCGGCCGTCGGTGGCCCGGCTGGCCTCGATGCTGCAGCACTCGAGCGGCTCGTTGCTGGCGGTCAGATCGAAGAAGCCACCGCACACCGGGTCGGCTTCATCGGCGCACTGTATGAGACCGTCGAGCGCGACACCACCCTGACCAGGATCGTGCGGGAGGCCCGGTTCTCGGTCTCGGACGGTCCCGCAAGATCTACTCTCGACCTGGCACGTACGTCGCACGCGGAGTGGGAATCCGCCCTGCGTGCCACGGGCCCGTCCGCGTACGGTGGAACACCGATCTCGGATGTCGCGACGGTGCTCGCGGATCGCTTCGCGGCGATGCACCCGGGACCGGCGTTCATCGCGCGGCTCGCGACCGTGCCGGACGATCGCGTGGCGCGGGCGATTGCCGATGTCGAGCCAGTCTTCGCACGCAACGAGGTGGTGTTTGGTCGGCCGGCAGAGCAACTCGACCTGACAACGCTCGATTCCGATCGAGTCACGAAAGCGCTCGCGGGCCATGCGTTATTGCAAACGCTGATCGTCGGATTCCCGGACCTCCAGCTCCAACAGGTGTTGGACGATCGAGCCCTCGCAGAGGATGGGAGGCGGGCGGTGCTGGCCCGCCGCATCGGCTACGTCAAGAACCTCCAAAGCGCCATTGGGGAGGAACTGGTGTTGTTCCTCGACTTCGGGCCGCGAAGCGCGGATCTCGCACCCCTGACCGCCCTCGCCGCGTCCCCCGAAGAGACCGCGATGGTGTTGCGAACCCTGAAGACCCACCAGCGCGCCTTCGCGCTGGGCGGCGACCCCGAGACTGCATCGCGGTTGCTCGCACGTGGCTTCCCGACGGCGCGTTCGATCGCGTCGTTGAATCTCGACACGTTCCGGATCCGGAGTGGATCGACGCTCGAGCAAGCGACGACGCTCCACGAGCGCGCGACAAGGCTGGCGAGCGACGCGGCGATCGTCGCAGCGTCACTGCTCGACGTGGTCAACGATCCCCTCGCCCACACGAACACCGCCAACCTTCCCCCCAGCGCGCTCGACTACCTGCGCGAGCTCGATGGCTTCGAGCAGCTATTCGGGTCCCTCTCGTTCTGTGCGTGCGAGGAGTGCAACTCGATCCTCGGTCCGGCGGCGTACTTCGTCGACCTCATGCGGTTCGTCGACGACCAAGCCCGCCCGCAGTTCGCCACTCATCCAAATCATCCGCTCGACCTGAAGACCCGCCGGCCAGATCTCTGGACTCTCCCTCTCACCTGCAAGAACACGCGGGATCGCTTACCCATCCTCGAGATCGTCGACGAAATACTCGAGGCGTTCATCGCGAAGGCGTCGAGCTTCCCGGGTTCGGCGGATGAGCAGCGCCGTCGGGTCTACGAGACGCTCGCTACAACGGGCACTTCATTCGCGCTGCCGTTCCATCTGCCGGTCACGCGAGTGGATCTGTATCTCGAAGCGCGTACCGCGACGCGCGCGGAGGTCGCTCGAGCGCTGGGACAAGGAGCCGCGCCGTGGGCAAGCGCCCGCTTGAAGGTAACCACCAGCGAGCACGCGCTGATCACGACGCCGGATCTCGATATCGATCACCATCGCGCGCTATACGGCGTGGACTTTCAGGTCGCAGGCGCCGAGCTCGCGCCCGTCGACGTCCAGGATCTCCGCCGGAGTGTCCCCCTCGATCGAGAGGAACTGTCCGCCCTCATCGCTACGTCGTTCGTGACGGCGAGCGGCACGACACCGCGCATCCTCGCGGAGAAGCGGACGCCCGAGAGCCTACAGAACGACATCGAGCGGGTTCACGGACTGAGCTCGAGCGCATTGGATCGGATGCATCGACTCGTCCGAATCCAACGCCACCTACCCTGGACATTCGCCGAGCTCGACGGGGCCCTCTCCACGCTCGGCGTTACCGAGCTGAGCCCCGTCGTCATCGTCGAGCTGGCCAAGTGTCTTGAGATCCAGGGGCGATGGTCGCTCGCAGTCGACGACGTTCGCGCCCTGATTGGCGCGCCGAGCGCGGACTGGCTCGATCGCGTGTTTCGTTCGCTGGGCACCGATCCATTGCCGCAGGGCACGCGGATGTTCATCCATCCCGCATTTCGCAGCGCTCCAACGACCGACGCGATGCAGACTCGCCTCGCGGCGGCGCTGGGCGCCAGCCACGATGAGCTCGAGCAGATCATCCGAGCCCTCGCGCCGGACCTCGCGCGTGCGACTGCAGCGGGCTTCGATCCGAGCGATGCCGACGAGGACCAGCGCGGCTTCCTCTTGTCGGCCGCAAACCTGACGCTTCTCTACCGTCACGTCCGGATAGCTCGCCTCCTCGGCGTGTCGATTCCTCAGCTCGGTCAGCTGTGCGCTCTCGCGGGCATCGCTCTTCCGATCGCGTCCGCGGACACGATCCTCGCTCTCGCGGAGATCGAGAGCTGGCGTGGTCCGAGTGGATATCGCCTCGACGATCTCGCCATCGTCACCGGCGCGCAGCCGCGCGACCCTTCGAGCTATCCGGTGCCGTCGACCCTGGCAGCGCAGATCGCGAACGGAGCCAGCGCGGCCCTGACGTTCGAGCCGACCCTGTTCGCATTGTCTACAGGCGTGAGCGAGTCCGCGTCGCGCGAGATCCTCGCGGCTAATCCGACACTATTTGCGCGAGTCGGATCGCGCTGGCGTATCGCCGATACAGGCGACCTGACAACGCTCGTCGTTCCAGCCTCGGCGATTGTCACGACGGCCGATGGATCCACACGTGCGGTGACCGTAGCCGAGGTGCGCGGAGTGCTCGACTCCATCGTCCCATCGAGAGTGCTCGCACAGCGCATCGCCGACGCGTTCTCGGTCCCAGCACCCAAGCTCCGCGCCATCGCCGTATTGGCTGGCGCGGACCTCGCAAATCCAGCTGTCATCTCGGATCTGCTCGTAGGCCCGAGCGGCGCATTGGAAGCGCTGATCGCATCGTTGATTCCATTCGCGATCGCGGTCAAGCAGCCGAGCTGGGACGCGGCGACTGTCGAGCACGTCGCGAACCACCGCTCGGCGTATGGCATTGGCACGTCGCTGGTCCTCGACAGCCTTCACGCCCTTGCGCTCGCTACGGCGACCCGCGAGGCGCTGTCCACTGCCGATGCGAGCGAGCTGACGGTGGTCCTCGAATCCTACAAGGCGCCGCCAGCCGCCGACGCCGGATTCCCTCCAGCCGTCGACGGGGCGCTCGCGCGAGTGCTTGACGTCGATCTCGTCGTGGTTCGGTCGCTACGTGGACGCACATCACTCGGCTCGTCCGCTCCACACGCACTCGACTCACTTCGACGCGCGGCCCACCTCGCACGCGATCTCGGCGTCGATGGTGCGGTCCTCGCCGCACTCGTTGCCGAGACCTATTCGGAGCTCGCCACTGGCGACGAGGCCCTCGTCACGGCGACGCGCGCCGTAGTGCCGGCCGCAACGCTCACGACCATCGATCAGGAGATCCTCGAGCGCCGCCGGGATGCACTCGCTGCGGAGGTCGTTCAGGTCTTGCGCCCCGATGTTTTTCGCGAGCGGGCGGACCTCTCGGCGTACTTCCTGATCGACGTCGAGGCCGGTGGCTGCCAGACCTCGTCGCGCGTCATTGCGGCCACGGGCAGCGTGCAGCAGTACGTGCATCGACTGATCATGAGGCTCGAGCAAGATCGCCGGCCCGCGGATGATCCAGATCATCTCGAGGTCGGGCTGTCGACCGACGCGGTCGACGAGTGGTCGTGGCGCAAGAACTACCGGGTCTGGGAGGCGAACCGGAAGGTGTTCTTGTGGCCCGAGAACTACCTGGAGCCCGACCTGCGCGACGACAAGACGCCACTGTTCGCCGAGCTCGAGCAGGAGCTCCTGCAAGGCGCGGTCAGTGATCAGTCGGTGCTGGACGCGTACTCGAAGTACCTCGCCGGCTTCGAGGAGCTCGCGAACCTCACGATCGCCGGTGCGTACCACGACGTCGCGACGGGCGAACAGCCCCGCGACGTGCTGCACCTGTTCGGTGTCTCGAACACCGATCCGCCGACGTTCTATTACCGCACCGCCGACAACCTCACCGCGAGTGGACGCGACCCGACGGTGGTCGCGGTCTGGACGCCGTGGCGCAAGCTCACCGTCCAGATCACCGGGCGACGCGTCTCGCCGGTGGTGTTCGACGGGCGACTTCACGTGTTCTGGACCGACTACAAGACGCGGTCACGCACTACGGTCGTCGACGGCGGCTCGGAGTTCGATGGCTACCAGCACACCATGCGGCTCCGATTCACCACGTTGCGGCTCGATGGCACGTGGACACCGCCCCAGGACATCACGCTACCGGGGAGGGATCCGAAGACCGAGGAGTTCGCTCTCGGACGTGGGATCATTCATGACTGGCTCATCGACCATCCTGCGCGCCCCCGTCTCGGTCCGCGAACCGGCGTCCCGCATACCGAGGCCCTCGACGACTACACCCTGAGCGGACCGAACTGGGACTGGGTGTGGCCGGAGCCCGTGCGCCTGGCGACCCGCGACGGCTTGTTCATCGGCTATCGTGACTTCCTTCAGAGCGGTGAAGTCGATCTGTACTCGCGCGAGCTCGTCACGAAGGTGGGACCGCCGGCGCCCTCCCCTCGCCCCGACATCCTCTGCGCTCGCGGCAACGCCCTCTACTACGGCTCGCCGTTCGCATGGGACAAGAGCCTCAGTGCGATGGCGAACCTCGTCATCGAAAGACCGCGGCTCGACGCCGCGATCCTCGAGACGCCCCTTGCACTCTGGTACGAGCCCGGGCTCTATCAGGCGCAAGTCGCGACGCTGGAAGCGGGGGCAAAGCTCCTCGCCGTCCCCGGAAACGTCGAGGACGCGATCGTGCAGGTCGGGAGCGACGTGATCCTGTTGCAGGGCTCCATCACACGCGATCACCGCTACATCGCGCGCCGGATCGGCACCACGCTCGCGACACGGCTCGCGCGAACGCTGTTCTCCGATGGCATCGATGGCCTGCTCGACATCGAGACGCAGAAGACACTGCGCGAGGCCGGGCTTCCGTTGACGGCGACGGGCGGTCTGGTCGTGGATCGTTCGAATCGCGGCACGCTCGATTTCAAGGGTCCGTACGGCACGTACTTCCGCGAGATCTACTTTCACATCCCGGCCATCCTCGCGAACCACCTCAACAGCCAGGGACAGTTCGCATCTGCTCAGCGCTGGTACCACTACATCTTCGATCCGACTGCGACGGAGATGATCCAGGTTCCCGCGACCGCATCCTCGCTCGAGCGCGAGCGGTTGCTGCGCGATCGCGTCTGGCGCTGCCTCGAGCTCCGCGGTCTCGATCCGACCACGATCCGCGCCGCGCTGACCGATCCGGCGGCGCTCGAGAAATATCGTCGCGATCCGTTCAACCCGCACGCGATCGCCCGCCTTCGCATCACGGCCTATCAGAAGGGGATCGTGATGCGGTACGTCGACAACCTCCTGGACTGGGCGGACCACCTGTTCACCCAGTTCACGATGGAGTCGGTCAACGAGGCGGCGATGTTGTACCTCACGGCCTCAGACATCCTGGGAGCCCGTCCCGCCGAGCTCGGTCCGTGCAGTGAGACGACGGAAATGCCGCGAACGTACGAGAGCATCGCCGCGCGCACCGCGACCGATGACGATCTGCTGGTCGAGCTCGAGAGCTGGATGCTCGGTCCGCGACTCGCGGATCTCGCGCCGGTCGCGAGCCCGGCGACCGGCGGAATGTCGACCTTCGCGGTAGATCGCCCTGCCCTCGTGGCTGCGGTCGCCCGATTCCCGGTGCACTGGCCCGTGGATGCGGTGATCTCGGCCGAGCCTGATGCGGACTACGGCGTTCCGACCTCAACGGCGAAGTTCTCGGCGGACTGGAGCCGGCTCGGCCTCGAGAGCTGGAGTCCCGCGCTTGCGAAGAACACCTCGTACAGCGCGGATCTGGCCGGCGGGCGGCCGGCGTCCCGTCTCCGCGACGCACGGTCGAGTACATTCACGAACGCGTCCGCGTCGACTGCGGTCGTTCGCGGGCGTAGTGCCCACAAGGGTGAGCGTCGGGCAAAGGCGGCGAACTACGCGACCCTCGTGATCGAACAGCTGGTGCCGACGTTCTGCGTCCCGCCGAACACCGAGTTGCACGCGTACTGGGACCGCGTCGACGACCGTCTGTTCAAGATCCGCCACTGCATGGACATCAGCGGACAGGTCCGCGAGCTTGCGCTCACCGAGCCACCGATCGATCCGCGGCTGCTCGTTCACGGAGCGGCCGACGGCATCGCTCTCGATTCCGGGACCGGCTCGCTGGCGAGCGCCCTGCCGCCGTACCGCTTCAGCTACTTGATCGAGCGCGCGAAGTCGTACGCCGCGACGCTACAGGGGTTTGGCAACGCGCTTCTGGGTGCGCGCGAGCGGAAGGACGCCGAGGAGATGTCGCGACTCTCCGTCGTGCATCAAAAGAACATCGCGTCGTTGTCGACGCGGCTGCGAGACTTCGATATCGGCACGGCGCAGGAGACGCTCGCCGCCACCGAGGCGCAGCGTGACGCGGCGGTGGTGCGCCGCGACTTCTACCAGGGACTACTCGACGAAGGGAACAACGGATGGGAGACATCCGAGCGCATCAGCCGCCATCTCGCGGCATCGATCCGGAGCCTCCAAGGTGCGCTGGACTTCGTGGCCGCGATCTCGACGGCGTTGCCACAGATCGGATCGCCGTTTGCGATGAAGTACGGCGGTGTTGAGGTCGGCGGGTCGGCGAGTCGATTCGCCTTAGCGACGGGCATAGTCGCGGCCGTCGCCGATTCGGCGGCGAGCAGCGCAGCGATGGAAGGGAACTACGCGCGCCGAAACGAAGGCTGGCGGCATCAACGCGACCTCGCACGGCGCGATGTCGAGATCCTCGAGCGCCAGATCAAGGCCGCGTCGCTGCATGTGAAGTACACGGAGCGCTCCCTCGCGATCCACGAGCGCAGCATCGAACAACTCGACGCCGTCTCCGACCTCATGGAGAATCGGTTCTCCAACCTCGGCCGCTTCACGTGGCTCGCGCAGCAGTTGCAGCGCCTCCACCGCACCGCCTACGATGGGGCGATGTCTCTTGCTCGTCTCGCGGAGCAAGCGTTCCGGTTCGAGCGAGACGAAGAGGCCGCGTCCGTTCTCGAGCCGTCGTACTGGGATGCTGGACAGTTCGGCCTTCTGGCCGGAGAGCGCCTGTTCGTCGCGCTCCAGACGCTGGAGCGGCGATTCCTGGAGACAAACGACCGCACGCACGAGATCGACCAGCCGGTATCGCTCGGCCAGATCGACCCGGCCGCGCTCATCCGCCTCCGCGAGAGTGGGACGTGCGACGTCACCATCCCCGAGCTCGCGTTCGATCTCTTCTATCCCGGTCACTACAAGCGCCGGATCAAAGGTGTGCGCCTGACCATCCCGTGCATCACCGGGCCGTATGTGAACGTGAGCACCACGCTCGAGCTACTCGGCAGCAAGCTGCGTCGGACGCCTGCGGTCAACCAGCCCCTGGTCGATGTCCCCCCACGCCGGACGACCTCGATCGCGACCAGCACAGCACAGAACGACGGCGGGGTGTTCGAGATGTCGTTCCGCGACGAACGATACCTGCCGTTCGAAGGTGCCGGCGCGATCAGCTCGTGGCGGCTCTCGCTGCCGTCGACATTCCGGCCGTTCGACTATTCGACGATCACGGACGTGATCATCTCGATCAGCTACACGGCCGAACACGACGGCGTGTTGCGCACGCGCGTCGAGTCTACCAACGCGGCCATCGAGGGCTCGCTGCTTCACTTCGTCCACACGAACCCACTCACGCGCGTGCTCTCGTTGCGCCAGGACTTCTCGGCCGTGTTCACACGCCTGATCCGGAGCCCGCCCAACACGGATGTTCGATTCGAGATCACCGACCGCCACTTCCCGCTCTTCGCGCAGGGCAAGGCACTGACCGATGTTCACGCGCTCCTCGCGATCCGGACGAAGGACAATCTGGATCCGGCCACGTTCGCCGTCGAGCTCGATGGCGCTGCGGTCACGACGTGGACACCTCAGGATCGGTTGGGTGGCCTCCGCGGCGCCGCGCTGCCGCCTGCTTTCACGTCAGCAGTCCGACCGGCGACGCACACCCTCCGCGTGACGCACGCCGGTGCGCTGGCGGCTGCGTCATCTGGTGATGGAGCCCTCGACGTCGACAAGATCCTCGATGTTTTCCTTGTCATCGACTACAAGCTCTGACTTGGCCAGGCGAGCTAGCTCTCCTCGTGGTCACGCTGGAGGATGGTGTCGATCAGGATCCGAACCTTCCAGATCGCGAGCTCTGACACGGACTTTAGCTGCTGGATTCGAACGCTCGGGTCTGGGGATGGCGACATGGCGATCCGGCCAAGCTCGATCACGTCTGGATCGCCCATTCGCACGCGCGCCGCGATCGAGGCGCTCGATACGAGTTGCAGCTCGGGTTTGGGAAGCGCGAACGGGCGAGTGAGCGCGTTGTCGATCGTGACCTTCTGTTCGATGGAGGCCTCCTCCCGAATCGAGCGCAGGTCCGAGGTCGACTCGACGAACACGCGAAACGCTTCGGCGGCGGTTGTGCGAGCGACTCCAGTGGTCTGCAGCAGCGTTGGTCCGTGCGCTCGCGCGAGGGCTGCAGCACGCTCCGGGGCGACCGCAGCGACCTTCGCCGCCCACACCTCGGCCTCGCTCTGCGTGGTCAGGCGGACTCTTCCGTTGTCGGGATCGGTGCACACCTCGGGCAGCCCTCCCGGTCGTGAAAGGCCTCGCATCCGGTTCACAACGCGCCAGACCACGGAAACCGACAACCCCACGACGATCACTTCGTCCCGTCGCCCCGCGACCTCGAACTCGACGCGTTCAAAGATCCCGGCGATCTCGCTCTCGCGCACCATGTACAAGTCCCGGTCCTCGGATTGCGCCACGAACGAATACGGCGCAAGCGCCTGTATCAATGGCTGCTTCGCGATGACGTTCATCCCCGTCGTCTCACACGCTTACATGATGCGGCCATCGAGGATCCCGACGATGAACTCCTCGAAGGACGACGCGATCACAGTGTCTGCGCCAACGTCCAGATCGGAGATCCACACGCGTCCATCTTTCGCGATGCCGATCGGGTTGCCGGACCCATCGTCCGAAATGACAACGAGCTCGTCCGTGAGCTTCCAGCCCTTCTTCCGATACCACTGCGTGACCTCGACAACGGACGTTTCGGCCATCACTTTCGACCAGCGCAATCCGTACACGGGCAAACTCTTGACCATGGCTCCGCCGTACTTGCGCAGAAACCATCGATAGTCGGGGACGAAAGAGGCGCCAATTGCACTCTCCGCGGAATCGATCTCGTGGTCGCCAGCGCCTTCGCCCGCGAACAGGATCGGAGACTCCGCGAACAGTGCCTGGAGCCTCTTGATGGTCTCTGCCTTCATTAGAGAGACAATCCTCGTCGCAGAAGTTCTCCGCGTGCCCTGGCCATCCAGTACCGAAGTCGCCAGGCGTTGAAATCGGCACGCTGGTCCGGCAGCAAACCAG
>JBBRBG010000237.1:0-12787 GCA_038206055.1 Haliangiales bacterium
CTTGCCGACGCCGGCCTCGCCGACCAGCACCGGGTTGTTCTTCGTGCGCCGCGACAGGATCTGGATCGTGCGGCGGATCTCCTCGTCGCGGCCGATCACCGGATCGAGCTTGTTCTGCTCGGCGAGCCGCGTGAGATCGCGCGTGTAGCGGTCGAGCGCCTCGTACTTCGCCTCGGGATCTTGATCGGTGACGCGCTGATTGCCGCGCACGCTGATCAGCGCCTCGAGGATCGCGTCCTTCGTTGCGCCGCCTGCACGCAGGGCTTCCGCCGCCGCGGACTTGCCGACCGCGAGCGCGATCAGGAAGTGCTCGGTCGACGTGTAGTCGTCCTTCATGGCGGCCGCTTCACGCACCGCCTCGGCCCACACGTCCTTGAACGCGCGCGATGCATCGACATCGACATCGCCGTGCGCCTTGGGCGCGGCGGCGAGGACCTTGTCGACATCGGCGCGAACCACGCGCGGATCCGCCCCGAGCTTGGACAGGATGCGCGGGACCACGCCACCGTCCTGGTCGAGGAGCGTGAGGAGCAGGTGCTCCGGCCGAACTTCGGAGTGGTGGCGAGCGATGGCCACATCGCGGGCACCCGCGATCGCCTCTTGCGCCTTGACGGTGAGCTTGTCGAGCTTCATGGCGAGGCTGAACGTAACCACGCTTACAATGCCGTCAATTCAAACCAGCCCGAAAAAGCGAATCGCCGGGGACCTTTCAGCACCCGGCGATCGGTCAGGTCCGAAGACCCCCTACTTCTTGCAGGTGGCTTCCCACGCCTTGTTCCAGGTCTTTCCGTCCATCGAGTACTCGCCCATCATCTTCACGCCGGCCTTCGCGTCGGACATGTCCGAGGTCGCGCGGGACTTCATGGCGGGCATCATCGACGACCGGGAATCGCCTTCCCAGACGATCTTGTTGTCCTTCATGCCCATCGACGTCTTCATCTCGCTGCCGCCCATCGAGTCGCGCATCATCGAGACGTACTTCTTCGCCGTGGCGTCGTAGGTCACGTACTCCTCGCCCTTGAACATCGGGCCGGCGTCCATCGTGGACTTGATCCACCAGCCGCCCATGTCCATCGCCATCTTGACGGTCATCTTCATGTCCGTCATCTCGGTGGGCTTGGCCGGATCCATCATGGCCTTACCGGTGCACTTCCAGTTGCCGGCCATCATCTTGCCCATCTCGGCGAGCTCGGCCGGGGCCTTCGGGGCCTCCATCTTCTTCGGGGCCTCCTTCTTCGCCTCTTCCTTCTTCGCGGGCGTCGGCGCCGGGGCCGGGGCCTTGGCATCGCCGGCGACGGCGATGCTGGTGAACCCGACGGTCAGCGCGAGTGCGATCGAGATGTTCGTGAAGCTCATAATATGTCCTCTCCTCTTCCCAGTTGTGCGTTGCGCGCACTCTCGGCTCGGGAATCCTGGACGTCAAGAGATCGCCGGTGACTCCGCGTTAGCGGCGGTTCCGGTGATCTAGCGGATCACGCCATCGTGAGGAGATTCGCGACCGCGGTGCCGGCAGCGGCAGCGCGCACCTTCGCGAGATCGATGTGGCCGCGGCGCGCGAGCTCGGCGATCGCGGTGGATGCGCTCGCAAGCTGAAGCCGGCCCTCGTGCTTTCCGGTGAGCTCGGCGAGCGCCGATGCCACGCGGCGCGGAGCATCGTCGCCCAGCGCGGCGCCGAGCCGGCTCGCGAGCTGGGTGTCGCCGATCAGCGCGGCGGCGACGAGCGCATGTGCGAGCGAGATCTCGGCGGCGGGGCCCGTGGCGAGCGCGCCCTTGTCGGCGAGCTCCGTGGCGACCTCGACGAGCGCGCCGGGATCATCAGCGCGCCAGTAGACGTCGAGCAGGCGGCGCAGCGTGGGCAGGTGTGCAGGATCAAGATCGGAGGCGCGCAGGAACACGTCGTCGGCGCGATCGACGTCGCCGAGATGGATCAGCACGGCCTCGCCGAGTCGGTACAGCCGCTCCGCGCGCAGCGCCGACGTCGGCGCGAGCGGCACGAGCTGATACAGGTACCGCGTGGCCGTGGGCCAGTCGGCACGCGCGATGTGGACGTCCGCGAGCATCTCGAGCGCGGGCTCTTGCATCGGGTGATCGCGGAGGATGCGCTCGAGCTGGTTGACCGCGCCCGCGAGATCGCCGGCCTGGCGCATCAGATCGACGAGCGCGAAGTGCGCGCGCAGCTTGCCCTCCTCGTCGTCGAGGCCGATCAGGTCGAGCACCTTCCGCGCCGCTTCGAGCGCGGTCTCGAGATCGCCGATCCGCGTGGCGAGCTCCTGCACGCGCATCATCACCTCGCGGCGGTTCGGCGCCGCATCGGCGGCCTGCTGCGCGTGGTTCAGTGCTTCGGTATCGCGGCCGAGATGCTCGCAGATGATCGAGCGGCGCAGAGCGAGCTCGTCGGATCCGAGCACGGAGTCGCCGGTCGCAAGGTCGCGGTAGATGAGATCCGCGGTGGCGAAGTCGCCGAGCTTGAACGCGAGCGCGCCGCGCGCATCGAGCGCGCCGACGTGGCCGGGATCCTCGACGAGGGCGAGGTCATATGCGCGCGCGGCCTGATCGAGTGCGCCGAGATCCTCGGCGAGGCGGGCGACCTCGAGCCACGCGGTCGCGCGCGCGTCGGGCTGCTCGGCGCGGCTCGCCCGCACGCTCGTCAGATCGGACAGCGCCGCGAGATCACCGGAGGTGCGGTGCACGTTCGCGAGCACGCGGAACGCGGCGGCGTGGCCGGGCTCGGCGCGCCAGAGCTGATTCGCAAGTTCGAACGCAGCCTCGGTATCGCCGCTCGCCTCGGCGCGGTCGAGCTGCGCGGCGAGATCTGGCTGGGCCGACGCTTCGGTCGCCGCGAACCGGCACCGCGTCGCAGCTTCGAGGAGGCCGGCACGATCCGCGGCGCGCGCGGAGGTCGCCGCTTCCTCGTAGAGCTTCGCGGCCTCGAGATCGCGGCCGATCGCCTCGTAGCGGCGCGCGAGCGGGAGCTTCGCCGCGGGGATCGTGGGATCGAACGCGAGCGCCTGCTCGAAGTTGACCTGCGCCTGGCTCTCGTCATCGAGTCGCTCGTCGAAGATCAGCGCGAGCTCGAGGTGCAGTGCGCCGCGCTCGCGCGGGTCTGTCGCGGCGGCGATCTCGCGATACAGGAGCGATGCCGCGAGGGCCCATTCGGTGCGCACCATCGCCGCGGTGCGCAGCTGGTATGCGATCTCCGGGTCACTGGGCGAGCACGCGTGCGCTTCCTTGAGGCAACGATAGGCCTCGGCGTCGCGGCCGAGCGAGTCGCGGTAGATCTTCGCGCGGCGGCGCCACAGCGATGCGCGCGAGATCTCGTCCTCGGCGATCATGAGCTGGCGCCCGATCGTCTCCGAGGCGGCCGTGATGTCCCCGGTCTGGAGATACAGCTGCTCGAGCAGCTCGAGCGCCGCGGCGTCTTCGGGGTACGCGTCGAGCACTTCCTCGGAGATGGCGATCGCGCCCGGAATGTCGTCGTCGGCGACCATTCGCCGCGCGCGCTCGATCTCGGGCCGGACGCGCGTCACGGGCAGCCGGGGTGGCTTGCTCCCGATCTCGCCGGAGACGATCGTGTGGTCCTTGCCGAGTGCATCGGCGCGCTCGGCGGCAAACCGTCGGCGGTGCTCGTCGTAGGCCGGCGAGGCGGCAACCGCCTCGTAGAGCTCGCGCGCGGCATCGATCTCGTCGGAAGCGGCGAGCGCATCGGCGAGCGGCATCCAGATCGGGGCGTACGTGGGATCGATCTCGTGCGCGCGGTTCCACAGCGCCGCCGCGCGGATCATCTCGTGGCTCTCTCTCGCGATCGTGGCGAGCTCGTGCAGCACGAGCGCGAGCGCGGGGCCGTGGCTGAGCTTGACCGCGTGATCGAGGAAGTCGCGGCGTTGCGCGGGCTCGTCGGCGAGCGCCGCGAGCGCCGCCTGCAGGGCGGGAACGTCATCCGGCGAAGCGCGATGTGCGGTGATCGATCGTTCGCGCTCGCCGCTCGTGTCGGCGTCGACCACCGACAGCATCGGCGGGATGATCGGAACGTCGATCGGCCCCGACTCGATGCGCGGATCCGTGACGCTGCGCCAGCCGGCATCGTCCTCGTCCGGATCGGGCTGCGCCGGCATCTGCGCGGGTAGCCGGTCGGTGACCGAGCCAAACTGATCGGTCATGCGCTGCGCCGGCATCCGGTCCGTGACGCCGGGATCCGCGTCCTCGTTGTCGGAGCGCTGCGCCCACATCTGATCGGTCACGGCGGGCTGCGGCGTGTTGCGATCGGTGATCGTCGGGTTGCGCGCGGCGAGCCGGTGCGCGAGCGCCGGTTGCTCGCCGGTGGGCTGGTCGTCGGTCTGCGCGGGCATCCGGTCCGTCGCGCCAGCGTCGGGCTCGGGCTGCGCCCACATCCGGTTCGTCACGCGGGACAGTTCCTCGGTGATCTCGGGAGACTGCGCCGGCATCCGGTTCGTCAGATTCGGGATCGGATGCGTGCCCGCAGGTCGGCGCTCCGAGGCTGGCGGGAACGGCTCGGTGACGGCCGCCGCCGGTGCCTGCGGTGGCAACGCGACCAGCCTGATGCGCCCGATCGGCCGCTGCACCTCGGGCACCTCGGGCACCTCGGCGATCGGCGGCGGAGTACCGGGCAACGTCTTCGTGCGCGGATCCGCGACGAGCCCGGTCTTCGTCTTCACGCGCGGCTCTGTCGACGTGCGTAGCCAGCCGGCCTCGTCGCGCATGGCCTCGGCGTCGTCGACGCTCGTCTCCTCGGCGTCGGCGGCGGCCTCCTCGAGGTCCACGGCGAGCGCCAGCTTGCGCACAACGTCCGCGCGCACGGCCGCGAGGAGCTCGCCGTCGTCGTCGAGCCGACCGGCGAGCATCGCGTCCTCGATCAGCGTGATCGCCTCGCCGTCCTTGCCCGCGCGGCGCAGCGCGGCGGCGAGCTCGGTCAGATCGGCGACATTGCGGCGTTCCATGGGGATCGCCTGCGTGGCCTCGACCGCGACGTCCCACGCGAGGTTCGCGCGCGCCTCGCTCGCGAGCATGCGCAGCGTCGCATCGCGGCGCGTGCCACTCGTGAATGCATCGGCCGCCGAGCGCATCGCCAGCCGGCCTCGCATCGGATCGTCGAGGTGGTCGTAGTAGATCTCGGCGAGCTCGAGGAACGCGTTCGCCTTGCCGCTCCCCGACGCGTGCTCGGTTAGCTTCGTGAGGTGACGCGCGGCCGCCTCGTGATCGCCGACCTGCATGGCAAGCTCGACGAGCTCCTGGAGCACGCCCGGATCACCGGGGCTGACATGGTTCGCGGTCTCGAGCGTCGCGAGCGCATCGTCGAGCTTGCCGGCGAGGCGAGCGCGCGACGCGGCATCGCGCAGTGACATCGCTCCGCCGGTCGCTTGCTGGACTCGACCGCTCGCCGTGTTCTCCTCGCGCGTCGCGTCGGTGCTCGGCACACCCAGGGGCTCGCCGCGCAGCCGCGATAGTCCGTTGAGGACATCCGCCCCGTCGACGGCGGCCTTCTGCAGCGCGGGCCGCGCGATCTCTCGCACGGACTCGAGCTGCCCATCGTCGAGTCCCGAGATCAGCTCGGCGAGCGCGACCGCGGCGGTGCGTCGCTCGGTCGCGACGATCGCGAGGTCGACGCCCTGATCGCCCGGCAGCTCGCCCGCGAGCTGCGCGAGACCACCGGCGGCGGCGACGAGCTGGCCGGAGTCGCGCAGGCGCAGGGTCACGTAGCGCAGGGACGGCCGCCATGTCGGATCGATCTCGAGCGCGCGCTGATGCGCGGCCAGCGCCACGTCGGGGCGGCCGAGTTGATCCTGAAGGTCGCCGAGGCGCGATAGCAACGGCTTCTGCCGCGCGGGGTGGCGCGAGGTCGCGGCGACCTTGCGGCCGAGGATCACGGAGACGCGTTCGTTGTCGCCGCGCTCGCGCCACGCCATCTCCAGCGCATCGAGCGCCGGCAAGTGCGTGTCGCTGATCCGCAGCGCTGCCTCGAGGCAACGCACCGCTTCGTCCTGCTTGTCGGCGCGGCGGAACAGCTCGCCGGCACGGTACATCGCATCCGCGCGCGCGCTCGGAGAGCTATCGGTGGACAGCGACGCGAACCCCTCGAGAGCGGCCGCGGCGCCGGCCAGATCGCCCGCGCGCTCGGCGAGCTCGGCGAACAGACGCAGCGCCTGGCCGCGCAGCTCGGGCGCCGTGCTGCGCGCCAGGTCGTCATCCTCGACGATCGGGCGCAGCACCGCGACCGCGTTCGCGGCGTCGCCCGTGCGATCCATGGCGACCGCGAGGCGGTAGCGGAACGTGCCGAGCCGCGGCGCCTCGGCACCGGGATCCTCGATCAGCCCCTTGTACGCGCGGATCACATCGGGCCACGCGCGCTGGCGCCACGCAGCCTCACCGAGCGTGACCAGCACCTCGCGCCGCAGCACGGCAGGGATCGTCCGGTTGTCGCCGGCGAGCGCAGCGTGGGCGCGGGCGCCATGGGGCAGGGCGGCGGCGGGCTCGTCGGCGGCGAGCCACGCTGCGGCGGCCGCGGTCTCGACCTCGATCCGGTCGGCGTCGCGCTCCGCCATCTTCGCGAGCGCGGTCAGCGCCTGCGCACGCGCGCGCTGGTCACCGCTCTGCGCGAGGATGTCAGCCTCGAGCTGATACGCACGGCGGCGCACCTTCGTGGCCTCGGGATCCTCGCCGTCCTGGTTCGTCGCGAGGCCCTCGCACAGCCGCAGCGCCTCGTGGAGATCGGCGAGCGCGGCGGCGAGATCCGGTAGGGCCTCGCGGCGGCGCACCTCGGCGCGCTGGATCAGGAGCTGCGCGCGCTCGGTGGGCGGCGGCCGGGTCGCGAGCACCGCGTCGATCCAGCGGCGTTCGGTGTGCGCGTCCTCGCCGGAGCGCGCGAGCATCGTGCGTGCCGCATCGCGTGCGATCTCGGGGGAGTGCACGCCGGCGAGATCGTGCGCGCGCTGCCACTCGCCGCTCGCGGCGGCCTGCTGACCGGTGCGATCGAACAGCGCCGCGCGTGCGGCGGCTAGCTCGGCAGCGCGGCCGAACAACCGGTCTCCGTTGCGCTCGTGCGAGGCGAGCTCGAGCAGTGATGCGATCGCGGTGTCGAGCTCGGCCGCTGCATGGTCGCGATCCTCGGCGGCTTCGGCGACCTCGGCGAGCACCGCGTGCGCCTCGGCCGCGGTCTCGCCACCCGCGAGCGTGGCGCGGCGCAGGCTCGCGCGCGCGTCGTCGGTGCGGCCGACGGCGACGAGTGAGCGCGCGAGGGCGAGCTCGTGACGTGCGGCGGTGCTCTGTGCGAGGCCGAGGCCGCGCAGCCGTTCGTAGTGGTCCGCAGCGGCCGAATGATCGCCGCGACCGGCCGCGGCGGCGGCGAGGCCGGCAAGCGCATCCGACTGCAGTGGATCGAGCACGAGCGCGCGCGCCCACGCGAGCTCGGCCTGTTCGGAGCCGCTCTTGCCGAGCAGATCGCCGACCGTGGCCCACGCGCGCGCGCTGGTGCGGTGATCGCCGCGGGCCTCCGCGAGCCGCGCGACCTCGCGCCACGCATCGATCGCGGCGGCGGGATCGATCGACGACAGGATCGTCGCCGTCATCTCGTGGACGGAAGGATCATCGGGGGCGAGGTGGGTGGCGACCGCGAGCTCCTGCTGCGCGCTCTGCGGATCGTTGAGCTGGTTGACGAACACGTCGGCCAGGCGGAGGCGAAGTTGGACGGCACGGCCGGCCTCTGGCGTGATCACGGCGCGCGCGCGCACGAGGCGCACGAGCTCCGGCCAGCGGTGCTCGTCGGCGTAGCGATCGGCGAGCGAGTCGGCGGCCTCGCTCGAGCTCGGATCGTGCTCGAGCGCGAGCTCGTAGAGCGACGTGGCGGCGCGCGGCTCGAGCACGCGCAACAGGCGCGCGCCGGCGAGTGCGGCGAGCGCGGCCTGATCGTCGTCGCCATCGCCACTCGCGAGCTGCGCGAGCTGCGTCAGGTGGCCGGCCGCCTCGCGCGCATCGCCTTGCGCGAGCGAGATCGATGCGAGCGCGGCGTGCGCGGGTGGGAAGTGCGGCCACCTTCCGAGCGCCTGGCGCGAGAGCTCGAGTCCGTCGAAGAACCACGCGGGCCTGGCGCTCGCGAGCGCGAGGATCCGTTCGAGGAGCAGCGGTTGCTCCGGTCCGCCTGCGGCGAGCAGCGCGCGATAGCCACGCATCGCTTCCTCGGTGTGACCCTCCCGCAGCTGCTGATCCGCGGAGTGCATGAGGTCGTGCGCCGCGGCGAGCTGGTGCGTCTGCGGGCGCACGCCGAGCTCGCCGGTACGCGTGCCGGCGGGACCGTACGCCGCCTCGATCGCCGAGCGCCCGAGCCGGATGCCGACGAGCTCGATGTCGTTGACCGCCGGCAGGCGCCAGCCCGCGGGCGGCAACAGGTGCCATAGCACCGCCCCGACGAGATCGATCTCGACATCGCACAGCCCGCGCGCGTGTGGCCGTTCGACGACGTTGGGCGCATCCGTCGCGGCGAGCAGCGCGACGAGCACGCGGTCCGCGATCACCGGCCCTGGCGTGGGCAGGTGACCGTGCACGCGCACGCTGCTGGCGAGTGCACGCAGATGCGTTCCGGCGCTGACGAAGTGAATGCGGAACGACAGGTCCGCCGCGGCGAGGCCATCGGCGGCGCGCGCACGCATCGAGACGAAGCCATCGTGGAGCCGCGCCGAGAGCTGCGACACGCCGAGGCTCGCGAGGTGCCGGCGCACGGATTCGACCCGGGCCTCGAGCTGTGCCGAGGTCATGCGCAGCGTGATCGACCGCATCCGCGTGCGGCGGCGCTGGAACTTCTCGGCGACCGCGTTGCCCGGATCGGTGCCGAGGTCGGTGACCTCGAGCTCGAGCCGATCCACGAGCAGAGGGCCAACGGTCAGATCCGTAAGCGCCAGGCGGCCCAGGCCGCCAAGCGCTTCGAAGCTGAACGGCAGTCGCCGCGGGCCGGAGCGGTCCCCCTCGAGCACGACCCTGAAATTACTCCAGATCCGGGGGCGCCGCCATGCGCCCCGGCCGCCGCGCCGGCCGCCAAGGTCGTTCGCTCCTCAGCACTGCCGCCTTCGCTGCGCAGCATTGCCGCCGAGCAACTGCGCACCGGCACCTCCGTGCGGCTCGCACCGCGGCACTTCCGTGCCGGGTATTGGCCGCCAAGCCGCCAAGAGCGCCAAGGATCTGGAGGTCCACGTCGCGAAATGTGCCTCGAACGCGGACTCTCTGCCGTCGGTGTTCGGCACTCGCGCGCGCCCCCGCGCGCTCGCACACAGCCCGATCGGGATCAACCGCGGCCACCCGTCTGCACCCCCGCTCCCCGCCCGCCACGTCGCCGTCTGCACCCGCCCCGGCCCCCATCTGCGTCGCCGCCGTCTGTACCGCCTCGACGCCGTCTGACCCGGTCTGCCTCGATGTGGTCTGCACCCGCCGTGGCCCGGTCGGGAACGAGATCTGGGCGAGCGCGCGAAGGCGCGTGCGAGCGCTCGGGTAGACCACGGCAGAGCTTCCGCGGTCGCGTGTGATCTCGCGACCGGACCTCCAGATCCTTGGCGCTCTTGGCGGCTTGGCGGCCAAAACCAAGCACGGCAGCGCCGGGGTGCGAACGGCGCGGCAGTGCCGGCGCGCCGTTGCTCGGCGGCGAGGCGGCCGGGTTACTCGGCGGCCTTGGCGGCGGTCACCGGAAGCTCATACAGGGGCGATAGACCTGCGGCAGGGGCTTGCCGGCGTCGTCGGTCTCGTGGACGAGATCCGCGATCGGCTTGATCTTGCCGTCCTTGGCGAGCGCCTCGCACTGCGTCTTGAGCCAACCCTCGAGGGCCATGCGACCGCGGATCGCGCGGAGCCGCGCCATCTCCTTGTCGGCGATCTTGTCGAAGTCCTCGACCTTGGGGGCCTGCTTGTCGATGAGCTGGAGGAGCACGAAGCCCTCCGGCGTCTCGTAGACCTTCTTCGCGAGCATCCCGGCCTGGAGCTCGTCGAACAGGGCGGCAGGTGCCTCGGCGACGGTCTCGAGTCCGGGCATGTCCTTCTGGCGCTGGACCTTGGCCTCGGCAACCACCTTCGGCTTCTTGAGGTCACCAAAGGCCGGCAGCACGTCGGGGGTGGCCTCGAGCACCACGGGCTTCGGGGTCGCGGGAGGCATGGTCGGTGCGCCCGCAGTGCTGCCGGCGCTACCGCTGCCGGCGGCCGGAACCGCGCTACCGGCCGTGCCGGCCGGAGCCTTGTCGTCGCTCGCTTGCCACGAGGCGAGGTGGTCCTTCTCGGGCTTGTAGATCGAGCCGTGCTGCTGCTGGATCTGCTGCTCGATCATCTCCTGCATCTGGCGCTGCTGCTCGCGCTGGTTGACGCCGCGCTCGAACAGATCGGAGAGGTTCTTCGCTGTGCCCGCGTGCGCCGCGGCGAACGCATCGAGCGCCGCGCGCTTCGCGGCTTCCTTGCTCCACACGTCGCGCGCCATCTCGGCGGCGATCTCGGCCTTGACCTGCTCGAACGACATGTCGCCTTCGCGCTTGTCCTCGGCCATCACGAGATAGACCGCGTTCTCACCGACGACCACCGCGGACACCTCGCCCGGCTTGAGCACCTTGACCGCGTCGTTGATCGCCTTGTCGCCAAGACCCGCGTTGTCGACGGCCTTCCAGCCCACGTCGCCGCCATTCCACTTCGTCGCCTCGTCGGTCGACAGCGTCTTCGCGGCATCCGCGAACTTCTGCTTGCTCGTGCCGATCGCGGTGCGCGCGGCCTCGAGCTTTGCCTTCGCCACGTCGGCGGTGGGCAGGACGGGCTCGGCCTTCTCGGCCGGCTTCTTTGCATCGCCGGCTTTTGCGTCGACGGGCTTCTTCGCGTCGGCCACCTTCGTACCGTCGGCGGGCTTCTCGGCGGGCTTGGCGGCGCTACCTGCACCGTCGGCGGGCTTGGCGGCGCTACCTGCACCATCGGCGGGCTTCGTCGGGTCGGCCGGCTTGGTCGGGTCGGCCGGCTTGGTCGGCTCCGCCGGCTTCGGCTCGGCCTTCGCAACATCGATCTTGATCATGCGCAGCTTGAGCGCGGGCTTCGTACCCTTGTAGGTGCGCTCCTCGTCGGTGAACTTCTTCTTCACGTCGGCTTCATGCGTGGTCAGGAAGCGTGCGACGTCTGCGTCCGCGAGGCGCATCGCATCGCGATACGCGGCCGGGTCGAACGTCACGGTGTCGTAGCTGACGGTGTTGCTCGCGAACAGGTAGTCGCTGAGCGCCTCGTCGCGCGAGACCCGAACGGAGTCCTGGAGCAGCTCCGAGTACAGCGCCGCCTGCATCGATCGCGCTTGCTCGTCGTAGTAGCTGCCGACGGAGACGTTGAGGCTGTTCACCCAGCCCTTGAACTTTCCGAAGTTGAAGAAGTGGTCGCCGTCGACCACGTCGAAGAAGCTGTGCTCCGACACGAACTGGGGGCCGCCCAGCGGCTCGACCTGGTAGTCGGGGATCCGGAAGCCGGCATAGAAGAAGTAGCCCTTCTTCATCTCCGCCTCGACCGCGTCCTTCGTGACCCGGATGCCGGCCGCCGATGCGCCGTCCGCGAGGAGCTCACGGCGGATCAGCATCTCGAGGGCGGCGTAGACCTTCTGCCGGCCGCTGTACTTATTGGCCGCGTAGGCCACGTGGTAGGCGCTCTGATTGAGCTTCGAGCTACCCACCGTCATCACCCCACCGCCCGGGTTGCATCCGCCACCACCGCCCTGACCGGCGTTGGGCGCGAAGTTGATGTCGAAAATGATGATCAGGAGTCCGAAGATCAGATAGATGGCGATGGACGCGCCTGATTTGCGGAGTTGCTCGAGCATGGGGCCGCCTGGTTCTTAGACGAAGTCGCGCACCCTAACAACCACGGGATCTTGGTACAAGCACTGCGACCCTCTGCCAGGCTCACCGAGGCGGATTCAGCGCCGCCCAAGATTGTGTTGCGCCTGGCGAGACTTCAGTGATAACTCCGCTCGGCTCAACGAGACCTCCAGGTGTTGGGGAGTGGTCGACCGGGCTTTTGCCCCTCAGGAATCATCATGCTTTTCGATTGGGTCTACGGAATGTTTTCCAACGACCTGGCCATCGACCTCGGAACGGCGACAACGCTGACCTTCGTGAAGGGTCGCGGAATCGTCGCGAACGAGCCGAGCGTGGTTGCCGTGCAGGCCTCCTCCGGCGGCGGCCCCAAGAAGGTCCTCGCGGTTGGCAAGGAAGCCAAGGAGATGCTCGGCCGCACCCCCGGCCACATCGTCGCCGTCCGGCCCATGAAGGATGGCGTCATCGCCGACTTCGAGGTCACCGAGGCGATGCTCCGCTACTTCATCACCCGCGCCCACAACCGCCGCACCCTCGTCCGCCCGCGCATCATCATCTGCGTCCCCTCCGGCATCACCGAGGTCGAGAAGCGCGCCGTCCGCGACAGCGCGCTGGCCGCCTCCGCCCGCGAGGTCTATCTGATCGAGGAGCCGATGGCGGCGGCGATCGGCGCCGGCATGCCGATCACCGAGCCGTCGGGATCGATGATCGTCGACATCGGGGGCGGGACGACCGAGGTCGCGGTCATCTCGCTGGCCGGCATCGTGCTCGCCAAGTCGATCCGCGTCGCCGGCGACAAGATGGACGAGGCGATCGTCCAGTACGTCAAGCGCAAGTACAACCTCCTCATCGGCGAGCGCACCGCCGAGATCATCAAGAAGGAGATCGGGTCGGCGTACCCGCTCGACGAGCCGATGACCGTCGAGATCAAGGGCCGCGACCTCGTCGCCGGCGTGCCGAAGACGCTGGTC
>JBBRBG010000238.1:0-12675 GCA_038206055.1 Haliangiales bacterium
TATTTCCCGGCGGCAGCAGATAACGGAACTTGTGGTGTTCACTCATGGCTGCTGCTCAGATCGAGATCGTGGCCATCGTTCCCTTCTTCCTGGAGACGTACCAGTCGAAGAAGATCCGAGTGACCCAGATGTTGGTGGACAAGGTGGTGAACACGCCGACGAGCAGCATCACGGCGAAGCCCTTGATCGGGCCGGAGCCGTATTGCAGGAGCACCCAGCCCGCGGCGGCGGTGGTGAGCTGACCATCGAGAATCGCGGAGAACGCGCGCGAGAAGCCGAGATCGATCGCTCCTCGCACGGATTTGCCCAGTAACAGCTCATCTCGAATTCGTTCGTAGATCAGGATGTTGCCGTCCACCTCCATGCCGATCGAGAGGACGATCGCAGCGATGCCCGGCAGCGTGAGGGTGGCGCCGAACGCCGCCATCACGGCCAGGGTCATCACGATGTGGAACACCACCGCGAACACGCTGATCCAGCCGGACCAGCGGTAGATGCCAACCATGATGATGATGACGAGACCGATGCCGAGCGCGAACGACAGGCGGGTCTTCTCGATCGCATCGCGGCCCAGCGTGGGACCGACCTCGGACGACGACTCCTCCTTGAGCGGCGCCGGCAGCGAGCCGGTCTTCAGCACGTTGACGAGCTCGTTGCGCTCGGCCTCCATACGGCGAACATCGCTGCCGCCCATGGTGATCGACGCGCGACCGCCGCGGATGGCGCCGTTGATGATCGGGGCGCTCTTGACCTTGTCGTCGAGGATGGTCGCGAGCTTCTTGCCGACGATCTGCGACGTCAGGTCGCCGAACACGCGGCTGCCGAAGCGGTTGAAGTCGAGGAGCACGATCGGGCGGTTGGTGTTCGGGTCGTAGCTGGCCATCGCGCCGGAGATGCCCGAACCAGTCAGGCGAACGGCGCGGTCGAGGTAGTAGGTGCGCCAGTACGAGCGCCTGTCCTTCGCGTCGGGGCTCGCCTCGTTGAGCTCGAAGCCGATCTGCTTGTCATCGGGGAGCTTGAACTCGGGGTTCGTGTCGGCGAGGCCCTTGACGCCGAGCTTCTTGTCGCCGAACAGGTACAGCTCGATGACGCGACGGCCAGTCACGTGGCACGAGATGCGGCCGTTGACGAACTTGTCCTTGTTGTCCTTGTTGACGCAGTCGACCGCCTTCGCCTCTGCCTCGGTGAGCGACTCCTGGCGATCGTGCGCGATCAGGTAGTAGTCGGTCTTCATGCCGCCACCGTCCTCGGGGCGCCACTGATCGATCTCGCCCTGGATATCGGCGGCGATCGCGGCGGGGTCGGTCGGGTGGTTCTCTTTGCCCTGGCTGCCGATGTGGCCGTAGAGCTTGCGCATGTACTCGGAGCCGTCGTCGACGACCTTGAACTCGAGCTTCGCGGTGCGCGCGATGATGTCGCGGGTCTCCTGGATGGAATCCTTGTCGAGGCCGGGAAGCTCGACGAGGATCTCGTCTCCCTTCTCGACCACGCTCGGCTCGGCGACGCCCTTCTCGTTGATGCGCTCGCGGATGGTCGCGACGGCGTTCGTCAGCGCGGCCTTCTTGATGCCGTCGGAGAACGCCGACGACACGCGGAAGCAGATCGAATCCGCTGGCTCGGTCGGCGGGCAGTCGTACGGCGTGGTGTCCTTGCCGTAGTCAGAGTTGATCGCGGCCTTTGCCGGCTCGCGCTTCGCGACATCGGTGATCGAGACCACCACGGCGCCGAGGGGCGACGACGGCGACTTCACGACCGCTGCGGTCTTCTCGTCCGCAAACCGCGACTCGAGATCGCGCTTGATATCCGACGCCTTGTCGTCGACGGCCTTGTCGAGATCGATCGAGTAGACGATGTGCAGACCGCCCTGGAGATCGAGCCCCAGGTTGATCTTCTTGTCCCACGGGAACCAGCCCGGGAGCGTTGATTTGTCGACGAGCGTCGGCAACAGCACGCCCACGCACATCAGGCAGGCGACGATCAGGGCGAGGGTTCGCCACTTGAGACTACGTTCCATGAACCACCTCGGAAACGAGAGCTAGCGTGTGATCAGGCTGCGCGGGCCGCGGTGTCCGGGACCTTGCCGTCCCACTTGCCCTCGATGTATGCGCGCGGGACGCGAACGCGGACCTTCTCCTGGAGCTCGAGCACCATGACGCCGTCGTCCGAGATGCCGGTGATCTTGCCGATCACGCCGCCGCGGGTGATGACCTCGTCGCCCTTGCCGAGCTTCTGCAGCACAGCCTGGTGCTCCTTCTGCTTGCGCACCTGCGGGCGGATCAGGATGAAGTAGAAAATCCCGAACATCACCAGCATCATCATGATCGGCTGCATCGCTTGCATCGCACTCTCCTGGGGTAGCCCGGGGGCTAGGTACTCGTAAAATCAGCGGTTGGTTAGCATCCGCGGAAAAAGGGGTCAAGCACGCTGACCTTCCGCGAGGATCCGCTCTCGGAGCGCGCGCACGTGGCGGGCGTAGAACGTGAGGTTGTGCAGGGTTACGAGGCGCGCGTACAGGATCTCTTTTGCCTGGTAAAGGTGTCGCAGGTAGGCGCGGGAGTGGGTGCGGCAGGTCGAGCAGGGGCAGGTCGGGTCGATCGGGCCCAGGTCGGTCCGGTTCGCAGCGTTCGGGATGTTGACCCGGCCGGCCGTTGCGAACAGGTAGCCGTTGCGCGCGTTGCGGGTCGGCATGACGCAATCGAACATATCGATGCCGGCCATGATCCCGCGCTCGAGGTCCGCCGGCGTCCCAACCCCCATGAGGTAGCGTGGGCGGTCCGCGGGCAGCGTGTGCGCGACCTCATCGAGCACGCGATAGGTGTCCTCGACCTTCTCGCCGACCGCGAGCCCACCCAGCGCGTGCCCGTCGAAGTCGAGCTTCGTGATCTCCGCGGCGTGGCGGAGTCTGCGCGCTGTGTCGATGCCACCTTGAACGATTCCGAACAACGCCTGCCCCGTCTTCCGCTCTGCCACTCGACAGCGCGCAGCCCACCGAGACGTGCGTGCGAGAGCGACCTCCTGGACGTCCGCGGGGGCGTCGCCCGGAGGGCACTGATCGAAGCACATCGCGATGTCGGAACCGAGCACTCTCTGGATGTGCATCGACACCTCGGGTGTCAAGCGATGCTTGGAGCCGTCGATGTGCGAGCGAAACGTCACACCCTCGTCGTCGATCTCGTTGATGGCCGCGAGCGAGAACACCTGGTAGCCACCGGAGTCGGTCAGGATCGGGCGATCCCATGCGGCGAACTTGTGGAGTCCTCCGGCGAGCTCCATCACCTCGAGGCCCGGGCGCAGATAGAGGTGATACGTGTTGCCGAGAATGATCCGCGCGTCGATCGGATCGGCGCGCAGCTCGTCGGCGGTCATCGCCTTGACCGTGCCCGCGGTGCCGACCGGCATGAACACCGGCGTCAGGATGTCGCCGCGCGGCGTATGGAGGATGCCGGCGCGCGCGTTGCCGAGCGTGGCGAGGAGCTCGAACGAGAAGCCTGGAGTGGGGAGCTGGGTCAGCATCGATGCACGAGGGTGGCGTCGCCGTAGCTGAAGAACCGATAGCGCGACGCGAAGGCGTGGCGATAGGCCGCGAGCACCCGATCGGTGCCGGCGAACGCGCACACGAGCATGAGCAACGTGGACTCCGGGAGGTGGAAGTTGGTGATCAGATGATCGACGGCGCGGAACATGTGTCCGGACCCCGGATAGATGAAGATCTCCGTCGCGCCGGGGCCGGGCGTCACGGTGCGCGGTGCGGTGGCCGCGGCCTCGAGGGCACGCAGCGCGGTCGTGCCGAGCGCGACGATCGGGCGACCGGAGCCGACGAGCGCGGCGGTCGCCGGGGGGATCACGAAGCGCTCGCGGTGCATCACGTGCGCGCGCAGATCGGCCGCGCGGATCGGCGCGAACGTGCCCCAGCCCACGTGCAAGGTCAGCGTCGCCAGCGCGATGCCGCGGGCGGCGAGCCGCTCGGTGATCGCCAGTGTCATGTGGAGACCCGCCGTCGGCGCGGCGATCGCGCCGGGACTCGTCGCGAACATGGTCTGGTAGCTCTCGCGGTCGGCGGCGGTCGCGTCCCGGTTCATGTAGTGCGGCAATGGGATCCGGCCGTGTACATCGAGGAACGCGAGCGCATCGGCCGGCGCGCCGACGAGCAACGAACCATCCCCTGTCCGCTCGGCCAGTACGGTCAGTGCGACGTCGCTGCCGGGGATGTTGATGCGCTGGCCCACGCGGAGCGAGCCCTTCGCGAGGCAGCGCCACGATGACATCCCCGCCGGCGCCTCACCCTCCGGCTCCATGAACAGCACCTCGACGTTGCCACCGGTGTCCTTGGTGCCGAGCACACGCGCGGGAATCACGCGCGTGTCGTTCGCGACCACCACGGCGTCCGCGGGGAGCAGATCCACCAGCTCCGGAAATCGATGATCCACGGGCGGGCCGCTCGCCGGGACGTGGAGCAACCGGCTCGCATCGCGGGTGGCGGCGGGCGCCGAGGCGATCAGCTCCGGCGGCAGCTCGAACGTGTAATCCGACGGCGCGAACAAGGCGCGGGACCCTAGCACGCGTGCAATCGCGGACCTCGGGACGTGTCCCGGGAGGATGGTAGGCTCCGCCCGATGGCTCGGATCGCGCTAGCAGGATCGATGGTCGTCGCGTCGGTGATCGCGTCGACGGGGACCGCGCACGCCGCGCCGATCGCGACGGCCAGCGAGGACCTCGATGGCGACGGATCCGCCGATACGATCGAGCTCGACGAAAACGGTATCGTCAAGATCGGCGGCAAGCTCGCGGGTACCGTCAGCGTCGCCCGCATGGCAACGCGCGGACGGGTCTTGGTAGGCCGCCGCGATGGGAAGCCGTTGATCGTCATCGATGTCGGCGACCTCAATACACGCACGGGAGTCGTGCTCGCACGCGTGGGCTCCACCTGGCAGAAATCGGTGCCGTTCACGCTTGGTGGCGTGGGGCTCGACGCCGACTTCGGGGTCGACGTCGCGGCGGGTCCGGACGGCGTGTTCCTGTACCAGACCCGTGCGGGCCTGAGGCGCTGTGATGGCAAGCCCGCACTGCTCTTCGCCGAGAAGTTCGATGGTTCGAAGTTCCAGCGCGCGGGGCGCCTGCCGACCGGGATCCCGGAGCTCGCGCCGGTGCTCACCGCGAAGCTCGATACCGCGGCGCCGCCGCCCGCGGTGTATCGCGCCAAACTCGCTTCGCATCAGATTGGCGCGGGCGATGCGGGCGGCCTCGGCACGCCCGTCGAGCTCGATGACGGCAGGCTCGACACGCTCTGGCGCGAGGAGTTGACCGGCTTCGGCGAGGGACAGTTCTTCACCTTCGAGGCTCGCGTTGCGACCGCGAAGGCGCGCCAGTTACGGATCGTGCCGGGAAATCCGAGGACCGCGGCTGCCTTCAAAGGATCGAACCGCCCGCGCCGGATTGGCATCGCGAGCGCGCAAGGGGCGTGGCACGTCGACCTGCCGGACGCGGCGGGCGATCCGCTCGGCAGCGCATACGTCGTCGACCTGCCGGAGGCTGTCGCCGGCTGCGTGACCGTGGTGCTCGAGACGAGCTATGGCACTGGTACGGGCCAGACGGAGATCGCGGAGCTCGAGGTGTTCGCCGATGGGGAACGCGCCGGTGGTGGCGACGCGATGCTCGTCAAGGCGATCGTCGACGGCGGCAATGGTGCGCTCGGTGCTGCGCAGGTGCTCGCGACGCGCGGCGCGAGTGCCGCGATCGCGCTCGACACGGAGATCGCGCGAACCACAGATGCGGCGGCGCGCCGGCGGCTCGTGCGCGCGCTCGCGAGGATCCACGATCCGGTCGCAGGCCCGACGCTGGTCCGCGCCGCGATGGACGGCTGGGTCCGCGATCAGGATCTGCGCGAGGTGATCGATGCGATGGCCGCGCTCGGCCTCGGTGCCGAGCTCGCGGAGCTCGCGGGCAAGGCGAGCCTCGAGCTCGATGCGCGTGTGCTCGCGGTGTCGCGCGTGGGCACGGGGCCGAAGGAGCTCCTGCTGCTGATCGACCTCGCCGGCAAGGGGCCGCGCGAGCTGCGGCGCGCCGTGATCGATCGCCTCAGCCTCGCGCCGATCGATGCGCTGGTCGCGAGCGCGAGCGCAGAGGCCCGCGCCTCGGCCTCCGGCGATCTGTGGAAGGCCGTGACACGCCACGCGCGTGCGGTCGCCGCGGATCGCTTCCCTGCCCTCGCCGCGCTGACCGCAGCGCTCGTCACCGCCACCGACTACGAGCGTCGCTACCGGTTGATCGATGGCGTGGCCACGCTCGGCGACGCCGCCGCGACCGCCGCGCTCGACAAGCTGCTGCGCGCGCTGCCCCCCGGTGCGGAGACGGCGGCGCTGCGCATCGTGGCGATCAAGTCGATCGCGATCGCGCCGCGGACCGACGCGCTTCCTCTCGTGCTCGGCTACGCCACCGATCCGGATCCGGGCGTGCGGATCGCGGTGCTATCCACGCTCGCCGGCGCGACCGCCGATCCCGCATCGCCGTGGCACACCTCCGGCGGTCCAGATGGGATCGATCGCGTGATCATCTCCGCGCTCTCGACCGATACGTGGCCCGAGATCCGGCGTCGCGCGGCCACATCGCTCGCGTCGCGCTGCATGCGCCTCGGTCCGGCGAACGCGCTCGTCGAGGCCTTGAACAAGGACGCGCACCCGGACGTGCGCCGCGACGCGCTGATCGCGCTCGTCGAATGCCGCGCCGCGGGGATCAGCGAGCTGCTCGCGAAGACCTGGGACAACGGCAAGCAACCGATCACGGTGCGCACGCAGGCCGTGGATCTCGCGGTGACGCTCGGAGATCCGCAGCTCGGCAAAGCCCTCGTCGGCAGGTTCGGGAAGTGGCGCGGCGGCGCGCTCGAGAGCGCGGACTCCATGGCGCTCGCACAGAGCGCGGCGGCCTCGATCGCACGTCTCGATGCGCCCGGCGCCGCACAGGCGTTGCTGGCGGCCCTCGATGACGCCGCGTTTCCCGAGATCGTGAGTGCTGCGGCACAAGCGCTCGGCGCGCTCGGTCCCGCGTGCCCTCCCGCCGCAAAGGTGAAGCTCGAGGCGCTTGCGAAGGAGGATGACCAGTCCGCAGGTGTGGCCAAGCGCGCCGCGGCCCAGTGCGGGCGCTGAGCGTCGCTACGCCAGCGACTGCAGCGCGTCCTTGAGCTTCTGGTTCTGCGGTTCGATCTCGAGCCCGCGCTGGAACATGCTCTTCGCCTTCGGCGGCTGACCGAGCGAGAGATGGATCTTGCCGAGGGCCCAGTAGACCTCGCCTTTGGTGACGCCGGCCTCGGCGTCGATGTTCTGCAGCACGAGCGACTGGTAGATCTTGCGTGCCTTCTCCCAGTCCTCGCCGGCGAGGTAGAGCCGGCCGAGGCCGGTCATCGTCGAGACATCGGTCGGGTTGACGCGCAGCGCTTCCTCGTACGCGGCGAGCGCGCCGGGACGATCATTGCGCGCCTCGAGAATGCCGCCCTGCCGCTGGCGGTACCGCGCCACGTCCTTCATCCGACGCTGCGCCTTGGCCTCCTCGGCGAGCTTGTCGTAGATCGGCGCGGCCTCGTCGAGGCGGTTGGTCGCGAAGTACAGATCCGCCAGCGGTCCGAGCACGCGCGCATCGGTCGGCGCGTCCTCGGCGGCGCGCGCCAGTGCGGTCAGCGCTGCATCGTTGCGGTTCGCCTTGCGCTCGAGATCCGCAAGCTCCACGAGCACGGCCACGCGCTCGGCAGGCACGGTGATGGTGTTCGCGCGCCGCTGCAGGAGATCCGTGAGCAGCGCGGTGTCGCGGCGCTCGCGCGCCAGCTTCTCGAGCGCAGACATCGCCGGAACGTGCGTTGGATCGTGCTTGAGGGCCTGCTGGAAGTGCAGCACCGCGGTATCGACGTCGGAGTCGCCCACGCGCGCGACCTCTCCGAGGCGGAAGAACAGATCCGCCGCATCGCGCCCCGTCGGGGAGAGCTTGAGCGCTTGCTCGAGCGTCGCCTTGCACTTGTCCCAGTCACCCGAGCGCTCGTAGATCTTCGAGAGCCGCGTCAGTGCGGCCACGGAGCCGGGATCGCGGTGGAGGATCTTCTCGAGGATCTCGCCGGCGGCGTCGGGGTTGTCGAGCTGACCTTCCCAGACGTCGGCAGCCCGCGCGAGGGCGGCGATCTCTGCAGGACCATCGCCGAGCGCGGCCATCAGCTCGGCCTTCTTCTCGAGCAGCTCGACGAGGTCGTGCGAGCGGTTCGCCGCCGTCAGCAGGCGATCGAGCTCCGCGTACGCCGGCTGGTACGTCTTGTCGACGTCGAGCGCCGAGTACCAGCTCGCGATCGCGTCATCGACGGAGCCGCGCTTGTCCTCGGCCGTCTTCGCCATCTCGGCGTGAATCGCGACCTTGTCCCAGTTCGACTTCGCGAGCGCGAGTCGGCGGGTCTGCAGATCGGACACCGCCATCCAGTCGTTGGCCCTGCCGTACGCGCCTTCGAGCTGGCCCAGCGCCGACAGGTCATCGGCATCGAGATCGAGAACGGACTGCCACGCAGCGACCGCACGCGCTCCGTCGGTCTCCATTTGCGCGATCTCCACGCGCAGCGCCTTCTCGTCGGCCGGTGAGGCCGCCAGGCGTGCCGAGCGGCCGAGCGTATCGATCAGCTCCGACCTCATGCCGGCCGCGCGGTAGATCCGGGCGAGCTCGTCGAGCGCCCCGCGATCGCCATCGTCGTTGTCGGTGATCTCGCGCCACGCGGCGACCGCCGCATCACGGTCCCCGGCGCGCTCGCTGATCTGCGCGACCTCCGCGAACGCCTCGCGACGCTCGGTGACATCCGTGAGGATCGCGCCGCGCTGCCGCAGGGCAACGGCGAGGGGCCCCTGATCGCCGCGCTGGCGAAGGATCTTGATGAGGTCCTCGAGCGCGCCCATCGACTCGGGCTCGATCGCGAGCGCGGCGCGGTACGTGGCGGCTGCCTCCTCGAGCTGACCGAGGCGCTCGCGCTGGATCCGGCCGAGGAACGTGAGGAGCTCGACCTGGACGTCCGGGTCGCGCGTGTGCGCGTCGGGCGCGTTGACGATCGCCGCGACGCGGCTCGCGACCTCGGGCCACTGGCCGAGCCGCTCCGCGAGGCGGTCGGTCTCGGCGAGCGCCTGATCGGAGCCCGGATCGACGGCGAGCCAGCGCAGCGCGGCGTCGAGCGCGCGGCCTTTGTCGCCGAGCTTGACCTCGGCGAGCTCGACGATCCGGCCGAGCAGGATCGCCTTGTCGATCGAATCGGGGGTGATCTCGATACGCGCTTCGAGCACGCCGGCGAGCCGCGCCGAGTCGTTATCGGCTTCGAACAGCGGCTCGAGGATCTCGACGATCTCCGAGCGTTGCTCCGGCACGGCGAGCAGCATGCGCTCGAGCGCCTGCCGCGCCTGCGGGTGCGCCGGGACGAGCTGGAGCACCTCGCGGTACGCAGCGACGGCGCCGCGGGTCTCGTGCAGCGTGGTCTCCTGCAGGTCGGCGAGGCGGAACAGATATTCCGCGGTGTTCTGATCATCTTCGGATGCATCCGCCTGCCGACGCAGGACGACGGCGAGATCCGGCCACCGACTGGAGCGCGCGAGTACGCGCTCGAGCGAAGTCAGCGCCTGGCGCGGCTCCGGGCCGTGCGACGCACGCTCGAACGCCGCCGCGGAGCGCATCAGATCACCGAGCTTGTCCTCCGCGATCTGGCCGAGGCGCGTGGCGTATGTCTGCTCGACATCAGGCGGCAGCGACTCGTCGAGCAGACCCTCGAGGCGGCTCGCGAGATCCCCCCAGAGGTTCTGCGCGTCGGCGAGGCGAAGCAGCGGCGACAGCAGATCCGAATCGTCCGGATCCGCCGCGATCGCGCGCGACCACACGGAGAACGCCTCGACTGGCTGGTTCGCCATGGTCTCGTGGACCTCGGCGAGCAGCGACCAATCGGTGCGGCGCGCGACCTGATCGTCGGCGGGGATCGCAAGCCGGCGCTCGTAGATCCGCACGAGGCCCGCGGCCTCGCGGTCGGAGCGGTAGACGCGCTCGAGGATCGCGGTGGCCGAGCCGACGTGATCGTCGCGCAGCATGAGCGACTCGAGCGCAGCGCGTGCGTTCGCGTGGGACGGCAGTACCTGAAGCACCGCGCCGTAGCGCGGGATCGCAGCGTCGGGATCGAGCAGCTCCACCTCGACGAGGTGCGCCGCACGGAACGCGAGATCCGCACGATCGGCGCTGGTGATCGCGAGCAGCGAGCGTCGATCGACAACGTCGAGCAGCTCGGGCCACAGCTTCTGTTTGGTGTAGATCCTGTCCAGTTCGGCGAGCGCGGACAGATCGCCGGCATCGTCGTCGAGGATCGCGGTGAGCTGCCCGATCGCCTGGTGCACGTCGTCGAGTTGTTGCTCGTAGACCTGCGCCGCGGCGTGGCGCAGCGCCTGGCGTGCCACGAGGTCGGTCGTCAGCTCGATCTTGCGCTCGAGCGTGATGACGAGCTCGCGGCCGTCACCAGCGTCGCGGTACAGGCGCTCGAGGGCGTCGAGCGCGGAGAGATCGCTGTCGTCGACGTTGAGTACGTTCCGGTAGGCGGTGATCGCCTGCGGTTTGTCGTGCAGCACCTCTTCGTAGAGCGCGGCCACACGGTGGAGCAGCACCTGCCGCACGCCGGCGTCCTCGGTCAGCTCCGCCCGGCGCACGACGACGAGCACGAGCTCCTGCACGCGACCCTGCACGGCGAGCAGCCGATCGAGCGCGGCGAGCGCGACGAGATCGTCGGGGCGCGCTTCTTCGACCTTGCGCCACGCCCGGGTCGCCTGGGGCAGATCCTGACGCTGCGACTCGTGGATCTCCGCGGCGCGGGCCCACAGTGCACCGGCCAGGTCGGGGTTCGGCGCGGCGGCGGCACCTTCCTCGAGGGTCGACACGGCGTCGTCCCACGCTTCGAGCTTGGCGGCGAGCGAGAGCAGCTTCGCGAGGCTGTCCTCCTCGCCCACGTCGATCCGCCACGCCCGCGCGAGCGCGTGCAGCGCCATGTCGAGCGCTCCGCCTCGCTCCTCGTGGATCTTCGCGATCTCGTGGAGGACAGTGACCTGGTCGATCGGATCGCGGATGAAGTCGAGCTTCGCGTCGAGGATGACGACGAGCTTCTGCCACCAGTCCTGCTCGCGGTAGACCGGCTCGAGCAGCTCCGCGATGCGCTCGCGATACTGCTCGTGGACGACCAGGCGCTCGAGCGAGGCCACGGCACGCTCCCACAGCGCACCCTCGGCGATCACGTGCTCGAGCTGGTCGATCGCGGCGGCGAGATCGCCGACCTGCTGCTCGAGCAACTCGGCGAGACGCAGGTGGAGCTCGGCGGTCTCGCTGGTCTGCTGAGACCGCGACAGGCGCGATTCCAGGAGGTCCACGAGCTCGCGCCACTGGCTGCGCGAGCGGTACAGCCGCTCGAGCTCGCCGACCGCCTCGCGATACGCGTGCTCGACCATCGGGGTGCCGCCGCCCTCGGTGGCGTTGACCACTTCGCGCCAGCCATCGATCGCCTGGCCCGGATCGGCCAGGCCGTCCTCGAGCAGGCGGGCGCGCTTGATCAAGGCTTCGCGCCGGAGCTCGTCGTCGCTGCGCGCGATGACATCGTCGTAGATCGCGACCAGCTCGGGCCACTTCTGCGCACGGCCGAGCAGCTCCTCGAGCCGCCGCAGCAGCTCGCGCTCGTTCGGCACCGCGTCGTCGATCTGGATCGCGAGCGCGCGGCGGTACGCGAGGTACGACTTCTCGGCATCTCCGAGCCGGCGGTCGTAAATCGTGGCGGCCGCGATCGCGACATCGCGCAGATCGAGCGACTCGCCCTCCTCGGTGTCGAGGTATGCCTGATACGTCTGCGCGACGAACGTCCAGTTATCGACGACCGACGCGAGGCGCTGGAGCTGGTCGCGGATCGCCGAGTCGCTCGGCGCCTCGCGGAACAGCTTCGCGTACCAGTGCGTCGCGTGCTCGAAGTCCTCGAGCTGCTCCTCGTAGAGGCGCGCGACGAACCGCGTCAGCCGCAGGCGCTCCTTGGGATCACCTGCGCTCTCGAGCTTCGCCTCGTAGACGCGGATCAGGTCCTGCCAGCGATGCTGGGCGACGTAGATCGGCTCCAGCACCTCGGCCGCCATCGGGCGCAGATCGGGATCGACGAGGAACCGCTCGACCGCGACCAGCGCCTGCTGGTTGCGCGGATCTCCGGACAGGGCGGCGGCGTAGTTATCGATCGCCGCCTCGATGTCGTGGAGGTGCTTCTCGTGGATCTCGCCGAGCTGCACGCGCAGCGCCACAGCCTCCTCGATCGATGTCGCGAAGCCGAGTCGTCGCTCGTAGAGATCGACCACGTCGGGCCACCTGCCCTGCTCGCGGTAGAGGCCCTCGAGCGCGTCGACGGCGTCCTTGCGCTCCGGTGCGACGGCGAGTACCTGCTCCCACGTCGAGATCGCGTCGTCGGGTCGCTTGAGCGATTCGTAGAGGCCCGCAGCCTCGACCAGCGCGCCCACGCGATCGTCGACGTCGGCGCTGGCCACGTCGGCCTGGCGAAGCAGGATCTCGGTGAGCTGCGAATCGTCGCCGGTCTCGCGGTAGATGCTCTCGAGCGCGGCGAGCGCCCGACCGTCGTCGGGCTGACCGTCGAGGACCTTCTGGTAGTAGTCCCGCGCG
>JBBRBG010000239.1:0-12646 GCA_038206055.1 Haliangiales bacterium
CCACGGCGGCAACCGGCCGCTTCTGGGCGGGGGGCTGCGCGGTGGGCGGCGGAGGAGGCGGAGGAGGCGGTGTCATCGCCGCGCCGCCTGTCGGAGCTTCGGTCGGCGGCGACCCACCGGGAGCCTCATCGGCGCGTGCGCGCGCACTGGTGGCTGCCGGGGCCGCAGCGGACTCGCCGTTCGCGGCTGCGCGCTCCGCGTGGCGACCAGCGGCCGTGGTGGTCTCGTCGACCTTGCCCGCGGGCGCATCGACCTTCGCGAGCTGCCAGGCCATCGAGGTCGAGACCTGCTCGTGCTTGTTCGGGCCGAGATCCCACTTCGCGTTGTTGTGCTCCAGCAGGATGGTGACCCGGCCATCGGCGGCGGTCGTGATGACGTCATCGCCGCTGACGGTCGACGAGGCGTCGAGGTCGCGCGTGGCGGTCCCGCGGGTCGCGGTCACCTTGCCGGTGACCTCCAGGACCTTGCCGACCGCCTTCCCGGGCTGCACCGCCGGGGCGTCCGCTCCACCGCCCTTGCACGCCGAGGCGCCGGAGATGACCAGGAGTCCCACGAGGATCGAGCGCACCATGCAGGAGATTCTACGCACATGCGACGCGTTGGGTCTGCCTTGTGATGCGCAGGACATTCGGCTGGTTGGACACTGCCAGGGGGTAGACCCTTGGCTCGCAGCTCGGCAACGCACATGCTGCGCCTGTGCGCATCGTGATCCTCGCTCTGATCGTCGCCGGCTGCGGGACCACCGCAGCCACGGCGCGCCAGAGCCACCGCGCCACGACTGGTACCCTCGCCGGCCTCGCGCGCGATCACGACAGCGGCGATCCGGTCGCGCTGGCCGACATCCGCGTTCGCGGCACGAACATCGACAATCTCCACACGGAGTCGAACGACAAGGGCACCTACGAGATCAAGTCGCTGCCGCCGGGCCGCTATCAGCTGATGGCGCAGTTCGCCGGCCAGCCGTTCGAGGTCACGAATATCGAGATCCGCGCGAACGAGATCACCCACGTCGATCTCGTGTTCACGCTCGGTCACCCCGATCCGATCCGGGTCGACTACGGGGATCCCAAGCAATCGCAGATCGATCGCTACCGCCCCTCCGCCCTCGGCAAGACCGTCTCGGTGATCGAGGGCACCGTCAACGACCTGTCCACGCGCGAGCGCGTTCCGGGCGCCGTGATCACGGCCGTGATGGGCGGCGGCGCCACCGAGCAGACCGTCAGCGATGACGATGGTCGCTATCGGTTCGCGGACCTCCCGCCGGGCACGTACGCGGTCAGCGCGTACTACTCGATCGGTGGCCGTGGGCAGATCGAGTTCCGCCGCAGCGATATCTCGGTGGCCGGAGCGGAGGCCGTGGTGGTCCCGCTCTGGATCGAGCTCGTTCGCTGACTCAGAACCAGTAGCGCGCGCCCACGGAGCCGAGGAAGCCAGGTCCGAACCGCTCGCACGAGCCGTTGTTGTTGCAGTTGTAGCCGCCGAAGAACACGTCGACCACGAGCGTCAGCTGGACGAACACGTCGAGCGGGATCTTGTTGAAGTCGAACGCGACGCCGAACGGCACGCGCAGGCCGAGCGCGCTGTACCGATCGTTGAGCCGATCGCGGCGGTCATCGAAGCTCCAGAACGAGCCGCCGACACCGAAGTAGAACGGCAGCTTGAACGTCGGGTTCTCGGTGATCGAGATCGGGTGCCACAGGTGATCGAGGTAGAGGTGAATGCCCGCGCCGTCGCGGTAATACGTGTCGTAGAGCCAGCCGATCCCGAAGTTGAGGGCGCGGTTCGGCGACAGGAACAGCTTGCCGTTGAAGCCGGCCGGGGCGCCGAGCTCGATACCAATGCCGAACTTCCCGTTCGAGGTGTAGTTCGAGTTACTGGCGCCGAAGCTGCGACGGTCGGCGGAGGCCGTTCCGGCGAGAACGAGGGAGAGCAGAGCGACCGCAGCGAACATAGGTTTGCGCGTCATGGGGTCGATCTTATCCGTGATTTCCGCGGCGAGCCGTGATCGTGCGACAATGGGTTGTGCATTCTTCGTACACGCGTGCATGCGTCTTGACGCTGCTCGCGGCTTGTGGCTCGGGGCCGAGTGGTCCGAAGAATGCGCCTGTCGAACCTCCTCCGACGACGGTCGCGCAGGTCGCCGTCGACGCTCCACTCCCCGACGCACCGCCACCGCCGAGGCTCGCGTGCGAAACGGATACTGCCCTCACGCACGCGCCGCCTCCGGATCCGACGCTGTTTTGCGCCAGGCCTGATGGCACACGCCACGGTCCGTTCGTCACCGTGTTCCCCGACGAGACCATCGAGATCACCGGCGCGTACAAGGACGGCCAGCTCGACGGGCCGTGGCTACGCCGGCATCCGAACGGCGCGATCGCCGAGCAAGGCGCGTACGCGCTCGGCCAGAAGGACGGCACGTGGAAGCAAGGTAGTCCCGGCGGCGTCTCGCTCGGCGACTACGCGATGATGGGCGGCACCGGCGTGGAGAAGCGGTGGTACGACGACGGCGCGCCGTACAGCGAACAGACGTTCAAGGCCGGCGTGGCGAGCGGACCGCTCAAGGTGTTCGCGCCCGACGGTACGGTGATCGCCTCCGCGCGCTACGAGGACGGCAAGCTCGATGGCCCGCACGTGTTCGGCACGCGGCAGTCGATGCGCTTCGAGGAGACGTTCGTCGATGGCGTGCGGCGCGGCAAGCGCGGCATCTGGCAGTTCGGGCTCCAGGTCGCCGACGAGGCCTACGACAAGCGCGGCAAGCTCGATGGGCCGTACGTGCTCCGGCGCAGCAGCAAGGTGCTCCGCGTGAAGGGCGAGTTCTCCGGCGGCCGGCGCATCGGTCCGTGGACGTGGTGGGATCGCGACAACAACAAGGAGCGCGAGGGCACGTACACGGGCGGCAAGAAGGACGGGGTGTGGAGTGAGTGGTGGGAGAACAAGCCGCAGTTCACGGGCAACTACACGCTCGGCAAGCCGAACGGCGACTTCGTGTACTTCGATCGCAACGGCAACGAGCTGGGCCGGTTCTCGATCACGAACGGGACCGGCACGATGCTGACGTTCTGGGGCAACAAGAAGGCATCGTCGAAGCAGCGCATCTATCAGGGCTCGCTCGACGGCCTGTACCAGGAGCTGACCGTGAAGGGGAAGGTCGTCGTCGAGGGCCATTACCGCGCGGACGTGAAGCACGGCGCATGGAAGGAGTGGACGCCCGAGGGCGTGCTGCTGCTCGAGCAGAGCTGGAGGAAGGGGAAGCTCGACGGAAAGGTGAAGAAGTTTGTCGACGGCAAGCTCGCGATGGAGGCGACCTACGTCGACGGCAAGGTGATCGGGCCGTATGCGGAGTTTCGTGGCGGCAAGCCGGCGGTCACCGGGCAGTTCGTCGATGATCAGAAGGACGGCACGTGGACGATCTACGCGGGTGATGGCGCGGTGCTGCGCACGGCGACGTACAAGGCTGGCGTCCTCGACGGCGCGTGGCGCGAGCTTGCCGACGGAGCGGTGCTCGAGGGTCCCATGGTCTCCGGGCGGCGCAGCGGCCGCTGGACCCGTACGGACCGCGCCGGAGCGGTACAGCTGCTCGCGTACACGACACCGTAGCTGCGCCTTGGGTTCCGGTTAAACAGCCGTCGCGCCGATGATATTCCCGTGCGTGCATCGATCACGATCGGTGCAACCTCTGGACGCCTCGCGCGTTCATACGGTGGAGAGCGCTCCTACCCGCTACACCGCCATGAACCGTGACGCCAAGACCCAGTCAGCTCTGATCGCACTCGCCCGCTCGCGCCGGATGCAGCGCGCGCTCGCGCATGCGTATCTGCATCGGCACGCGCCGCTGCCAACGCTGAAGAGCTCGCTCGGCTACATGACGAACACGGCCTGCGTGAGCGAGCACGGTGACGCGCGCGCGATGGCGCACCGCATGGACATCCTCGGCGTCTCGCGCAACGAAGGCGTCGCGTACGTGGTCGAGGAGCTCGGCGCGGGCGAGACGCCCATCGTCTACCGGCTGTGGCTCCGCGGTCCGCGCACCGGACACTTGATGCCGATCCACGCGTGGTACGAGCAGTGCGACTCCGCGGACGGAATCCGCGCGAAGCTCGCCGAGCTGCCCGAGCTCGAGCCGGTCGCGCGGACGACGTCAGAGGCGTGGATGCTGTCCACGCGGATCGTCCAGCGCCGCGCCCTGCGTGCGGGAAGCTCGGAGCTGCAGATCCGCAAGTTCGCGCTCCAGCTCGTGGTCGAGCCGGTCAGCGGGCATGGCCCGAGCGGCAAGACCACGGTGACGGCGTTCCTGCGGCCGTCGGCGCAGCTCGATGACGTCTGGGCGATCCCTGGTACCGAGATGGCCCTGGCCCGGGTCAGCTACACGGGCATCCCCAGCGGCGTGGGGCTCGACAAGGAGACCGTGGTGCTCCTCACGTCGAGTGTCTACGACGAGTAATCAGGGTGTTAGCGGGGGTGATCGAACCGATCGCCCAGCTGGCTCGTAGTTGGGTAACCTGACGCAGCCCTTCACGTAGGCCCCCCATGCGCACCCTCACGCTCGCCATTCTCGCCGCCGTTGTCCCCTTCGCCGGGGGCTGCCTCGGTGGTGGCTCGGGTGGAGATGATGGCTCGAATGACGTGGTGAACTGCGCGACCGAGACCGCGGACCAGTTCACGGTCGGGCTCGAGAAGATGGGCACCGTCCTCGACGTCAAGCTGATGTCCGCGCTGCCCGCGCCGCCGTCGCGCGGCGACAACGAGTGGATCATCCACATCAACACCGTGGCCGGCGCAGCGCCCGTCACCGGCGCGACGATCGATGTCACGCCGTTCATGCCGAAGCACCAGCACGGCACGCCCGTCACCGTGAAGATCGATGCGATGCCAAGCGCCGGCGAGTACAAGCTGTCGCCGGTGAATCTGTGGATGCCAGGTGTATGGGAGACGACGATCGAGATGACGTCGAGCAGTGGCACCGACTCGGTCGTCTACAAGTTCTGCATCCCGAGCTGATCTACTGCGGGTTGCAGCCGGTGAACATCGCGAGGCCGGTGCCCGCGGTCGCGCGGAGCCACGTGCTCTTGGCGGACTCTGGCTCGAGCGTCTTCATGCGCCCCACGACCTCGGGCGCGAGGTCCCCGGATGCCACGAGCTCGGCAAGCGTGTCGTAGGGCAACGGCCGAACCTTGACCTGCGCCTCGATGCGATCGATCTGCTGGATGTTCGGGATGTTCATGAACGTGACCTTGATCGAGTGATCGAACGCCGGATCGTTCGGGTCGAACGTGAGCGACCCCTTGAGCAGCTTCGTGGAATCGACGGCCGCGACCTCCCAGAAGAAGTGGGCCGGCATGCCATCGGACTTCGTCGCGATGTCCCAGATCGGGCGCAGGTTCACATCACCGGACTTCTCCGGATCCACGCCGTCGGCGACCTTGCCGCTCTGGAACGCGATCGAGTTGTCGGCGCGATACGCGGTGACCTCGACCCAGACGCGGCGATCGAAGGACGAACCGCTCGGGAACGAGTGGCCGAGGTTGAGCGAGTCCACGCGGACGGTGAGCGTGCCCGGCATCTCGAGGCAGATACCGCCGGGCGCGCGGTTTCCTGTGCGCGGCTTCGGACCGACGATACCGATCGAGGGCTTGAGGATCTCGCGGATGCCCGCCTCCTGCGCGGTCGTCTCCGGCCACGGCGTCAGCGCCTGATCGATCGCGGGGAACGTGTGCTCGTGCAGGCCGAGCGTGCGCGACTTCACGTCGAGGCCCGGGCCGTCGGCGATCACGCCATCGGTCGGCTTCATGTGGCAGTTGCCGCAGGTCAGGTGGACGTCGGGCTTCGCGAACACGCCCGTCTTCCACTCCATGAACGTGCGCTCGATCGGGATGCCGTTCGGCAGCACGATGTCGTGGCACGAGCCGCACAGCTCCGACTCGTTGGTATCGGAGTGGATCAGCTTGTCGTACTTGGAGTGGTGCGCCGGGCTGTCGACCGGGCTCTTCGCGCCGCCGCGCATCGTCTGATCGTTCGCGAGCACGAGCCCGTTGTTGTGATCGGAGACCACCTTGTCGATGTTGTGGCAGAAGTAGCAGGTGATGCCGCGCTCGGCGGGAGACAGCGCAGCAGGATCGAAGTCGCCGGCGTTCGCATCGGTGATCGTGCCGTTCGCGATCGCCATCGGCGCGTGGCACTTGATACAGAACGCGCCCAGCTGGCCGTTCGTCTCGCGGTTGCCGCGCTTGTTCATCGCGACGAACACCGGATCATCGGATGCGTACGCATGCATCGACCCCGACCACTGCGTGTAGTGGGTCTTGTGGCAGTCCATGCACGTGTTCGGATCCTGCAGGCGCTCGCGCGAGTAGACGTCATCGCTGCACGCCGCGAGCGCGAGCAGGATCGGCAACAGGTACTTCATCGCGGTGCTCCGGCTTCGACCCACTTGCGCAGCGCGCACTGCTCGGACTCGATGAGCGGCGCGCCCTTTGGCATCTGATAGTCCTTGCCCGGCGACGACGTGCGCACGATGAATTCGCTGCAGCCCGGATCGCCCGGCGTCAGGTAGAGCGCGAGGTTGTCGAATGATTGCTGCTCGCCGACCAGCGAGATCACCGCGGCGCCGTTCGCGGAATGACAGGCGCCTTTGTCGGCGCCGCAATCCTGCGCGATGGTCTGGCTGTACACGTTCGCGTACGAGGTCGTGGTGTAGAGCGGAGAGCACATCGTGTCCACCGTGGTGCACGCGGGCGGCGGCTCGCTCCCGCAGCCGGCAAGCGCCATGGCCGCTGCGATCACGAACCACTGCATCTGCGTGACTGTACCTAGCTTTTGCCGAGGCGGAAGTGCGGGATCACACAACGGCTGACAGTCCGAGTCGTTCACCCAGCGAACGGTAGCGAGCGTAGGCCTCGTCGAGGGCGGGGTGTAACGCCGGGTCGGGTACGAACGTCTCGGTGGGTGCGGCGATCAGCCGCGCTGCGCTCGCGAGGTCTCCGTGTGCGCCGGCGGCGACCGCGGCGATCATCGCCGCACCGACCGGGCTCGTGTCGACGTTCGCGGCTGTGCGATGGACCACGCCGAGTGCATCCGCACGAAGTTGTGCCCAGGTCCGGCTGCGCGCGCCGCCGCCGACCAGGAGCACATCGGTCGCTCCGAGCTGCATCGCGCGCAGCCGATCGACCACGTCGCGGGCCTGGAACACGAGCCCCTCGAGCACCGCGCGCGCCACATGCGCCTTGCCATGCCCGGCGCCGAGACCGTGCAACGAGCCGCGCACATGGGGTCGCCACACCGGCGTCATCGCACCTGCGAGTGCGGGGAGAAACGTCACCCCATCCGCGCCCGCCGGAACGCTCGCGGCGAGGCGATCGAGCTCTGCGTCGTCGGCGAGCCCGAGCAGCTCGCACGCCCAGCGCACGGTGCCGCCGGCGAGCCAGCCCGGATGCTCGATCAGGTACGCCCCAGATGTGGGGAAGACATGCGTCTCGACAAGTGGCTCGGCGGCGATGCGATCGAGCACGGGGTGAAGCGCCAGCGTTCCGACGACCTCCGCGGTTCCGATCGCGCACACGATCGAGCCCGGCTCGGTGACGCCGGCGCCGAGGAGGTTCGTGAAGTCATCACCCGTGCCGACCGCGACGCTCGTTCCCGCCACGAGGCCGGTGAGCCGTGCACCTTCGGTCGTCAGCGCGCCGGCGATCGCGCACGTGCCCGTCACGGTGGGCAGCTGCGCCGCGGAGATCGCGAACCCGTCGAGCATGTCCTGCGACCACGCCGACGTCGCGAGATCGAGCAGCATCGTCGTCGACGCGAGCGATGGATCGATCACCGCCTCGCCGGTCAACCTCGCGACGAGGTAACTGACCGGCTGATGAAACCTCGCCGCGATCACGCCGTGCTCGCGCAGCCACACGGCCTTGGGCGCGAGGTGGCTCGCATCGCCGACCTGTCCCGTGCGCGCGAACACGTCGGCGGCGGCAACCCGTGCTGCCTGCGCGCTCGCGCGGCGATCCTGCCAGATCAGCGCCGGGTGCACGGGATCGCCCTGCGCGTCGACGGCCACACAGCCATCGAGCTGACCGGTGATCGCGAGCGCGGCGATGTCCTCTGCCCTTGCACCCGCCGCCGCCAGCGCTCCGCCGATCGCCGGCGCAAGCGCCGCCTCCCACGCGCGCGGATCCTGCTCCACGCGGTCCGGAGCGGGATGGGACGTGGTGATGGCGACCGCATGCATACCGCGCACCGTCAGCCGGTCGTCGCAGATGACCGCCTTCAGGCTCTGCGTGCCCAGATCGAGGCCGAGGAACAGCATGCGCGTGCGATGCTAGTACATCCCGTGAACTACTTCGGCCACGCAGCGGTCGCGAGCTGGCGTCAGGGGCGCGGCGGCCTCCCACTCGGCGCGATGCTGCCCGACTTCTCCACGATGTGCGGCGCGCGGGTCAGCGGCAGCGACGACGAGGACGTGGCTGAGGGCATCACGCTGCACCACGCGACGGACTCCGCATTTCACACCGCCCCCGTGGTCACCGGCCTCATGCGCGAGCTCGACCAGCGACTCGAGCGCGGTGGTTGCGCGCGTGGCCCGCGGCGCGCGGTCGCGCATATCGGCGTCGAGCTGCTGCTCGATGGCGTGCTCGTCGAGAACGACGAGTATCGCGACGCGTACACGCTCGGCATCGAATACGACGCGCCGGTCAGCTGGCGCAACGAGGGCGATGCGGAGCGGTTCGCCGTCCTCCTCGAGCGGCTGCGCAAGTTCGGCGTCCCCGATGATCTCAGGAAGCCCGAGGCGATCGTGTACCGCATGTCGCGGATGCTCGCGGGCCGACCGCTCCTCAAGCCGTCGTCGTCCGACCTCGCGGTGATCACGGTCGCGCTGATCGAGCACAAGCCGCGCGTGCAGGTCGCCGCCGAGGCGGTGCTGCGGATGGTCAGGGCAACGCTGTCACTCTGAACGAGTGATGCGGCGTGTGACGGAAGTCGGGCGGCGTGGTCCCGCGCGTCTCCTCGAACACGCGCCCCCTGCCCGGCTGCCAGTCGAGGTTGAACTTCTTCTTGTTCGTCGAGAACCACACGGCCCCGGTGCCCGACCACACGTCGATCACGCCGTCGAGAAGCGCCGGGTGATCGCGCTGCACATCCCAGACGTAGTCCATCCGCTTCGAGTTCGAGAACGTCGGCGGATCGCAGATGATCACGTCCCAGGTGCGCCCCGCGCGCTTCGCGTCCGTGAGGAACTCGCGGACGTCGGCGTGGATGACCTCGCCGGTGAGGTTGTTGAGCGCGAGGTTCTCGCGCGCCCATTCGAGGTACGTGTTCGAGAGATCCACGGTGGTGGTCTGCTTGCCCGCGGCGGCCGCGTAGACCGAGAACGATCCGGTGTACGCGAACAGATTCAGCATCGTTGCGCCGGGCTCGGCGGCGACCTTCGCGCGCGTGATCCGATGGTCGAGGAACAGGCCGGTATCGACGTAGCCGGAGAGGTTGACCTTGAACGAGTGGCCGCCCTCGTGAACGGTGCGCAGCTCCGGTGCCACTTCGAGCTTCTCGTACTGCTGACCATCGCGATGCGTGAGGCGTTCGCGCTGCTTGACGAACGCCTCCTCGGCGCCCACCGCCTCCGCCGCGAGATCGCGAACCTGGTGGAGCCAGTCGTCGCCGCCGCCGCGTGACCCGTCGGAGTCCTGGTAGCGGTAGTCGTTCAGCACGATCGCGGTGCCGTAGATGTCGACCGTGAGCGGCATCTCGGGGATGTCGCGGTCGTACACGCGCCAGCACGTCACGCCCTCGCGCTTCGCCCACCTGGCGAGGTGCCGGTGGGTCTTCTTGACCCGGTTCGCGAACATCTCGAACTTCGACATCAGACTCCGGAGACGCCGCGCTGGCTCTTCACCTTGTACTCGAGCGTCACCGCGCGCCGGCCAAGGGGCGGCAGCTCGACGCCCCACGTGACGAGGCCGCGCTCGTCGATCGCGCGCGCCGTCACCTGCGTGATCTCCTCGCCCCCGAGCTGATCGTGTGTGCTCAACAGATATGCATCGGGTGATGCGATCTGGACCTCGACCTGCTCGACCTCGGAGATCGGAATGCGCTCGGTGACATCGACCTCGCGCTTCTCGGTGCCGAGGTTCGAGAGCCGCACGGCGACGCGCACGGTCTGCGTGTTCCACCCACCGAGCAGCCCCGCCTCGTCGCGCTCGCGGATCTCGGTGCGGTGCACGCGGATCTCCGACTCGGGTCCGAAGCCGAGATAGAACTTCTCGCCCGGTGCGACGAATCCGACCTCGGCGCGACCGACGTAGCCCGACGCCATGATCAGATCGACCGGCCCCGCGAGCAGCGGCAGTGTGCCGACGTTGACGACGCGCGCGCGGAGGTGGACCCACGATGACTTCATCGGGATCGCGACGAGCGAGAGCTGCGCCGGCGCCGTGAAGCCGCCGACCGGAACGCGGTGCGGCAGCCCATCCGCCGCGATCGACGTGCGCGCCGCGGTCAGCGTCATGCCGAGTCCGCCGTCGTCGATGCCCGGCACCTGCAAACCGCCGCCGAGGCCAGGGGTCTGCAGCTCTTGCTCGCGGGACTCGACGACGACGCTCTCCGGACGGCGACGCGCGCGGACCTCGTCGTCGAACAGCTCCGGCGGTTCGACACCGAGCGATGGCCGCTCGAGGGAGCACGTCAGCTCGACATCGGTCCAGTCCTCGCCGGTGGCCTGCCACACGCACGCGGTCACGGTCCATTCGACGCGACCGGCCGCGCGCGCGAGCACGGCGCGGTGATACGGGCGCCACGCCGCGCCCGGCACCACGTAGCTGATCGTCAACGTGACATCGCTCGCAGCTTCGGCGACCACGTCGATGACGAGCCGCGCGGCGTCGTCGCCGGCTTGCGCCTCCGCGGTGCGAATGCGCGCCTCGAGCCGGTTCAGCGCGGCCGTGGTCGCAAGGGTCTCGAGCTCGGCATCGACCTCGCGCCCACGCGCGTCGCGCTCCGCAGCATCGAGGTCGGCGAGTTGCGCTGCGGCTCCGGTGGCCGGCGTGCCACGACTCGCCGCGATCGCGAGGTCACGATGCGCCGCATCGACTACCTGGCGCAGGCTCTCGCACTCGGCGGTTGCGGCGGCGGCCATCGATTGCGAGCGCTCGCGCTTCGCGTCGAGCATCTCCCGCTCTGCGATCAACGCGGCGAGCGGCGTGGTGCCCTGCGCGCCCGCTTCGCGCCACGGCGCGCGGAAGCGTTCGCAGCGAACGTCGAGCACGCGCGCGCCAGTCGCGATCGCGGTCAGCGTCTTGTCGGCGAGCACCGGCGAGATGCCCTCGATGAGGAGCCGATGCTGGCCGGCGGCGAGGTGCGCCGTGCCGCGCCGGGTGATCGATGCGCGATCCTCGAGCACGGTGACGGCGACGATCGGTGCGGATGCCTCGGTCACGACTCCCTCCGGTTCCCGCCGATGAGCTCGTGCTTGCCGGCGATCTTCACCTCGTAAGCGGCGCGTAGCGTGCGTTTCGTGCTCGCGGGGACGGCAACCTTCCAGCGATAGCCGCCGCGCAGGCGGAGGTCACGCGGTGCGCCCGGGTCTGGCGTCCACCGCTCCCACGCGGGCTCGATCTTGCCGATCGCAACCTCCACATCATCGTCACCCTCGCGTGCGACCGGGATGCGCTCACGGACCTCGAGCTCGATCGGGCGCGCCGACAGGTTCTCGATCTCGATCGTGATCGCGTGATGGAGGCGCAGTGCGCCGCGTAGCATGCCGGCCGCCTCCTCGCGGTACTCGGTGTTGCGCGCGATCTTCACCGTGGGATCCACGCCGAGACCGACCTCCACCGGCGCACCCGGCGGCGTGTAGTCGAGCTCGCTCGTGATGAGGAACCGGCCGCGGTCGTAGATATCGATCGGACCGGGGAGCAGCGGCCCCGCGAACGGATTGACGAGCTCGGCGACGCGAAACACATCGGGCTGCTCGCGCGGCACGGCGACATGCGTGAGCTTCGCGGTGCCGGGCTTCGTCGTGACCGCGATCGAGTGCCACGCACCATCGGCGGCGATCTCGACGGCGCCGTCGGTGACGAACGCGTAGTCGTACGTGTGCGTCCAGTCGGCGAGGCAACCGGGCGGAAGCGCGAGCGTGGTCATCCGCGCGAGCACGCTGGTCAGCTCGCTGGCGATCGCGCTCGCGTGCCGATCGTAGGGAGCCGGTCCGAGCGTGCCGCGCACCGGAGAGGCCGGCGGCGCCATCACGAGGTTGCCGTAGTCGAGGCGCGGACCGGCGCCGGCCGGCGACTGCGGCTCGATGGTGGACTCGCCGCGCGTGATCGCGCGCTTGCGGCGGAGCTGGTCCTGACCGAAGGCGACGGCACCGCCACCGCGGCCCTTGGGCGCCGCAGCGGCCTGAAGTGCCGAGTTTGCCGAGGCGAGCTCGGGCATCGCGGACCCCGACGCCGGCGTCGAGAACGCCTCCTTGCCGCGCGATGATTCCTCGTCCCACACCTCGGCCGAGAACGTATCCGGCGCGCTCGGGCGCACGGGCGACGGTGCCTGCATCTCGACCGGGCTCCCGGCCGGAAGCCTTCGCGCTTCGCCGGTGTTCGCGCGCTTCGGCCGCAGTGCGCGGTCGTAGATATCGATCGGACCGGGGAGCAGCGGCCCCGCGAAC
>JBBRBG010000240.1:0-12617 GCA_038206055.1 Haliangiales bacterium
TCGCGTTCCACGCGCTCGACGCTGACTGGAACCGGCACCTCGCGCCCGGCGGCACGGTCGCGTTCGGGATATGCGCCGACGTATCCGGCCCCGCGCCGTATCCTGTCGTCGATCGCGTCGGAGCTTGAGCGCCGAGACCCGCATCGTCCGGCGAGCTCGCGTCGCCGCGGCACGGTGACCTCCACGCCGCCTCGGCGTTGCCGCGATCGACGGGCTCATCGACGCGAGCCCGTGCATCCTGACGAAACGCCAGCTCGGGCTGTGACGCTGCGGCAACGTGATCGCTGTTACGTGGGTCCGGATCGGCGACCGCCGACCAGGAGCACCGCGAACACCACTCCGAAGAGCGAGGTGATGAGCGGGTTGCTCCTCCACGCTCAACCCGAGTCGCAGCCGAGGAACACGTAGTAGGCGTATCCGGCGGCACCTCCGATGGAGGCCGCGAGCAGGGAGGTCACCTGTACGGTCGCCATCGTGGCCTCCATGACGAATAGGAGCCGGGCGCGTCGAAAAGGATTCTAGTGCGCAAACGTTGCGGGGTCGCCGCAGGCCCACCTCGGGAAGAGGCGGGTAGCGGGGTGGTGGATGCGCGTCACCACCACGAGTCAACTTGGTATCCCCGATGCAGCCCGCAGGGGAATGCGGACCTTTCTCTCGGTGCTCTCCGTCGTCTCGCTCTCCGGGTGTGCGAGCGGCCCGGCGCCTCTGTCGCCGGCCGAGCGCAAGAGCTACGGCGACCGGATGGCCGAGGCGAACCAGCACGATCGGGATGCGGAGGTTCACGACCGCCAGGCCGCGGAGGCCCGGCAGCGGATCGATCCGACGGGAGTTACGTGTGGACACCCCGTCGTCGCCACGGTCGCCGACCAGTCGACCTCGGGGGGCCAGCGAATCAGCTCCTGGGTGCCGTGCTGGAGCGTCGAACGCGACGCGGCGAATTTTCATGCGGCCGAGGCCGATCGCCTCCACAGGGAGGCACGCATCGACCGGGCCGTTGCGCGCAATCTTCTCGAAGCCGAGACCCAACTCTGCCGCTCCGTCCCCGCCTCGGAGCTCACGCACACGCCGTTCTTCCACCACGAGGATATCGCCGCGGTCGAGCCCTACGTCGAGGGCGGCAAGACAAGAGGCGCACGGATCCACTTCAAGCCAGTCAACGGCCTGGACGCCGTGTGGATGCGCCAGACGCTGCGCTGTCACCGTGCTCGTGCCGCGACCTATGGGTACGATCCCACGTACATGGCCTACGATCCGTCGATGCTTGGCGCGGTCAGCGTGACCGTCACCGAACATGGCGGCGCAGTGGATGTCGTGGTGCAGGGCGATGACGAGGTCACCGCGGCGGTCGTGGTCGCCCGCGCGCAGGGGCTGCTCGCACGCTCCGGCTCTCCTGCCGCCGAGTGAAGGTGCAGTCCTGGCGCGTCGAGATGGCTCGCGCGCAAGTTCTGCGGCTCGGGTCTAGCGCAGTGCGTCCGCGAGTGCGCGCACGGCAGTGGCACGCGTCGCCGACCGACGCTCGACCTCCCGCAGCTCCTCCGGTCGCGCTCCCATGCCGCGCTTCGCCCGCTCGGGTGCGGTGTTTCGTCGGCTCACGGTAATGCCACACCGAGCTCGGTGCCCAGCTCCAACACTTCGAAGAACGCACGATCACGGTCTGAGTTTACGAGATGGTCGAAGGCGAGTGCCGTCACTAGAAAGAACGGAGGAGGTTCGTCATGAGACTCGCGCTTCGCTTCAAGGGAATGGAACGATCGAGCTCCCTCGTGGAGCACGTCCGCCGCCGGACCGGCTTCGCGCTCGCGCGGCTCGCAACACAGATCCGAGCCATCGTGATCCGGTTCGAGGACGTCAACGGTCCCAAGGACGGCCTCGACAAGCGGTGCCGGGTCGAGGTCTCCGGACCGTTCGGGGCGTGCTCGATCGAGACGCGAGACGCGGACGTCTATATCGCGGCGGATCGCGCTCTGGAGCTGTGCGAGGAGATCCTCGACAGGACGCGAGCGAGGCGCCCGCGCGTGGAGCGCGCGGATCCGGCGATCGGGGCCAACGGAGGTTGGTCGTGAGCAACGTCAACAACGTCACCACGGAAGCGGCCGGTCGCCTCGCCCGGTAGTGCAGACGGCGCAGGCGCTGGCTGCGAAGAACCCGGCCGAGTTCACGATCCTGGTCGAGGCCGTGGTCGCCGCGGATCTCGCCACGACGCTCTCCGGGCCAGGGCCGTTCACGGTGTTCGCCCCGACGGACGCCGCCTTCGCAGCGCACCTGACCGAGCTCGGCATCTCGAAGGCGCAGCTGCTCGCGAACAAGCCGCTCCTCACCAGGGTGCTCACCTATCATGTCGTCGCCGGTCGGGTGTTCAAGGCCGAGGTGCCGATCGGTATGCCGATCTCGACGGTGGAGACCGGCTCGGTGCTCGTCGACGCCAACCTCGACATCACCGACGCACGTGGTCGCAAGGCGACGCCGGACGAGCTACGAGAACAGATTGGACCGCGCGGCCGCGCGGATCTCGGCCACCGCAGGGTGGGTGATCCTGCGCTCCGCCGAGATCGCGTAATAGCGCTCGCGGAGCTCTTCGACCTCGCGGATCGCGACGAGATCGTAGCGCCTGGCCACCGTGGTCGCGATCACGGTCGGGACGAACAGCGCGCCCATCCCGTCGGCGGCGAACGCCTTGAGCAGGGCGCTGTCCTCGGCCTCCGCCCGAACGATCGGCCGCACGTCGTGGGTCGCGAACCACGCATCGAGGTCGCGGCGAAGCACCGAGCCCGGGAGCGGCAGCAGCAGCGGCGCGTCGTCGAGCCCGCGTGGAAAGCGTGCGCGAAGCGTGGGTGCGAGCGCGGCGGGGGCGACCAGCGTCATCGTCGATTCGCCGAGCAGGTGGTTGAACGCGTGGAGTGAAGCGCCGGGGGGCACCGGCCCTTCCGCGATCACCACGTCGAGCTCGTGATTCGCGAGATCGACCAGCAGGCGATCGAACCGATCCTCGGAGCACGTCAGCACCATCGCCTCGTCGCGGAGCGCCGGGGCGAGCAACTCGCGGACCAGCAGCTTGGCCACCGTATCGGAGACCCCGACCTTGAGCCGCCCGGACTTCCCGGTCGGCCGGCCACGCACCGCATCGAGCATCTCGTTACCCAGGCCGAAGATCTCCTCGGCGTACCGGTAGGCCAGCCGCCCGGTCTCCGTCATCTCGAGCTTGCGCCCGCGCTTCTCGAAGAGCGGCTGCTCCAGCTGATCTTCGAGCCGCTTGATCTGGCCGCTGAGCGCCGACTGAGAGAGCCGGAGCACCTTGCCCGCCGGCGCGAGTCCGCCTTCGCGCGCCACCGTGAAGAAGTAGAGCAGGTGGTGGTAATTGAGCCAGGTCATCCGGGGAACTATGCGTGACCTGGACCGTCGGTCAACGGTTCTTCGCGCGAGCCGTGTCGGGACTCGGCCCACGGGCGCGTGCGGTCCTCGACGGTGACACTTCGAGAAACCAGGAGCGTTGGCGCCAAACGTTCCGAGCGACAGGAGCGAGATCGAGCCCTATCCATGGTTCGAGGAGAACCCCCGCCATGAAGCTCACGATTCGCGCTCGCCACCTCGACCTCAGCCCCGAGCTCCGCGACCAGATCCATCGCAGGCTCCACTTCGCGCTCGGACGCCTCGCCGGCGAGATCGACGCGGTCGACGTCACCATCTCGGATCTCAACGGGCCCAAGGGCGGCGCTGACAAACAGTGCCGGGTCCGGATCCGGGGTCGGTCGCTGGGGGCGATCGTGATCGAGCATGTCGGATCCGAGATTCTGCCGGTCCTGTCCCTCGCAGCCGACCGCGCCGAGCGCGCCGTCGTTCGTGCCCTGGCCCGCCGCCGTCGGTTCGGCCCCGCGCTGACCGCCTGACCACGCCACCACCGGGCCCGCGCTCACACAACTCACTCGAGAGGTCCTCATGGAGATGCTCTACGCCGGATTCATCTTGTTCATCCTGGGCCTGCTCGCGCTCGACCTCGGGGTCTTCCACCGGACCGCGCATGTCGTCAAGGTCAAGGAGGCGCTGGGGTGGTCCGCCGTGTGGATCAGCCTGGGTCTCCTGTTCACCCTGCTCATCTACGTCGGCTACGAGCACCACTGGTTCGGGCTCGGCACCGGGGTCGATGCGACCGCGGTCGCCCGTGTGGGCGACGATGGTACCAGGATCTACAACGACGGCGGCTCCGCGGCGATCAAGTACATCACCGGGTTCGTGGTCGAGAAGTCGCTCGCGGTCGACAACATCTTCGTGATCGCGATGATCTTCGCATTTCTCCGGGTCCCCGCGATCTTCCAGCACCGCGTGCTGTTCTGGGGAATCGTCGGCGCGCTCATCTTGCGAGGCGCGATGATCGGCGTGGGCGCGGTGCTGATCGCGAAGTTCAGCTGGATCATCTACGTGTTCGGTGGGTTCCTGATCGTGACGGGAATCAAGATGCTCGTGGTTTCGAGCGTGGCCGACAACTTCGAGAACAACATCTTCGTCCGTACGGTGCGACGGCTGTTTCCGGTGACCGAGCGGTATCACGGCCAGCGGTTCGTCGTCCGCGCAGGTTCCGACGCGAGCCTCGCACCCGCGACGCCGGGAGCCGAACGCGAGACCGACCGTGTGGTCGCCACCGCGAAGCGCGGTGCTTGGCTGGTCACGCCGTTGTTGCTCGCGCTCGTGCTGGTCGAGTTCACGGATGTCATCTTCGCGGTCGACTCGATCCCCGCGATCTTCGCGATCACCACCGATCCATTTCTCGTGTTCACGAGCAACGTGTTCGCGATCCTCGGCCTCCGTAGCCTGTACTTCGCGTTGGCCGGCATGATCGACCGCTTCAAGTACCTCAAGATTTCGTTGTCGGTCGTGTTGTTGGTGATCGGCGGCAAGATGCTGGCTCACACCTGGCTGAAGGAGTGGCTCGGCGCTCACTTCAACTTCTACATGCTCGGGACGATCGCCGTGATCCTCGGGACCGGCGTGGTCGCGTCGCTCGTCGCCACGCGAACCGGCACGAAGCTGGTCAGCCCGACGGAAACCACGGTCTGAACCCGTGGCGCAGCCCCTGTACCCCACGCGGAAGGAGACAACGATGAAGCTCTACGGAACGATTGGAATCCACGTCAGCGGCGAGCAGATCCTGCGCCGTGCCGGATGGCTCGACCGCGTACGCCGTGCGTTCGGCGGCGAGCCCGACCTGCGGACTGGACGGATGCGCGCCAGCCTCGAGGCCACGGCGGTCGTGGACGCGGTCCGCGGCGCGCTCCGGACGCTGGGGGTCAACGACGCGGTGTCGCTGGTGATCGATGACCTGGTGGTGTTTCACGATCGAGATCGCCGGCCCGACGATCTCGGGGACCTGTTCCTGGCCTTCCACGATCACTCCAGCGTGATCGGTGGTGGGTTCGAGGTGCTGCGGCTGGCGGTCGAGCACGTCGACGCGGGCGTCCACCACGTGATCGAGGTCCAGGCGAGGACCGATCACGGCGAAGGTGAGCCGGCGGTCCGGATCATCATCTCGGGGCGGATCGGGGCGTTCGAGGCCCGGCCGGGAGAAGACGCGGCGGCCTACAAAGCCCGCGTCGAGCCGCTTCTCGCGGATCGCTCGACCATCGAGCTTGCACGCGTGGCGTTCGAAAGCATCGTCTCGCGGGTGCGCGATGCGGTGGCGGGCGAGATGCCGGACGCGCACGTCGAGCTCTTGCAGGCCGACCTTCGCGTGCAGCAGCCCTCGGCGGGAACGCGCTCTCCTCGGAAAGCGCGCCCCGATGATGCTCACTACGATCCGCACGACGCGTACTACCCGAGTCCGATGGCCGGTGTGCTCGGCGTGATGGCGTGGAGCTCGCTCGCCATGATGATGATCCCGAACGTGACCACCGTCGACGCCGGCAACCAGCCGATCGACGCGGACAACCAGCCGGCGGACGCGGGCACCGACGATCCAGGGCCTGCCGATGCTGGCGCAGAGCCAGAAGGCGGCGACGGAGCCGGCGACTGGTTCGGTGATGCCGAGTGGTGATCACGCTGCGACCTCGATGGGCGCGTGCTCACCGAAGGTGAAACACGCGGGCCACTGTGGCGACGTCGACACCAAACGGATGACCGTAGATCTTGCCGGCGAGTCGACACTCCGCGCGAAACCGGAGCCCGTCGTACTTCATGCCCTCGGCTTCGATCTCGGGATGCTCGGCATCGGCTGCAATTTCGTACGTCAAGAAGTCGCCGGCATCGTGGCGGGCGGCCTGCTGGAGTCGAGAGAGGACGTCCTCCGACGAGCCCGTGAGCCGGAGATCCACGTCCTTCGTGGTTCGTGCGCGCTCGATTCGCATCTCGAGGGCGACACCACCCTTGAGCGTCGCCGCATCTCCGAATGCCGCGACGATCCTAGCGAGGAATCGATCGAACACGAGGAGCTGACGCGTCCGGGCAACGATCTCACCGTCGGGAGTGCGGACGCGAAGCCGATGCTCCAGCGCTTCCTTGAACGCGGCCGGGCTGTCGCAGGTTCGCACCGTCATGCGGCGAGCCCTCCAACCCCTCGAAGCGCGCGCTTGACGTCGGTCAGGTCATCCTTGGTCACGAGTCCACGGCGAAGCGCCTCGCGCGCGGCTTGCCGGAGGAGGTCGGGGGCGAGCTTCTCGTTTGCACAGTCGCTCAGCGTGCGTCGTGGAGATGTCGCGGGCACAGCACCAAACCACGCGCGCTCGCGCTTCGGCACGTCGCCATAGTGGAGGAACACACTCGGGGGAGCGCGCAGGCGACGTTTGCGCCACGACGAGGGCAGTGCGAGGTGTGCTTTGGCCGGGAGCACATCCGACAGACCATGCAGCGCGAGCGCGGTCTGGTGAGAGAGCACGCCCTGCTTCTCGGACCACAGCCAGATGATCACGAGCTCCTCGTGATCTCCCGCAGGGAAGTGAACCAGCCTGTACACGCCACGGCGCGCACGGGAGACTCGTCCAGCGTGAATGTGCTTGAGCAGCAGCTGGGAAGAGAACCCCGCCGCCGCCGCTTCACGAGTGGAGAAGTAGCCCTCCTGGGCGCTGGCCACTTCGTACAGCCCGTCCCAGTTTGGGGCTGATTCGGTCATGCACGAAACGTAACCGTGGGTTTAGTTTCGTGCAACACCCCAGCGATCGGAACCAGAGGGCAGTATCACGGCAGCGCACGAGAAACAGGCGCACGCAGGCAGTGTAACCAGTTGAAACCGTGACCGAATGTTTATTGGAGAGATCCAGTTCGACAATGTGGTCACCTTTCGGAACGAAGCTGGCGATCCGGTCCACATCTACCCGCTGGACTGCATCGTGTCGGTATACGAGAGCTGGGACGAGAACCACCGACGCAGCTCGTGGCGGATGATCATTCAGTTCAGCCGCTGATTGTCATACCGGCGCGGGATCCTCGTCCATGGCTGAAACGTTCAAGATTGGTGATGAAGTCATGCTCAAGTCGGGCGGTCCCGTGATGACGGTCCACTCGATCACTAACGGCATCGTCAAGTGCGTATACTTCGCAGGTAATGACCGGCGTAACGAAGAGTTCCCGGCGGAGACGTTGAGACCCTATACGCCATCAGGCCCTCAGGGCGGATACGGCGGTGGGATGGATGACTAACCGGTTGGAGCAATGGCTCGCGGTCGTCCGTGATGGAATGCGCGCCGTCCGCACGAGCGCCCGCGCCCTCGACTCGTTACGCGAGCGATGGCAGCGACGGTGGCGCCGGACGTTCGGAATATCATCACCGGTCTCGGGAGAACCACTTCCACGAGCCGGAGCCGATCTCCGTGAGCACAGCTTGGACCTCGCTTGCCCATGCGCCCTCGGCTGTAAAGTGCGCAGCCGCACCGACGTTCTCGCCGATCGGGCCGTTCATGGGCAAGACTGTACATCCCCGTTCACGATCCGGTAGCAGTAGCCGAACAAGCCACTGCTATCCAGCTGCACCACCCAGGGTGTCGGCCGCTCTGGTTCGAAGATTGGGATGAGGTAGATCGGAGACGTACCCTGCGTGAACACGGGCGTTCCTGCGGTGGTAGCCGCAAGAGTAAGAGTGGTGCTGCCAAACCGAACATCACCGAACACATCATAGGCTTGTCCGGTTGGGCGTGAATGCACCACGAGGAAATCGGTCCGGGTCAACGCGTCGAATGAACCACCGAGGATCGTAACGTCGGCGTAGGTCTCGTTCGAGGTCATGCGAATGCAGCGCACGGCCTGCGTCTCAAGCTCCAGTGAGCAAAGGTTCGGAGGTGCGCCCGCGTCGAGTCCGACCAATTCGGGGCGACCGTCTCGGTTGATGTCCACTGCTGTCTGTCCGAGCCAGGCTACTCCCTGGCGAATCGGTTCCCAGGCAAACGAGGACCAGTCTTCAGGGAGTCGCGCCCGAAATGCAGCCGTGTCTGAGGAGACCACGATGAACCGATCGGCGCCGAGAGCGTACGCCATTGCGAGCTTCGTTCGGCCCCAGCCACCGATCGGCGGTGGTATCTCAATAGGGCTAGGTTTCGAGCTCTGCAGGTCGGCTGCATCGATCAGCCAGACGGTGCCTCCGGCTCCAATGAGAACCAAGCCTTGACCCGATGACAGCCAGACCTCGGTTCCATCGAACGGGATCGAAAATGCGGAGGTCTTTACGAGTCCGACGTCGCGCCGTACCTCGATATCGAGCATCCCGATGTCGTCGCGGCTGCGGGCCGTCACCAGAACGTCCCGGGCAGAGCTTGTGACCACGATCGCGGCGCGTGCAGCTCCGCGTGCATCGAAGGCCTCCGAGTACGATCCGATGGGGGCCGGATGCGGGCCGATGTCTACACCCCCGAGTACCTCATATGTTCTGGTATCCGAGAGTGCGAACAGGTCCGTGAACCCATCGCCATCAACGTCGCCGCTCGCGAGTGCTGGCAGCGAGGTGTATGGCGGCCACGTGTGGTCAGCGCTGCCCTGAGTACCGCACGCGCAACAGACGCTAAGTATCGCGAACACCCTCACGGCACAGCAGCGACGGAGCCCGTCGTCGTTGGGATCTCACCGAAGTCGAGCGAGAGGGTGAGTTGCAGTTCACCGGTGGCGGTGTCGTCCTTCAGGACCTCTAACGACCCCTTGCGAGCGTAGACCGTGAGCGGATTCGAGCCAGTCCGGACGAGCGCTGTCTCCACGGTGTCCCATTGCGGAGCTCCGCCGTTGTCGTAGACGAACGCGCCGAACAGCATGGTCCGCGCGACACCAGTGGTTGTCTCGCAATTCGCAAACACGATCGCCGTGTTCGAAGCGCAAACCCAGTTGCGGGGATCTCCGGTTGTTGCCCGTTTCACCACGCCATACTGCAGGGTAAACGCCGTTCCACCGAGCGCCCCGACGATCTTGGTATCAGTGATTGTCGTCGCGGTATCGACCGGCGCTTTCGGCGCATCATCCGACGCAGGCGCAGGAAGAGAATGGCTACCGCAAGCGCCGACGACGAGGAGGCAGGACCACAGCCTATTTGCAGTCATATCCAATGGTCCCCTGCATGTTTATGGAGATGGAGTCGGTGAGTCGGTGGCGATCGTCTTGGCGAGGTCATAGTGGTGGAGGCGGCGGGAGTCGAACTATCGCGAGAGGGTCGAAAACAATTTTGATGTCGACGACCTGCACACCTTTCGCGTAGTTGTCCCGCTGCTTCCTCCCGTGTTCTCCCGCTGATTGGAGTCGGCTCCCGTGGGCGTGGCAAAACGGTGGCAAAGGAAGCTAGGCCAATCCGGGCCTCGTCACGCACCCATTGTTGTCTTCCGCGGTTGAGCGGTGGCGGCGGTCGAGCAGGCGCCGAGCTGTTGGTCACCATACGAGATCGCAGCCCTCGCACCAGTTCGGCGTCAACACGATGACGCCAGAGCCGTCGTTCGCTCTTGTCGCGTAGGCCATGTCTCGCCGCTCGCAATCCATCTCGACTTCCAAGGGATCAGAGGCGGTGGATTGAGAGCGCTGCTTGTCGAGATCCTTCTGGCACTCGTCGATGGAGCGCCAGCAGGTCTCTCCGTACATGAGCAGCAGCCACAAAACACTCGCAACTCGCATGAATCAGATCCTAACACTCCCTCGGCAACACACCCGCTAACAACGATGAAGGTGCTGACGTGGGATGGCACTGGCACGATCGTGATCCACAAGAAGCTCGATGTCGGCCGCTTCGAGTTGCCGCGTGCGACGTCGCCGGGCGAGCAGCACCTGCGGATCAACGCCGCGATCTTCGATACGATCAACAAGGGCGTTGCGTTGACACCGCGCGCGCCGCGACCGCCTCGTCATCGCTGACCGCGAGATGCAGTTCGCGCTTGCTGGCGGATCGCGACGTGTAACGAGAAATGAGTGTCGTCGAGCGAGCAGCGGATCTCGATGTCGCCGGAGCTGATGGCGACGATCGCGGGCCTCCAATCCGAGCTGGCGGCGAAGATGGCCAAGGTCGCGGCGCTCGAGGACAGCCTGACCGAGCTCGCGCACGAAAACGCGTTGCTCAAGCGTCGTCTGTTCGACAGCAAGACCGAGCGAGGCCGGACCAGCGAATTCCAGCTCGCCCTCGGTGATCTACTCGCGTCGGAGGCAAAGCTCCAGGCTGACCTCGAAGCGTCTGTCGAGAAGGCCAAGGATGCCGCACCGAAGGCGGAGCCGGCCGAGAGCAACGGAAGCCGCGCCTGCGCGCGGCGTTTCTCGCGGCGGCGGCGGAAGAAAGCCGCTGGATCACGCGTCCCGCGGGCAAGCGCTCCGAGACCGGCCGGCTCGAGTAACTTTGTTGGGAATATCGGCGGTGGGGGTCGTTTGACCCACGTGAAGCAAATCCTCTTCTTCGTGTTCCTTTCGCTCTGGTCTCGACTCGCAGCCGCGGAGACCGCCAACGAGAACTTCTTCGGCTACTGGACCTGGAGCAGTGGTACCGGGACCGGGATCACTTACGCGAATCCAAACCTCGCGTGTAAGGAGCTCGTTCATCAGCTCGCCGAGAACCAGCCCTCAGCCGGCATCAGCTTTCGTGGCGTTCGTCGCGGCGCGAATCCCGACTACAACAACGACTACACTTGCCTGTGGAAGCGCGACGACGACGGCTCGAACCAGGAATCCACCGAAGCGCTCGACGCCGTCTACAACTGCGTTCCGCGATCGAGCGTGATCACCCTGAACAACAGCGCGCGAATCGCCGACCATCGCTGCCGGTGTTACACCGGGACGTGTTACCCGCTCTCGCCGCCGGCGATCGATACTAGCGATCGATGCAAGGCGCCGCATCCCCCGATGGCAACACTGACGCCCGGCGCAAGGTTGCAATCCGAAGTGAATCGCGAACTCGCCGCCGCATTTGCGACGGCGAGCGGATACAACGCTATCGCGAACGAGCTGGCCATGACGGACACCTGCACGTTCACGAACTCGGACTTCTACAAGTCCGGCGGCGAGAATGTGGATGTCAACATCGGGTTCCTTTGCGGATTTCGCGATGGCGATGAGGCTGCCGCGAACAAGGTAGCTGGCTTCGCCTCGACACCCGACCCGGACAACTACGTGTGGCATCACGCCCTCAAGCTCGGCCGCATGCAGCTGGTTAAGAAGACGGCACATGCCAACTGCGGTTCACATTGGGGTGGCGTCGCAGCGTGGAAGGAAGCGCTCGGCATCTTCGAATATCCACTGCACCTGCCACCGCTGCTCTAATTACTTCTTTGTTTGGCTTGGTGTGATCGTTCGTTCGCCCCGGGCGCTACGCCGTGCCGTCGAACGCCGCCTCGACGTCTGAACGTTTTGGGTATCCCAAGACCTGCTCCGACACGAACAGCATCGTGGAATAGATGATCGGAGCGAACGTGTACGCATACCGATTGTCCTGCTCCGCTGGATCGACGCCCACCCGGAACGTACCGGGACGATCACCGGGCCCTATGTAGCTGAACAAGCTGAAGGGTGTCGGATGGGCGTTCGCACTTCCTCCTCGGTATATGGTGATGTACTGCGTGCGAAGAGACCACAGACCATTCTGGGCGTCGTTGATCGACCGTCCTTGAGGCTGGGCTTTCGACGGGTAAACCCCGTGTCCATCGATCTTCTTCGACCAGTACTTGTCGGCGCCATCGGCACGGCTCGCCATGTCGGGCATGCGGCCGTGCTTGCTGACGTACGACTCGAAGTCAGTGGCTTTCGCTGTCGGAAGTCCTTGCTTCCCGAGCTGTACGAGCTCGTTGCTGATCTTGAGCCGATGGTAGAAGTCATCCGCGACCCATTTCCTCACGTTGACCTCTGGATCGATCGCAATCCAGGCAAAGTCGACGACGTGCTCGTAGAGGCGGCGAAGCAAGACCATCGCATCTTGCTCGCGGCGTGGTGCTTCGACCTCCGCGAGTAGGCGCACTGAGCGAAGACAATTCGACGCGCTGAAGAGCATCGCCGGTGCGACGAGTTCCCAGTTGTCCAACGCGCGCGGCTCCGGTGCGAGACGGACCTCCACGTGAAGAGGGAAGCTCACGAGCCTGAAAAGCCGGTCGCACTGAACAAGAGAGGCGCGCACCTTGCGGGAGACTTCTGCATCGCTCGTACCCGTCTTCTTCTTCTTCACATGATCCCCGCTGCCACGAGGGCCCCGAGTTCCATTC
>JBBRBG010000241.1:0-12527 GCA_038206055.1 Haliangiales bacterium
TGCGCGCGCTCGGCAGGTCGATCGCGGGAGTCTCGGACATGTGATCGCGCGAGGAGTAGAGGCCCGCACCGACGGCGAGCGCGACGACCACGCCGACGAGCCCGAGCTTGATCGCGATCGCGGCACCTGCACCGGCGGACGCGGCGACCTTCGCGCGCACGCGGCTGACCGCGGCGGCATCGGGGCCGAGGCCCTCGCGTGCAGCATCGAGCAGCGAGCGCGCCGCCGAACCGAGCTGTTCTCCGCCCTGATCGATCATGGCTTCACCTGCTTCACCGCGGCTTCGAAGGCGACGCGCGCGAGGCGCAGCCGCGAGTAGGTGGTGTTGAGGTTGAGCTCGAGCATGCGCGAGACCTCGGGCACGCTGAGCTGCTCGAGCTCGACGAGCGCGAACACGACGCGCTTGTCCTCGTCCATGCGCTCGAGGATCGCCATCACGGTGGCGGCGGCCTGCGCACGGGACATCGCCGCGAAGATGTCGGTGCCGCCGATGAGATCATCGGAGAGTTCCTCGGTGCGGTCGCCCGTGGTCTTGCGGCGATGCGCGCTCGCCACGCGCCGTGCGATCGCGAACAGCCAGGTGGTGATTGCCGCCCTGCCCTCCCACTCGCCGAGCCGGCGATGGACCACGACGAACACGTCCTGCGCCGCATCCTCGAGCTGTGCCTCGGCCACGCCGAACGTGCGGAGCACGCGCCAGACGTAGGCGATGTTCGCGCTGTAGACGTCGTCGAAGGAGAGCACGGGATCGATGCGCTCGATCTCCTCCGTCGGGTCCAGGGCATGTGCCATTGCGGGGGCCATCGCGGGTATCTGGCCGGTTAGTGCGACCAGCCCGGCGGATCCGTCACGGAATCGGCTCATCGCCAGCCGAGCTCGAGTCCGAGGGCGCAGCGGGCAACAACCACCGATGGTTCGTATAGATCCGCACCCTTCTGCAGCATGAACGTGGTCCGCTGGAGCGGCACGGCGACCTCGAACGTGCCGACCAGGCGAGCGTGCGGAGCCATCGGCCAGGCGACGCCGAACCCGCCGCCGACGGCGATCCACCGGCTGGTCCCGATCCGCGGCTCGAGGACCTCCACGCCCTCACCCTGCATCCGCCCGACCTCGGTGAGCAACCACGCGCGGATCGGCAGGTACTCCGGCCCCCAGCCGCCGCGCAGCGCGACGACATCGAGGCTGACATCGACGCGCGCCGGCGCGCCCGGATCGAATCGCGCCGACTGCGGCACCCAGCGCGCCAGGCCGATCTCGGCGAAGTAGTCCTCGCGGCGCACGTACCCGGCGATCTCGCCGCCGACGTTGATCCGCGGCAGCGCGCCGATGCCGGAGAGTGCCAGCGCACGCACGCCACCGCCCCAGCGCTTGTGCGGCACCGCAGTCGCCGGCAACGTGCGCACGACCCGCGTGTCTTGCTCCTCGGCGGGACCGGGCTCGTCGACGACGCTGACCGCGGTCGGTGCCGCGTCGAGCATCTGTGGCTCGGTGGACGGCGGCGCTCCCCGGGCGGGTTCGGCCTTGCGCGCCTCGGTGGCCAGCCGCGCGACGATCACCGCGATCGCGTCCGCGAGCTCGGCGCACTTCGCGCTGCGCAACGTGCGCACGTCGTTGGCCACGGTCAGCGCGCGCGCATCGATCTGCGCGACATAGCCGGTGCCATCTCGCGTGATCTCGATCTCGATCCCGTGCACCACGCCTTCGATCGGTCCGCCGAGCCGGCGCTCGACACGGGCACGAACCTCGTCGACGCGCGGGCAGCTCGTCGGCGCACGCCACCCGAACGCTGGCTCCGCGGCCGCCGGAGCGGCGACCGCTGCCAGCGCGAGCACGGAGATCATCACACGCGCCGCCACGGATCGAGGACACACTGTAGCGCCGGCGCGTTGCGATCGGCGAGGCCATTCGTGCGGGGACAGCTGTCCCCAGCTCACGCGAGGTGCTGCGCGAACAACTCCACCACCGCGGCCGGTGCCTCGATGTGCAGCCAGTGCCCCGCATCGATGTGATGTGCATGCACGTGCGCCGGAGCACGCAAGAGACGCAGCTTGTCGTCATCGGTGAACACGGAGGACTGATCGGCGATCATGAGCTCCACGCTGCCCGCCTCGGGGTCATCGATCGAGTCCCACAGATCGACCGCGTAGAAGTCCAGGAGCAGCTCGTTCAGCGCATGGAGATCGAAGCGCAGCGTCAGGGTGCCCTGCGGATCGGGCACAGCGCTCATCGCGAGCCACTGCGCCAGCATCGTGTCGTGTCCTTTCGCGACGAGGGCCGCGACGAGCTGATCGCGCTTCGCCCACGTGCGCGGCAAGGTCTCGAGATCGCGCATCACGCGGACCACGCTGTTGTTGGCGTCGCTCTGCGCATCGGGACGGCACGCCGGGCTCGAGTCGAGCATCCACGTCTGCTCGACGGCGACGAGCGACCGCGCGGCGAGCATCACCTTGCCGCCGAGGCTGTGCCCCGCGAGCCCGGCGACGCCACCGATGTCCTCCGCGAGTGCGCGAAGATCATCGGCGCACGCGGCGATGGTATGCGGGGGCTCGCCATCTTCCGATCGCCCGTGCAGGCGCAGGTCGACGAGCACGATGCCCCACTCCGGCCGCCGCTCGTTGACCTTGCGCGCGATCCCGCGCCAGTTCGAGCCGGCGCCGTACATGCCGTGCGTGAGCAGCAGCCACTTCGTGGGCGCGGTATCGCTCCTCGCGATCCGTTCGTGATGCAGGCGCGCTGGCACGCGGCGAGTGTGCCATGGTCGTCGCGTGGACGACGCGCTCGCCAGGCTCGCAACCGCAGGCTTCGATCTCGTGCACGCGTTCGATGCGCACGCGGCCGCACGCGAACCCGGCTGGGAGCGACTCTCCGCCGGCCCGCGCCTCGGCCTGCTCGTCGGCAACACCCGCGCACTGTGGCCGGTGTTCTCCGCGGCGCGCCGCGTCGAGCCAGATCCCCTCGACCGCTATACCGAGCGCACGCTCACCGATGCATACCCGAGCGCGACGCTCTACTTCGCGCATCGCGCCGAGGCCGGAGGGTTTCTCCCGTTCACGCGGCTCGCTGTCGCCACCGGGTTCGCGGCGCTTGCACCGAGCCACCTGGTCATTCATCCGATCTACGGACCGTGGATCGCGCTGCGTGCAGTCGTGCTGATCGACGGCGAGCCGCCCGTCCGCGCGCCGATCCCGAAACCCTGTGTCTGTGCCGAACCCTGCCGCAAAGCACTGGCCGCGGCCCTGCCGAGCACCGACTGGCGCGCGTGGGTGGCCGTGAGAGACGCCTGTACGCTACGTGCACATCGCTACGACGACGACCAGATCCAGTTCCACTACGCGAAGGCGTGGTTGCATCTGGGGAAAGGCTCCTCAGGCGGGTGAGCCCTCACCCGATCTGACCGCAGCTAACCGTGCGACGTTGCTCGCGCAGGCCGCGGCCCATCGCTTGCAATCTCGTCGAGCGTGGTCCTCCGCCATCTCATCATCCCCGCGCTCCTCGCCACTCCGGCCTGCGGCTTCACGGCCGGGAACGGTCGCGCCGGCGACGACGTCATCCCGGGCGACGACACGCAGCAGCCTCCACCGGTGGAGCGCAAGTGCGCACTCTCCGATCCATCACTCCGGCTGTGCATCGACTTCGATGACGACCAGAGGCTGCTGACGAGCGATGGCTCGGGCCGCGGTCACGACGCGGTCGGCAGCGGCTACATGGTGACGACGCGCCAGGCCGAGCAGGCCGTGATGGTCAATACCTCCACGCAGCTCGTCGTCGCCGAGACGCCGGACCTCGATATCCAGAACAGCCTCACCATCACGCTGATGGCGCGACCGTCGAGCTACCCGGCGATGGGCCAGGCGTACTGGGCGCTCGACAACAACAAGCAGTACTTCATCTCGTACCAGCACGACGGCAAGTTCCGCTGCGGCATCGGGAGCACCACCCTCGATGCCGCGGTCGCCATGCCGAAGGACGCCTGGTACCACGTGGCGTGCACGTACGATGAAGGGCAGCTCAAGCTGTTCATCAACGGTCAGCTCGCGGGGTGCCGGGTGGCGCCGGCGATCGTCATCGACGGCAACGAGGGCCTCGCGATCGGCGGCAACATCGGGGCGAACAGCGTGTTCTCTGAACAGTTCATCGGTGGGCTGGACAACATCCAGGTGTTTGCACGCACCTACTCGATGGATGAGGTCTGCACGGCGGCCGGCAAGACGGATTGCTTTCAAGGCTGGGGCCGCCCCGGGGGCCCCGGCGGCGGCTGCTCGTAGCGAAGATCCCGGATCGACGACCTTCAGACCATTGGGTTAGTCTGTGCTGCCGTGCCGGACGTTCTCGATGCATTCCATCCGCTCGTCGCGGGATGGTTCCGGGACAAGTTCGGGGCGCCCACCGATCCGCAGCGCGATGGCTGGCCGCGGATCGCCGCGGGTGAAGATGTCCTGATCGCCGCGCCCACCGGCTCCGGCAAGACGCTCGCCGCGTTCCTCTCGTGCATGAACGAGCTCGTGTGCCGCGGGCTCGACGAGGGCCTCTCGGATCACACGCAGATCCTCTACCTGTCGCCGCTCAAGGCGCTGTCGAACGACGTGCAGCGCAACCTCGAGGGGCCACTCGCGGAGCTCAACGTCTACGCCGCCGCGCGCGGGGTGAAGCTCCCGGAGATCCGCGTCGCCGTGCGCACCGGTGATACGCCCGTCGCCGAGCGCGCGAAGATGGCGAAGCGTCCCGCGCACATTCTCGTCACCACCCCGGAGTCGCTGTACATCCTGCTGACGTCGGTGAAGGGGCGCGCGTCGCTGGGTCAGCTGCGCACGGTGATCGTCGACGAGATCCATGCGATCGCGGGCGACAAGCGCGGCGCGCACCTCGCGCTCTCGCTCGAACGCCTCGAGCGGCTCGTCACGCAGTGCACCGGCAAGGGGCCGGTCCGCGTGGGGCTCTCGGCCACCCAGAAGCCGATCGAGCGGATCGGGCGTTTGCTCGTCGGGTCGCGGCGACCGTTGCCGCACATCTGCGACTCGGGCCATCGCCGCACGATCGATCTCGCGATCGAGATCACCGATGACGAGCTCGGCGCGGTTGCCTCGAACGAGCAGTTCGGCCGGGTCTACGATCGGATCGCGGAGCTGGTCACGCAGCACCGCTCCACGATCGTGTTCGCGAACACCCGGCGGCTCGTCGAGCGCGTGAGCGCCGCCCTCGAGCAGCGGCTCGGCGAGGAGCACGTGGTCGCCCACCACGGCTCGATGTCCCGCACGCTGCGCCTCGCCGCCGAGCAGAAGCTGAAGCTCGGCCAGGTCAAGTGCGCGGTCGCGACCGCGTCGCTCGAGCTCGGCATCGATGTCGGCACCGTGGACCTCGTGGTCCAGATCGGATCGCCGCGCTCGATCGCCACGCTGATCCAGCGCGTCGGTCGCTCGGGCCACTCGCTCGGCGGCACCCCGAAGGGCCGGCTGTTCGCGATGACGCGCGACCAGCTCATGGAGTGCGGCTCGCTGGTGCGCGGCATCAAGCGCGGCAACCTCGACGAGATCACCCTGCGCGATGCGCCCCTCGATATCCTCGCGCAGCAGATCGTGGCGATCTGCGCGGCCGAGGAGATCAGCGAGACCGAGCTCGTGGATCTCATCCACGGCGCGGTGCCGTACCAGAACCTGTGCCCGATCAAGCTCGAGCAGGTGCTCGAGATGCTGTCGGAGGGCGTCTCGGATCGCCGCGGACGCACCGGCGCGCACGTCCACCGCGATCGGATCTCCGGCATGCTGCGCGGCCGGCGCGGTGCGCGGCTCGCCGCGATCATGTGCGGCGGCGCGATCCCCGACAGCAACAACTATGCGGTCGTGCAGTGGCCCGAGGAGACGAAGGTCGGCGAGGTCGACGAGGACTTCGCGATCGATAGCTCGGCCGGCGACATCTTCCAGCTCGGCAACACGGCGTGGAAGATCAAGCGCATCGAGATGGCGAAGGTCTACGTCGAGGATGCGAAAGGTCAGCCGCCGTCGATCCCGTTCTGGTTCGGCGAGGCGCCGGCGCGCACGCGAGAGCTCTCGGACGAGGTCTCCTCGCTCCGCGGCGAGGTCTGCGCGCGGATCGGAAGCGGCGACGACAGCGAGGTCACCTCCGTGTGGCTCGCCGCGGAGACTGCGATGCCGCTCGGCGCCGCGAAGCAGCTCGTCGCGTACCTCACCGCGGCGCGCGCGGCGCTCGGCGCCCTGCCCCGCAAGGATCTCGTGATCGCGGAGCGGTTCTTCGACGAGGCGGGTGGGATGCAGCTCGTGATCCACGCGCCGTTCGGCGGGCGGATCAACCGCGCGTGGGGCCTCGCGCTGCGCAAGAAGTTCTGCGTCACGTTCGATTTCGAGCTTCAGGCGATCGCCACCGACGACGGCATCGTGATCTCGCTCGGGCAACCGCACAGCTTCCCGCTCGAGACCGTGTTCGGCTACGTGCCGTCACACCAGGCCGAGGCAACGCTGGTCCAGGCGCTGCTCGATCGCCCGATGTTCGAGATCCGCTGGCGCTGGAACGTCACGCGCTCGCTGACCGTGCTGCGCCGGCGCAACGGCAAGCGCGTGCCGCCACATCTGTTGAAGATGCGCTCGGCGGATACCCTGAGCGTGGTGTTCCCGCAGGCCGTCGCGTGCGGCGAGAACATCCAGGGACCGCGCGAGGTGCCCGATCACCCGCTCGTGTTCGAGACCGTGCGCGATTGCCTCGTCGAGGCGATGGACATGGCCGGCTTCCACGCGATGCTCGAGCGGCTGGAGAGCGGCGAGATCGCGATCCTCGCGAAGGATACCGTCGAGCCGAGCCCGCTCTCGCACGAGCTACTCAACGCGAACCCGTACGCGTTCCTCGACGACGCGCCCCTCGAGGAGCGCCGCACCCGTGCCGTGCAGCTCCGCCGCGGCCTGCCCGCGCAGATCAAGAGCGCCGATGAAGTGGGCCAGCTCGACGAGGCCGCGATCACGGCCGCCACCGAGGAGGTCTCGCCGGTGGTGCGCGATGTCGACGAGCTGCACGATGCACTGCTCGCGCTGTGGCTCGTGCCCGAGCCGCGCGGCCTGTCGCTCGCTGTGGGTGCAGACGATTGGTTTGCGGCGCTCACGGCGACCGGCCGGGCGTGCCGCCTGCGCTGGGAGATCGAAGGGGTCGACTACGCCGCGTGGGTTGCCACCGAGCGGCTCGGCATCGCGCGCCTGCTGCTCGGCGATGCCATCGAGTGCGTGCCGATGATCACCACGCCGTCGTGGTCGAAGATCCCGCCGCGCGAGGAGGCGATCACCAAGCTCGTCGGTGCGCACCTCGACCACCGCGGTCCGGTGTCTGCGCGCGGCCTCGCCGCGGAGCTCGGGCTTCCGCTCGCCGAGCTGATCGGCGGGCTACTCGCGCTCGAGGGCGATGGCGCGATCCTGCGCGGCTCGTTCACGCCGAATGCGCTACCGATCAACCGCGCGAGCACCATGCGCGCGGCGCTGACTGCGGCCGACGACGCCGGGACCTCACCCGATCTCGAGTGGTGCAACCGGCGCGTGCTCGCGCGTATCCACCGGCTCACGCTCGCGCGGCTGCGTAAGGAGATCGAGCCGGTGAGCGCGGGTGCACTGATGCGATTCCTGCTGCGCTGGCAGCGCGTCGCGCGACACACGCAGGTGATCGGCAGCGACGGGCTCGCGCGCGTGATCGAGCAGCTCCAGGGCTTCGAGACCGCCGCCGGTGCGTGGGAGCGCGAGGTGCTGCCCGCGCGTCTGCACGGGTACGATCAGACGCTGCTCGATCAGCTGTGCCTCGCGGGTCACGTGGTGTGGTGCCGGCTCAGCCCGCGCAGCGCGCAGTCGATCGCGGTGGATCCCGATCCAGAGCTGGATACAGCGCCCGCCGAGCAGCAAAAGCGATTCCGGCGGGATCCGCATGATCCGATGCACCCGTACAACGTCGCCGAGGCGGCGGCCGAGTCGGCGTCGCGCAGCGGGTGCACGCGCGAGGAGATCGCAGCGGCGGCAGCGCACGCGCTGACCGGCGTGCGCACGCCCGGGTATGGGGAACAGATGATCGTCCACCTCGTGACGTCGTCGGCGATGATGCGGCGGGAAGAGATCGCACCGCCGCCGCCCGTCGAGACAGCGCTGCCGTCGCGCTCGCGCCTCGCGCCGTCTCGATCGGCGCCCCTCGCGTTGATGCTGCGGCGTGATGCGGGCTGGTTGCGCGCGGCGGCGGCGGTGGGCACACAGCAGGAACCGCCCGTGCTGGGCTCGCTGGCCACGCGCGTGCGCGACGTGCTCGCCACGCAGGGCGCCTCGTTCCTCTCCGATCTCGTCGGCGCACTCGAGCTGCCGCCCACCGATGTCGAGGAAGCGCTGTGGGAGCTCGTCGGTGCGGGCCTCGCCACGGCGGATGGGTTCGCGAGCCTGCGGGTGCTCGTCGATCGCAAGCGCGGGGAAGTGAAGAGCCTGTTCGATCGCGCGCTCACGGCGAACCAGAACGCTGCGCCGCCGGTGCGGAAATGGGCCGATGCGATCAAGCGCGCGCGAACGCGCGATACGCAGCGTCCCGGTCACGCGCTGCGGTCGCTGCCCACCGCGGCCGGGCGGTGGTCGATGTTGCCCGCGTGCAATCCGAGCGCGATCGATCCCGAGGCGTCGGCGCGCCAGCTCCTCCTGCGCTACGGCGTGGTGTTCCGCGATCTGCTCTCGCGCGAGTCGAGCCTGCCGCCGTGGCGCGAGCTGCTCGTGGCGCTGCGGCGGCTCGAGGCGCGCGGCGAGATCCGCGGCGGGCGATTCATCCACGGCTTCGTCGGCGAGCAGTTCGCGCTGCCCGAAGCTCTCGACGAGCTGCGCGCGGCGCGCCACCCGTCGCCGGGCGCCGAGGCCTGCCGGATCGCGGCGACGGATCCGCTGAACCTCGTCGGCGTGCTGACGCCCGGCCCGCGGGTCCCCGCGATCGTGGGCAACGCGGTGCTGTTCCTCGATGGGCAAGCCGTCGCCTCGGTCGAGGGCGGCCACCTCGTGCACCGCGCCCCCCTGCCGGCCGGAGCCCGGGTCGATCACGATCTCACGTACCATCCGCCGCCTCGCCCGCCGCAGATCGCGTCGCAGGCCGCGCTTCCGCTGTAGCGTCTGCTGTAGCCTCTGGCCCGTGCCATCACTCCTGCGCTGGCTCGCTCGTACCCCGCACCTCGGAGCGCTGCTCTCGACGTGGCGCGGGCGTGCGATCGCGCTGTTCGTGGCCGTCCAGCTCGCGCTCCCGATCCTCTACTTCACGCGCAAGGATCCCCACGACGAGCGGTTCGCGTGGCGCATGTTCTCGCCGATGCGCATGGCGCACTGCGTGCCGACCGCAACCCTCAACGACACGCCGTTCAACCTCGGCGGCGAGTTCCACGAGGCGTGGCTCGAGCTGGCGCAGCGCGGCCGATTCCGCGTGATCGAGGCGATGGGCGCGCGGCTGTGCAAGGAGCACCCGAACACCACCGTGCGCATCTCGATCGACTGCGTCTATCTCGATCGCGAGCCGCGCAGCTACGGCGGCTATGACATGTGCATGGTGCCCGAGCTCTAGCCATGGCGAAGAAACGCAAAGGCGGAAAGCCAGCGACGAAGACGCCGGGTCCCGCACCGATGGCGAGCGGCGCCGCGACGAAGCCCGCCGCGACGAAGCCCGCCGCGGGCCGGCGCCCCGACAAGGCGCCCGTCGTGGTTCCGCTTCGCGCGCCCGAGCCGACGTTCTGGTTCGGCTTCGACGTCGCGTGGGCGAAGCTCGTCGTGGTGCGCGTGGTGCTGTTCGGGCTCCTCGCGATCGACGCCGTCCTCCAGATCCGGCACGCGCCGCGCTACGGCGCCGGCGGCTTCAACGTCGCCCAGATCCCCGGCCTCGACGCGCTCGGGCCATCGCGCGCGACCTACGAGATCGTGCAGCTCGTCTCCGCGTACCTGTTCGTGCTCGCGGCGCTCGGGGTCGCCACGCGCTGGGTGCTGCCTGTCGTCACCTCGCTGTACGCGTGGATGTACTTCACGAGCCAGCTCGACGGTTACCAGCACCACTACCTCGTCGCGCTCGTCCTCGGCATCTCGTGCTTCGTACCCTGGCAGCGCCGTCCCGACGCGGAGCCCGCCACGCCGGTGCGCACCTGGGCCGTGCGGCTGATCCTCGTCCAGCTCGCGATCCTCTACCTGTGGGCCGCGATCTCGAAGATGAACGGCGCGTGGCTCGACGGCCGCACCCTCGCGAATCAGATCACCGGTCCGCTGCGCTCGCTTGTCGATAGCTCGGTCGGGATCAAGGCCGCCGCGAAGTTCGCGATCTTCGCGGAGATCACGCTCGCGCTCACCGTGTGGGTCCGGCCCGCATGGTTCATCGCGCTGCCGCTCGGCCTGTTGTTCCACACCGGCATCCTCCTCTCCGGCCTCGAGATCGGCCTGTTCGCGTGGCTGATGCTCGCGATGTACCTGCTCGTGGTGCCCGACCGCGCGTTCATATGGGTCGCGGAGCAGCCACCGATCGCCCGGTTGCGGCGCGCGCTGGCGCGGCTTCCGCTCGAGGGTGATGTCGCGACCGGCGTCGCCGTGCTCGGCGGTACCACTCTCGGGATCGTCCTCGCGATGCTCTGCCGGCTCGACCACGCGTTCACCATGGCCATCGCGCTCGGCATCGTGCCGATCGTGCTGGTCGCAGCCCGGCGGCTCCGCGGTCAACGCGGCGGTGCCGTCGTCGGCATCGCGCACCTCGCGGCGATCCTCGTGTGGGTCACCGTGGATCGCGCGAGCACGGTTGCCACCGACTACTATCGGTTCTGGGGCGGCTCCTCGCGGCGGCTCGGCGATCTCGAGTCCTCGGAGCGTGCGTACCGCCGGCTCGCGGAGATCCAGCCCGACGACGGTCAAGGCCACTTCCAGCTCGGCCGTCTGCTCCTCAAGCGCGGTGAAGAGGCCGAAGGCCTCGCCGAGCTGCAACGCGCGCAGACCGAGGAACCTGCGCGCGCGCGCGCCTACGTGGCCGAAGCCGAGTACCTCGCGTCCAAGGGCCGTACCGCCGAGGCGCTCGAGAAAGCGCGCGCCGCGACCCATGCCGAGCCCGATAGCCAGCCCGCGCAGCAGTTGCTGGACAGCATGACCAAACCGAACCAACCGAATCAGTTCAAGCGGCCCGACGCTCCGCTCGACGACGATCACGAATGACCATCGATCGCGCCACGCGCGCCCAGCGGATCGGCGAGATCCTCGAGACCCACTTCCCCGCTCCTCCGATCCCCCTCGACCACGGCGATCCGTTCCAGCTCCTCGTCGCCGTGATCCTCTCGGCACAGTGCACCGACGCGCGTGTCAACATGGTCACCCCCGCGCTGTTCGCGCGCGCCCCCGACGCCGCCACCATGGCGACGATGACCGCCGCGCAGATCATGCCGTTCATCAAGACGTGCGGCCTCGCCCCCGGCAAGGCCAAGGCGCTCGCCGGCATGGCGCGCATCCTCGTCGCGAAGCACGACGGAAAGGTCCCGAGCGACATGGCCGCGCTCGAGGAGCTCCCCGGCGTGGGTCACAAGACCGCGAGCGTCGTCATGTCCCAGGCCTTCGGCATGCCGGCGTTTCCCGTCGACACGCACATCCATCGCCTCGCCGGTCGCTGGCAGCTATCGCGCGCGCGCACCGTCGAGGAGGTCGAGGCCGACCTCAAGAAGCTATTCCCCGAGGATCGCTGGCACGCGCTGCATCTCCAGATGATCTACTTCGGCCGAGCGCAGTGCCCCGCGCGCGGCCACGACATTGCGGCCTGCCCGATCTGCTCGTGGGCGATGTCGGCGGCGCGCGCTCGCGCCGAGCGTACGCAGAACACCGGCAAGCCCACGCGCCCGAAGCCGAAGCGTCGCTAGTACCGGCCACCTGAGATTCGATCCGCGTCACGGCGACCCACGCGGCACGCGAAGGAGACCGAGCGACGAACGTGCATCGACTTCGCGGACTGCATGTAAGAACGAAGTCACTCGACGATTCGAAGAGAAAGTGCTTGACGCGATCTGGCGCGTGATCGACCTGGCGCTGTCGAACCCGTCGCTGATCCTCGTCGAGGCGCGACGAGCAGCGCCCTGTGCGCACGAAACGATGGTCGCGGCTTCGAACGAGGTCGAGGCGTGTGAGTACCTGCAGCGAGCGAATCAGAGCGTCGAAAAACCGCGTGCTAGAACGAGGCTCGTCTCGACGGAGGTGGATCATGGTGATGGTTGCGACGGCTGAGAACATCGAGAGCTTCGCACCGGCCTACGTGCCCGCGACGTGGGCGGCCTGGGCCGTGCGGGCGGTGGCCGTGCGGTGCGGCGAGGGCACGCGGGCCACGTGGCCCACGGCGAACGACCGTGGTGAGCCGTGGCGGATCTGCCACGAGCGGCTTCGATCCACCGCGCGGCGGCGCGCCGAGCTCGACGCCGAGGAGGCCGAGCTCTTGCGCGAGGCCGAGCAGCTGCAGATCTGGAGGCCGCTCGGGATGGTCTCGCTCGTCGACTACATGGAGCGCGTGCTGGGGTGGAACCCCGAGACCGC
>JBBRBG010000242.1:0-12457 GCA_038206055.1 Haliangiales bacterium
CACGGAGTCGCGGATCCGCGGGCCCGCGCGCTGCGTCGATCCGGATCAGGCGCCCACCACGGGCACCACCGCGACGTTCGCGTTCGCCGCCGCGTGCTCGAACGAGAAGGTCGAGCTCTACGCGCAGGGCCTCGGGTACGGCGATCCATGGACGTGGACATCGCTCGGGCAGGTGCAGCTGAACGGCGGCACGCTCAGCGCACCGTCCGCGTGGCAGGACAACGAAAAGTACTCGGTCGATTACTCGGCGCTCCCCGGCTCGGTCGCGGATGTGTGGGGAGTTCTCGCGTTCCCCGGCGGCGCCCCCGGCACGGCAGGCTGGCACGACACGATCGTGTTCGCCGATGATTCGTCGAGCGTGTCACAAGGAGACGCGCGACTCGTGTTTGATGGACCGCCGCTGATCGAGGGATCGATCATCGGCTCGGTGTTCGTCGATGCGAGCACCGCGGTCGAGCGCACCGTGCTCGAGCGAGTCGATCAGCCGTTCGGGAATCGGAAGTTCGATGCGTCGTTGATCGGCCCGGAGATCACGGTGCCGCTCGCGGACGCGTCTGCGAGCGCGATCGCGTGGGCATCGAGCGATCTCGCCGATGCCGACTTCGTCGCGGTCGCGACGACGATCACGATGCCGGGTGCGGTCGTGACGTGGAACGCCTACGGCCCCGCCTCGACGACGACGGTGACGTATCCGATCTTGCCGGAGCCGCTCGCGGCGATCACCGCGGGCCCGACCGCGAGCTGGGCACCGCCCAGGCTCGAGATCGTTTCGCTCTCGGACTTCACGTACACGAGCGCGCTGCCGATCATCGATCGAGATCTATACTGGTGGCACGACGTGGGTGCCTACCTGCCGACGGGCACGATCTCGGTCTCGGCAGCGCAGCAGCCGACCTCGAATCGGCCGGCGCCTAGCCGGTCTGCCGGCGCGGGTCTGGAGGGTTTCCGGCGAGGGCACCGTCCCCCGTCAGGAGGCCCACGATGATCCGGGGTGGAGGGTGATGGGGACGTTCGGTGGACGACGACGTGCGTACGTGACCGACCCATACGGGGGTCAACTTCGTGATCGACATGCAGCTCCTTTGGTTGCGTGGCCGCGTGACGACCGTGCATCGCGCATACCGATGTCTCGGAGGAACGATGACGAGGGGTTATCTAGTGGAGATCACTCCAGGACCGCTACCGGCCGGATGCGATTCGCCGACCCCGGGCGACGCCGCCGCTAGGTGCGCGTGGAGCGCGGAAGGCTGACCACCAGCACCGTGCCGGTCTCGTGGTTCGAGGTCGCCGTGATCGTGCCGTGGTGAGCGCTGACGAGCTCGTGGACGATGTAGAGGCCGAGCCCGAGGCCACCCGGGCGATGCGCGCCCTCCTGACCGCGGCGATAGGGCTCGAACATGCTCGTGAGGCGATCGGCGGGAATCGGCGCGTCGCGCAGCTCGTTCGAGACCATGATCGTCACGCGCTCCGCTTCACCCACCAGGTCGACCAGCACGGGGGTCCCGGGCTTGCCGTACTGGAGGGCGTTGGCCGTCAGGTTCGAGATCACCTGCCCCAGACGATCGCCGTCCCACAGGCCGGTGAGGTTGCCCCGGGTCCGGAGCTCGACCTTGGCGGACGGTGTGGCGAGCTGGAGCTCCTCGAGCACGGCCTGCGCGATACTGCCGAGCTCGGTGTCGACGAGCGCGAGCGGAATACCGCCGCCGAGCCGTGCGCGGGTGACATCGTGGAGCTGATCGACGATCCGCGCCATCCGCCGGACGCTCCCGCTGATCCGGGCGACGAGCGGCTTCACGGCGGCGATCGACTCCGCGTGGATTCCGATCGCCTCGGTGCCGGCGAGGATCGCCGACAATGGATTTCGCAGGTCGTGCCCGACAATGCCGAGCATCTGCTCCTGGTACTGCGCGACTCGCTCTCGCTCGGCGGCGAACGCGCGGGCCTCGCTGACATCTTCGATCGTCGTGATCGTGCCGACGGGGACGTCGTTGGACCGTAGAGGTCCAGCCACCAGCGACAGGGTGCGCGTGCCGACGACGCGCTCGGCACGCACGGTGCCACCGAAGCTGGAGCTGACACCGAGCGAGGTGGCGAGCGCGCCGGCATCGGCGCCGACCAGCTCCCGTGCGAGCGGATTCGCCATCACCACGTCATCGTCGGCGTCGGTGACCACGATACCGATCGGCGCGTTCGCAAGGATCGCGGAGATCCGCGCATGTGCGAGCCGCTCGGCCTCGAACTTCAGCACGTTCTGGACCGCGAGGCTCGCGTAGTCGATGCAGGTCTCGATCGTCGCAATGTCGTCGAGATCGAGCGGCGCCTTGCCGGCATCTCGCGTGACCGTGACGATGCCCTGGATCGGCTCGCGCACCGGGAACGGCAGGATCGCGAGGCTGCGCAGGCCGAACCGCTGGATGTACGCGTGATAGGCGGGCGGTAGGCTCGCGAGCGCGAGCTCGTCGGTCTCGAAGTGATGAATCGCCGGATCGGCGAGCGTGCCGATCGCGCTGAGCGCGGCGGCCGTTGGATCCGCGTGGTGGCGAGACGCGTGCGCCGCCGGGAGATCACCCGGCAACAGCGTGATCGCGCAGCCATCGCAGATCGAGGTGGTGAGCGCGACCGCGAGCTCGTCAAGCACGCGCTGCACGCTGCCGCCATCGGCGAACAACGCGCGACCCAGGCGGTTGATCGCGGCGAGGCGCATGCGCTCGCGCAGCGAGGCGTCGTTGAGCTCCTTCGAGCGCAGCAGGGTCCTGACGCGCGCACGCAGCTCCTCGGCGGCGAACGGACGGGCGACGTAGTCGTTGGCACCGACCGCGAGGCCCTGGACCACGTCCCCGCTGTCGATGCGCGACGCCGTGACGATGATGATCGGTAGCTCCTGTGTGCTCGGGTGCGAACGGAGGAACCGGCAGACCTCGCCACCGGTCATGCCTGGCATCACCCAGTCGAGCAGCACCAGGTCAGGCAGTGCGGCACCGCCGCCGATGCGCTCGACGAGCTCGGAACCATCCGCGAACTGCTCGAACGCGTAGCTGTCGCCGAGCGCCTTCTGCGTGATCGCGCGATTCGTCGCGCTGTCGTCGACGAGCCAGATCCGCCGTACCTCAGACACGGCGCGCGATCTCCGCGGCGATGAAGTCGAGTGCGATGCTCGTGGCGCCGAGGCCCGCCTGCTGCACCGAGCGGGGCATACCGTAGACCACGCAGCTCGACGCGGCCTCGGTGATCAAGGAACCTCGCGCCTCGGCGATTGCCCGGGAGCCGATCAGACCATCGTCCCCCATCCCGGTCAGGACCACGCCCAGGGCACCGGCCCCCACGGCGCGCGCGCCGCTCGTGAACAGCTCGTCGACCGACGGCGTGAACGGGGTGACCGGGGTTTGCCCGACCTCCGCGCGCAGCATGGTTCCGCGGCGATTGATCCGCAGGTGCGAGCCGCCCCGCGCGAGCACGACGAGCCCGGGCCGCAGCTCGAGGCCGTCGCGCGCCTCGACGACGGTGACTTGCGAGATCTTGTCGAGCCGTGCCGCGAGCGACTCGGTATACCCCTCGGGGATATGGAGCACGATCGCGACGGGAGCCGCGAGGCCGGCCGGAAGCGCCGAGATCACACGCGTCAACGCCTGCGGACCACCGGTCGACGTCCCGATCATCACGAGCTCGATCGCCGAGATCCGCACCGGCTTGGCGAGGGGGAACGGAGCTCCATCCGGCTGGACCGCGGCCTGCGAGGCACCGACCGCCACGAGCTTCGCGATCAGCTCGTCACCGAGCTCGTTCAGACGATCGCTCGCAAGAGCGGTCGGCTTCGTGACGATGTCGACCGCGCCGAGGAGCAGCGCCTGGGCGCCGAGCTCGGTGTCGACCGACGAGATACTGACGACGATCACGCGCGGTCGCGCCCGACCTGCGAGCGCGCGCAGGACGCCGATCCCGTCGAGGTTCGGCATCGTCAGATCGAGTGTGACGAGGTCCGGATCGAGCTCCGCGATCCTCTCGAGCGCATCGTGGCCATCGCGGGCGGTGCCGGCGACGTCCAGCTTGCCGCTCGCGCGAAGCAGGCGCGATAGCACCGTGCGCGCGAACGCGGAGTCATCGACGACGAGGACGCGGGGTCGTGCGCTCACTGTCGCCTCTGATAGAAGAACGCGCCGCCGCGCTCTTCGCAAATGAACGCCGTGCCAAATCGCATCAACGACTCCGAAACACCGACGGCGAGTAGACCAGCCGACTCGAGCGCGGTTCCAAGGCGCTCGAGGACGCCGACGATCTGTGTGTCCCGGAAGTAGATGAGGACGTTTCGGCACAGGATCACGTCGAACGTGCCGAGCCGACGGATGCCCTCCTCGTCGAAGAGATTCAGGACGTGGAAGCGAACCGCGTCGCGGATCCGCGGCACCGTGGTGAGCGAATTGCCGGTGACCTCGAGGTACTTGGCCGCGAGCGCGACCGGGTGACCACCACGCAGCGACCGGCGACCGAACTTGTTCGCGCGCGCACGGAGGATCGCTGCCTCGCTCAGGTCCGAAGCGACGATCTCGACCTTGTCGAGGATCCCCCGATCGTCGAGAAGGATCGCGAGCGTGTAGGGCTCCTCCCCGGTCGAGCACGCGGCGGACCACACACGCGCGCGCCCGCGCGAGCGCACCAGGGGCGCGATGTGGCGATCCACGAGCTGCTCGAGGGGCAGCAGCTCTCGAAAGAAGTAGGTCTCGTGCACGACCAGCGCCTGGACCAGTGCGCGGCACTCCACGCCTTCGGGATCGTCGTAGCGGAGGCGGTAGTAGTAGTCGAGCAGCGTGGGGTAGCCCGCCTCCTGCGCCTGCGAGACCAGCTTCGACCCGAGGATCTCGCGATCTTGTGGCGGGTAGTGCAGACCACAGGCCTCCTCGATCAGGTGCGCGAAGATCGCGAACAGCTGAGGTGTCAACGCGACCTCCAGCATGCCTACCCTGCGCTCGCGGCGGCGCACACGCGGCGCACTTCGGGATCCGGATCCTCCGCCGCCAGACGCGCGATCTCGTCCCGCGCACTTCCCGTCGCCGCGAGCGCCGTTACGGCAGCGCGGCGCGCACTCGGTGCGGGAGCCGCGAGGAGCGACCGCAATGCGGCCACCGCCGTCGGATCCGCCATGCGCGCGAGTGCGGCGGCGAGCGGTGTGGCGATCGCGTCCTCGGCGGTGGCAAGGCGCGCGGCGATCGCAGCGATGCGCTCCGGGCCCGGCCGCGACAGCGCGAAGTGCGACGGGTGATCCGCCGGCGCGGAGACGGCGCTATCGACAAGTGCATCCGCCGCAGCGCGATCGGTGCGCTCGGCGAGGAGAGACAGCGCGGAATCGCGCAGCGCTTCGTCGGCGCTGAGCGCCGCGCGCGCGATCACCGCAAGCGCCGAAGCGGCGCGCTGGCGAGCGAGCCCCGCGAGCGCGATCAGCCGGGTCGCGAGGTCATCGGAGGCCTCCGCGGTCAACAGATACGGGAGCGCGGCCGGGCGGCCATGGTGGCCGATGCCAACGAGTGCAGCGCGCTGCTCGTCGTGATCGGGAGAGCGCACCGCGGAGGTCAGCGCCTGCCACGCCATCGGCGTATCGAGCTGAGCGAGTGCGTCGATCGCCGCGATCCGGACATGGGCTGCGGAATCACTCATGCGCCCGACCAGCAGCGTGGCTGCCTCGGAGAGTCCGCGCCTGCCGAGGCCCTGGCACGCGTAATAGCGGACCCACGGCGCATCATCCTCGAGCCCCCGGACCAGCGCCCGGTGGGACGCTTCACTCGAGCGTTGCGTGAGGGCACGCATCACGGCGCCGCGTACGCCTTCGCGCGGGTCGGTCGCGAGCTGCGCCAGCGCGCCGTCGACCTCGGCGTCGTCCAGCGCACCGAGCGCGACGACAGCGAGCTCGGCGATCCGTGAATCGGGATCCGCGGTGGCTGCACGGACGGCCGTGAACGCACCCGCACACCCGAGATAGCCGATCACGCGCAGCGCGTGGCGGCGAACGTTCGGTCGCGCCGAGCCCAGCGCGGCGATCGCGAGCGCGGGCGTCTCGGGGGTGCCGAGGGAATCGATCGCAGCGGTCGCCGCCTGTGCAGCCCGCGGGCTCGGATCATCGAGGAGCTCGAACAGTGCGGTCACGGCGGAGGCATCGCCGATCCGGGCGAGCGCCTCGCAGGCACGCGCGCGAACCTCGCCATCATCGTCGGTGAGGAGCGCACGGACCTCGCCCGCGGCTCGACTCGTCCGCACCGCGGGTAGTGCGGCGATGCGCGTCGCGGGATCCGGATCGCGAAGCGCGGCGATCAGCGCGCCCTCGCTCGCCGATCCGATCCGCTGGATCGCTTCGGTCGCCACTCCGCGCAGCCCGGGCTCGTGCAGCAGCGGGGCGAGCGAGCTCAGCGTGTTGACGTCGCCGATGGTCCCGAGCACCGTCGCGAGCGCCGCCTGTTCCGTCGGGCCGGCACCGTCGAGCGCCACGCGCAGGAGCTCGCGCTGCGGGCCGAGCTGCGCACGCATGGTCGCGCGCACCGAGTCCGCGGCCCCGGTCCACATTGCCCGCGCGGTGAGGTCGGAGAGTGCGACCGCGACGACCCGGGCATCGGCCGAATCCCCGCGCGCGAGAAGCGCGGCGAGCGGCGCGATCGCGTGGCCTGCGCCGGTGCGACCGAGCGCGCGCGCCGCCTCGTAGCGGAACGTGTCGTCCGCGAGAAGCTCGGCGAGTGGCGCGACCGCGCGCGGATCGCCGGAGCGCGCGAGGACCTGGATCGCCGGGAACGTGCGAAAGAACGATCGCGTGCGCGCGATCGCGATGAGCGGCTCGATCGCAACACTGCCGCCGATCGCTCCGAGCGCCTCGATCGACGCGACGGCGACGTTGTCGTCGGCATGCGCCACCGCCACGCCGAGGGCCGCGACCGCATCGATGGCGCGCCGGCGACCGAGGATGGCCGCGGCGTCGGCGGCAACCGCGGCGTTGGGATGGGCGAGGAGTCGAAGCGCCACGGGCGTGACGGTGCCGACGGAGGCGACGAGCGCATCGACGGCGCCCGCGATCGCATGCTCCGACGTTCGCTTGTCCGCGAGCCAGATCGCGAGCGCACCGACCGCCGGATCGCCGAGCGCGGCGAGCGCGCCCACAGCCGCACGCCGCACGGTCCAGCTCTGATCATCGAGAGCAAGCACGAGCTCGCCGGTGGCGTCCGCGCCGCGCGCGACGAGCCGATCGAGCTGCTCGATCCGGCCGCGCTCCCCGTCGGTGAGCGCCTGGGAGGCGTCGCGCGTCACGTCCGCGGGTCCAACCTGGTGGTTGCCGCGACATCCCCGCCCGAGATCAGAAGGATCGCATCCGCCTGCTCCGTGTTCGCCACGCGCAGCTGCGCGATCTGCTCCGCGACCTTGCCGACATCGTTGGCGACCGTCTTCGCGGTCTTCTCCTGCGCCGCGATCGAGGTCAGGAGCTCGCGCGTCCGCACACGCACGTCGCGCATCGCCTGGGACACCTCGTCGGTGCTGGTCGCCTGCTCCGCGGTCGCCCGGGCCAGTTGCTGCAGCATGCCGGCCTGCTTGGTCGCGCCGCTCGCCAGGGAGCCGAGCGCGTCGGCCTGCTCGCCCACGGAACGCGAGGTCTGCTTCGCGATCCGACGCACATCGTTTGCCTCCTTGACGAGGTTGGTGACCACGGTGCTCTGCTCGGCGGTCGCAGCGGTCACCTCGGTCGACAACCGTGCAACATCGCGTGCACCCGCCTCGATCTCCTTCGCTGCACGCGCCTGCTCGGCGAGCGCACGCGCGGCCTGGACGGACTGCTTGCGCGCCTCCTCCATCGCCTTCGCGATCTCGTGGGCGCCCTTCGCTTGCTCTGCCACGCCGAGCACGGTGCGCTGGGTCGAGCCGGAGATCTCCTGCAGACTCGTGCTCATCTGCGCGACGCCACGCAGCTGATCTGCGAGCGAGGTCGCGGTGCGCTGGGTCGTTGCGCGCATCGCCACGGCCGCGCGCGCCAGCTCACCCGCGCTGGTTGCCTGCTCCTCGGTCGCGCTCGTCACTTTCTCCGCGTTCGCGGTAAGCGCCGCGTTCATCTTCACGAGGTCGCGCAGCGCGCGCGCCTGCTCGTTCGTCGCATCGCGCGTCTGCTTCGCCATCGTGCGCATCTCCGCGCCGGCGCGAGCGAGCGCCTGCGTGGCCGTCGTCTGCTCCGTGCTCGCCCGGGCGATCGCCCGGCTCTCCGTCTCGAGGCGGCTCGTCGCGGTGGTCACGGTCTTCACGCCCTGGACCTGCTCCTCGGTGGCCGCGCCGATCGTCTTGATCGCGCCGTCGAGCGCCTCGACGCCTTCGAGGATCTGCTGGAGGCCGCCCTTGGCTTCCTCGCTCGTCTGCGCGCCGTCGTCGGCGAGGCGGAGGCCATCCGCGTTCGCCGCCACGGCCTCGCGTGCAGCGTTCTGCAGGCCGCGCACGATCTTCGCGACGTCGGTGGCCGCGGCCGCGGCGCGATCCGCGAGGGCGCGCACCTCCTCGGCGATCACCGCGAAGCCGCGACCGTGCTCGCCCGCGCGCGCCGCCTCGATGCTCGCGTTCAGCGACAGGAGATTCGTGCGGTCCGCGATCAGGTTGATGGTCTGGACGATGTCGCCGATTTCCTCGGCGCGCTTGCCCATGTCCTTCATCACCACGGCGCCCTGCACCATTGCCTCTCGGATCTTCCCGAGGCCCGTGATCGTGCGCGCGACCGTCTGGCCACCAGCGCGCGCCGATGCGCTCACCCGCTGCGACGTCGCCTTCGTGGACTCGACCACGGAGACGATCCGGCGCGTCGAGCTCTCGAGCTGCGTGCCTGCACTCGCGTTCGACGCGGCGAGCCCGGAGACCTCCTGCGCTGACAGCGCGACCGCCTGCGCCGAGCGGGCGACCTGCTCGATCGCAGCCGCGGTGCTATCGACCACGGCGGCATTCTTCTCGGAGGTCGCCGCGACCTGCTCGACCGACGACGCGACCTCGGCGAGGTTGCTTGCAGAGCTGGTGGTCGATTCCTCGAGAAGCCCGGCGAGCTCCGCCACGCCGCGGAACGACCGCGCGAGCTCTTCGGCGGTCGAGGATGTCTCCTCGACCGAGCTCGCCATTTCCTGGGTATCGCTCGACAGTTGCTCGAGCGAAGAGGTCATCTGCTTGAACCCCGACGCGACCGTCGAGACGCGCTCGCCGACCTGCCGCGCATCTGCCGCCAGCCGCGCCGATCCGGCCGACATCTGCTCGACGGTGCTGGCGACCTCCTCGACGGTTGCGGCCGTCTCCTCTGCGCGCACCGCGGTATCGGAGACGCTCGCGCTGGTCTCGATCGCGGACGCGACGAGACGGGTGGCGGCCTCGCCGAGCTCGCCGGCGTTGTCTGCGGTGGCCTTGACGGAGCGCGCCATCTGCTCGAGCGCCGTCGCGGTGGACTCGCTCGAGCTGGCGAGCACATCCGCGTCCTTCTTGACGCTACCGACCGAGGCGGTCATCTCCTGCAGCCCCGTCGCCGTTGCCTCGACGCTCTTCAGGGTGTCCGCGGCGTTCGCCGCGCTCGCCAGGTGCGTGCGCGCCATCTGCTCGCTCGCGGTGGCCGTCTGTTCCATGCTGACCACGATCGACTCGACGGCTCCTCGGGCAGCGTCGGCGGCCGCGACCTGAGCGTCACCGGCGGCGGCCAGCCGCACGGCGGCCAGCTCGATCTGCTCGGCACGACCCGCGGACTGCCGTAGCGAGCGCGCGATGTCGTCGACCGGACGAATGGTCTCGGACGTTCCGGGACCGGGTGCGTTGCCGTTGCCGTTGCCGTTGTTAACCATGGCTGAGCTCCTCCCCGATCACGCGGGGCACGTCGACAAGCAGAAACAGTCGCTTCATGACAGTGGCGACGGCTTTGACGAAGCCGGCCGTCTGGTGTTCGAGGATCTCGGGAGGCTTCTCGAACTCGCTGACATCGAGCTGAACGACCTCGCGCGCACTATCCGCGAGGAGTCCCGCGACGCGCGTACCGATCTGGACCACGACGATGCGGCGATCCAGCGAGTGCTCGATCGGCGGGAGGCCGAACCGCGCGCGCAGATCGACGACGGGGATCAGCCGGCCGCGCGTCTGCACCAGCCCCGCGACATACGAGGGAACGCCCGGAACGTGGGTAGCTTGCTCGAACGACTCCAGGTGGAGGACATCCGCCGCGGGAACGGCATAGTCGGCATTGCCCACCCGGAACGTGACATGCAGGATCTTGTTCACAACGACCTCCTCTCCCGACGCTGGATCTGCTCGCCGAGCTCGGCGAGATCGAGTACGAGCGTCGGGCGACCATCTCCGAGGTCGGTAGCGCCGGCGATTCCGACGGCGTGGACCAGCGGATCCTCGAGAGGACGCACCACGACTTCCTGGCGACCGATCATGCGATCGACCGTGAATGCGAGCGGCTCGCCATTGCGGCGGATGACCAGCGCCTTCTGCGCGCGCCGGCCGTCGTCGATGTCGAGCAGCGCGCCGAGCGACACCATCGGCATCGGACGATCGCGGCGCTCGACGAGCGACACGACGATCTCGCCGGCCGAACCACGCGCCGGCGGTTGGACCTCGCGGTCCCGAGCGAGCTCGAAGATCTCCTCGACGGTGTTGACCGGGACCACGAACGCCTGCGGCCCGCACTGGAAGGAGAACACGTCGATGATCGCGATCGTCACCGGCACGCGCAGGCGGAACGTGGTGCCATGTCCCGGTTCGGTGGCGAGTGATAGCTCGCCACCGAGGTCGGCGACGATGACCCGACGCACGATCTCCATCCCGACACCGCGGCCACTCGTCAGGGTGACCACGTCGCGGGTCGAGAACCCCGGCGTGGTCAGCACGTCGACCAGCTGCTCGTCGTTCTCGATCTCGCGGCCGGCGCGCCGCGCGACCGCCTCGCGATCGATCCCGCGGCCGTCGTCGGAGATCTCCAGCTGGAGCTGGTGACCGCCGACCTCGCGGCACGAGACGCGCAGCACACCCGCGGTTGGCTTGCCGGCGCGGCGGCGCTCTTCGAGAGGTTCGATCGCATGATCGACCGCGTTGCGCACGAGGTGAATGATCGCGGGCAACAGGCGGTCCGCGACGGCCTTGTCGACCTCGGCGCCGGCGGCGTCGAGCTCCAAGCGCAGCTCCTTGAGCCCGGGGCGCGCGAGGCTCCGCACGAGGAGCGACAGTGGCTCGAGCACCTCGGAGACGCGGACCATGCGCGCGCGCAAGATCGCCCGGCGAAGATCGCGGAGCTGCCGCGACTGCATGTCGGCGACCTCGCGCAGCCGGCGCACATCGAGACCGCGCTCGGCGAGCGCTGCGACCTCTCGTTCGAGGCGGAACCGCGACACGATCAGCAGCGAGAGCTGCTCCTGCAGATCATCGAGTCGCGACAGCTCGACCCGCACCGTGGCGCGCCCGACCGGCGTGACGTCGTCGGAGATGTCGTCGGCGATCGCGGGCTCGGGCGCCGGCTCGTCGGGAAGCACGATTGCCTGGATCGAGTCGAGCGCTGTCGCCGCCACCTCGGCGAGCTGCGTGGCGGGGGCCTCGCTGGTCATCAGGATGTCGAAGGCGACGCGCATGCGCCCGCCCTCGCCGGGCATCGTTCTCGGCGCGACCTTGATCAGCTCGCCGAGCTCGCCGAGCTTCGTCCGCACCGTGGCGATCGAGATGCCGTGCGCGGACTTGTCCTCGGTGGGCTCGAAGGTCAGCGACCACACGTGCTCACCCGAGCGCAGCGCGACGAACATCTGCTGGCGTTCGCCCTGCGACAGGCGCGCATCCCACTCCTTCGTGATCGGTGGCGGCGCGCTCGGCTCCTCGGAGCCTGCATCGGTCGCGGCAAGCGCTTCGAGCAGCCGCTCGGGAGCGGCTGCGGGTGCCCGCTGCTCGGCAACCGCCCGGACCCGATCGCTGATCGCCTGGACGCCCTGGATCGAGACTTCGACGGCACCAGGCCGTAGTCGACCGCCCGAGCGCTCGGCCGCGCGCACCAGCGTCTCCATCGCGTGCGCGATCTCGACGATCGGCTCGACGCCGATCATGCCGGCGAGGCCCTTGATCGTGTGCAGCGCGCGAAACAGATCGCGCACGGACTTCGGGCGCGTGGTGCCCGCTGCGTTTGCCGCCTCGATCTCCTTCAACGACTCGCTCGCCGCGGCGACCAGCTCCACAGCCTCCGCGACGAACCCTCCGACGAACTCCTGGAGATCGACGCGCTCGCTCACGCGGTGCCCGGCAACAGCCGGCGAACCTCTTCGAGGAGCTGCGGCGGCGCGAAGGGTTTGGACAGAAATCCCGATGCCCCCGCGTCGAGCACACGCGCCTTGCTCGAGTCATCTCCTCGGGTCGTGACGACGAGGATCGGCAACGTGCGCAGGTGATCCTGAGAGCGCACGAACTCGATGACTTCGATGCCGCCGACGTCCGGCATGTTGAGATCGAG
>JBBRBG010000243.1:0-12391 GCA_038206055.1 Haliangiales bacterium
CAGCGCACGAAGCGCCAGGGCGGTCGGCTGTGCTTCGTCAACGAGCGGGGCGATGCCGCGGATGTGGTGATCTAATGAGCCAGAAGATCGATCTCGACCACGGCCGGTTTCGTCAGATCATCCGCGGGAAGATCAAACAGAACCTCCGCAAGTACATCTCGCAGGGCGAGATGATCGCGAAGAAGGGCAAGGACACGGTCTCGATTCCGTTGCCTGCCGTCGACATCCCTCACTTCAAGCACGGCGACAAGCAGCAGGGTGGCGTCGCGCAGGGCCAAGGCGACGTCGGCGACTCGCTCGGGCAGGATGGCGAGGAGGGACCGGGGACGGGGCAGGCGGGCGATCGTCCGGGTGATCACCTGCGGGACGTCGAGATCTCGATCCAGGAGCTGGCCGAGATCATGGGCGAGGAGCTCGAGCTCCCGCGGATCCAGCCGAAGGGCACCGAGAAGATCGTCGCCTGGAAGGACAAGTACTCGGGCATCCGCACCACGGGTCCCGAGTCGCTGCGGCACTTCCGCCGAACGTACAAGCAGGCGATGCGGCGCCAGATCTCGATGGGCACCTACGATCCGAAGAACCCGGTGATCGTCCCGATCAAGGACGACAAGCGGTACCGGTCGTGGAAGAAGGAGCCGTTGCCGCAGTCGAACGCCGTCATCATCTACATGATGGACGTCTCGGGCTCGATGGGCGACGAGCAGAAGGAGATCGTCCGGATCGAGAGCTTCTGGATCGATACGTGGCTGACCTCGCAGTACCACGGCGTCGAGAGCCGCTTCATCATCCACGATGCGATGGCGAAGGAAGTCGACCGCGCCACGTTCTTCTCGACGCGCGAGTCCGGCGGCACGATGATCAGCTCGGCCTACAAACTGTGCGCGAAGATGATCGAGGAGGAGTACCCCTCGACGCTCTGGAATATCTATCCGTTCCACTTCTCCGACGGTGACAACTGGTCGGTCGACGACACGCACACCTGCGTGGAGCTGCTCAAGAAGGACGTGCTGCCGCACGTGAATCTGTTCTCGTATGGGCAGGTCGAGTCGCCGTACGGCTCGGGTCAGTTCATCAAGGACCTCACCGAGCACTTCGACGAGGACGAGCGCGTGGTGACGTCGGAGATCAAGGGCAAGGACGCGATCATGGACTCGATCAAAGAGTTCCTCGGGAAGGGCCGCTAGGGATGTCGATCAAGCGGTTCCCGGCGTACCTGCGGGACATGCAGGAGGAGGTCGAAGGCTACGCGAAGGGCTTCGGTCTCGACTTCTTTCCGATCCTCTACGAGGTCCTCGACTACAAGACGATGAACGAGGTCGCCGCGTACGGCGGCTTTCCCACGCGGTATCCGCACTGGCGGTTCGGCATGGACTACGAGCAGCTCTCGAAGAGCTACGAGTGGGGCCTGTCGAAGATCTACGAGATGGTGATCAACACCAATCCCGCGTACGCGTATCTGCTCGAGGGAAACTCGCTGACCGATCAGAAGCTCGTGATGGCGCACGTCTGCGCCCACGTCGACTTCTTCAAGCACAACTACTTCTTCTCGAAGACCAACCGGAAGATGATCGACGGCATGGCGAACCACGCGGCGCGCGTGCGGCGCCACATGGGGCGCGAAGGTCAGGACGTCGTCGAGGACTACATCGACGTCTGCCTCTCGCTCGAGAACCTGATCGATCCGATGTCCGCGTACATCCAGCGCGTGGCGAAGCCGAAGGCGGCGCTCCCCGACGAGCTCGGAGACGACGAGTCCGGGCCGGTCGGCAAGCTGCGGGCGAAGGGGTACATGGACACCTTCATCAACCCGCCCGAGTATCTCGAGGCGCAGCGGAAGAAGAAGGACGAGGAAGCGAAGAAGCAGAAGCGCCGGTTCCCGGAGCATCCGCAGCGCGACGTGCTCGCGTTCCTTATCGAGCACGCGCCGCTCGAACACTGGCAGCGCGACGTGCTCGAGATCGTTCGCGACGAGGCGTACTACTTCGCGCCTCAGGCGATGACCAAGATCATGAACGAGGGCTGGGCCTCGTACTGGCACTCGCGCATCCTCACGGAGAAGGCGCTGACCGCGGCCGAGGTCGTCGATTACGCCGACGCCAACGCCGGCGTGCTCGCCACGTCGCCGGGTCGGCTCAATCCCTACAAGCTCGGTGTCGAGCTGTTCCGCAACATCGAGGAGCGGTGGAACAAGGGCCAGTTCGGCAAGGAGTGGGACGAGTGTGACCAGATGGACCAGAAGCGGAACTGGGACCGGCGCACCGGCCTGGGGCGCAGCCGGATCTTCGAGGTCCGCAAGCTCTACAACGACATCACGTTCATCGACGAGTTCTTCACGCTCGAGTTCTGCATCGAGCAGAAGTACTACTCGTTCGGCTTCTCGGAGCGCAGCGGCAACTGGGAGATCATGAGCCGCGAGTTCAAGAAGGTGAAAGACCAGATGCTGAAGATGCTGACCAACCGCGGTCAGCCGGTGATCGTCGTCGAGGACGGCAACTTCGAGAACAAGAGCGAGCTGCTGCTCCGCCACATCCACGAGGGACCGGATCTCGACGCCAGCCAGGCGCGGGATACGCTGCGCAACGCGAGCCGGGTGTGGACGCGGCCCGTGAACATCCTCACCAAGGTCGAGGGCAAGGGAAAGTTGTTGCGCTGCGAGGACGGCAACCTCAGCGAACGGAGCGCGGAGTACTAGCGATGGGGTGTTGCGCGATAGGCAGTGCTGCGCGATGAGATTGTGGGCGTGGGGGCAGTCTGACCCCGGGCGAAAGCGTGAGCGGAACGAGGACAGCTACCTCGTCGATACCGAGACCGGTGTCCTCGCGGTCGCCGATGGCATGGGTGGTCACCAGGGTGGTGCCACGGCGAGCCGCATGGCGGTCGAGCACCTCGGGCGCGAGCTCGCAGATGCGCGCGGCAACTTCGAGCGAGCGCTCGCGGAGCAGATCCGCGCCAGCATGCGCACCACGGAGGAGATGGAGGCCGTCGAGCCGATGGACGCGGGGTACGCGCAGACCATTCCGAAGTTCACGTCGATCGCACCCACGCCGAACGTCGGCTTCGAGCCCACCCTGCGCGGCGGCGAGATGCAGGTGTTCTCGCCCGCGCTCGAGCTGATGCGGGGCGTGGTGCGGCGCGCAAGCACCGAGATCTTCGAGGCCGCGTGGATCAAGCCCGAGCTACGCGGCATGGGCACCACGCTCACCGCGGTGCTCGTGCATCAGGGCCGCGCGCACCTCGTGCACGCCGGGGATTCGCGCTGCTACATGTTCCGCGATGGTCAGCTGCGCCAGCTCACCGATGACCACTCGTGGATCGCCGAGCAGCTGCGCTCGGGCTCGATCAGCGAGGCCGAGGCGAAGAGCAGCAAGTTCCGCCACGTGATCACGAAGTCGATCGGCTTCGAGCGCGATATCGACGCAGATGTGAAGAGCGTGCCGGTCTCCGCCGGCGATTGCTTCGTGCTGTGCAGCGACGGCATGTCGAACTACATCGAGCACGGCGAGCTCGAGCGGATCGTGGCGATGACCTGGTACCGCAAGCTGCCGGCGACGTTGATCGAGCTCGCGAACGGCCGCGGCGGCGACGACAACATCACGGTCGTCGTCGGCCTCGTCGCGAACGCGGCTCCATAGGCCAGCCTTGTCCGACAATGGGGTCGGACCCTATTACCGGACACACCTCCGGTCTGCCGACCCGACGCGGCTTCCGGAACAGCGCGTCCCGAAGGTGGGTTCGATCGATGTCCGTGTCCCGGACCCAGTCGTCCATTGTCGCCGGATCGTGGAAGCCGGCCATCTCGAGTCCGAGACTTGTATCGAGCCATCGCGGTTTGGGGCTATCTCCCAGATACGCGCGATGGCTGGTCCAATCGGTCTCACGTGGATCGTCGACCACGCCGGCACGGACTGGGTTGCGATGTACGTATCCGATCAGTCGTGCGACTCCGTTCGGCGCGATCCGATGGCTGCCTGGGCCGCGTACGAACACAGCACCGATCCGCTTGTTCCGTTGATTGATCCACTCCGCGAATTCCGCATGAGGCTCGCGGAGCCAATCGCGAACCTGGCCTTTGCCGGCCCGCATCGCGAGGTGGATATGGTTGCTCATCACGGCATAGGCCACGCATCGCCACGTCGAGTCGGCGAGGCCGTGACCGAGCAGCTTGAGGTACATCTCTCGCTCCTCGGCGGAGCGGATGAACCACTCTCCGCCGACGAAGCGCGGAATCAGGTGATAGATGGCGAGGGGCTCGAACGAACGCAGCGGTCTGGGCATAACTCTCCAATCAGCACGGTGAACCTCCCTGCACTGGCTCTACTCGATGCCTCCGACAACGAGCACGCCGCGCGCGCTGTCCGACAATGGGGTCCGACCCCATTGTCGGACACGAACGTGCAGCAGTGTTCGGCGCTTGCAGGTTCAAGCTTGACCGCGCCGCGCGCGTTCCGTAGAAGCATGCGCATGCTGGGCACGCGTCTCCTCGCCATTGTGTCGACCCGCCGCGGTTGATCGGTCGAGCTGCGCTCGAGCCGATCTGCCGCACGCAGATCATTGTCAAGCCCCACGGACGTGGGGCGCGCAGCACCGCGAAGCGTTGCGCAGGTCACTTGGCTTGAGGAGCGCTCGTGTCTCGCAAGAATCTCTCTCGCACCGTCATCGAAGGCGGTCGCTATCATCGCAATCAGTTCGCTCGCAATCACTCGCACCGCGTCGAGCGCGCCACCACGCGCGCGTGGCTCGACAGTGCACGCGCCGACATCGACGAGGCCGAATTCTCGGCACCGCCGCCGCGTCCGCGCGTTGGCAAGATGTTCTACGACAAGCTGGCGCCGGCGATGCGCTGGATCAACAGTCAGGTCGGCCGGCCGTGGAACACGGTCTACTCCGAGCTGTGCGCCACGTTCGATCGCCGCACGATCGCCGGTGCGCATGTGGTCGACTCCCACATGTTGACCTCGGTGTGGCGCGGCGATCTCTCGTGGCGCACCGGGCGCCGGGACTTCTTCGTCGACAGCCACGGGATTCTTCGCCGGGGCCGGATGTACCGGCGCTCGTGGAGCAACCTGCGCAAGGCGGTTCTCGCGTGGACTCAGGGTTGCCGTGCGGCGAACACGTTCATGGGCTGGTGGTGGTTCCGCATCGTCGGCCCGAGCCCGCCGTGTCACGAGCACGCGTGCCGGTCGAGGCACCACATCTTCGACGGCCTGCGTTTCCACGACGGGACCCGACAGGTGGCGGACCGCCCGCTCACAGCGAGCGATCTGCGCCGCCTCGCCCGCGTGCCCGACGAGCTGCGCTCGCAGGTGCTTGTCCGATAATGGGGTCCGACCCCATTACCGGACGCCGTGCAGCACCTTCGGCGGCGCGTCGGGCGTGAGCTCGAGTACTTCGATCGGTCCGCCGTAGAGCTTCGCGAGACCGACGTCGATGCGCCACACCGTGCCGTCGCACAGCGCGTTGATGCCCTTCTCCTGGACCGTGTGGCCGACGACCATGCGCTTGACGCCGAGCTGCTGCATCGATTCGGCGAGCACCGCACAGTCCGCGGTCGGCATGCCCGCGGCGCGCGTCCACACCGGACTCTCGTCGGAGGCAAGCGCGGGCGGCGGATCGGTCGCGCCGCCCGCCTGACCGTCGAGCCAGCACCGCGATGTCCGGTTGACCTCGTCGACCATGGTTGCCCACGGCCCGATCACGCCGCCGTGGGCGAACACCGTGTCGCCGACGATCGCCACCACGCTGTGCTGCGCGATCTTCTTCGCGTACTCGCCGCCGGGCGCGAGCGCCTCCACGCGGTGGTCGCCGAAGTCATGTGCGCCACCGCGGGTGACGTAGCGGAAGTCGCCCGCCGCGTTCATCAGCTCGTGGTTGCCGATCAGGAGGATCATCGCGCCGCCGGCCGCCTTCGCCTCGCCTTCGAGCTTGAACAGGAGATCGAAGATCGCCTTCTCGTCGTCGCCGCGGTCGAGCACGTCGCCGGTCTGCACGATCACGAGCTGGCCGCCGATCCACGTGTCCTTGTCGTCGATCGCGCCTGCCGCCTTGAGTGCCGAGCGCGTCCCGGCGATGTCCCCGTGCAGATCGCCGATCGCGACCAGCCGCTTCGGCATCGGGTACCGCAGCTGCACGGGCGCGAGCGTGCAGGCCGCACCCGAACCGGCAGGAGCTGGCACCTTGGTGGGCACCGGAGCGGCGGGAGCGTTGTCGCGCGGGTGGCCGCGATCACAGCCCGCGAGTGCGAGGATCGCGAGGAGGACAGCGCGCATCGGTCTCTAGCGTACCGCAGGGATGGTTGCATGTAAGCCGACGCGGTGCGGCTCGTTCGACCGAGCATGAAGCAACTCGTTCTCCTGCTACCCCTCACCGCATGCGCGATGGGCGGATCGATGCACCAGGCAACCATCGTCGGGCAGTGCGCCGCCGATGACGCCGCATGCTCGCGCCGCCACCCGCTGCAACCGCTCGCGATCGGCTCGCACTTCCATCCCGATGTGACGGCCGAGATCTCCGGCAGCGCGACGCCAAACCTCGTGCTGCAGAGCGCCGATTCGAGCGTGCTCGCGGTCGAGGACGGGGCCCTGGTCGCGAAGCAGGCTGGAGCGAGCGCCGTGCTGATCTCCACGGAGGATGGCGCCGTGGTCGACTTCCAGCACCTCTGGGTCGCGCCGGTCACGAAGGTGACGCTGGCCCGGCGCGATGGGGACCGGATCGGCGGCGCCATCGGGCTCGCGGTCGGCGAGGACATCACGCTCGTGCCGGCGCTGTGGAACAACGCGCAGCGGCTCGCCGGTGAGAGCGATGCCGAATGGCGGGTCAGCGCGGATGGCCCCATCGCGATCCTGCGCGATGGCTCGTCGGACCGGCGGCGGTTGAAGGCGCGCGCGCCGGGGACCGCGAAGGTGACGGTGACCGTGGCCGGGATCGAGACCTCGGTCGACGTGGAGGTGGTGCCATGAATCGCTTCGCGTTCCTTGCCGTGGTCGCGCTCGTGGCCGGTTGCAATCCCACGCTCTCCGCGCAATCACTCGCGCCTCCCGGTCGGGCCGCGCGGCTAGATGCGGTCGAGGGGTTCTGGGGCATCAAGTCGTACAAGCTCGAGCTGTCGCGCGGCATCGCGATCGCGGTGACGTGCAACTACGGCGGCCCGTGCGCGAAGCTGCACGTGACCTCGGATAACCCGGAGATCGCGGAGGTGCGCGATGCCTCGTTCGGCGTGCTGCAGCCGAGCGCCGGGCCGACGTACGCGCCGAGCAATCAGACGACCGCGGCGGCGTTCGTGGTGATCGGGAAGGCGCCGGGCACGACGAAGCTGCACGTCAAGACGAGCGACGGTGGCCGCACGATCGAGGTGACGATCGCGCCGCCACCGGCCCGGGCCGCGCAGACCACCGCCGCCCGCTGAGACACCCGCGACGCTACTGCGGCTCGAGCCACGCGATCTGGTTGTCGGTCGCTGCGATCACGTAGTGGCCATCCCAGGCGAGGTACATGCCGACATCGACCGTCCACGAATCGTACTCGAGGAGGTGATGCTTCCCCGCACCGACGATGTGGCCCTTGGGATCGAGCAGGTAGATCCGGTCGTCGAGGCTCGCGACCCACACGCGGCGATCCTCCATCGAGGCGATCCCGCGCTGCGCGCCGCCGGTCTCGAGGTAGTCCTTTGCGCGCCACTTCTGCCCGCCGGTTTCGGCGTCGAGGCCGACGACCTGATCCCACGCCACCGACATCCGCAGCTCGCCATCGAACACGTCGAGGTCCTCGACGCCCTCCTCGGTCCCGAACGATCCGATCACCGCACCCGTGCTCGCGTCGATCTTGCGGGCGTACGCGTTCCCTCCGCTGTGGTTGAGCCACACAGCGTGACCATCGAACGCAATACCGTGCACATCGGCGAACTCGTCCTTGAAGCGGAGCTCCTTGACCTTCGTTCCCGCCGCGTCGAGATGCACCAGGCGTACGTCGTCGTTCGCGTAGTAGTCCCCGCCCGAGAGGCTATACGCGATCCACAGCCCGCCCGCGCCATCCGAGTCCACGCCCGCGATCGGCAGCTCGCCGCGCATGGTCCGGACGGTCGCGAGCTCGAACTGCCCCGATAGATCGCCGGGGATATCGGAGCCTCCCGGCTCCGTCGTGCACGCGCCGAGCATGAGCGTCAGTAGTGCGAGCGTCTTCATGGCGTGCCTCCTCGAAGTGCGAGCCAGCTGATCTGGTTCTCCGCCGACGCGATGACCTGCTTGGTCGTCGGATCCCACGCGAGGAATAGCCGGTAGTCGGTGACGTGGTGATCGTCGGTGACGTTCTCCGTGTACGCCGCCACCGGAATGCGCTGCGGGTTCCGCAGCTCGAGGTAGTTCCAGAACCGCGAAGCAAACCACATCGAGCCGTCGCCGGTGATCGCGATCGCGCTCTGCACGCCCTGGTAGTTCGGCTCGGGCGAGCGAAGCTGCGCGCGCCAGGTCTCCACACCGGTCGCGAGGTCGAGCGCGACCACGCGATCGTAGACGCTCGAGAGCAGGAGCTCGCCACGCGCGTCGTCGACCTCGAGGTCCGAGATGCCGCTCTCCACCCCGTGGCGCGCGACCTCGAGGCCAGTCGCCGCGTCGATCGCGCGGACGTATGCGCCGTCGGTGCCGGTCGCGCTGGTCACGTTGATCCACACTGCGTGACCATCGAAGGCAATGCCGAGGATGTCCGCGTACGTGTCGGCGAACTTGAACTCCGAGGTCTTCGCGCCGTGCGCGTCGACGTGGACCAACCGCACGTCGTCGGGCGCGTAGTAGCCGCCCATCGCCTTGCTGTAGGCGATCCACAGCCCGCCGGCGCGGTCCGAGTCGATACCCACCACCGGCAGCTCACCGGCCATGGTGCGGGTCCGGATCATCTGGATGGGCGGCCCGGGCTCCTCGGGTACGTACTCCGGCGGCCCATCGTTCACACAGCCGCCGAGGGCGAGCACACACGCGAGGGAGGTCCTGAGCATCGGGCAGCCTGAGACTGCACGTCGCAGACCATGCCGAACCCCGCGGAGATCCACGGTGGCAATGTCTGGAAGCTGACACCACCGTCGCATTCGACGGCCGCGACCGTCAGATCTTCGCTGTCCGGTAATGCGGTCCGACCCCATTATCGGACAAGCGTTACTGCTGCAGCTTGAACTCGACGCGGCGGTTCTTGGTGCGCGCGTTTTTGAGTGCGCCGCCCTTGAGCTTGCCTGGCGAGACGACGGGCGTGGAGTCGCCGAAGCCCTTCGCCGTGAGGCGAGCGCCATCGACACCCTTACCGACGAGGTACGTCTTCACCGCGTCCGCGCGCGCCTGCGAGAGCGCCACGTTGTCGGGGAACGCGCCGCCCTTGCCGGGCGGAACGTCGTCGGTGTGACCCTGGATCTCGACCTTGAGGTCGGGGAACTCCGCGAAGGCCTTCGCCGCGCCGTCGAGCACACGCAGCGACTGCGGCAGGATCTCGGCCGAGCCGCTCTTGAAGTTCACGCCCTGGACCGAGCCGGAGAACTTCTTCAGCGCCGCTGGAATCTGGTCGGGGCAACCGTCCTCGTCCTGGTAGCTGTTCTTCGTCTCGGGCTGATCCGGGCACTTGTCATCCGCGTCGGCGATGCCATCGCCGTCCGTGTCGACCGGGCCCATCTCGACCTCGGGCTCGGGGACCGGCACCGGCGCCGCCTTGACCTCGGCGACCGGCTTGGCCCCGGCCTTCATGGCCTCGGGCCGCTCCTTCACGCGCATGCTCTCGGGGCACACGGGCGCGACGTCATCGCTGCGCTCCTGGACCACGCCGCCGATCTTCGGCGCGCCCTGCGCACCGACGATCTGCAGCCGCTCCTCCGGAACTCCCTTCGCGATCAGGCGCGCCTTCACCGCATCGGCGAGCTTCTGCGCATCGGCCTGCGCTGGCGCCGACATCGCGAGTAGCCACTTCGAGACCTCGTTGTGAACGACCATGAGCATCGCGATCTGGTCGACGATCATCGCGCCCTGCGCCGAGAGAGCGCCGCCCTTCATCGTCGGCATGCGCTCGATGATCAGCCGATCTCCGTCGACCTTCGCGATGATCGCGCCGCCGGTATCGGGGCAGCCGTCGTCGTCCTTGAACCCGTTGATCGTCTCGGGCTCGGCAGGGCACACGTCCTTGTTGTCGGGAACGCCGTCCTTGTCGTTGTCGAGCTCGGGGCAGCCGTCTGCGTCCTCGAAGCCGTCCTTGTCCTCGGGGCACAGCGGGCACTTGTCGATCGAATCAGGGATGCCGTCGTTATCGTTATCGAGCTCGGGGCAGCCGTCGCCGTCCTCGAAGCCGTCCATGTCCTCTTCTTCCAAGGGGCACAGATCGACCGAGTCCATGATGCCGTCGCCATCGGAGTCGCGCTTGCTCGCGGGGCAACCGTCGGCCGGGTAGGGCGGCTTGCCGTCCTCGGCGTCGTCTGGGCACTTGTCCTTCGCGTCCTCGATCTTGTCGCCGTCGTTGTCGAGCTCGGGGCAGCCGTCGTCGTCGTCGAAGCCGTCGAGATCCTCGGCGACGTCGGGGCACTTGTCGGTCGCGTCGGGGCGATGATCGCCGTCGTTGTCGTCGTCGGGACAGCCGTCCTCGTCCTGAAAGCCGTCCTTGTCTTCGGGAATCAGCGGGCACTTGTCGCGCGCGTTCTGGATGCCGTCACCGTCGGAGTCGCGCACGTCGGGCGCGTAGCCAACGGAGAGGAAGAACCGCGACTTCGGCGATCCGACGCCCTTCACGAGACCAGCGCCGCCGCCGAGCACGACCGCGACCGAGCTCGTCGCGTACAGGCGCAGGCCGCCCTCGGCCTCGAGCGGGCTCGCATCGAGTGAAAAGTCGGGGATACCGGCGCGGCCGTAGCTCTCGCCGATGACCGAAAACCGGTCCGTGATGCGGATCGCCGCGGCGGCGCCCCACGTCAGCTGCGGACCGATCGTGCTGTCGTAGATCTTGCGGGGCTTGCGGAGCAGCACGCCGCCGTTCGCGCCGAACGAGAGCTTGCCGGCGTCGTACTGCAGCGCCGCGCGGCCCTGGAGCGTGGGCAGGTTGTCGCCGATGAACTGCGAGTCATCGCTGCCGAACGACGACGGCAGCGTCAGGCCGACGATGCCGGCGAGCTTGAGCCCGTCCTTCTTGTAGAGGCGGTATTTGCCCTCGAGCATGATGTCGCCGAGGCCCGTCACGCTGAGGCCGTTCGGCGCCGGCCGACCCGTCGAGGCCATCAGACCGTCGCCCGCGAGCTGGAAGATGATCGGCAGATTCGCGCCGACCTGCAGCTTCTCGTTCACGCCGTAGGCGGCGGTGATCTGCATCGAGGTCAGCGACTTCACGACCTGCGTGCGCTCACTACCAACGACGTCCGGGTTCGCCGGGTCGAAGTTGTAAACCGTGAACGGCTTGGTGAGGTACGTGATCAGCGCGTCGACCGCGAGTTGCTTGGGCGCAGCGACGTCGCCGTCACTCACGGTGAAGAAGGTCTTGGGTCCGATCGCGTAGTTGAAGGTCTGTACGTCGATCGCCGTGTCGAACGGTGGATCAGCGGATGCTGGGCTGGAGCTCGCGACGATGGCGAGCGCCAGTACAGCGCCCATCCCCCATGGATTGCGCATTGCGTTCATTCTACGCCCGTTGTCGACGGGACCGAAACCCCTTGGGGTAGTGCTCGGATAGCGATCTACTTCGGTAACGTCATATCGAACGTCCACACGACCACCGACGAGACGGGGTGGTTGTCGGTGTCGATCGCGGGCTCGAACGCGAGCTCCTTGGAGCGGGTCAGCGCGAGCTCGTCGAGGCCGTGGCCGAGCTTCGAGACCAGCGTCGTGGAGCGCACCTTGCCGGTATCGTCGACCACGAGCCGGACCAAGATCTTGCCCTCGATCCCGAGCTGGCGCGCCTCCGGCGGGTAGTCCTTGCCGGCCTTGAAGTAACCGTAGTCACCCTTCGGCATCGCCCGCTTCTTGATGGTCGCGATCGAGGTCGGTTTCGGCGCATCCTCGGTACCGGAGCCCGATCCAGCCCCGGTTCCACCGCCGGTTCCACCCCGGCCAACCCTCTCCGAGGTTCTCCTACCAGGGAGGACGCCGACCCCGGTGGTGCCAGGCATCACATCCGCCATCTGCACGACTTGCTCGCCGCCGTTCGGAGCGTCGGTGGTTGGTGGCGGGTCGGCCGTTGGCGGCGGCTCGACCGCGCGGGTCTGCGGCCGGATCTGGGTCCGCGCGACCGTCTTCTGCACGATTGGCGGATCGGGCACCACCGGCTCCGGCGGCTTGATCACGGGCGGCGGCGGCGGCGTCACCATAGGTGGTACCTCCACCTCGATCATCTCGATGTGCGGTGCGGGCGGCGCGTGCCGCGGCGGGTGGTAGACCACGAACGCATC
>JBBRBG010000244.1:0-12385 GCA_038206055.1 Haliangiales bacterium
GGCTCACTGTTTCCGCGGATTGCCCCACCAAGTCGGCATCGGCATCGGCATCGGCATCGGCATCGGCATCGGCATCGGCATCGGCATCGGCATCGGCATCGGCATCGGCATCGGCATCGGCATCGGCATCGGCATCGGCTGCCGGCTCATCTCGGGCTCGGGCTCGATTCGGGATCTGGATCGAGAAGCAGTGCGTGGATGGTGACGACGAGGTCGATTGAGAGGTCTGATTGCTCGGCGTCATTGGCGATGGCTCGCGTTCGTCGGCCGAGCAGATCTCGGGATCTCCCCCGCGCGCCCCGTTCTCGACGAGGAACGATCCAACTGGCGTAGATTGACCGCGTGAAGAGCTGGATGGCGTCGTTGATGGATCTCTCCGCGGCGAATCACCTCCTCCACCTCCGGGAGGGCAAGACGCTGATCCCGCTCCCCGGTGCGGATCCGGTGAAGCTCGCGCTGACGCTGGCAGGGGGTGGCGCGTTCGCGTTCGAGGCGGGCTGCGATCCCGCCGTCGAGAACGGATGGCTGCGCGTTCCGCTGACGACGCCGGAGCTCGATCGCCGTCTGACGGCGATGCGCCGCGCGGCGAAGCGCGAGCTCGCGGAGCGCGGGCTGCAGGTGCTGTGGCTCGCGCTCGGTTCCCTGACGTGGCTCGATGCGGACGGGGTCGCCCACGCGGCGCCGCTCGTGCTGTGGCCGGCGGAGCTCGAGCACGCGACGGGGGCGGGGATGCGGCTGGTGGGGCGCGAGGGCGTCGAACCGCGGATCAACCAGGCGCTGGTTGCCAAGCTCGCGCGCGATGTCGACGTTGTGCTCGCGGTGCCGGGCGATGACGATCCGGAGGTCTCACTCGACTTGCTCGGTCTGCTGGATGCGGCCGAGGGGATCGCGGTGACCCGACCCGGCTGGAAGGTCGAGCGCACGGCCCACCTCGGGGTGTTTCCGCTCGACGGGCTGGCAATGTGGGCGGACCTCGAGCGCGCCGAGGCCACACTCGCGGCGAGCCCGGTGCTCGCGCACCTCGCCAACGCGGGGCGCGGACCATTTGGTCAGCCCTCGATCGCGGCTGCGGAGGCGGTGACCCGACCCAAGGCGATCGCGGACGTCCTCGCGCCGCTCGATGCGGATGCGAGCCAGCTCGCGGCGGTGGCGGCGGCGTCGCACGGCGCGAGCTTCGTGCTCCAGGCGGCGCCTGGCACGGGCAGCTCTCAGACGATCGCGAACGTGATCTCGCACTGCATCAGCCACGGCAAGACGGTGCTGTTTGTCAGCGAGCAGCTCGCGGCACTCGACGTGGTGCGCGAGCGGCTCTCGCAGGTCGGCCTCGGCGAGTTCTGCCTGGGTGTGGCATCGGCGGAGACGTCGCGGCAGGCGATCGTGGCGCAGCTCGGGCGGGTGTTCGATCGCGCATTCCGACCGGGCACCGGTCCAAGCGGCGACGACGCACGGCTCGTGGAGCTGCGGACCGGACTCGACGTGTACGTTGCGGCGCTGCACAAGGTGGGGCCGTTCGGGCGTTCGGTGCACGACGTGCTCGGTCGGCTGGTCGAGCTGCGGACCACACCGCGCGCGGATCTCGCGGAGCGCGATGCGGTCGGGCTCGATCGCGCGACGTTCGAGCGGCGCAAGGCGGCGGTGACGGGGCTCGCTGAGGCGGCGGTGCCAGTCGAGCCGGTGGCCGCACATCCGTGGCGCGCGTCGACGATCGACCGGCTGCCGGCGGATGGCCAGGCGGCGGCGCTCGCGGCGCTCGAGGAGATGGGGCAGGCGGCGGCGGGGCTCGCGGCGGCGGTCGCCGAAGTGGGTGCGCTGGTACCGAATCTCGTTGCGAGCTCGCGCGACCAGCTCATCGCGCTCGGCGCGCTCGCGGCGCTGGCGGCTGCGACGCCGCGGCCGGGAGCCGAGATGCTCACGCACATCAAGGCGGGGCGCGGGACCGATATTGGCGAGGCGATCGCGCTGATTCGTGCTCGCGGTGTGGGGAGTGTCGAAGTGCCGCGCGATCCGCTGGCGTTCCTCCAGCTCGCACACCGGCATCGCCAGCTCGCGATCGAGGTCGAGGACGGCTTCACCGACACGGTCGAGAGCATTGATGCGAACGCGCTGTGGACGCAGCTCCGCAAGTGGACCTCGAGCATGGGGCCGCTGCGCTACGTGGCGCTGCGCAACGTGCGCGCGGAGATCAAGGCCGCGGCGATGCCCGCGCAGCTCGATACCGATAGCGCGATGATCTCGGCGCTCGAGGCGGTGATGGCAGAGCGCGCGTGCCGTGCGGCGCTGCTCGGCGCCGCGGAGCCGGCGAAACGCTGGTTCGGCGAGCTCGGTGGCGATCCGCTCGCGCTGGATCTGAGCAAGCTCGACGCGGCGGTCGGCTGGTCGGCCGAGCTGCGCAAAGCGTTCGATGCGGTCGAGCTGACCGTTGGTGGCAACACGGCGATGCGCGCGACGTCGTGGCGCGCGCTCGTGGCCCAGGTGGCTGCGGGACCCTCGGCCTCGGCCGCGGAGCTGTTGCCGTTCGCGCGGCTCGCCGAGGCGGTCGCCCGCTGGATCCCGGCGCTCGCGAACCTCGCGACCACGATCGGCATCGATGCGATGACGCTCGGGGCCGGCGACGACCACCTCGCCGCGCTCATCGAGCGCGCGTTTGCACTGCGGCTCGCGATCGAATCACTGCCCGCATGGGTCGCGTTCCATGCGGCGCGGCACGCAGCGATCGCTGCGGGCATCGGCCCGGCGGTCGCGGCGATCGAGCGCGGCGACCTCGGCGCCGACGAGCTCGCGCCCGCGTGGGAACGCGCGACGCTCCTCGCGTGGGGCGACGCGGAGCTCACCGAGACGCCCGCGCTCGCGCAGTTCCACGGTGCTTCGCATCACGCGCAGGTCTCGGCGTTCGCGGATCTCGATCGCGGTGCGCTCGCGCTCTCGCGCGCCCGTGCGCTGGTCCGCCTCGCGGATCGCGTTCCTCGGATCTCCGGCAAGCTCGACGCCACCTCGAAGGATCCCACGACCATCGAGCTCGCCGTGCTCATGGCGGAGCTGAAGAAGCAGCGCGGCCACAAGCCGCTGCGCACGCTGTTTGCCGAGCTGCCCACGATCCTGCCGTGCCTCGCGCCGTGCATGTTGATGACGCCGTCGACGGTGGCGCAGTACCTCGATCCCGCACTGCCGCGGTTCGACGTGGTGATCTTCGACGAGGCGTCGCGGTTGCCCACGACTGCTGCGATCGGCGCGCTCGGCCGCGCGACGTCCGCGGTCATCGTCGGTGATTCGCAGCAGCTCGGTCCGGCGGATGGCGCCGCGAGCCTGCTCGAGGACTGCATCGCAGCCAAGTTGCCCGAGCTGTCACTCGCATGGCAGTACCGCAGCAAGCACGAGGACGTGTTCGCGTTCGCGAACCAGCGCTACTACGGCGATCGCCTGCAGCTGCTGCCGGCTCCCCAGGCGTCACCGGACCTCGGCGTCGCGTGGCGCCGCATCGATGGCACCTTCGATCGTGACGGTACCGAGCACAACCGCGTCGAGGCGGAGGCCGTGGTCGCCGAGGCGCTCGCGCGCCTGCGTGATCCGATTCAACGCATGCGCTCGCTCGGAATCATCGCGGGCTCGGCGGCACAGGCGGAGCTGATCGAGGACCTGATCGATGCCGCTCTACTCGGCGAGCCGTCGATCGCGTCGGCCGGAGAGCCGCTTGTGATCAAGGATCTGACCGCACTCGGCGTCGACGATCGCGACGTGATCCTGATGTCGATCGGGTACGGCCCCGCGCCCGATGGCGTGATGACGATGCATCTCGGCGCGCTCTCGGAGCCGTCCGGGACGCGCGCGCTCGCGTCGGCGTTGACCCGCGCGCGCGAGCAGATCGTGGTGTTCTCGAGCTTCGCGCCCGAGGATCTTCACGATGACGCCGCACCCGCGGTCCGCGACCTCGCCGCGTTCCTCGCGTTCGCCCGCGCCGGCGGTGGCGCAGGCCGGCCAACCGAGGCCACGAAGGCTGCGAGTCCGATCACCGCCGCGATCGCGCGCGCCCTCGCCGAGCGCGGCTGGGCGGTTCGTCACCAGGTCGGCAGCGGAGCGTACAAGCTCGACCTTGCGGTGGTCGACCCGAGCGACCCGGAGCGCTACGTGCTCGCGATCGAGCACGATGGACCCGCGTACGCCACCGCCTCCGTCGCCCGCGATCGCGATCGGTTGCGCGCCCAGATCCTGACGCAGCTCGGCTGGCGCATGCACCGGATCTGGGGCCTCGACTGGTGGGCCGACCCGGAGCGCGAGATCCAGCGCGCTCACGGCGCCATCGTCACGGCGATCGCCGCGAACCGGCAGCGCCGCGCACCGATCGCACCGACCAAGCCGCCGCGTGCGGCACGCGCATCCGGCCAGCTCGTCGCCGCGTCGGGATCCGCGCCCGTCGTCAAGATCCCGCCACTCGGGGAGCCGGTGATCGCCGCGGGCTCGGGACCCACCGAGGCCACCGTGCTCGCCGCGTACGAAGGCCACACCACCCCGACGCGGATCAAGAAGGGCGCGATCGCGATCGGTCCCTACACCGCGGCAGCCATCCCGAACGGTCGGCGTACGCCGGATGATCTCTTCGCGCCGCGCCACCTCGCGGAGCTCGGCAAGGTAGTCGAGCAGGTGCTCGCGGCCGAGGCGCCGATGCACGTCGATCTGCTCGCGCGCCGCGTCGGTGGATACTTCGGCATCGGCCGTGTCACCCAGCGCGTCACCGATCAGGTCAAGGTCGCGCTCTCCGGCCGCGGCCGTTCGGGCGACGAGGCCGACATCGTGTGGCGCCTCGACCAGGATCCCGATGGCGTGCCTGCAGTGCGCGTGGCGGGGCAGGGCCTCAGCGCGCGCCGAGAGATCCTCGAGGTGCCGCTCTCCGAGCTCGCCTCGGCGGCGCGCATCGTGGTCGAGCGGGCGAACGGTATCGCGCCGAACGATCTGATCCGCGATGCCGCGCGCCTGCTCGGGTTCGCGCGGATCACCGAAGAGGTCGTCGCGCGCGTGACGCTCGCGGTGCGTCTCGCCGCGGCGCGCGAGCTGATCCGGATCGCCGACAACAAGGCCCAGATCCCGCTCGACTGAAAGCCCCACGAACGTGCGGCGCGCAGCCGCCCGAATCGTTGCGCCGCTCGATCAGACCGCGCGGAGCTGGACCTTGCGGACCGCGACGCGCTCCGGCTCGGCCGGCCAGTCGGGCTTGCGCAGGTACTGCCAGAGACCCGCGGCGAAGCCGGCCGCATGCGATGCGTGCAGCACCGGGAAGATCCGCCACACCGTCGAGATCCCGCCGGCGCCGAGCTTGCCGCCGACGCGCACGGCCTCCGCACCCGTCGCGAGCGCGTAGGTCGCGAACACTGCGGGCGCGAGTGGCCAGAGCAGGGGAATCGCGAGGGTCGCGGCCATCCCGCTGACCGCGAGGAACGGGATGAACGGGCGAATCGTCGGCGCCTTGCCGAGCTTGAGCAGCGTGCGCGCGCGGCCGCGGCCGTAGCGGAAGTACTGCGTGGCGAGCGACTTGAACGAGTCGCGGGGGAAATAGCTGACCACGATGTCCTTCGACAAGTAGATCTGGCCGCCGGACTCCAGGATGCGCTGGTTCAGCTCCGAATCCTCGTTCGTGATCGCCGCCGGATCCCACAGGCCCACGGTCTCGAAGACCGCGCGGCGGAACGCGCCGAGGAACACGGTATCGACGAAGCCCTCGGCATCGGCCGAGCGGTACTTGGCGCCACCGACGCCGACCGGGCTCAAGAGCGCCGCACACAGCGCGCGCTGGAATGGCGTCTTCGCCTTCGCGCGCTGCGCACCGCCGACGTTATCGGCGCCGGTCTTTTCGAGGGTCTCCACGCAGCGGCGCACGTAGTCAGGCGCGTACTCGCAGTGGACGTCCATGCGCACGATGATGTCGCCGGTCGCCGCCTTGACGAGCAGGCCGAGGCCCGCGGCCTGGAGCTTCGCGGGGTTGTCGATCATCTTGATCCGCGGATCGGCCTCGGAGAGTCGGGCCAGGATCTCGCGGGTCCGATCGGTCGACCGACCGTCCGCGACGAGGATCTCGATCAGGTCGCCCGGGTAGTCCTGAGCCTGCACGCTGGCGATGCACGCCTCGATGTAGTGCTCTTCATTGAACGCGGGCATCGCGATGGTCACGCGCGGCATGGTCATGATGGTAGCGCGCCTTCCGTGCAACGTAGATGCCCGCGCCCAGGACGAGTGCGCCGCCGATCACCGCGGTCCGGTGGAGGGTCTCCTCCCACACGAAGGCGCCGACCAGGACTGCGACCAGGGGCTCCGCATAGGTGAGGACGGCCGCACGAGCGCTCCCGATCCTCGTCAACCCGATGACATAGAGGATCCCGGATCCTGCGCCGATGGTGATCGCCCCTGCGGCGAGGAGGCCAAGGGCGTGCGCGTCGATCGCACCGTAGGCCAACGCGAACGGCGCGGTCGCCGCCGCCGCGATCAGCGAGTGGTACGCCATCGCTCGGGGTGCGCCGATGCGCTCGGCGAGCCTGCGCACCGTGAAGGTATTGCCGGCGTAGCAGACCGCCGAGGCGAGGCCGAGGAGCCCACCCACGACCGCCCCGGCCGCCGGGGCCCGCCACGGCTCGAGCACGACGACCAGCCCGGCGAGGGCGACCACGGCCGCGGCCGGCGCCCCCGGTGTTCGGATACGTTCGATCCGCGGCGCCGCGAGCGCGATCAGGATCGGCGCCGCGTAGTGCGTGAGCACCGCGATCGCGACGGTGGTCACCGCGATCGCACCGAAGAACGTGAGGATGTTGAGCGCGTCAAACGCGGCGTTGAGCACGAGCAGCGTCACGGTGCGGCGATCCCACACCGTTCGCGGTCCGCGCAGTGCGAACGGCAGCGCCGCGAGGCCCATCACGAGGAAGATGATCGGCGCGCTGACGGTGGCCGGCAGGCCGGTCGGGCGCAGGAACAGACTCCACGTCCCCCACGAGGCCGCGGCGATCGTCACCATCACCAGGCCGGCGAGCATGCGCGCGGGTATCGTATCGCGCGTGAGCGAGCACGAGCGGTTCCTGCGCGCCTTCCACGCCGCACATCCGGGGATCACCGCGCGCGCGATGGAGCGCGGCGGCAGCTACGACCGGCTCGCTGCGCGCGCGACCGGCAGCGTCCTCGATCTCGCGTGCGGTGACGGCGCGCTGCTGCGCCGCCTCCCGGCGAGCGCGATCGGCATCGACATCTCCCGCGAGGAGCTCGGCGCCACACCGTCCGTGGTGCAGGGCAGGGCGCAGCGGTTGCCGTTCGCCGGCGGCGTGTTCGACACGGTCACCTGCCACCTCGCGTTCATGCTGTTCGACGATCTACCGGCCGTGGTCCGCGAGATCGATCGCGTGCTCGCACCCGGTGGGATGTTCATCGCGCTCCTCGGCGGCGGGCCGACCGCGACGCCGACGGGTGACGACGCATTCGATCGCTTTCTCGCCGCGCTGCGTCCCCACGCCGCTGCGCCCCGCCGGCTCGGCGATCCGCGTGCAAAGTCCGAGGCCGGATGGCGCGAGCTGTTTCCCGGCTGGGGCGCCCCGCACTTCGAGCGCTGGGAGCTCGATCTCGGCGGCACGTTCGACGAGGTGTGGACGTTCCTCGGCGCGAGCTACGAGCTATCGCCCGAGGCGGCGGTCGCCATTCGCGACGAGCTTCGCGCGCACTACGCAGCCGCCGAGCGTGTGCCGTGCAGCGTGGTGACGTGGTGCGCGTCGATCAGACGTTGAACAGGAAGTGCATGATGTCGCCGTCCTGGACGATGTAGTCCTTGCCCTCGACGCGCATCTTTCCGGCGGCCTTGATCCCCGCCTCGGAGTGGTGCGCTTCGAGGTCCGCGAGCGAGTAGACCTGCGCGCGGATGTATCCCTTCTCGAAGTCCGTGTGGATCACGCCGGCCGCCTGCGGCCCGGTCGCGCCCTTCTTCACCGTCCACGCGCGCACTTCCTTCTCGCCGGCGGTGAAGTACGACTGCAGCCCGAGCAGGCGATAGCACTCGCGCGCGAGCGAGGCGAGCGCGGGCTCCGTCAGGCCATACGACGACAGCAGCTCCGCGCGATCCGCATCCGGGAGCTCCGCCAGCTCCGCCTCGACCTTGCCGCACAGGATCACCACGCCTGCCTGCTCGGTCTTCGCGCGATCTTTGACCAGGTTGCTCCACGCGTTTCCGCCGGGCAGATCGCCCTCGCCGACGTTGCAGCAGTACAGCACCGGTTTTGCGGTGAGCAGGCCCCACGTGGCGACCGTCTTGCGCTCGTCGTCGGTCATCTCGAGGTTGCGCACGGCCTTGCCGGCCGAGAGGTGCGCGTTGACCTTCTCGACGAGCGCGAGCTCGATCTTCGCTTCCTTGTTGCCGGTCTTCGCGAGGCCACTCGCCTTCTTGAGACGGCGCTCCGAGGACTCCACGTCGGAGAGCGCGAGCTCGAGATCGATGATGTCGATGTCGCGCATCGGATCGACCGAGCCCGAGACGTGGATGACGTTCGGATCGTCAAAGCAGCGGACCATCATCAAGATCGCCTGCGTCTCGCGGATGTTCGCGAGGAACTTGTTGCCGAGGCCTTCGCCCTGGGACGCGCCCTTGACCAGGCCGGCGATGTCGACGATCTCGACGATCGCGGGGATGACCTTCTGCGGCGGGATCCACTTCGTGATCCGCGCCAGACGCTCGTCGGGCACCGGCACGACGCCGACGTTGGGATCGATCGTGCAGAACGGGTAGTTGGCGGCTTCGGCCTTGCCGGCCGTGAGGGCGTTGAACACCGTGCTCTTGCCCACGTTGGGCAGGCCGACAATACCGACGGAAAGTGCCATGACGCGCAATGCCTACCCCACAAGGCGCTGACCTGGCAAGCTGCGCCTCATGTCCCGAGTGCTCGCCCTGTTTGCCGCCGTGGGGGCGTTCACCGCCTGCGGCGACAACCTCGAGGTTGCGCCGGATGCGCCGTCCGCCAGCGCCCTCCTGATCCAGCTCAACGCGCTCCCCGGCGTGCGGGCCGAGCAGATGCCGACCGACGCGGCGGGCTTCACGTACATCGTCCTGCACTTCCGGCAGCCGGTCGATCACGACAACCCGAGCGGACCGTCGTTCGAGCAGGAGGTCTCGCTCCTCCACGCCGATACCGGCGCGCCGATGGTCGTCCACACCTCGGGCTACTGGGACTACTACCGAGACTCCCCGGTCGAGCTGACCCGGATGCTGTCGGCGAACCAGATCTCGATCGAGCATCGGTACTTTGCCGAGTCACGCCCGGACCCGGCCGACTGGTCGAAGCTGACGATCAAGCAGATGGCCACCGACGAGCACGCGATCATCGCGGCGCTCCAGACCATCTACACGGGCAAGTTCATCACCACCGGCGGCAGCAAGGGTGGGATGACCGCGATCTTCCACCGCCGGTTCTTCCCCGACGACGTGGCCGGCACCGTGCCCTACGTCGCGCCGATCTCGTTCGCCGCACCGGATAACCGCTACACCGCGTTCCTCGACACCATCGGGCCCCCGGCATGCCGCCAGGCCGTCCGCGACCTCGCGACGGTGATGCTCCGTGATCGGCGGGTCGCGCTCGAAGCCAAGGCGACCGCGCAGGCGCAGGATGCCGCCAAGCCTCACAGCTACACGCGGATCCCGCTGCGGCCCGCGGTCGAGAGCTCGATCGTCAGCCTCGAGTGGTCATTCTGGCAGTACTACGGCGTCAACTTCTGTGGCTCCGTGCCCGCGGTGACCGACTCCGACGACAAGCTGTGGCAGTTCCTCGACGAGATCAGCCCGGTCACCGACAATGACGACGCGCAGGTCGGCCTGTTCGATGCGTACTACTACCAGGCATATTTCCAGCTCGGGTATCCGGATAGCGCCACGCCGTACCTCGATGCGTTCATGATGTTCACCGATGCCGACTACGCAGGTGGGCTCCCCACCGCCGAGCCGCCCTACGACGGCGGCGTCGCGATGCACGACATCGATGACTGGGTGAAGACGCAGGGCAGTCGTCTCCTGTTCATCTACGGCCAGTGGGATCCGTGGACCGGCGGCAAGTTCGACCTCGGCCAGGCAACGGACTCGCTTCTCCTGGTCAAGGCGACGGGAACACACGGCTCGTCGATCTCCCGGCTGTCGGCGGCGGATCGCGATGCGGCGCTCGCGAAGCTCGCCGCATGGACGGGGGTGACCCCGCAACTCCTGACCAATGCGACGGCGCGGGAACTCGAGCCGCGGCTGCCCCGTGTCCCACCGGCGATCGTTCGTGCGCTATCTTCGCGGCATGAGTGAAGGGCGCGTCGTCCTCGTTACCGGGTCGACCGATGGCATCGGTCGGGCCACCGCTCGTGCGTTGGCGGCAGCGGGCGCCAAGGTCATTCTCCACGGCCGCAGCAAGCCGAAGGTCGATGCCGCGATCGCGAAGCTCACCGAGGAGCTGCCGGGAGCCGAGCTCGAGGGCGTGTCGTTCGATCTCGCGTCACCGGCCGGCGTGCGCAAGGGGGTCGAGCAGATCCTGGCGCGCGTACCGGAGCTCCACGTCCTCGTCAACAATGCCGGCATCTTCGCCGAGGAGCGCGCGGTAACGCCGGATGGCGCGGAGCTGACATTCGCGGTCAACCACCTCGGTCCGTTCCTCCTGACCGAGCTGCTCGCGGAGCGCCTCGAGGCAAGCGCGACGCGGGTACCGTCGCGCGTGATCAACGTGTCCTCGATCGCTCACACGCGCGGTCGGATCCACCTCGAGGACCTCTCGCTCGCCGCCGGCTGGACCGGCTACGCGGCGTACGCGCAGTCGAAGCTCGCGAACGTGATGCACGCGCTCGAGCTCGCGGAGCGCCACGACCCGGCGAAGCTGGTCGCGTACTCGCTGCACCCCGGTGTGATCGGGACGAAGCTCCTGCGTCAGGGCTTCGGTCCCGTGCAGGGTGCGTCGGTCGAGACCGGTGCGAAGACCAGCGTTCGCCTCGCGGGCGGCGAGTCCATCGATGATCCATCCGGCACGTACTTCAACGAGGGCACGTCGACCCCGCCGGCGGTTGCCGCGCGCGATGCGGCCGTGCGGAAGAGCCTGTGGGCTGCTTCGAGCAAGCTCGCGAAGCTGTGAGCGCTGATGGCGGAGGATCAACCCAGCGCGATCGCACAGCTGCGAGCGGTCCTCGAGTGGCCGCACGGTAAGCATCTCCCGCGGGCGGATCTGCCCGCGTGGCTCGGGAAGCTCGGCGAGCTCGCGGCGCTGCGCGGTGCGGATGCGCTGGCAGAGCTGGCGGCCGACGCGGTCCGCGACCCGGACAGTCCCGATCGTATGTACCAGCTCGGCTACGAGCTGATCGATGTCGGGCTTCCAGAGATCGCGGCGAGTATCCTGTGGCACTGCCTCGCGCTCGTGGGCGACAGCGAGGAGGTCGTGTGCGAGCTCGTCTCGGCGCTCGAGTCTGCGCTGCGCCACTCAGATGCCTTCGCGCTGCTCGAGGAGCATCCGGCCATGCGCGCGCGTAGCTACCTGCCGCGCTACCTCTACGCGTACAACGCGGCGATGAGCGGTCGAGTCGCGATCACGCGCGAGCTGTTGCCCGCGCTCGCGCCGACCGGCGCCGAAACCGAGATGCTGCACACCACGATCGCCGGCATCGTCGAGCGTGCCGACCGAGTGGAGGCGATCGCGCCGCTCGATGCGCGCGATCTGCGCGGGTGGCATTACGTGCTCACCGGCGGGCTCCTGTCGCATCAATCGCCGTACGGCTTTGACGAGCCGATGCACGGCCGGTATGCATGGCTCGCTGATTCGCTGCCTCTGATCTCGACCGGCCTCGATCGTCTGCACGTGCTCGTTCGCGATCTCGGGCTGCCATGCGTGTATGCACCGCCGCGGCGCGACGACGAGATCCTCGCCGAGGCGATCGCGCTGCGCCTGGGGATCCCGCGTGCGCCGTGGCCGGCGGTCGGCGTGCCGGCGCCCGGGCTCGTCGCGATCTACGACCTCCACGAGCTCCCGTTGCACTTCGCGCCGCAGCTCGAGCAGCGGCGTGCGGAGCAGATCATCTTCGCCCACGCGTCGCCGTGGACGACCGATAGTCCGATCGCGCCCGACGTCACGACGCTGCTCTATCAGTCGCTGGTATCCCCGTGGGCGGAGGATGGCCGTTCGAGCCTCGCGATCGCGGAGACCATCGCGGCGAGCCCGGGCCTCGGCGCGGCGGACATGGTCTCCGACGATCCGGAGCGGTGGGACGCGCTGGTCGCTGCCACCTGGCCGCCGCAGCCGGGCCCGCGGTCGCGCTTGTGGGCCGGAGGTCCGGTCTCGTCGAATCGCTTCGTGTAGAGCGTGCTACCCTTCGGGTGCGTGAAGAAGATCTTGGTGGTCGAGGACGATCCGGTGAATCAGAT